>JBEKIO010000039.1:0-2654 GCA_050011715.1 Nitrososphaerales archaeon | reverse complement strand
GCGGGATTCCTAGAAGCGCAGAGGTCTGTGCAGGCGACCTACTGATTGCTGAGGCAGAGGCTGCGAAGTGCGGAGTCACTACCCTTCATTCGATCATATCGTCGACAGGGTATCGTGAGGAGCTCGAAGCCCTGATGGCTTTGTATTCCACCCATGCTCTTTCCTTGCGCTACAGGGCATACATCCCTGCAGAGGCTATGGGATACGTCGAAGGGAGGGGGTTCCGTTCGAAGCTCAACGACGACACGGTCAGGATCATCGGCGTGAAGGTCTACGCTGACGGCTCCCTCGGGGCGAGAACCGCCGCCCTGCGCCAGCCCTATACAGACGACCCAAGCAACAGCGGGATCCTGAGGCACACCGACGAGGAGCTTGGTAGCATCGTCGAGGAGGCCGACGCTGCAGGCTTCCAGGTAATCATCCACGCCATCGGAGACAGGGCGATCGAGCAGGCAATCCAGGCTCTCTCGCGAGTGACCGGAGCCAAGAATCCAAGGAGGCACAGGATAGAGCACGCGAGCCTGCTTCGAAGGGACTTGCTGACAAAGATGGCAAAATATGGCATCAGAGCTGCCGTCCAGCCTCTGTTCATTACGTCCGACGCCTGGGCCACCAGTAGGCTCGGCGAGGACAGGGTCAATGACTTGTACCCGCTGAAATCGATGTTGGCCGCGGGAATAGTGGCGTCAGGAGGCTCGGACTCCCCGATCGAGCAGATGAGCCCCCTCCTAGGGGTCTGGGCCGCGATGACCAGAGGCTGTTTCGCGCCCCAGGAGTCACTTTCCCTCGAAGAGGCATTGGACCTCTACGAGTCGAATGCCCGCTCCAACGGTTTCGACGAGGTCGGGTCCGGACTGACCACAGGTGCGGGCGCGAACCTCGCTCTGCTTGATTCGGACTTGGAGGGGATGCACCCGGCGATGGTCAGGAAGGTGCGGATAACGGCGACCTTCGTCAACGGGAACGCAATCTATCCGTCCGGGGGCGTTGACGGCTAAGCTTTTTGGAACTTGCCCGACTTCCCGTCGTACCTCATGAGCCCGCCGTAGATGGTCCAGTGCACTAGTAGGGCATTGATGAGCGATTCGTTGAGCTCCGGCTGGTAGTGCCACTTGATGCCTATTTCGGAGAGTGAATCCGCCACCTGCCCCGCGGTCACCGGCCTGCCTCTGGAGGCAAGCTCTAGGGCCGTGCGGAACGGTTCGATGGCAGCCAGCCTGTCTTTGAGCATCCTGACCTTGTTCCTGGACGTCTTCTGGAACTTGAGCCCGAGTTCCGTGAGGCAGACGCCTCCCTTCTCGCTTCTCACCAGGCCGAGCATCTCTGCTGCGTCCAGTGTGCTCAGCAGAACCGCTATGTCGTAGTCCATCTCGTCTGCGAGCCTGGATACATCCACCTTAGGTCCTAGCCCGCCCGTCACCTCGACTAAACTGATTACCTGTCCGGCCCTGACGTTCCCTGGCATTACGAGCGCGATAGGCAGTGGTCTTCCTGGTTCTACCAATTCTTCCTGCGCCTCCACGCGCCTCCGCCCGGCTTATGGGGATGTCGGCTGGTCATGATAAGAGCGAATATACCTTGTCCACCCATGTGAAGAACTCTTCAGACTTCTTGTTCCTTGGTCTCGGTAGGTCTATCCTTATCTCGCCGACCACGTGCGCAGGTCGCTGTGAAAGCACGACGACCTTGTCGGCCAGTTCGATGATCTCCTCCACGTTGTGGCTGACCATGATGACCGTCTTGACGGAAGTCGAGGGGTTGATCAGGAGTTCGTGGATTTCCTTCCTGAGCCTCTCGGCGGTAAGGTCGTCGAGCGAGCTGAATGGTTCATCCATGAGCATGACCTCAGGGTCCGTTGCGAGGGCTCGGGCCACCCCCACCCTCTGTTTCATTCCTCCGGAGAGCTCTCCCGGGTAAACATTCTCAAACCCCATCAGCCCTGTCTCCTCGAGTGCCTTCTCGGCCTTTTCTTTCTTCTGCTCGGCGGTGAGGTCCTTCCGCGAGCTTAGGCCGAAGAGGACATTCTCCAACGAGGTCCGCCATGGAAGCAGTACAAAATTCTGAAAGACCATGGTGATGTCGTTGCGCGGGCCCGTCACCTCAGAGTTCAGGATCTTCACAGTCCCTGCTGTGGCCTTGTTCAGGCCTCCCATGATCCTGAGGAGAGTGGACTTGCCGCAACCTGATGGTCCGGTTATCGCAACCAACTCGTCCTTTCCTGCGGTGAGCGAGACGTCGACTAGCACTGGGAGCGGCTCCTTCTCCTTGAAGTAGTCGAGGCTCACATTCTCGACGGTAATGATCGGGTCCCCAGGGGCGAGTTGCGTGGAACTCACCGACATTAGGGCTCCCCGACCTTCTCAGCGGTTATACGTGTATCGCGACGCTCAGGCGTTTTGTATTACTCGTTCTGACTGCTCTGCGCCGCCGATTAGAACCCTCAGGGCCTGACCCACCTTCGGGTGATAGAAATCCCCTTAGTGGTAGTGGTTGATACCCTTGCTTGGGCGCTTTTCGGGCAACCCCTTAGGATTCTGACGAGCTCGAACCGACTTGGCCGTCTGGTGCCCAAACTCTAACACTCCGAAAGTACTACGAAAGCGGGGGGATTCCTTCGAGTTTAGGCGCGGTTCAAGGCGCTACCCGCTACCGTG
>JBEKIO010000038.1:0-3207 GCA_050011715.1 Nitrososphaerales archaeon | reverse complement strand
CACCAGCATTCCTAGCAACAGTCCGAAGTGAAACGTCGCGCTCGTAACGTATCGGGGGACTGAAGGGTCTCCGAATTGGATCCCCATGTCTACTGGGGGTTAATTGGAACTCCCACAAAAAGCTTCTTCGTGCTGATTGCGCGTGCTGAGCCTCAGTGAACCGAAGGAGCTATTTCAGAATACAGTCAGTTGATCTGAGCCCTGCACTCAGGTCACGGATCCACCAGAGAGGACCAGTAGTACTCCGGTTACCAGGAAGTAGCTTCCGAAGGTCAACAGGACGCTCCCGGCGAGCAGGTCCAATGCCCAACGGGGAAACCGCAACAGATATTCGTACGAGGCTGCAGAGACGGCAATCAGAAAGACGATGCTGATGGTTGCGCCGATGAGAGTCCACTGGAGGTTGAAGGTTCCGGCCGCGGCGAGGACGAGGCTGGCCTCGAACCCTTCGGTCAGGGTTATCGTGAAGACAGGGAGCGAATTGACGAAAGAAAAGGGGATCACATCCGGCTTCTCGGCCCCGTAGTGTCCCATGTCCTTATCGACGATTTCTGTCTCGAGTTTGTCCATCTTGGCCCGGAATGACCTCTTCCCGAAGTAGTACCTCCTGAAACCGCGGAGGAACCGGGACGAGAAGTACAGGATCACGAGCCCTGTCGCGATGCTGATTAGTGCTTCTGGGAGCTCCAGGAAGACCTGCCTGACTCCCAGGAAGATTAGGATCGACGCAGCGCCCCCTGCCACAACGCCGAGAAGCACGTTGTTCTTGCCCAACTGCTTGATGGTGGCTACTGAAAGAATCGCGACTTCGCTCCCCTCAACTAGCACAGCCTTGAATGCCAGCAGGAACGATGCAACGATCACGACCCCGTCTGTCAAGATTGCAGCTGCCCGAGCTTCCCCGGGATTTATCCATTGTCTGGTTCTGTCCCGCGCACGCCGTGGGAAGTGCTTATTACGAGCGGGCTCCCGTTTTGTCTCGTGCCGTTATGCCCGAAGTGCGGCAAACTGATCAGCGATAAGAAATACGCCAGACACCTGAAGCGGTGCGGGACGACCCACAAGCACCCCCCACGACCGTTGGTGGAGCATGGTGCCAGTGCAGACGTATACTGGGGAAGACATTGATCGGCTTCTTCGAAAGACACGCATCGACGAAGGTCGATATGAGGACCATTCTTTGAGAAATAACAGGAGAACAAGGACAACTGCCAAAAGGGCGGGTTCACTAGATCGGAACGGAGGTTTCAAAGTGAAAGGTGGCCCAGATTGGAATCATTCCTCAGGTGGCACCCTTAGGGGAAGGATTGATTTGCACGGCTTCAGCAGGTCGGAGCATGTTTGAGCCTGACAAGGAATGAGAAACTTCCTCAATGAGCTGGACAGGACAGGTGACCTGATACACATAAAACGCGAGGTCTCCGTCAAACATGAAATCGCTGCCGTCGCACAAAAGCTGGATGGAAAACCCATAGTCTTTGACAAGATCAAGGAGTCGGAGAGGTACAAGGTCGCGTTAGGCGTTTGTGGCACCAGAAGCAACCTGGCCAGGGCCCTAGGCATCGGCATGAATCAGTTGCTCGAGATAGTTCTCGAAGCTGTGGAGAATCCAACTCCCTTTCAGACTACGACGAAAGCACCGTGTCAAGAAGCTGTAGAGAACGCAGTCGACTTGCGCAAGATTCCCATATTGATTCATTGCGAGCGTGACGGAGGGCCGTATGTCACAGCTGGCATAGTCGTCGCAAAGGACGAGGAGTTCGGTTACAACGCCAGCTACCACAGGCTGATGCTGATAGGGAAGGACAAGCTGGCCGCAAGGATTCTACCGCGGCACCTGGACGAGTTCATTAGTAGAGGCAACCGCGAGGTCGGTATATCAATCGGCAATCATCCCGCCTTTCTGTTTGCCGCCGCCGTCTCATGCGAGATAGGGAAGAGCGAATTGGCGATAGCGAACAAACTGAAGGAAACGAGATATGTCAAGTGCGCAACGAATGGTAGCCTAGTGCCCGCAGACTGTGAGCTTGTGCTCGAGGGAACCGTGACCGACGAACTCGTTGACGAAGGACCCTTCCCTGACATCACCGGGTCCTACGACATAGTCAGAAAGCAGAGGGTCATCAAGATCAACCGCGTGGCACACAGGACGGAACCGATCTACCAAGCCATTCTGCCCGGTGGGGCAGAGCACAGAATACTGATGGGCATGCCACGGGAAGCCACCATATTCCGCGAGGTCAACAAGGTGTGCAAGTGCATCGACGTGCGCTTGACACCAGGCGGTTCCTCCTGGCTGCATGCAGCCATCAAGATAAAGAAGGAAAGCAGGGACGACGCGAGAAACGCCATGGAAGCTGCATTCAAGGGCCATCCGAGCTTGAAACACGTCATTGTTGTGGACGAGGACATTGGCATGGACGACCCGAACGCGGTCGAATGGGCACTTGCCACAAGAGCACAGCTGGATCAGGACCTGATGTTGAAGCCGAACGAATTCGGCTCTTCCCTCGACCCCTCGGCAGACCAGGTCACGAGGAAGACCTGCAAGGCAGGCGTGGATGCGACTGTGCCGCTAGGGGCTCCTAGAGACGCCTTCGACAAGGCCAGGATTCCCCACGAAGATGAGATCAAGCTGGAAGACTACCTGAGCTGACCAGAGGATGAAGCTCACAAGGACCGAGGAAGGCATGCTCTCGGGAAAGGAGGGCCGCGCCACGAAGAAGTGCATGGAGATCTTAGTCGCCCTGGGAGAGATCTATGGTGCCGAGAGGCTAATCAGGATCTCCAGCGTCCAAGTGTCGGGCGTCTCCTACAAGAACCTCGGAGACGCTGGAATCGAATTCCTGAGGGAGCTGGCCGAAGATGGAAAGGCCAGAGTGAAATCCACTCTCAATCCGGCGGGTATGGACTTGGTCAACTGGAGGGCTCAGGGGATTGGAGAGGATTTTGCGCGCAAGCAATTGGAGGTCATAGACGCATATGCGAAGCTCGGCTTGGAGACCACTTGTACCTGCACGCCGTATCTGGCAGGCAACGAGCCACGTTTTGCGGAACACATCGCCTGGAGCGAGAGCTCAGCCGTTGTCTACGCCAACTCCGTCCTCGGGGCAAGGACGAATCGTGAGGGAGGACCAAGCGCCCTTGCTGCAAGCCTCACCGGCAGGACCCCTCTGTACGGCTATCACTTGGACGAGAACAGGTCAC
>JBEKIO010000037.1:0-4827 GCA_050011715.1 Nitrososphaerales archaeon | reverse complement strand
TCCCGTTAAAAGGCTGCCTTTACGGTCCATGACCACTCGATGCGGCGGAGAGACTTGAGTATTCAGTCCAACAGCGCCTTCTCTTCCCACCCTATGTGCACACGCCCAAGCGGTCAGGACCCGGTTCCCTCTTCGGTCTGGGGGTTCTCGCCGCCTCGATTCCGCTCCGCGAAAGGAAACTTCTGGATGTACCTGTAGTTCCTCATGCTGCCCTCTCTGAATAGCGTGCCCTCCCGCACTAGGTCGGCCAAGGTGTGGGAGACTGCCGTCCGGTCGTAATGATAGCCTCGCCTGCTCATCTCTTCATGCGCCTCGGAGAGTGCCTTCGGGGTCGAGAACCACCCTTCGCGCCACATGGTAACAACTAAGCTCCTACAAGTCTCGAAGTGGCGTCGGTCCTGCTGCGTCTCCTGAGCGTCGACAAGCGCTGGCTCCTTGGATGCCATGCCCGCCAGGACGCTCTCGACCGCTTGCTGGACTCTGTCCTCGGGGGAAGTGATTTCGACTTCCCATGCGCCCCTCTTCAGCTTCACTGTAATCATTTTCGGCTGTGACGACAAGGGGTATCTTGTTGTCCTTGTTGGGCAAGTTGCCCATATATGAATAGTTGGTGTCGCGGGGAGAACATCTCGAAGGTCGGGTAGGTGCACAATTAGATGGTCTGGAAGTCGGTAGTTGTTGTGCATGTTGCTATTGCGCAACATTTAATTAGCTACGAGTTGCACCCCATGTTGCGCAACATGGCCATCGCAACAGATGTCCTTCCCGACGGCCTCGAACCCGACCTTCTTGACTCCCTCGCAGAGGAGTTCAGACAGGGCTTCGCCGAGTTGGCAGAAAGCGCCGACCGGCAGCTCTCCGGAAGAAACTTCGTCTTCAGCCGGTACGGGAGGGAGCTGTATCCGTATTTCGAGGAGGCAGACGCGACCCTGGTCCCTGGGTGCATAATTCCCATCAAAGAAGGGCGACCGGTCGCGTCGGTCGACTCGACGTGCGTGCTCGTCGGAGAGACCTCGGAGGGTGCCCTCTACGCCGCGAGAACTGCGATTGGAATATCGTTCGAGGGAGCCCTCCGGCGCTTCTTCCGGCTCGGTCCCATCCTGGTCTACGCCTCGGGTTCAGGCCTCGTCGGAATAGAATCGAGCCTCTCGTCACCCGAATTCGCTATGCTGTTGGCGGATCACGCAGTGGCTGAAAGAGTGATCAGGAACTGCGTGGAGCGGCGAGTCATTGACACTCTGATGGCCAGCAACGAAGAGGCCGTTGTGATGGCCGACGGTTCGCTCAAGCATCCCATGGGCCAGTTCGCTGGGTCTCTACCGAAGCCCAACAACAAAGGCAGCTGCCTAGTGGGGTTTTCAAAGTCCAGCAACCTGATCCTCTCCGAGAGTGCCGTCAGTGTCCTCTCTAGGTCCGAGGTCGCGGCCTACCACAGCATCGATGACGGCCCGGTAAAGACAGTGCTTGCGAAGTTCACTCCCGATGGCCTGGTCTTCAGACTGGATGTTGCCAAGAGTCAAGAACCAGTGCAGCAGACCCTCGGCAGGATTCTCTGGAACGACGCCTTCGCCTCAGGGTATCCGGACTCTCTCAAGGTCGCGCATCACCTATCGATATTCTCGAAGGCAGACGACCAAGCCCTGAAGGCCTACGTCACAAGGCGCTTCAGGTTGAGGCAACTCCCCACCTTCTCGCTCAGGAGGATTGCCCTCGGCAGCTTCAAAGGAGGAGCCTAACCTCTGAGGATACTAAGAAAGGAGTCTGACGACATACTGGTAATCGCCTCGCCCCGGGAGCCGGCCCGGGTTGGCGACTATCTCGTTGCTGTCGAGGAGAAGCGTAGTCTCGTTCTTCAAGTCTATGACGAGCGGTACCTCGACATCGAGGGGATCGAGGAGGAGATAGCCAGGGAGGAGGTTCTCTCGGCATCCGCCCCCGGGGAGACAGCCGACCCGACCGACCTCACGACCATCTCAACCCTGATTAGGGACATGCGGATCCTGCTATGCAAGGCGAGAGGTACGATCTCCGGCAGCCGGCTGACCCCTAGGGTCGACTGGATGCCCTCCAGGACCAATTCAAGAGTGGCGAGGCTGATGGTCGACGAGTTGTGGGGGACACTGCCTCCGCTCGGGACGAGAAGGATCAAGATAGGGCGCGTCGACTCCGACTCCGAGTTCTCCATCGCTGCTGAGTCGCTCGATGGGAGGATCACGGTCATTACGGGAAGGAAGGAGTCCGGCAAGTCTCACCTCGCCAAGATGCTGTTGAGGGGCCTCCTCGAGCAGGGCGCCTATTCGGTAGTGTTCGACCTGAACGACGAGTACGCATCAATCGGACAGCGGGCGGACGGGACTCGGACTTCTGTCTACGGGAAGGTCAGGGCGTTGAGGCCCGGCCGGGAGCTAAAGTTCTCTTTGGCGACGGTCGGTCTCCGTTCCATAACGAACCTGCTCTCTCACTCTCTGGACATGCCCGGAACCTCGCTGCGTGAGTTCGTGAAGATCTGGGAGCAGCTCGAGAGCCGTAGCGAGCTATCCTTGGCGTCGCTTGAGTCAGCCATCCAGCAGTGGCGGTGCAACGAGTTCGTGCGAGACGCCCTCTTCGCCAGGTACCACACCATAGCGTCGTGCGGCCTCTTCTCGGATTTGCCCCACCAGCAGTTCGATTTGCAGGACTTCTTCGACACGAGCGCTGGAGGGGGTGCGCTGATCGTGACCCTGAGTGGCGTCTCTCCCCTGAACAGGAAGATGGTCGTCGAGCTGATGCTCTCCAGGATAGTGGAGCTCCTGGAGCGCAGGAAGATACCGCCCGTCTTCCTCTTCGCCGAGGAAGCTCACCTCTACCTCAGGGACACGTACTGGGAGGACCTCATCACCAGGATGCGCCACTTCGGGGTCTTCACGGTCTTCGTCACGAATCAGCCCGACGCAATCGACCAGAAAATCTACAGGCAGGTCGACAACATCTTCCTGTACAGCTTCAGCAGCGATTCGGATCTGAGCCTCATCTCGCAGGCCTCCATGGCCGACACGGACACCGTCAAGGCGATAGTCAGGACCCTCCCTCCAAGGATGTGTCTCTTCATAGGTCATGCAGTGAATAATCTTCCAGTGATAGTCAGCGTCGACTCATTCGACTCTCCCGCCAGCGGGACTACGCGCCGGTTCTTCGGAGAGACGATCGAGCTGAGCACATAGCCGATATCAGTTCGACAAGACTGCTCAGATCGTGAAACGCGGACAGTCAGGGGAAGGGGTAGGCAAAGTAGCGTCTCCCCTGGCACTACCAGCATCCTTCTGTAGAGATTGAGGGCCCTCAGATACCCGTACTTGCCTGACAACTCTCTGTAGCTCGTCCTTGAGAAGCCCCGAGACCGGAAAAGTCCATCAGATTCCACATTCCCTTCCTTTATGCTCGCGTAGACTTCTCGCACACCGAGTCCTGAAAAGTATTCGAGCGAATGTTCCAGAAGTCGAGTCGCGACCTTCTTCCTTCTGTATTCCCTGGCCACAGCGATGTAGTAGACGTAGCCCATGGAATCGTTCAGAGTCTTCAGCATGACCAGACCGACCGGATGCTCGTCGGCGACTGCCTCCCTGACCACTTCTACCTTCATCAACATCTTCTTGGAATGGCTCAGATACCAGCCTTCGAAACTTTCAGCAAGCAGATGTTGTATCGACGCCCTGTCCTCGAAGGGGACGTCAACAATTCGACTATTCTCGCTTTGAACTGTCAGAGCCGGAAGACCCTCCTCGCGTTCTCTGAGAAGATCTTCTCCCGGTCTTTCGTATCGATCTCAAGCTTCTCCACAAGGGAGATGGCCGCCGAAGGATGGGTGACCGGATAATCAGTTCCAAAGATTACTTTGTCGGCTCCACCTGCGAAGTACATCGCTTGGCTCAATCTCCGTGCCAACCAGTCGGTGTACTGCTCGATGTACTTGCTCCCGCCTACGATCAGGCCTGAAAGGTCGGCGTAGACGTTCGGATGTTTGTATATCAGTTCGGCGACATCATCAATCCAAGGATTACCAAAGTGACAGGCCACGAGCTTCAGGTCGCCATGTTTGTTTGCGAGAGCGTCAAGGGTCAGCGGGTGAGCATGCATCAGGCTGCCCCTAGCATCGGCCGTGTCCCCCGTGTGGAACATAACAGGAACACCGGCTGATTCGGCGTAGTCATACAGCGGATCGAAGACTGGATCGCCGGCGCGCGTCTTCCCATATCCAAGCATGATCTTGAAGGCTTTGACTAGGCCTTCGTTGCGTTTGGCAAGCTCTATTGCATTTCGTACCTTGTTGGCAGATGGTTCGACAGTGATCACTGGAAGAAGCCTTCCACGGCTCCTTACGCAGAGCTCCAGAACATCCTCGTTCGGGTGTGGAATTCCCCTTGCCCCTATTGAGCTGAGCAGTAGCCCAAGGCCCACGCCATTCAGCTTCATAAGTCGGAGGAGCTCCTCAAGGTCGTATCTCAGACCATTTCGATTGGCGTAGACGATAAGTCGATCATCCTTTCGTTCTGAAAGATGAATATGCGTATCTATTATTCCAGGCATTACTCGTGCTGCACGCTGAATTAGCATAAAACCTTGCTTCGTTCGACGTGACCTGGTCTAGGACAAGAGGCGGGTTGGCTCTGTGATTCGCACGCCAGTCCAGTTGTATGTTTTCCGTGTCTAATGAATCAAAAGGGTTTTGAGTCCTCAAGCGCCGGTGTTGAGGCGTGAAGATCGAGGAGGTAGTGCTGGCAGTTCCCGAAGGGACGCAGTTGATCCTCGGGCAGAGCCATTTCATCAAGACCGTCGAGGATGTGTACGAGG
>JBEKIO010000036.1:0-5915 GCA_050011715.1 Nitrososphaerales archaeon | reverse complement strand
ATTCAGCCGGGATGCCCTTCGGTGCAGGTGGTGGAGGCGGGGGTGGTGCTTGGGTTAGGAGCTCTCTTATTTTTCGAAGCTCAGCGAGCATTTCCTCGTTAGAGGACACGGCGATGCGCCACTCTGCACACGATTTAAGACTTGACCGGCCGAAGCCGTGTTCTCACTCAGGACCACAAAGCTTCGAGACATGCGGTTCCATTGAACGGTCCCGCACCCAGGGGAAGCTACATGCAGGCTTGGCAAGCTTGACCGCGCGCTAGGCTACTCTTATAATCTATTACGGTACCGACGTCGTAACTCACTCCCTGCCGGTTCACGATCCTTCTCTTGGTGCTTGCCTTCGGGCTTGCTTGATTAGTCTTCGCGCGCACAGACGACAATCACGTAGAAGGACTCACCTCAATCGCTGAAGGCGTGATTAATCATGCCCCAATCCCGGGCCGGGGCAGTTTCAAGCCTCTTCTACGAATCAGAGTTAGATTCGGGCTTCTATGTGTGTTCTCGCTCGACATTACGCCCAAATGCTGGACTCTAAGGAAGCAGCTTCTCTCTGCTGATCCATCGGCTTGAAAGTGAATACGTGAGTAACGCGAGCGCTACGATTACCCCTGCATAGACCAGGTCGATCCAGAAGGCGATCGAAGGGACAACGAGTGGAAGAATGTAGGATGGCACGACTACGACTGATCCGATGGCCTGTCCGAGCGGTTGGTTCGCACCAATCCGCTGCTTCTGTAGCGAGCTGAACGACGTCATCAGCAGTGTTCCGAAGGACACCGCGGCCAGGGCAACAGCAGCAACGAGGCCCGAGATCTCAATCGTCGACCTCGCAACGCCCTCGATCAGTCCGACAATCACGTCAATGATGACGTCGAAGGAGACGATGGCGGCCGCAAGTGTCAGTGCTCCCTTCAGATACTGCCTGTAGATGTCTCGCTGGTTCATCCCAAGGGACAACAGATACTCCAGGACTCCGTTGTTCTTGTCGTACACAAAGAGCAGGAGGACGGGAGTGGCGAATAAAATTGCGGCCAGCGACTGAAAGGGCACCGCAAGAAAAGGTAGGCCTTCTGAGGTATTCGCCGCGGCAGTGGCAGTAGTGGGCATCCCCGTCGTCACGCCATTGCTGACCAAACCTGATGTGCTCGCAAATAGGCAGCCCACAATGGACAAGATCACTCCGAAGACCAGGTATGTCTTTGAAAGTGATACGCTCCTCCTTGCGATTACCATCCCTTGGCCGCTGCTCGTCTCAGCTCGCCTCCACTTCACTTTGAGAAGTTGTCTCGAATAGAGCCTGAAGTGGGTTGTCCAGCTCCCGCATCTCAGTGATGACCACGCCGTTCTCGACGAGTTTCTTCAGGACAATGCCCGCCTCGTCCGGAGTCGCGAAGCTCATAACGTAGTAGCCGCCTTCGAGTTTCGAGTCCACCATCTTCGAGATGTCCGTCGTCGTCCTGAACCCGACCTTGTACTCTTTCGACTTAATGTCGGAGATCTTGCCATAGTACCCGAGGGTCCCGTTTCTGATGAGTATCAGGTTCGTGCCGACGTCGCGAGCCTCGTAGAGGTTGTGGGAAGAGTATAGGACAATCCTCTCCTTCGACAACCGAAGCAAGATGTCGCGTATCTCCTTTGACATGGCAGGGTCGAGGTTGGAGGTGGGCTCGTCTAAGAGATACAGATCCCTTTCCGTCAGAAAGACTTTTGCTATTGACACCCGCTTCTTCTGACCCTGAGAGAGGTCAGAGACTTTCTTGTCCTTCAGCGCACCGAGCTCCAGAAGAGCGATTGCATCGTCGGCCTTGCCACCCTCTATCTTGGCGTAGAAGTCGAGAGCGTGCCAGACCGTCATCTCTTCTGGGATGGCGTTGTAGTGCGAGAGGTAGTTGATCCTCTTCCTGCCTTCTTTTGACCTCGTCAAGTCCTCGCCGTCGAGAAGGACATGGCCTGAGTGAGGTTCGAGGATCCCCGCTATTGTCCTGAACAGTGTGGTTTTGCCTGCGCCGTTTGGTCCAAGTACGACGTAGATTGCAGGTTCCTGAGCCTTGAAGGTGATGTCATGGAGCACTTCCTTGTCTCCGTAGCCTGAATCGACGTCGGCAAGCTCAAGCGTAGTCATGACCCCAAGCCCCTTTTGGATCCTGCTTTAATGGGTGAGAACCCAATAAATTCGAGCTTAACAGCGCATTCAAGGTACCTTCTCGACCTCAAGATGTCCTCTTTGCGGTACCCTTCTATCATGATCAACGCGGTCTCCAACCCGCCCGCCTCATGTGCAATCTGAACGATCTTGGCCCTGTTTCCTATACTCGAATCCCGGCCGGCACTGGTCGAGTTCAGTCCATCAGCGCCATAACTGTGCGGAGCTTTTCGGGCCGGTTTGCACGCGCGCTGGAGCTAAGACTCTGGTTTTGTGATATGTGGACGCAATCCCTGCTTCGACCTTACTTGATACCAATGATACATCGCAACAGACTCATCGCCGTATCACCCGTGTTCAGGGGCTTCTCCAGGATCACAAGCGCCCGCGTGGGATGGTCTCCTTACGATCAAACGTGGAGTCGGATGATAAAGTGGTTGTGGGTTGGCCGAACGTGGAGATAGTGCAGCATGGTCTGACCCAGCCCTGTCAGTTCGGGTAGGTCGCAACGTCATGCCTTGGGTCTAAATCTCCAACTTTTCGGTTCAATGCCCTGCGGGTTTTTCGGTTTTTGGCCTGTCTCATGTGAAAAGTCTGCCCCGGGGGGGATTGGGGCATGGGAAACGATGCTCAAATTCGGTCTTATGATGATTCGTCATGGTCCTGTTAGCTTGGAGGTTCCTTGTCCTTCCTTATCAACCACTGTCTCACGGCTTAAATCGTGCCCCATCACGACTATCAGATTGCCATGGCGCTCGTAACCAGAGACCTCAGGCCCTCTGATTTCACTGATCTCGTAGACAACTACTACCGCTTCTACGACGAGGTAAAGGAGAACCCGGCATTTGGAATTGTGCTGTACCACAAGAAGCCATCGCTCAGTGATGAACTCAACTGGTTCTCTGGCCTTTACAAGAAAGTAATCGATGGAGATGCGATTGCCATAGTGGCAGAGGTAGACTCACACGTCGTCGGGTTCTGCGAAGTATCGAGGTACCAACCAGGTTCCGATGTTTCCCACCGAGCTGGACTTGGATTACACGTGAACAAAGACCAAAGGGGCAAAGGAGTGGGCACGGCACTCATACGGGAGACACTCCAAAGATGCAGGGGAAGATACGAGGTAGTCGAACTCACCGTCCTCACAGCGAACACAGCGGCAAAGAGACTTTACGGGAAGTTCGGGTTCAAGACCTATGGTGCTAGGCCTCGCTCGCTCAAAAGGGGAGACAAGTACTTCGACGAGGAATTGATGCGGCTAGAGATCTGAAGCCTTGACCGACCCATTTGCCAGTCTCTGGGTTCGGACCCTGGAAGGCCCGTGAGAAGGAAACTCGGAGTGGTGTAGCGCGGTGACTGCAGGTGGAATCACAATACGCAATGCAGAAGTCGGCGATTACTCTCGCTGTCTCCCTCTGCTCACTCTGCTATATCATGGAGACATTGGGACGGACTTCGAGAAGACTTTTGCGAGCCTCGCCACGGATGATGATAGCATTATCCTGCTTGCACAGTCTCGACGCGAAGTCGTTGGAATCCTGATTGGAAGCTGTCAGACGGACATCGATTGGGAAGGAAGGACTGCCAGAATCGGCGCAGTAGTAGTTAGTGGGAAGCACAGAAGAACAGGAATAGGAGAAAGGCTTGTCAACCGTTTCGTCAAGCTGGCGCAGAGGCAAGGATGCAAAGCGGTCAAGTCCAGAGTAAACATGAAGAACAGAGAAGCTCAAAGATTCCACGAGAGTTTGGGTTTCTCAAGGGTTGACACATACGAATATGTGCTAGATCTCCCCTGCTCAATTCTCCCTCCACTTGGCCTTGAATAGAGCCAGCAGGAGGAAAGCCACCGTGAAGCACGGGAGCGCGAGCCAGCTCGCGAACACCTCTGAGCCCGCTACGGGAAGCCCGACCGCGTTCTGAATCAGCACAGACGAATGGGTGGTTGGGATAAGCTCAGCGAGCCACCTGAACCGTTCTGGTATCAGGCTAACGGGGTAGAAGACCGGTGGCAGGATGGAGAGCAGGATTGAGATGAACGAGACCGTGAGGAATGCAGTCCGGGTGTTGAGCAGGTACGTGGAGAGGAAGAATCCGATAGAACTTGTGGTCACCCACGTCATGAGGACGACGGCGATCACCTCGGCTATTGCCATCGAGGCTATCCCGGCGGTGGTGGAGGCGACGACTGCAAGAAGGATGACGACCGCCGGAGCAGCAAATGCGAGCTCCGAAAGTGCCACGGAAAACATGTAGGTGAGGGGCGAAACTGGGGAGGCGACGACCATCGCCTGGAACTTGTGCTCTATCTTGTAATTGGTCAGGTCGGCCCCCAGGAAGAGGCCCTGCTGGGAGACGGTCATCGTGATGGCGCCCGCTATTCCGTAGTGGAAAGACGTGGGATTCCCATTGACGCCAAGGATGAACAGTATTGTGAAGGGCGTAGCGAAGACGAATGGGAGGAGCGTGGGAATCCTGTACATCGGGACTATACCCAGGTAGTAGCACAGAGACCCTATAGTCCTGAGGTTTCGCCAGACCTCGGATGCCCATCGCCAGGTCATTCCTTGATCGCCCCCTTCTCCTGACCTCCGTCACCCCTCCCGGCGGTTTCTTCTTCGATACTTGAGCCTACGATTTCGACGAAGACGTCGTCGAGCGTCACAGGGGTCATCGACACCGTGGCCTCGCGCCTGAGCGCTTCCCTGCTAATCTCCTCTGCCACGTGCTGGTCGACGAAGAGCCGCATGATGTTGCCCGCCCGGATGACCGTCCCGTAAGACCCCAGCTCTCCCTCGCTGAACCCTCCCACTATGTCTATCCTGACCTTGGACTTCAGGTGCCCCGCCCTGACGTCCGCAGGCCTCCCCTGGACGAGCACTCGTCCCTTTTCGACTATCGCCAGCTCGTCAGAGAGCGCCTCGGCTTCGTCCATGTAGTGGGTCGTCAGAACTATCGTCCTCCCCTCCTCCTCTTTCAGACGAATCAGCTCGCTCCAGACCTTTCTCCTTCCGAGTGGGTCAAGGCCAATCGTCGGCTCGTCCAGGAACATCAGCTCGACGTCGCAGGCGATGGTCATTGCGATCAGTATCCTCTGGCGCATCCCGCCCGAGAGGTCCTCCGAATGGACCCTCTCTACATCCTTTAGCTCGACTGTGTCGATGACTTTCCTTGCCTTCCTTGCCGCCTCAGGGAGGCTCTGTCCCCGCATCATCAAGGAGAGGAGGACGTGGTCATAGGCGTTAAGGGTCCACAGGGGCTTGGCTTCTTGCGGTGAGATGGCGATCCGTCTGCGTATCTCTCTGGGATGACTGAGGGCGTCCAGGCCGAAGACGCGGATGGAGCCAGACGTTGGGAGCAACTGCGTGGTGGCAATCCTCAGGAAGGTCGTCTTGCCAGCCCCGTTCCTTCCAAGAAGGGTGAAGATCTTCCCCTCGGGCACCTTCAGCCCCAGCTCGTCGAGAGCCGGCTCCTTCGCCTTGCCGTAGAACTTGACTAGACGGTCCGCTTCTATGATGAACGATGGCATGAATCGCTCCCTCTTGACGCTGTGTATGGCCCTCTGAACTATTTTAGTGGTAATTGAGCGAACTGAGAGACACAGACTTGTATCAACCAAAAGAACCCGAGTATACCCCCGATTCGCCAAAGAAGCTGGAATCTGCCCCGGGGGGGATTTGAACCCCCGTCGCTACCTCGAGAGGGTAACATGCTTGACCGGGCTACACCACCGGGGCCTTGGCACTCGGCGTTTGAAATCCCGAATTAAGCT
>JBEKIO010000035.1:0-7623 GCA_050011715.1 Nitrososphaerales archaeon | reverse complement strand
GTTCCCAGAAATACCCTCCACGCTGCCCTCTGCGGAAGCCGGGACGGAGACCAGCTCGTATTAGAGACGGGAACCACGTGTTCCCGGACTCCCTTTTTCTTTTGTCTTCCAAGAGCGAAACTCTTCGCATTTGACCGAAGCGACCTCCCCACACCGTTATGCATGGTTCTCTCTTCGACTCGACGGCCCGGCCGACTGAACAACCACAACTTTTCACTCGTTGGTATTGATGTTATTGACTAAGCCTGTGATTATGGAGCCGCCCCTTTTGATCCCCGTAGTTGTCTGCACGCGACCCTCTGAAGCTTATTGGACTCAGAAAGGATGACAACGTAAAGCCGAAAATCGCCTCCACGATCAAGGAGATCGAACTTCATCGGAGGGAACTCGAGAACCTGAGGGTCAAGCTCGACCAGAGGAGGAAATCCCTCTTCGAGACGACGGTCAAGGCGATGATGGCGAAGGACAAGTCGAAGGCCTCAGTCTACGCCAACGAGTGGGCCGAGCTCAGGAAAGTGGGCAAGGTAGTCTACGCGAGCGAGCTGGCCCTGACACAGGTCGTCCTCAGGCTCGAGAGCATAGTCGACGTCGGCGAGGTCATGTCGCACCTGGCTATGGCGTTCAAGGTCCTCCGCAAGGTCAACAAGACCGTCCAGGGGCTTGTCCCTTCACTTGACCAGGCTTCGGACGAGATCAACAACGCGTTGACAGAGACGATGGCCGAGATGGGCAATGTCTCCCCGTCGATTTCGCTCAACGTCCGGACCGAGAGCGGAGAGGAGTTGATCGAGCAGGCGAGGAAGCTCGCCGAGGAGAGGGCCGAAGAGATGAAGCGGACGATGGTGATTTCTCCCAACCAGATTAGGCAGAACGTCGACGAGTTGGGGAGGAGGGTCCCGCTGCTGGCGACCGGCGAGGAGGAGGACGAGGAGTCGACGGCCCTAGGGACGCTCTACCGGACTCCGCCGGGCGAGGACCTCGAGGAGCAGGTGCTCCAGTACGCGGCAATCCACAACGGAAGCGTAGATATCACCGACGCGTCGACGATACTGAAGATGCCTTCAGACGACCTCGAGCAGGCGATGCTGAAACTGCTGGCTGAAGGCAAGGTCAGGATTAACCAGCCGGAGGGTGACGGCAAGTGAGCGTGGTCGCGGCGAAGGAGCTGGAGGACGACGCCAAGAAGTACGCCTCGGAGGCGATCAGGCTCGACTCCCAGGGTGCGCACGGCATGGCCATCCAAATGTATCAGAAGGCAATCTCCACTCTCGTCAAGCTGGTCCACCTCTACCCGGACTACAGGCTGAACAGGCAGTACACGGAGCGCGCCATGGCTTACCAGGAACGCGTTAGGGCGATACAGGCGGCCCATGGTCTCCTGCCGCGCGACGAGGCGCCCGAGGCCGACTTCTCCCCGGGGAATGTGAGTTCGAATCAGACCAATCCGGCCGGCGGGCCGGCGGGGCCACAGGTCGTCCAGCAACTGAAGGCCTCATTCAGCGAGCTGGTAATCAAGGAGAAGCCAGAGGTCAAGTGGGACGACGTCGTCGGTCTTGAAGACTGTAAGCAGGCAATCCGCGAGTCCATTGTATTCCCATTCCTGAGGCCCGACCTGTTCAAGCTGGGCTGGCCCAGGGGGATCTTGCTCTATGGCCCTCCCGGATGCGGCAAGACGATGATTGCAGCGGCGACCGCTGCCGAGATCGAGGGTTACTTCATCTCAGTCGACGCCGCGTCGATAATGAGCAAGTGGCTGGGCGAAGGCGAGAAGAACGTGGCCAAACTCTTCACAAACGCTCGCAAGATGCTCGCGGACAACAAACCGGTGATAATCTTCGTAGACGAGATTGACTCGCTTCTGGGGACGAGGGGTCAGGAGGTCGGGGGCGAGGTCAGGGTCCGCGACCAGTTCCTAAGGGAGACGGACGGCCTCAACGACAAGGGGAAGAACCTTCATCTCTACGTCATCGGCGCGACGAACAAGCCGTGGACGCTGGACCCTCCGTTCCTCCGCCGCTTCTCAAAAAGGATCTTTGTCCCTCTCCCCGACAACGAGGCCAGAATGTCGCAGTTCAGGATGTACACCGCCCCGCTGACCCTCTCAGAGGACGTTGGGCTGGAACTTCTCGCGAAGCTGAGCGACGGCTATTCAGGGAGTGACATTAGGGACATCTGTCAGAGCGTCCAGCTCAGGGTCGTCAGGGAGCTTTTCCAGAGCGGAAAGGCCCTTGACAAGGAAACGACGACGAGGCCCATAACAGTCTCCGACTTCAAGGAGACGATGCGCACCAGGCGTCCTTCGGTCTCGAACGAGATGGTAAACGCCTACACTCAGTGGAGCGACAGGTTCAAGGCTCTCTAACCTATTTATCACTCGGCATCAACCCGCTGTCGATGTATCAGCTGTTCTCGCCCTCCGAACTGAAGGCGATGGTCGGCAAAGAAGTCGCGTTGGCCGGATGGGTGCACGACGCAAGAGTCCTCGGCGGCATCAGTTTCGTCTTGGTCAGAAATTCGAGGGGAATCATCCAGGTCGCGGCCAAGAAGAAGGACGTACAGCCCGAGGTATTCGAGAGAATCGCTGCACTCCATCAGGAGGATGTGATCACCTGCAGAGGAACGGTGAAGGAGAGCAAGGCGGCGAGGATGGGGTTCGAGGTCGTTCCGAAGGAGATCGAAGTCCTGAGCAAGGCGGCCGTGCCGCTTCCTCTTGACCCCCGAGGCGTCACACCTGCCTCCCTGGACACCAGGCTGCAGTGGCGTTCTCTAGAACTCAGGCGCCCGGAGTCCTCCGCGGTCTTCAAAGTCGAAGACGCCATCGTCCAAGGCTTCGAGGAGTATCTGCGCACCAATGGCTTCATCAGAGCATTCACACCGAGCATTCTCGGAGGGGTCTCGGAGGGGGGCTCGGAAGTCTTCAAGATTGACTACTATGGGAAGCCTGCCTTCCTGCGGCAAGACCCCCAGCTTCACAGGCAGCTCACGATAGCCGGAGGGTTCGACAGGATATACGACCTCGGGACCAACTGGCGGGCGGAGCTTTCCCACACTCCGCGCCATCTGAGCGAGCACCGCACGATTGCGCCCGAGATGGCGTTCATCTCTGACGAGAGGGACACCATGAGAGTCGAGGAACAGATGGTGGCCCACGGGATCAGAAGTGTCATGAAGGACTGCAGCGCTGAGCTCACTACTCTCAAGGCTGACCTCGAGGTTCCGAAGATGCCCTTCCCAGAACTGGACTTTCCCGAGGTCTATGACACGATGGCAAAACTCGGGAGGGAGCTGCAGCGGGACCAGGACATAGACGATCCCTCTCTGAGGGCCCTGGCCGCACACGTAAAGAAGGAGACGGGGTCGGACTTCTTTTTCCTGAACCGGTTCCCATCGGCAGCCAAGCCCTTCTACGTGATGAGGGTCGATGATGAGCCCGAGTTCGCCAGGTCTGTCGACCTGGTCTACAAGGGACTAGAGCTCTCGTCAGGAGGCCAGCGGGAACACAGAGAAGAGAGGATCGTCGCCCAGATCAGGGAGAAGGGCTTCAGCGCAGAGAGCCTAAGGTGGTTCACGGAACCCTTCCGATACGGAGTTCCACCCCACGGGGGCTACTCATTCGGGATTGAGCGATTCGTGGCATACCTCCTTGGACTCCAGAACATCAAGGAAGCCGTGCTCTTCCCCAGGGACGCAGATACTCTTCAGCCCTAGGAGTACTGGCTGAGGGCAGCCTCGCGCTCGGTCTCGACCAGAAGCTCGATTCCCCTCGCCTGCCTGACGGCCTCTCTGAGCTTGTCGAAGTCCCCGATGCGCCGCTCGCTCCGACGCGCTGGGACGATGACCTTAGTCTTCTTGCCACCGTCCGGGAGCCACACCGTGTTGACAGTCAGAACCTTCGCCGGGAAGAAGATGTCTTCTAGAAACTTACGGTCGGAGCTACCTGCTGCGACGGCCCAGACCTTGCCCCTCAGGACTCCCTCGAGTTCGGCGTAGACGGATGGGTTTGACCTGATTGCGGCAAGGTCCTGCTGCCCGAACTCAAGGACATAGGCACCTCCGACCTCAAATGCTCGCTTTAGAGTGACCCTGCCAAGCTCAGGGAGTCTGTCGGCGAGCATTGCGACCGCTTTCGACGCCTCCACGTCCGCATTCGATATCTCTCCTCTGCGGAGCCTCGACTCGCAGTTGGCGCAAAGCATCCCAGTCTTCGCGTCGAAGTTGCAAATCGGGAGCCTGACAGGCAATTTCTGGCTAACCCGTGCCTTCCCAACGGATAAGATTATCGTCGCACCTCCCCTCCGTCTCTCCACCTCCGGGAGCTCAGCTACCGCTACTCGTGCGAGAATCTGCCCACGGCACCTTCCTGGTTCAGCCTGCTATTTCTGGAGCTCAATCTCTATCGAGGAGACGTTGTTCATGCCGCCCGTCACTGTGCTCTTGACCTGCTCCGTGTTGAGGGAAATGTGTTTCACGGTGATGTCTGTGGCGAACCGCTTCGTGACTATCTGGGCGACGTCTACTGCCCGCGAGATGGCCCTTCCTCTTGCCTTCACGGTGACAGTGTTGGTCCCGTTCTGGATCTGGGTCAGGCAAGCCAGAACGTAGGCCATCACTGGCTTCTTGCCGACGAAGATCGTGTTCGGTTCTCTCGGTTCTCTTTGTTCGATTTGTTCTTCTGTCATGTGAGTAGGGATTTCGACTCCCTCGAGGTCTATTTATGTGATGGCCTTTTGATGAATACGACTCAAGCACAGAAACGCTAGGTTTATCGCCAGACCTTGGACGGCCTTCGGCATGAGGCTCTTCGAATACCAGGCCAAGGAGCTCTTCAGGACCTACGCAATCCCGGTTCCAAAGTCGGTCCTGGCCCGTGACGTGGCGGCCGTCGGAGACGCTTTCAAGACGCTTCGTCATCCGGTCGTCCTCAAGGCTCAGGTCCTCGCCGGAGGAAGGGGAAAAGCAGGCGGGGTCGTCGCGGTCGATGACGAGGTTGCGGCCCAGCGGGAAGCAGCAAGGATCTTCGATCTCTCAATCGGCGGCGAGAAGCCTGCCTCAATTCTCGTCGAAGAATCGTATCCTCATCAGTCAGAGCTCTACCTGTCTGTGTCGCTGGACAGGGGCGAGAGGTCGTTCGTTGCGATAGCCGCATCGGCTGGAGGGATCGATGTTGAATCTCTTTCAGGCAAGGTCATCAGGAAGGTTCCGCTCGATGGAATCGATGGGAAGTTCGCGGCCGAGGTCGCCGACCTGATGGAACTCAGAGAGCCTGGCGCTGGGCAGTTCGTTACGATACTTCTCGCGCTGGAACGGCTCTCGCGTGAGAAGGAGTGCGAGCTCGCGGAAATCAACCCTCTCGCGGTGGGGAAGGATGGCAACCTCCTTGCCCTCGATGCAAAAATGATAGTGGATGACAACGCCCTATTCAGGCATCCAGAATTCGCAAAGCTGCATCCGGAGGACGAGCTTGAAGGAGAGGCCTCCAAGCAGGGTTTCGCCTTCGTGCGGCTGGATGGTGACATCGGGGTTGTGGGGAACGGCGCCGGCCTGGTTCTTTCGACCCTCGACCTTGTGGGCGATGCCGGGGGGAAGGCCGCGTGCTTCTTGGACCTGGGCGGAGGTGCCCAGCAGGACAGGATCGAAGCGGCGCTCAGGTTAGTGAACAAGCTGCCCGAGGTGCAAAGAGTCCTCATCAACATCTATGGGGGTATAACTCGGACCACGGACGTGGCGGAAGGGATCAGGAAGGTTCTGTCGGAGGGCCCAGTCAAGCCGCTTTACGCGAGGGTCAGCGGCGCAGAGGAGGATTCGGCGTGGAAGCTCCTCGAAGGAACCCCTGTCAATCTATTCAAGTCGGCCCCCGAGGCCGTGGCTGCGGTGGTGAAGACTTCTTGATGCTCCCCCGGAAGGGCGACCCGATAATCATTCAGAACATCACCGGGAAGTACGGTCGGTTACACGCCAGGCTCATGCTCGATTACGGGTCGAACATTGCGGCAGGCGCGACCCCAGGGAAGGGTGGTCAGACCGTGGAGGGGGTTCCCGTCTTCAGTAAGGTCGCAGAAGCTGTCGAGAAGACGGGCGCCAAGTCTTCGGTCCTCTTCGTTCCTGCCGAGTTTGCCTACGGGGCTGGCGAGGAGGCAATTCTTGCGGGCATCAAACTACTCGTGATCATAACTGAGCACATCCCTGTCCGCGATACACTACGACTGGTGCAGCTCGCGAACAAGAACGGGGCTTCGATCGTTGGGCCTAACTGTCCAGGGCTGATAGTCCCTTCTGCACACGTCAAGATGGGCATCATGCCGGTGACATCCTTCGCGCCGGGGAACGTGGCGCTCTTCTCGCGGAGCGGGACCCTGATGTACGAGATAGCGGGGCAGCTCACCAAGGGCGGGTTCGGGCAGTCTGTGGCCCTCGGAATCGGAGGTGATCCCGTGAACGGCACTAGCGCAACGGAGTGTCTAGACTTCGTCGAAGGGCTCCAGGACACGAAGGCGGTCGTGGTGGTCGGAGAGATTGGGGGCGACGCAGAGGAGAGACTCGCCGCGCACATATCGAGGTCAGATAGGAAGAAGCCCGTCGTCGCATACATTGCGGGAAGGCACGCCCCTAAAGAGAAGAAGTTGGGCCATGCGGGTGCAATCATCTACGGCAACTACGGGACCGCGGAATCGAAGATCAAGGCTCTGACAGCGGCGGGCGTGGGCGTGGCGATGACCCCCATGGAGGTCCCTTCTCTTGTCGCGAAGGCCCTCGAGTGAGAGCGTCTATCCACTGAAGATCTTGCGGACTCCTCCAGCCGTTGAGTAGCAGGTCAGGTGGACGATGATCGCTGCAGCGGCAAGAAACTCGATAATCGATAATGTCGGCATAGACGTAAGACGCTATTTCATCCTGAAGACCGTAGTCCCGCAAGAGCTGCACTTTCCTTGCAACGCCTTTCTCCCATTCTTGAGGATGACAGTATGAGCACCGATGATCTCCCTCTCCGCTCGTTCCTTCACGCAATACGCTTGTAGGCGCGGTCGCCGCTGCACCAGGACCGCGATGTGGACTGCCATCATCCAGAAGACGATCGCGAGGATCATGAAGGCAGACACGACTGGGTCTGTCATCTTCCAATTAATCCCTGCGCCTGGAGTATTTTGCGTTGTATCTGTATCCGGCATCGTCGAGGTCAGCCGCAGCGGACCGGTGGTCTTCTGCGGTTGCCTGAACTTGGGCCACGGTCTGATAATTTTCCTTGAGTGACTCGACTACTGCTTCCAGGTTCTCTCCGGGAGCCGCCCAGACCTTCCTGATGTTGTTCATGATCTCCCTCTCAAGATTTTGGGCGGACGCACCCAGTAGCTCATGGAGGAGTTCGATGAAGCTCCTAGGATAATCCGGTATGTCATTCTCGCGAAAGCCATACCTATTCTCCAAGAGGCTGAGTATGGCCTGCTTGCCGTCGCGACCCAGAGTATCCAGACTAACGTCCACCGCGCGAAGGACGACCTTACGGTAACCGTTCCCATTCGGAGAGTCCTTGTTCTCCTCATTCGGAGAGTCCTTGTTCTCCTCATTCGGAGAGTCCTTGTTCTCCTCATTCGGAGAGTCCTTGTTCTCCTCATTCGGAGAGTCCTT
>JBEKIO010000034.1:0-8309 GCA_050011715.1 Nitrososphaerales archaeon | reverse complement strand
TCCGGACCGTTAGTTCCGAAGAGGGGACGAAGGCCGTGTAGTTGATGCCGTTGTAAGTGACCTTGGCCGAGGTTACGTTGAATCGGATTAGGTTGTAGTCCCCCGTGGCCACGGTAACCGTGCCTAACGTCTGGCTGAAGTTGACGGAACCGAGCAGCTCGATCGTCCCTTCAGAGTCGACGGGATACCAGCCGCTTTGGTTGCCCGCCCCGGAGACGTGGACCATGAGGTCGCTGTAGGAGACGTATACCCCAGTTACTCCTGTCGGGGCGACCGGAGGATCAGTCAGCATGATCGACAGAGTCCCTGTGCCTTCCTGGCTTGTGTTCACGTTCTGGACGCCCGGGAGTGATCCTGTGAGGGCTGCGGCTGCGATGAGTGCCACAGCCAACAGCAAGGCAGTCGCACCCACTAGTGTTACACGCTTTGTCGTGCTCATTTTTTCTTCGCCTTCGGGGTAGACACAGAGTGGATATGACAGAGCAGTTTAGCACGAAGTGTTCAACGGAATTTCAGCAGTTCTGACGCTGCGAACCTGCAAGATTTTCACTATCGGCATGTGTCCGGGCTGGCGGTCTTTGCCTACGGGGCTCACGCTTCCGTGTTGCTCGATCGGTCATCAGCGAGGCTTAGTTGGACGGGGCCTAACCCGCGACGTCTGGATCACATTCCTCACGAAAGACTGGGCGTGATACCCATGCCAAACAACCGACTTCGGCCGTCGGGTTCCCAGATCTCGATAATTGAATTCTAGATTCGGCTCGATTGAACTTGCACCTGAGACTATATGAGACACCTTGCGTTTTCTTATCCCGACTAGGTTGCGCCTTTGGCACTCCGCCGCGGGAGAGACTGGATTCTGATGATCGCTTGCGGGCCCCAGATTTTCTACGAGGTGAGTATCAAGTGCCCCTCCTCAGTCTTCTGGCTGAGGAGCCGCACTTCGGACAGATCCCCCTGAGCGACCGAAACTTCGTCCTGCAGTCAGGGCAGGCGTAGGATTTCCGTCTTCTTATCAGCGAACCATAGTACGGCACAGCGGCTGCACTTATCTGCTTCTTCCTGAACTTGCCGTTGTCGTCGTAGAAGTAGATGTACCAGTGTCTCCTCTTCCCTCTGTATGTCTTCTTTCCTTTCTTTGTCAAAATGCTCCCACTTGTTCGTGGTTTTGAAACGCCGACGATGTCGACCATGTCTTATGTTGCCTTAATGTTGCCTTAAGGATTTCGGGGGCCCTGATTTTGTGTTAGAAATTTGACCCAGAAACTGAATTGAAACTCCACACGGCTTAATAAGCAAACTGGGGTTTCGCAAGTCCAACGATGAAAATCGTACAACACGGAAGGAAAAGAAAAGCCATCTCACCAGTTCTAGCAACAGTCATCCTCATCGCGATCACACTCATCGCAGCCATAGCAGTCGCTGGATTCGTGTTCGGCCTCTTCGGGTCGTTCACGAGCTCGGCAACAGTCACAGCACAAGTGACGTCCTGTGATGCGGCAACGGGCGTCTGCACAGTCGTACTGACCAACACAGGTACTTCGAACGTCGCAGAAACGGGCTGCAGCATCCAGATTAACGGATTGGCATCATCAGGAGCTGTAACATTTGGCGGAACTCCGGTATCCACACCGACCGTCCCAGCAAGCGGGTCGGGAACATACATATGCACACCAACACCAGCTACTCAGACAGTCGGCTCCATGGCAGTGGGTCACTTCACTCTCGCCAACGGCGCTTCAGTGCCGTTCTCAGGTACCTGGTCCTAAGCACAAGACAGGATGGCAATGACTTCAAGACAGGCGCACGGCCCAAGAAGTCGTGCGCTTCTTTTTTCTGTTACTATGACCAGCCCAGTCTATGGACTGTACCGGCAGAGCACAGGATCTTTCTCCCATGTCACGTTGAACCTCCTGGAACGGCAGAACCTGCTGACTGAGGCCCGGGATCAAGTGAGTCAACGATGAAAGCGCGTCCTCCCTTTCCGAAGATGAGAAGGAAGTATGTAGTGGACGAGTTATACTGGCTCGTGAAGCGCTTCCGCTCCTTCTTGCGGCAGGTTCCTCCCACGCTGCGCACAGTCGCTCTAACAGTCAAGTGGGGGCGAATCCCCAATCCCTGGGAGCTGTCCTTCATCGGCAGGATGAGAGAGCTCGAAAAGAAGGGCTTGGCGTTTCACGAGGTGCTCAGTTCGACGCTCCCGCAGCTCTTCGGGGAAGACACGTCTGAGATTCTAAGTTCTTGGATGGGGAGGAAGGCCAGGTGCAACCCGGAGCAGTTCACCAGAACCATCTCCAAGATGTTCGGGGCAAGCGCCCGTTCTGTCATAGTCAGCATCGACAGGTTCTCAGACGAGGTGAGCTTGCTCGAAAAGAATACTCCTCCGGAACCACCCTACAGGTCTATCCTGGATGCCATACGGAAGGCAGAAGAAGGTATGACTGTCGCACAGCCCAGCAAGCCTCAGGAAAGACCCTAGTCTTGCGTCGTGCCATTGGCGCCCCTTTCCCCAGATTGGATATTTCGTGGAAGCAAGTTGAAGCCACGCTCCCTTTCTTCTCTTGATTCTTGAAGAGACGGAAAGTGGCGTCATTCACTCTCAGTTTCACGTGAGGATCCGACCACAGGCCCCCAAGCTCATTACGAAGTCATGCTTCGCCTCCCATGTTCCGAAATCGACTTCTGTCACAGGATTGTCGACCAGGACTTCTCGAAGTCCCTTCGACTTCCCAGGGCCACAAACGAGCCCGTGTTCTGTACTCAGCCTCCACAATGACTAATAGCAGAATCAGTAGAATTCACTTGACGATGAATCTCCCTGCCTACGGGAAGAAGAGAAAGGCAGTTTCGCCTGTCCTAGCAACCATCATACTGATCGCAATTACGCTCTTTGCGGCCATAGCGGTAGCTGGGTTCGTCTTCGGCTTGATGGGAACATTCACCAACATCGCTCTCGTTACTGCAGGCTCAGTATCATGCTCCGGCACTCCAGAAGTCTGCTTGGTGAGTCTCACGAATACAGGAAGCGGAAATGTCTTGATTACTGGTGTCTGCACGTTGACCTTCGCAGGGACAATCCACACGAGCACGGCCGCTCTTCAATCGGGAAGCCTTGACGCTGGGAAAAGCGGTGTCGTGAGCTGCACGACTCCAGGTCCTGCACACGCGATTCCTGGCAACCAAGTCGTTGGTTCAGTCAACCTCGGAAACGGTGCTTCTGTGCTCTTCGCGACGGTTGCGTCCTAAGCCTGGTCCGCATCGCCATACGGACACTCAGTCGCCTCACTGAGGGCATGGGCCTTGGAAGTAGACTCGGTGATCGTGAGCAGCTTCGAACTCGACCGAGATGACGACTACTGGGGGACTGAGGAGCTGCCGTAGCTCGGGTGTCTTTCGGATGCTGGCCGAAGGCTCACTCGGAAATGGTAAACCGACGCCACCAAGAATGCTAAACCGAAGAACGCGAAGAGCAGCACTTCGAACGGGAAGAGGGCGTCAGGAATTGGAATGTATGAGGTGTTCCCGCTGAGAGGCCTCACCAAACCCGTCAGGGCCATGCTAAAGCCGAAGGAGTAGATGCCGCTTACCATGTACATCACGCCGATTGCAAAATACTTTGTTGGGTTCGTCCCCGAACACCTGATGCAGGCGGAAGGAGCGCTCCAGATATCCGAATCTGCCGATTCCCTGAGGACGAATCTCAGACTTCAGGGAATAGATGAAGCTACGACGTTGGAGAGACTTGGCAAAAGCCCTGATAGAGAAGCTTCAAGATTCTCTTGTAGGGTCGATATCATCCAAGACGGACAAGATAAGCTCCGATTCAACTTCTGGTGTCTTGTCAAAACTATGACTCTTCCCTAGGGCCACATACAGAAGATAGGCTCCTACAAGGGACATACCAAGGGAGTCGAAGACGTTGGGGAAAGCGGGGAAGAAGACCCAATGGTCGAAATACCTAGCGAAGCCGATGGCCCACGCGAAAGCGCTGATGCCAAGGATGAATGCCAGAGGCCTCTGAATGTACTTGAACTTCATCCACAAGACCCGTCGCAAGAAACGCTGCGGTCGCTGCTGTGGATGATACGCAGTCGTGAGAGACTAGACAGCATCGATGCAAGCACGACAAAGAATGATATGGCCACTCGGCGTGAATCTTCCAATCTTGAAACGCGAATCCTGGCGCCAAAATGGAGTTACAATAGTTATTTAAGAACTGGGCAAAGGTCGGACTTCCTATAGTCTTTGAAGGTATGGGACCGTCAAGAGCGCTTTAACGAATAAATAGAGAGTGCTCAATTCTGACCTCACGGAATACAGACTGATCTACAGAGCGTATAGTCATTCTCAGCTTGTGGGAAGGCAGGGAGTGATGAGAGACCAAGAGCAGTATGAGGCGAAGAGTGAAGCCCAATACGTAAGCGAGGCGCAAGACTGGAGCAGTGTTCTGAACGAATCGGCAAGAGGGGGGTTCACAGTCAAAGACAGCGGGGCCCTGCCGCTTGGCGGAAACATTGTGTTTTGGGCCCTGTTGGAGAAGCCGTAGAGAACTAGGGTGTCGCGTGACTTGGGCGGCAGCCACAAACGGCTCGCATTCATGCGAAGAACCGCGGGTTCCTCTTTGCCGCGATCCTGATCAATCAGATCTCCGGACTGTATTTGAAGGGCGCCGTATTCCATTCTCATTTCTGCTTGGTTCTTCTGGAACGGCAGAACCTCTTAACTGAGGCCCAGAATCGAATGAATAGTAATGACAGTGAGGCCACCCCTCCTGAAGTTGAGGAGGAAGTATGAACTCGATGAGTCATATTGGCTTGTCCGGGATTCACGCGTCACCTCACGCCACGTTCGCCTCACACTGCGCAGGAGTGCACTCTTCTTCATGTGGGGACGAGTTCCCAAGATATGGGAACTGTCCTTCGTTGATAGGACGAGAGGGCTTGAGAAGGTTGGGTTGACCTTCGACGAAATACTTTGTTCAACGCTCCCGGAGCTCTTTGGAGAGGACCCCTCCCTAGTCCTGAGGGTGTGGATAGGCAGGGGGGCCAGGTGCAACCCGGAACGGTTCGCCAGGAGCATCTCCAAGATGTTCGGAGCCAGCGCTCGAAACGTTCTTGGCGGCGTCGATAGCCTCGTCGACGAAGCAAGCCTACTCGCGAAAAGGACCCCTCGGAAGCTCCCGATCCAGGTCTTGCTGGACGCCATTCAAAGGGCGGATGCCGCCAAGGCATCTGCGCAACCGGTCTCACCGACGACGGCTTTGTCGCTAAGGCCGGAACAATCGATTCAGCTAGTTAGCGTGAGACGAACGGATTACAATAGCGTCAGGCGCACGATCTGAAACGCGGCTCGATCAATCCAATCCGAGTCAGTACCTCATCGAGGAGTTTCGCGTGGTCCCCCCATACAGAGGATCAGAGGTCTCTCTCCAGAGTTTGGGCGATCATAGACTCGTGGTGCCTCAGGCGATTTGACGAAGACTTCCAGGTTGTCTAATTTCGGAAGGACCACAGAGTTGCCGCACCGCATGAATATCGCGCGTTCTTTCTCCCCGTAATGTATGAGGAAAGAACTCCGAGCATGACTGACCGGAACGCCGGTTTCGTCATCTTGATCCCGGTTTCCTCCTATCTATCCTGGCTAAATATCCCAAGTCCGCACAGTATATACGGTGCAAACGAAATTGATCATCTACATGAAGGCTCCATACTTGGTCATCCTCATATTGCTTCTTTCCGGCGGACTATTCGTTCAGGTCACGAGTCCGATTTCGCGGCCGACCGCTACACCAGTCAGGTCCTTCGCCGCCCCCGACTCTAGCTCTGTATGGTGGGTGGGCGCATCTTCAACCGATTCTTCAGCTCTGCCCAACATGGGAGTGAAGGGCGTAATTCAAGTCGTCAGCACCCAGGTCACTGGATGCTTGGCTTTCTGGGTCAGTGATGATCTGTCAAACAACAATTGGGGCCAAGTTGGGTACTACATCTGCGACGGTTCAGTCCCAGAGGCGTTCTATCAGGTCTGGAATCTGAACACTAACACTATTCTTACCGGTGGGATTGCTTCAGTGTCAATTGGAGCTCATTCTTTTGCAATGCGCTTCCAGTCCGGCACCACATGGGCGTATCTGCTAGACGGAAACGTAATTGGCACGTATGACATGGGAGCCAGCACATCCAGTTCATCGTATCCCGTATTTGCGCTATCCGAGGAAGAGGCCGACAGCGTTTTCGCGTTTCCTCTAGTGACTTTCACGACAGCGATGCAGGTTCTGCAGTCAGGGACGTGGAATGCAGTGCAGACAGCCCAGTCCTACGGGACAGCTTGGGGAATCAGCGGCAGCGCGCAGGGAGGCGGCCTACAGAACGACCAGATCGTCGCAGGTGGCTCCCTGGCAACACTGCCACAGGGGACGTTGCTCTGGGGTGGCGGCTCTAGCACGACGACAAGCTCAGCCAGCACGACTTTCCCGCCTGTGACCTCAACTGTGACCGTAACGACAACTGTGACCGATAGGACGACGAGCACCCAAACAGCGACTCAGCCCCCCACGGTGACACAGACTGCCACTACCACCCAAACCAGGACGCAGACAGTCACAACCACTGCTACCAATACGGCCACAACTACGAAGTCGATTAAACAGACCATAACGACGACTTCGGCCGCTTCGACTCAGACTGTCACATCAACCGTAACGGTGACAACGACGATAGGATTGGGAGCGCCTGGTTCAGGCGTAGCAGGTTTGGGCCGGCATTACCCGGCGTAGGGGAAGGTTCAGATGCGATTGACGGCTGCTCAGACGGCTAGGGCGGATGGACTCTCGATCATCTACTCTCAAAGTCTAAACAAATAGCAGTCGACAACAGGCAAAAGCCTGTTGAAAACCGCTTACGGTATCTATGGGCTTGATATGCTGGACTTCTTCTTGATCAGCAACATAGCTGGGAAGCTGACTGCCATCAGCAGCACCATTCCTAGTGGGAACTGTGGGACGGTTGGTGGGAACGCCCCCGCAGTTAGTGGTGTCTCCGCGGAGCAGCCGGCACTTCTGTCATAGTAATTTGCTGCGCTCACGGTTATGGTCGTCGTGCTACCTGGAGTGGACGGCGCGGTCACTTCCACCGAAACGATTTGGCTGATTGAGTCCGAAGTTCCTGAACTTGGAACTCGAGTTGTATAGGTGCCTATAGTCCAGGCACTGTTTGAGCTATGGACGCTGAGTGTAAAGTAGGATGCATATGCTGGGCTCTCACTGTAGGTTAGCAGATAGGTCAATGTCACGGTTGTTCCCGCGGGAATTGTGGTCACCTGCGTGCTAGGCGACAGAGTTAGCCCGCATGGATGCCATGCGAAGACTGGGGTTGCCAGAGGTGCGACCCATAGTATGGTGGCAAGTATGCCGAGAGTTGCTATCGAAGCCTTTCGGCTGATTCTATTCATCTGAAATCAGTAGTTTGGTTTCGAGTATTTATCCCGTCTGAATCTGAGGGACATCAACATGAATTCTAGGTCCATGTCAAGTTGACGGCCAGTCAAGAACGCAAGTTGCACTGACTATGTACTTCCACCATAGGAAAGGGGGAAGATGCTCCTGATAAATCAGGGGGATGTTCAACTTTAGGGATTTTCGACGCAAGCATTCTCGATGAAACCTCGTTTAGCTCTCATTCTTAGCGGATGATCTCCTCTCCCCCCTCAGCCCCTCGTGCGGAGCCGGAGGCGCTGTCGTCAATTGCACAGCCCCACAATCCTTGCGCGCTCAGGCGGACTCTGCAGTGACAGGATGGGTTGACCTCCAGAACCGCGCAGAGGCTCTGCCACGGAGAAGCATCCTCGACAAAGGCGTCGAAAACTTCTGCCAGAAAGCGAGCGAAGTTAGGCATCGTGAACAAGGTCTTCGCGTGCCGGCGGCGATGAATTCACTCTTGTATGCAGTGGGGTTCTCGAACTGAGAGGTGGGCGACTCTTGGGCTTCGAAGGTAACTCCGAATCCGGGGAACAGAATCTCTCATGAGTATGTATTCAGCATCCTGAATACGTATAACTGTCAAACCGTCTTTCCGGCATGAACACGTGAGTCAGAGTGTTGAGCAAGAAGCTGGCGTCGAATAAGAATCTCCAATTAGCTGCGGCCCTTGTGATTGCCCTGGTTGCTCTGGGGGGGAACTTCTTCGTCCTGCAGATGGAGAACTCCCAGATGGACAAGAATAATTCGGCCCTATCCTCGCAGATAAATGGTTTACAGAATTCCATCAACTCACTCCAGACTGCGATGAGCACGATGGGAAAGCAACTTTCTACGC
>JBEKIO010000033.1:0-8764 GCA_050011715.1 Nitrososphaerales archaeon | reverse complement strand
CCTGAGAGCCCCGAGATGTTCCTCGCCCCAGAAATACACGGAACCAATGTCTTCTACTTCAACAAGGGCGGCGCGGCCAAAGCCCGGCCACTCGACAAGGCCTCACTCGCAAGAAGGAGAAGGAAGAAACTGAGTAGGCTCAGCCTTAGATTCGCGATTTTCAACAACTATGTCATCAAGGAGTTGAGACGGGGACACTCGTTGGAGGCCTTAGAAGACTACCGGGCCGTCACCCTGGCGACCCTCATTGAGGCGCTGCGCATCGAGCACTCCCCACTACACTTCGACTTTCGGATGCACTACATTGACAGGGAATTGCCACCTGACATCCTAAAGCGGCTCCGGAGATTGTCCTACGTCCAAGACCATAAGGACCTAGAGAAAAAGTACAAGGAAGCGACGGATTGGTGCAGAGAAATCCTCGACTTGGATGCGAAGATACAGGATCACCACATCAAGCCTTAGTCCCAGATCCACTCCTGTGGGGCTTCAATGCCCCGCCTCATGATCAGCTTCCACGTTAGGGACGTCCCCGGAAAGGAATTGAGAGTGGAATGATGCTGAAGCCCCTTTCCAGGAATTCCTAGTAGATGGTGCAATGCCCTTCCTTGCCATCCCCTAGTTCAGAGAGTGGATTCCCGCTAGGTCTATCGTATCCTCAAGTAAGGTCTATCAACTTGCGATCTTCCTTCTGTGGCCAGAGGTGACAGGATGCCCTACAGATTCAAAGTCGACGCGACCGTAAGGAGGAAACTAGGTCTAGTAGAGCGTTGTCTGCCGGTGAGAAGTGTCATTGACTTCGGAGGAATGTGGGAAGTCGACGGGTATTACTCCAAACAGTGTCTGACGAGGTTTGGAATCAGGAAGGTGACAATGGTCGACGCAGAGGAGTCTGAGAATTGGAGGGCCGATCCCGCATTGCGAGAAGGTCTGGATTTCAGGAAGGGCGATTTCTCGGACGAGATGTTCATGAAATCCATCGCGCAGACTTATGACCTCGCGATGGCTTACGATGTTCTTCCACATCAAATAGACCTCAGACACACACTTTCATTGATGCTCTCGAAGACCAAACGTTTCTTTCTGATTTCGAATCCCGTGATTCCTGACGCAATCATGTCTTATCGCAACAGCCTGATTTTGCTTTCTGGCAGTCGCTCACCAAAGCTGATTCCCTTTCACGAACAATGGACGAAGGAAATTGACTATTGGCGCAATTTCACGGATTCCCGGAATGTCGAGAGAAGCCACTGGCTCTGGGGAATGAGTCCTTCGTTTATCGAAAGCCTGATGGCCGGGCTCGGCTGGCAGGTCGTCCACAAGGAAATCTGGAGAGACCCCTTCCTGCAGAATCAAAGATGGAGAATGGGCGGTATTGTCTTCACAAGGAGCGCTGCGGAATGAGGAGGGTCCAGGGGGCCCGTGTCTACCCTTCTCGGTGAGAGCCATTCAATGACGCCGCACCTGTCCGATGCCCTGAGACGATGTCGCGCACAGCCTCGGAGAAGATGGCTTCGGCCATTGCCTCGTAACCCCTCGAAGTCAGGTGCAGCCCGTCATCCGAACACTCCTCCCTCAGCCTCCCCGTCATAGAGTTGCATGTGGCTGTGAAGAGGTCCACGCAGACATGGCCATGCTGCGCACTATACTCCTTGATGAGCCGATTCAACACGAGTCTCGGCGGAATCCCTTCGTCGAAACCGAGTACCGACGGAACAGTGCAAGCAATGGGTCGTATTTCATGCCTGACTGCTTCGCGATACATCTCTGCAAGGTTCCCGGCCACTGCTTGAGGCTCGACCCCCCAGCCCAAGTCGTTGGAGCCCCCTAGGATTATCACGAAATCTGGCTCAACCTTCGCGACATCCCGGTCGAAACGGTCGAGCATGTCCTCGGTGAGCTCACCCACGACCCCCCGGTTGAGAATTTCGACCATGGGGGCACCCTCCGTGTCAAGGTCGGGCATCGTCTCAATTCTCTTCTTCAGGAACTCCGTGTATGGAGTGAGTAGGGGTAACCCGTCCCCCGGTGTGGGGGACTGATAGCCCACTGTGAGGCTGTCCCCAAATGCCACAAAAACAAGCTTCTCATTCATGTTACTCTTTCGTTGGCAACCAAATTCTGTCTCTTGATATGAAGGTTAATGGGTTCATTTGGAGATGCGTCCTCTTGGGCAATACATACGCCGAATGCTGTAGTGGCGCAATCGGGTTAGGGGCCCGTGGGATTCGATCCGCAAGCGGTGTGCAGACAGGTCAAGATTAGCTATAAGTTAGGGGCACGTCGATGTCGTAGGACACGCGAGATTGGACACCAGAGAGATCGTCTACGCAATAGAGTCCACGGTCAGAGAATCTCATAGTGTCTGCTCAGACTGGAGGATTGGAATAACAGACGACCCTCTAAGCAGGAGGAAGCGGCATGAGGATGAAGGGAGGTACACTCGACTGTGGAAGCAATGGGAGGCGCATAGTGAAGTGGATGCGAAGAGCGTGGAAGCGTATTTCATCGACAAAGGAATGAAGAGTGGAATTGACTGGGACGCAAACGGAATCTTCGTTTACATTTTCTAGCATTCAGGGCGTTCCTTTCTCTCGGATGATCACAATCGGCACTAGTATGACCTCGAAGGTGATCATCCATTCTTCCTTAGCGTGAAAGTGTATTTCAGCCCAGAACACCTGAAAGAGCGGTCTACTCTTGGAATCATCACAATATCCCTGCTAGGGTTCGACCCTGCTCAGGGGCTTTCACGAACTGAAGTCGTCAGGAGGCGCCCTAGCCGGAACTCGTCATTCCATGTAGGCGTCCGAACATATGAGAAAGGGCAGGCACCTTCATGCGAAAATCCCTCGCATGAATGCCGATGCCGTTGGGCGTTGCACGTCTTTTGCGGAGGCTCGTAGGAGTGATCTCTCTGCAGTCATTTATTCAAATCAACGGAAGGAAGGTGGACCTTTATTGTGTGCTCGTCCAGTTGCGCTCCGAAGGAAGGGCCGCCCTGCGCGTGGCGCGTCTGAAAGCGTCAGCAGCCTGATAAGAGGACCCTTGCATGTGCGTCTCCCAGGTGTTTAGAGTGAAGTACCCAGTGCTTCCGAGTTTACGGAAGGTCTCCCTTTCGGGCGTCTCTGTTCTGGTTGAGACCACACTTGGGTAGTGAATCTCTCCAGCTCCCTCCATAAAAACACTATGGTCGCAAGCGTACTCATTGTCCAAACCCCCAAATCTTCGGCTCAATACCCTCAGACATTCCAGTTTTTGGCCCGTCTCTTGCGAGAAATCTGCCCCCCGAGGGGATTGGGGCTTGGGAAACGGTGTCCAGGTCGGAGCATTAGGTTGTACGTAGCCATCGGCACGATACGAATTCTTGATGCTTCTGCCAATACGACTGCTAGACCGCCTTCGAAGGATAGAATTCGCAATGGCCTCGTCGAGCCGCTTCACCCATGCCAGACCAAGCCACGCGCGAGAGAATGAACGTCTCATCCAGTAGGTTGAGAGGGTCGAGGGGCATATTGCTTCCAGATTTTCAGCCTTGAAATTGTGTAGGCAAAGAGGAAACCGATTGCCACGGCGAACAGGTAGGCTATCGAATAGAACATTACAGTGGAGAGCAGTAGGGTGAGGATATACTGGATGATTGTAGCCGCCGAACCGTTAAGGAAGTACTTGTAGAACCGCTCGCGCGAAAGAAGAGGGGAATGGAATACGATCTTGGACTTCCAGGCAAAATCCGTGAAGATGGAAGTCAGGACAGCAACTAGAGTCGAAACCGGGAGAGGAAGAAGCAGGTTGTGTCTGAGGAGGTAGAGCAACCCAGCGATTATCAGGGCATTCACCGCCCCGGTCCCCGCATAGAGTATTGAAATTCGGTTCACGTAGAACCTGAAGATGCCTTTTGCCTTCGCTGTCATCTGACCTACTCCTGTCCAAGCCTCGAAGTGACGACGATGTAAGTCTGAGCAAAGCAGCACGCGAAGGGTTATTGCCGATTCTGAGCGTGAAGTCATTGTATCGTCCGACAAGGGACGGTCAGGAAAGGACTCGGTGTCGCTGTCTTCACGTCCAAGACAATTGTTTTAGATTCGGTCTCTATTTTGCGCGCCTCTTTCTCGGAAGCCAGTGTTCCCTCCATCTGGCAATCTCTGGAAATACAGCCTGGTCCCTCAGGCAATCGCGAACGGGATGTCAAGCATGCTCGTGCTGTTCTTTCTTCTCTCAAACCTGCATGGAGGCCTTCTGGACATTGGCCTCGTCGCCGGGGTCTCAGCCCTGGCCCTGATACCCTCGCAGATGCTGTGGGGTTGGCTGATAGACGGCGCCGGGAGGTGCAGACCATTCCTTGTTCTCGGCTTCATGGGGATGGGCGTCTCCCTCATATCAATCCCGTACGTGGGGAGCGTATCTCAGCTCATCGCTCTGGTTTCTCTGAAGTCGATTCTGTACTCGGCGACTCTTCCTGCTCGCCAGCTGCTCACGGTCGAATCCGAGCAGCGAGATGGGTGGCAGAGGGGATTGGCGAACATGCAGTTCCTGACTGGGCTGGGCGAAACCGTGGGAATGGGACTTGGCGCAGCGATGGTGACTAGTGTAGGTTTCTCACAATTGTTCCTCATGTGCGGAGTGCTCTGCATGCTCTCGGCGACAGCGTCGGGAGTGCTGACTAGAGAGCCAGGCTTCATGATTCAAAGGAAACTTGTGAGGCTGGAGCGCTCGACGTCTGCTCTGATCACCGTCTCGAATCTCGTTGGGTATTCAGGGAGACTACCTCGAGACCACACCTCTATGAGAATCCTGAGCCAGCTGAACCCCTCGACGAAGTTCCTCATGGTTGGAATCTTCGCCTTTTCCCTTGGAGGGGCCACGCTTTTCTCTCCCCTTCCGGCATATTTCCTCCAGCTTTATTCTTCGTCAACAGTGTTCCTACTCTTCTTCGGAGGCTCACTGGCGGGAACCCTCTGCTATCCACTTGTGGGTCATCTGTCTCTGAGCGCCAGGAAGAGCCTAGTGATGTCTTCGGGGGTGAGGATGGTCGTGGTTCCGCTATTACTACTAGTGGCCCTCGGCGCAACCCCCGGACTGGCCGTGGGCGCCGCGATACTCGCGATATTGGAAGCATTCTGGACGCTCTTTGACATATCGAGCATGTTTGCCTTTCTCGAAACCGCTCCAGATGGCCAGGCAGGGTTCTACGGGGCGCTCATCGGATTGGGTGCAGCAGCAGGTGGCTTCCTCGGCGGATTCGTCTCTATGCAGTTTGGGTTTGCTTCGCTATTCGCCCTATGCAGCGTCGTATGCGCCGGAGCGCTCGTTGCTTTCGTACTGCAGTTCAGAGGCTCGATTCGACTGCAACTTGAGTAGGACACCGGGGTGCAAGCGGTTGTCTGCCTATCGGTGAAACGATGTTCAAATCCAGTCTGAGCAGGTTCTGGGGAGTCCAGCGAAATGCTCTCGGTCTGCCGGTGGGGCCGGGTGCAGTCGATCGGGCAGGGAGGAGAACTACCCAGCAAGATCCAGCTTGAAAGCTGTGGTAACAACGATTATGCCGCCGACCTGTGCTGTCCAACCCATCAAATGAAGCGCAGAACCGTCGCAGTCCAGATAGTTCTTCTGGGCACAGCGATAGTGGTGTTTGCGTGCGCTCCAGTAATCTATCCTCCCCTTAGATTCCATCATTGCCTTCCGCCGGGGAATGTGGGTTGCACCGCGTACTCTTTCGCGACTTACGAGTCACCCAGTTGTGCGGTTATTGGAATTGGTGTCGGCCATGACAATGTGACAGCAGGATTCGGAGATTGGTCGTACTACACAGGTTGCCCTCCCAAAGTGGTCTACGTACCTTAGCCACATCCAGCCAACGGAACAACGACAACTGTCCTGGGGGGATTGGGACACAGAAGGCGATGTTCGTCCCGATTGACCAAGAGAAATCCTTGGTCGGCCCTTGGCCCCGCCTACGAGACTTCGAACCCCGTTGCCTGGTACCAGGTTCTGCTGAGGCCCTGGAACGAGAAGGATGTGCTGAGGATGACTTCATAGTAACCCCGAGCAAATCCCGTTGTGTCGACGGCCAATGTGTAGCCGTTGGTGTAGGTCTTGACGAGCTTGTCGCCGGTCGGGCACGAGTGCGAGGTCTTGGTGCCCGTCGTTGTTGTTACGGTGCCACCGTTCGTGCAGGTGTAGACTATATGGTGAACTAGGTTGTATGTCACAGGCTTCCCTGTCAATGAGTTGACTATCATTGAGCAAGTAGTGCCCCCTGTGGGAACAGAGACTCCTGTGCAATATTCCAGTTCGACAACCTTGCTTACCTTTACGGACGACTCGCCGCTGACCTTGCCCGTTATTGGGCAGTAGCCGTTGGTTCCCGCAGAGACGCCGCAGTAGGTGGTGCTCGTTGGATTGTAGATGTACTCGGAGATGGTGAAGTTGTGGGCATAGGTGTTGCCAGCCAGGAGGTTGTTCGTCGTTGCGTTGATGTCAGCAAACCACGCGGTTCTGAAGTAGTTCACGTTCGCGGTGAGCTCGCCCCCTCCAGTCGATTCGGAGTAGGAGGCCAACGTGAACGGACCTGTGCCGATTTCCATGCTCGGCTCGTACTTCATCCACTTTGGAGCAGTCGGTACTTTGGTACCGTTGCCCGATTGTGTGAAGTAGCCGACATCGCTCACGTAGGGCAAGGTCGTGTCAAGGGTATTGATGACCGTTGTTATACGGTCAGGGTTGAAGTACTGCAGGACGTGCTGAGGCATCACTGGGACGATGACGTCTGCTGGGTTCCAAACGGAGAGGCTATTGATGTAAATGGAGATGCTGTCCACCTTGGAGCCCACCGTTACGTGACTCGCTATGAGGCCTGAGGGCCCTGTGAGAACCCATGAATATGGAGTCACGATGTCAGGGATTTTGAGCGACCCGGCAATGTCCCACACGTAGAGAGAGTACTGGTAGTCCTTCGCAGTAAAGCGCACGCCGTCTGACCAGGTGATGTTCCTCGCGAAGTTCAGCGTGATCACCTCACCGTTGGTAATGGTCTTCGGTATTTTGCAGTTCGTCCCGCAGCTCCATCCCGGGGTCTGGTAGTAGAACGACCCGGAGGGAATCTTGCCGGTGTATGGAGTCACCAAGTAGCTGGTCGTCATGTAATTCAGGAAGGAGTTCACAGTGGTGAACTGCGTGGGAGGGGTGGCTAGCGGAGTGCCGTAGACCTCGCCCCATAGGTCCTCCTGCCAGATCCAGTTCGTGTTGTACAGAGGGTTCATCCCTCCCTGGTCGGCCTTCTGGTGTATCGCTAGGTTCAGCGTTCCTCCAGTCAATGCGTCGGTCTGGTGGATGTTGAGCAGTGTGTAGTAGAGCCCGCCTCCAGCGTTCGGGCCGGTTGTGGGCTCGTTCGCGTACCCTGTCCAACCTGCGATGTAGTCAGCATAAAGCGTGTTCGTGAAGTATCCGCTCACGTAGGGTAGCTGCTGCATCTCGACCTTCGCCAGGTTGATGGCCCCCGTCTCGGCGCCACTCACAGTTGTCGCGTAGAGAACTGCGTTCGAGTCGTAGTCCATCGTGGTGTTGTAGAAGTTGCCGAAGTTGATAGAGGTACACGCGTAAGCAGAGTTCCAGACCATAGCCTGCAACTCGTAGCTGTTGCTGCTGACCCAAGCGTAGGCATACATGCTCCATGAAGATGCCGAGTTGTTATAGTAGGCCAGATAGGAGCCGTTGAACACTGGGGCGGTGTTGTACCCGGTCGATGGAACGTAGGTTCCGGGGTGACACCCGGTCAAGGACCAGATCTCCCCTGGATGGATTCCCGCCGGTTTCGCAGTGATCACGAACCCTATTTCCTCGGCAGATGCCGCCAACCCTTCGGCGAGCGCGGCCCTGAACGGGGTGCCTGGCGAGTAGGTGAGAACAGGCGCGAACGTGTCTCCGGATGGGCAGGGCAGCGCGCCAGATGTGCACCATGTGGTGCTGGAGTTCGCGGAGCCAGGCGCTATCGCCACGCCGCCATTGCTCGGGTGCAGACCAGCAGCCGCCAGCTCGATTGCCGCCTGTGTAGTGCTGTAGCCGTAGGCTGCAGGCTCGTTGCCGCACATGAACCCATACTCTGTGCAGGGCATGACGTATGGAGTTGCCGTGCCCAAGACGCCAGAGAGCACGGTCGTCTGGATGTAACTGTAGTCTGTTAGATACGCGATGGCTCGCCTGAAGTGGGCGTTGTTCATGTAGGGTTGCAGTGCGTTGAAGGCGATGCCTCCAAACCAGTAGCCCGCAGTAGTGTTCTCGTACACGTTGGGGTTGCCAGCCATCGAGTTAAACGAACTTACCGAGAAGGTCCACTCCGCGGCCTGGATCGTCCCGCCTGCGAGTGCGCTCTCGAGTGCGGCGTCAGACGAGATGACAGAGAACACGACCGTGCTGATGCGAGGTCCGTGCGTGTCCACCTGACTCGGGCTGAGCACAGTCCCCTTCGGGGGTGATGAATATACTATAGGGATCGCTGAGAACGTCAGAAGGAACGCCAATGCAAGTACGGTGTACTTGCTGTCCATGTCTTCAGGACCGTAATAGCGAAGGTATCTCCTCTCTTATACGCGTTGCACCCATGATGAAGATCATCGATTTGATGCCTAGACGTGCAGAAGCGTGCGCACCTCGACCCCCAAACGAGTCCAGTGGCTTGCCCAAAAGAGTCCGAATTTGGCGCCCTGCCGAGAGAGAATGGGTTCGGACGGTTCACTCAGTAGCTTATCGACGGCGACGAGCGGAT
>JBEKIO010000032.1:0-9204 GCA_050011715.1 Nitrososphaerales archaeon | reverse complement strand
CTGTCCCACCCAGCTCGTCCATCCCGACTTCGACCCCTGTTTCTGCCTTCGCTACGCCCGGACCCCAGACGAACATCCTGCTCCTCCCCTTCAGCATCACAAGGACGTTCCCCAGGGAGGCCGAGTACGTCGCGGCGCCAGTGATCGTCCCCATCACTGCGTTGATCACAGGGACGACGTCCCTCGCCTTCAACAGCTTGCCGACGAGGGCACTCGCCTCTTCGAGCGAGCCCCCACCCTCCTGCACTCGGACTCCCCCTGAGTCATAGAGTCCGATCAATGGCAGCTTCTTCTCGATCGCGACACTGACGAGTCGCTCCAGCCTCTTAGTGTGCGTTAGACCCATGGACCCTCCCTTGTAGGTCGGCTCCTGGGCAAAGATGGCCACCTCGACTCCGCCGACTCTGGCAGTGCCAGCTACGACGCCGTCGTACTGAGCGAAAGCCTCTGCGGGAACGCCATGGCTGAGGTCCAACGTGGCCCCGTCTATGTCAGCCAGTTTCCCGTCGTCCGCAATCGCCAGTAGCCAACCCGTTGAAGAGGCCTGCATCGGTTTCTACTCCACGAATGCCACAACTCTCGCGAAGGCGGCCTCGCCCCCTTTGAACAGGAAGGGGAAGCAGCCCAACGTAGTACGGACCGCCTTCTTCCCTCCGAGGACTTGTTCGATCTGCCCGCCGAGGTTCTCTATGTGTATGCAGTCATGGGGGAACAGGACGTTGTGGGTCACCTGATAGTCCTCCTCCGGGAAGATTTTCGCCAGGTTCTCCTGGCCGTACCTCTTCGCAGCTGCGGCCTTCACCTTGTCACTGACCCGGGGAAGGAATCTGCCGATGGGGAGATTCATCGGGTGGTCCGTCGACACGGCGTCCACCCCCCATATGTGGATCTTCTTCCTCAGCAGGTAGTCGCAGAATGCCTTGGTGGGTCCTGGGTGCATGTGGATGTATCTCTCTTCGTCGGCTGTGCCATTGGGCTTGGGCTTCTGATACCAGGCGTACTTGCTCCAGCCGGTGTATAGCAGCAGAAGGTCGCCTTCCTTGACACCCCCGGCTGGCTTCGCGTTCTTTTCCACAAGCTCTTCTGTGTAGATGCCCAGGTCCCCAACTTCGCTCACGTCCACGATGATTCCGGGGCCGTAGAGCCACTCGAGGGGTATCTGGTCTATCGTCTTGCCGTTAGTCACGAAATGGAGCGGCGCGTCCAGATGGGTCCCGATGTGCATCGCAGTCATGATGTACATGGCGTTGACCCCTTGCTCAGCCTTTCTCTTGATGAACTTCACTTCAAAGGGCGGATAGAGAGGCCAGAAGGGGGTCTCTTGGTTCAATGGTTGTGACAGGTCGTAAAGCTTTGTCATACGCTCGGTGAGCCGTCACGTGATATAAAAGGCATGACTCCCTTCCTTGGACAGTGGTCATCCGGACCGTCACCTCGGCTAGGCTTCCCTATCTATGGACGTGCGCTTCCGCTGAGGCTTACACTTCGACTTCCTTGGGGACGGCCACTTTATCGCCGGAAGCGAGAAGGTCAGCGGGGACCGGGCGTGTGACGAGCCGGTCTTGCAGCATTGGCTTCACGAACCTGTCCCAGTCCTCCTTCGTGTTGAAGAATATCCTTGCTCCGCCCAGCTCGTGCTGCATCTGTGGGTATGGCTTCTGGTACTGGGCGTACTTTATTCCCCAGTATCTGAATCCGGTGTAGCTTTCGTAGGTCGCCCACCATTCCTTGATTCCCATGAGGTCGAAGGCATACTCGGCCTTGGCTGCGTACATGATCGCGCCTATCCCTGCGCGCCTCTTGAAGGTCAGGGTGTGGAGGCTGATGGCAACGTCATTGTCCCAAAGTCTGAAGTTCCCTATGGCTGCGAGTTCGCCGTTGATGATTCCTAGGAGGGCGACGTGGTCCTTCATCCTGGCGCGATACCAACCCAGGAACTCCGCGTAGACCCTAGCCGAAACGAGGTCGAAGAAATCCGTGTCGTGGTCGAAGAGCTTGAGGGCGGTCTTCATCACAGTGGGCGCGTCTTCCTTTCTCGCCCTCCTGACGAGCATGCGTTCTCCGCCCGGGAGGTTCACATACCCTGGCGGGTACTCAATCTTCAGCAGAGGAGACTCGAAACCGCGGAGGATGGGTTCGATGTCTTCAACCTTTATCTTGACTTCGTTCAGAGTCACTTTCTCAGGCGGAGACCAATCCGAGGACATCGGCGCGAGAACGCCTTTTTGGTGCTTTAAATCTGTCGCACGCCGCGGAACGGCACGGGGAAAAAAGCGACAGCTGGCGGGATCCCTCCAGACTCGCAAATCGAGCAGAGCGAGCCTGTCGCGTGGCCTAACTCCAGCTTCGACTAACCCTTAAATCACCAAACCCGGAATTCTGACCGTGCAACTTCAGGGTAAACTGACGCTTCCAAGCAACAGGGACAAAGTCTGGGACTTCGTTTCCGACCCGAGCAAAGTGATCGAGTGCGTTCCCGGCCTGCAGACCTACACGGTGGGCGAGAACAAGCGGATTACCGCCACGGTCAAGGTCTCCATTGGTTTCATACGAGGCACCTTCCAGACCAACACCAGAGTTGTCAAGGAGGATCGCGAGTCCTATGCTGCCATCCTTGAACTGGCGGGCTCCGGGGCCGGGAGCGGCTTCACTGCCCTGGTCAACATAACCATCGCGGCCGTCGGTGAGCAGTCAGAGTTGAGCTGGGATGCCAACGTGAACATCAACGGACCGCTCGGGAGTCTCGCGAAGCCCCTCGTCGAGGGGAACGTCAAGAAGATCGTCACCCAACTCTTCGATTGCGTGAAGATGAAACTCAGTTAGGTCCGACGAGCAAGCAAGCGACCTTAAATAACAATCGGGTCGTCGAATCAGCGATGTACGGTACGAAAAGAAAAGGAATCACAACGCTCGTAATAGCTCTAATCGTCATCATCCTCATCCTCCTCGCAGTAGCAGCCTACGCTTTCGCATATCCATCAACTAGTACAAAGACAGTGACAAACACAAGCACAAAGACTGTAGGAACCGGAACTGGGACAGTAACAAGTACGGTGACCACCACGGTGACCGGTTCTGCTCCAGTCACCTCCATCGGCGCCCTCAAGGTTGGAATAATCCTGCCACTAACACCCACGGACAACTCTTGGAACTACAACGCGTACAACGCCATCTACAAGATCAAGAACCAGACTGGCCTAACGCTACAAGTCGCTGAGAACAAGGCTTCAGGAACTGACGCTGACGTTCCCGCCCAGCAGTGGGCATCTTTGGGCTACAACGTAGTCATATTCATGGGCGGTCAGTACCAGGCAGAGGCGAACACCTTCGCCGGCCAACATCCCAAGATCATGTCCGTGTGCGTTGACTGCACTGTCGCCAACTACTCGAACGTCTACAGAATCTGGCTAGACCTTAGCGGCGGAGGATTCGTCCTCGGCGCCATGGCAGGCATGGTCAGCCATACCCACAATTTCGGACTGGTAGGCGGCGGCGACATTCCATCGATTTGGGAGGGTCACGAAGGGTTCATCGCGGGTGTCATGTACACCAGCCCTGCAACCCCGACCATCACCAACACATTCGAGGCTTTCGCCTGGGCTGACGTCCAGGGAGCCGAAACTACCGCAACAAACGACTACACCAATGGCGCCGACGTGGTCTTCTCTTCAGGCGACGGCATCGACGTTGGCGTGCTGGGCGCTGCTCTGGCCCAGCCCTCAACCCCACAGGTATGGGCGTCTAACGTGTACACAAACCTCACGGCTATCCTTCCGGCGGACAACAAGATCCTGCTTGGTTCGATAGTTGTTGACTATTACACACCATTCTTCAAGGCGCTGGAGCAATTCGCCAGCAACAACTGGCACTGGGGCTACACCAAGGTCGACATGGCCTCTGGCCTGATCGCGGTGCAGCCAGGTCCCAACCTCCCAGCCGATGTGAAGGCTGCGGGCCTTGCACTGCAAAGCGACATCGTGGAGGGGGCAACCATCATATCATTCGCCTCGACGTCCAGCGGAGCTCCATACTGCTTCGTTAATTCGGGCGCCTCCAGCTGCGCAGACAACACTCTGACTGTGCCCTCCGGCGGCGGCATGCCGACCGGGAACATGGCAGCCCTGTTCAGCTACCTACCACCAGTATCATCTCTACCATAAAAGGTGCGAGCGAATACGCAGGGCCTCCGATGGCTTCGGGCGACGGCGTACAACGTCCTCGCCATTGGGCTCGGCATTCTTGCCGGGCTCCTGGTGGTGATGTATGCCGGCGGCAACCTCGGAGTGGCCCTGTCCTCCCTTTTTCTGAATCCGATAGAGCTCGCCGGAGGGAGCAAGCAGATTTTCGTCCGTTTCGTTTTGTTCTACACCATGGGGATGGGAGTGGGGCTTGCTCTCAAGGCAGGCCTATGGAACATAGGGGCTCAGGGTCAACTCCTGATCGGAATGGTGATGGTGTTCGTCGTGTACGGTTTCCTGGCGTTCCTCCCCTGGCCTGTTCTGTACGTCGCAATGATCTTGGGCGCTGCCCTGGGGGGCCTGCTCTGGATAGCGGTTCCCACCATTCTGAGGGTGAAATTCGGTGCTAACGAGATAGTGGTGACCATTCTTCTGAATGTTGTCGCGATCAATTTTGCATTCTTCATGCTCAGCGGCCCCATCAAGAGCGCTGGAACCGCCCTCGGGTTCCCACACAGCGTCGAGCTCCCGGCAAAGTTCCAGATTCCAAGCATCGTCAGTAGCGTTCCAATCACCTACGCCGTGCCCGCCACCATAGCCATGGGGATCATCCTCTACCTTTTGGTCGAGCGCACCCCCTTCAGGGTCAGGGCGAACACCGTGGGCGAGAGCCACGAGACTGCGAAGTACGCCGGGATAAGCATCCCGCGCGTGATGACCGTTACGATGCTGACGGCAGGAGCGCTTGCAGGACTTGCCGGCGCTACCTACCTAATGGGCTACCGATACGAACTCGACATTGGCTCATTCTCCACCAACTACGGCTTGGTCGCCATCATCTGTGCCCTTGTGGGCAGGAAACACATGTTGGGGATAGGGATCGCCTCATTCTTTTTCGCGTACATGACCATCGGTGCCGAGTCCATGGCGTTATCGGCCAACGTGACGACATATGTCGTATTCGCCATGGAGGGCATCATGATGTTTGGCATCCTTCTGGGCAACTACCTGACTGAAAGGAAGTATGCGGTTTGACTGTCCCACTATCCGACGTCCTCATCGGCGTGTTTTCCACCACTCTCACGCTTTCTCCTTTCTACCTGTTCGCCGGAATGGGCGAGGTAGTGTCTGAGCAGTCAGGGGTGGCGAACATGGGGCTGGAGGGAATAATGCTGATGTCCCTAATGACGACCTTCGTCGTCGACTACATGACAGGAAATCCTTGGGTTGCGCTGCTCGCGGCCATCGGTGTTGCGGGGGTGATTGGCGCCTTCTTCGCACTCGCTGCGATTCGGCTGCGCTTGGACCAGATAGCCTCGGGCCTCGCCATCTACCTTATCGGCCTCGGTCTCTCCTTCGTTATCTTCAACGTCGTCTATCCCAGCGGCCTCACCCCCAACTACATCCCCCTGCCGCCTCTTGTCACAAACTGGAACACGGGCCCGCGCGCGCTTGGGCTCATTTTCCTCAAGCAAAACGTCATGGCCTATGTTTCTCTGGTTCTCGTCGTAGTAACGGCGTTCCTCCTCACGCGCACCTCGTTAGGGCTGAGGGTGAAGGCAGTCGGAGAGAATCCCAAGGCGGCAGACAACATGGGTGTCAACGTCAACAAGGTCAGATTCCTCGCGACGCTATTCGCTGCCCTGACGTTCGGAGTCGCGGGCTTCTACTTCGCGGGCAACTTCGTTCCGGGCTTCCAGACAGACATTATTGCAGGAAGAGGCTTCATCGTGCTGGCGATGATTTACTTCGCTAATTGGAAACCCTATCGAGTCCTGTTTGCGGCGTTGTCCTTCAACATAGTTTACGCGGCGCAGAGCGAGTATGTCTCGTTATCTGGATTCGGCGTGGCGTCGTTTTCCACGCTCTTCAATATGCTTCCCTACGTCTTCCTTCTTGCCCTGATTCCTCTCTTCGGGAGAAAGGCCAGAGCACCAAAGTTCCTGCTGAAGCCATACAAGAAAGGCTAGAAGGAAGAGGAATCTCCTTTACTCTTACCTACTCTGGGTGCTAGTGGTCATCAGAGTAGCGAGTTCCAGAATGTCTGCCCCCTTCGCGGGCACTATCTTGACGATCCTTCCTTGACTCATTACAGCAATTCTGTCACTCATGTCGAGAATCTCGTCCAAGTCAGCTGAAATCATCAAGATCGCCCTCCCCTCGGACTTCTGCTTCATTAGGACGTTCCGGATGTATTCAGCAGATCCGACGTCCAGGCCCTTCGTTGGGTTGTTCGCGACGATTACCTTTGGTCCCCAGAAGAGTTCACGTGCCAGAAGGAACTTCTGCTTGTTGCCACCGCTGAGAGTCCTCAGAGGGGCGTCCTCGGAGGATGCCGTAACGTTGAATTCTTTCAGTAATTCTTTGGTCTTCCCTCTTAGCTTGCCTTCGTCGAGAAGGATGCCGTTCTTGAAGCGCTCAGAGAGGAAGGGGGACAGAATCATATTGTCCTTCAGTGAAAAGTCGAAAATGAAACCCGTCTTGTGTTCCTCGCAGACGTGCGCGACTCCGGCCCTGCGGACATCGTCTGGGCTATCGTTCGCAATATCCTTTCCATCTATGAGAATCTTGCCTGTCTTGACTCTTCTCATACCCGTGATGGCTTCGTCGAGTTCTCTCTGTCCGTTTCCTGCTACGCCGGCGACACCAAGTATCTCCCCTGCGTCTAGCTCGAAAGACACCCCGCGAACTAAGTGTGAACCACTATCGTTGTCGGCGGATACATCCGTCACTTGCAGCATGGGTTTCCCGATTTGGGTGGGGATCTTCTGGACGTTGTACAATACTTCACGACCCACGATGAGCATGGCCAGCTGGTCTTGGGTTACCTCAGACCTGAGTTTTGTCGCGATCACCTTTCCCAGCTTCATCACGGTGATTCTGTCCGCGATCTGAATCACCTCGTCTATTCTGTGGGTCACAAAAACGATCGACCGCCCTTCTCCCACCATGCGTTTCAGGCTGGCAAACAATTTCTCTGTCTCAATCTCGGTAAGGAAACTGGTCGGCTCGTCGAACAGGAGGATGTCCGCTCCGATGAAGAGACACTTGAGTATCTCGACTCTCTGCCTCTCACCGACCGAAAGGTTCTCCACCATTGCCTCGGGATCGACCTGGAGTCCGTAGGCCTCTTCCATTGCCATCAGCTTGTTCTTTATGCTCCCCAGTTCGAGAATGGGTTTGCTCAGCTTCAGGTCGGTCATCAAGCTCAGGTTCTGAAGCACGCTCATGTTCGGGATCAGCATTAGCTCCTGGTGGACCATTCCTATCCCTCCCCTGATGCCGTCTTTCGGGGAAGAGAACCTGACTCGATTCCCCTTCACTTTGATCTCGCCTCCATCTGCCCTGTAATAGCCGTAGAGGACGTTGCAGAGGGTGGACTTTCCGGCACCGTTCTCACCAAGAAGGGCGTGGATTTCGCCCTTGCGCAGCGAAAAGTTGACCCCGTTCACGGCCACGAGATTTCCGAATCTCTTTGTCAACCCAACCGTTTCGAGTACGGGTCGGTCCTGCGCTTTCTCTTCCAAGCCAGTTCCGAGTCCAGTCAGGACGGATTAAAGGGTTCCGAGCTTATGGATTAGCGAGGGCGGCGAGGCACCTCTCCACCGCTCCTTCGCGTGTCATGCTGTCTCGGCAAACAGCCGCTGAAAGCAGAACGCCAGAAGACACGTCGATGCCTGAAGTGTGTCCGCGCCTTGCCACCTGCAGCAGGTTGTCGAAGAACCCGGGCCTGCCGCCGAATGCAGAAATGATCAGACGTTCCAGTTCCTCATCGACGTACCCCCTCTGGGCGTAGTCTATCAGCGCCGCACTCTCCGGGACCGTCCGCTTCTCCAGTTCGGGCTTTGGTAGCCGTATCTCCGCCCTGCCGGTCGTGCGTGCCACGTAATTGAAAGCAGCGGCGAAGCCTCCGACGAAGTCGTCGCCAGCCGGCGTGAACCCGCCTCCCAAGCCAATCAGTGGAAGGTAATTCCTTGGCAGATAGGCTTCCGCCATTTTTCCCCCAGCAAGAGGCAGCAGGACGGTGCGGATGAATCGTCTGAACGAGCCGTCAGTAAAGAAATCCAATTTCGACTGGGAAGCACCGTAGAGAAGCCTGAGCATCACGACACCCCTGACGAGCTCGGATTCGGCCAGGGGGGCGATTGATGAATCCCTCGCTAGACCACCATGGTACACATTCGCTCCTTCGGTTCGCACAGTCATTCTCCCGAACTTCAGTCTTCCCAGGCCTAGGTCGCATCGTTCATCAATGGCAAGAAGTCTCCCGAAGTCCTCGGCTGCTGGAAGGTTCACCGTCATGGGAGACCTGAGCGCTCCCCGCAGAAGTAGGATCATCTCACCCTCAGCTTCAATATACGCAGAGCTGCGGAAGACCCGACTTACCCTTCCCTCTGATGTGTGAGTGAGTAAGGAGGTTACCAGCTCTCCGACGTATGCGGCCCTCAGAATCATGCTCCGAACTTGTCTACGTACGCTTCGAAGGCATCCTTGAAGACCTCCATCGGGAATGTAATGGTCCCTGCGCCTATTTGACCGACGCCCGCCTTCTTGTGCGCTATTCCCGTGTTGATGGTAGGCGCGATACCGGTCTTCAGCACCTTCCTGAGGTCAATCCCGGTCGGCGTCCCCTTGAAGTCGAGGAACGGGATGAGAAAGTGTTTGTGTTTCGCCTGCGTGATTTCATACATCCTGTTCGTTACTTCCATTGCAGCCTGGACGCTTCCTCCAACCCAGGAGACTATGGCCGGGGCTGTGGCCATTGCGAATCCTCCGAATCCTGCAGTCTCCGTTATGGAACTGTCACCTATGTCAGGGTTCGCGTCCGCTTCGGTGTAACCCGGGAACCAGAGGCCCTTGGGGACGGGTGCTCTCGCAGTGAACCACCGGTTGCCCAAAGAACTAACCCAGATGCCTGCGTCAGTTCCGTTCCTGGACATCACCGTGACTATTGTGCTGTACTTCACGTTGTGCCCCGCTAGCGTCATTGCCTTGGCGGCCGCCATCCCCATATTCAGCATCGTGA
>JBEKIO010000031.1:0-10847 GCA_050011715.1 Nitrososphaerales archaeon | reverse complement strand
TTGGAATCGAGACGCCTTCCTGAGGAGTCTCCACCAACACTACGCGAATCCGAGCCGTTCGCCCGACGTGGTCCGAGACCCTCCCAAACAACTCCCGGAATAGCGGTTCCCTGTGCGCCGACATCACCATGGCCTGTGCATTCTTCTCATCAGCGGTCGCGACGAGGGCCTTTGCAGTCTCCTCCACACTCGGCGGCTGCGACTTTCTCCGTCTGCTGTGCGGCGAGCCTGACTCTGTGGCTTAGAGCTCGCGCAAACAGGCCCTAGGAAACCATTATAGTTTCACGCAAGAACCGTCGGCTTACTGCGGGGGTCGCCCAGCCTGGTCAACGGCGCGAGGCTTAGGACCTCGTCCCTCAGGGGTTCGTGGGTTCGAATCCCACCCCCCGCACTACATTTAGGGCGGGGAACAATCCTTATTAGAACAAGAAGCGCGACCATACCGATTGGTCAAGTTCGAGGGCAAGAGCATCAGCGAGTTCGTCAAGGGATTCAAGTCTGAAGCCACGCGGGAAACCTACTACAAATCTCTGCGTCAGTTTCTGAACGACATCGACATCGAACCTGATGAGTTTCTCAGACGAACGAAGAACAACCCGAAGTGGATGGAGCGGCTGGTCCTGGACCACGTTGAAAAGAGGAGAAAGGAGGTCGGCGGGTCCTACTTCAGAAAACTGACCGACGCCCTGAAACACTTCTTCGACATGAACGACGTGGACAGCGGCATCAACTGGTCCAAACTCACCAAGATGATGCCGAAAGCGCGAAAGGTGAGTTCAGACAGATCTCCAACAACCGAAGAGATTCGGAAGATAGTCGAGAACTCAGACATCAGGACGAAATGCCTCGTCCTACTCATGTGTTCCAGCGGGGTCAGGGTGGGAGCCTTCGACTACGTCGCCGAAAAGGAAGAAAGGCGTTATCTGTCCTGGAAGGACGTAAAGCCCATCACGAAGGACGGAACGATAGTCGCCGTCAAACTTACCGTCTACAGAGACGCGCCCGAGGAGTACACCACGTTCGCGACGCCAGAGTTCTACAAAGCTCTGCTGGAGTACAAGCAACGCAGGGAGTCCATAGGAGAGGTCATTGCACCAGACTCTCCGTTGATACGCGATGTTTGGGACGACAATCGGCACAGAAAGGAACGGAATCAAGACCCAAGAATCGCAAGGCCGCTTGGCTCGAAGGCCATAGCCAACGAGATGGGCAGGTTCCTACAGAAGATAGGAATCCGAAACGGCAGAGGCAGGCACGAGTTCAAGCAGGTCCACGGCTTCCGAAAGTTCTTCGAGTCTCAGGCTCAAGGGAGCGGCGTCATCGAGGTCGCCGTGAAGAAGATGATGGGCTATCTTTCGAGCTACTACAAGCCGACTGATGACGAATATCTCAGAGAGTATCTGAAGGCTGTCCCGCACGTCACGATCTCTGAGGCGGTGGAACTCAAGAACAAACTTGAGAAACAAATCGTCGTCAGCGACAAGAAGGTCGGCCAGCTCGAGCGGGAGAACGTCGCGTTGCAAGACAGGTTGGGGAAGATCGAGGTCGACTATCGCGACTTGAGGAAGCTGGTCGAAGCACGAATCCTCTCACCGAAGTCCTGAAGATCGCCTCACCAAGAGTCGCACTCCCTTAGCGCACCTGCCATAATAATTACATGTTCATGCCTTGGCACTTGGGATATTCCCAAGTTCTCCACTCGTTCTTGATAAGAAACGCAAGTCTTAAAAGAGAACGGTTGCACTACTGGTGATGAAGGAGGAGGCCCGTTATAGCAGGTGCCTTAACACACCAGCACTTCCGCGGGGGAGGGTCGTCAGTACCCCAGTTCGCACGACGGACCAAGAACTGATAGACAAGCTGGACGATTTTGAGAAGGAGCTTCAGAAATTCCGAGACGACTTCGAAGCCTATACCTCCAAAGTTCGCCGAGCGTTAATCGAGCATGACGGAGCAGAGGACCGTTGAAGACGGAACCCGCCCACAATGGTTCTTCCCCAACCGACGGGGACATCTTCCCCAGCCTGGGGAAATCGTATGGTGCTGGATTGAAGCCCTCCCAGCAGGAGGTCTTGGCAAGGGTCGTCCAAATACGGAAATCCGAAAAGCGGGAGGTCTGTGCGCGTGACATCTCGGATTATGAATCGACTTCGTCCAAAGCCAGACTGAAGCCTAAGACCGTCCAAAACGCCCTTTCATCGCTGACAAAACAAGGGCTGCTGAGACGGGTCAGTCAAGGCTGGTACATGCCGACACAGGAAGGCACGGCAACTGGAGAAGAACGCCCCAGGGGGGGTAAAGCCACACTTGACTTCGGGAGTCTGATCCGAGATGCGGCCCTGCACAGCCCCGAGATGGCGAGACAGTTTCACAGCCTGAACCTGGAGTTCGAAGTCGAGGACCTCTACGAACGCGTCGAGTCGCAAACGGGATGGGAGTCCATCAGCCAGGCGCGATCCTGCATCCATAGAGAACGCTGGGAGATGAGGACTGTGACCATTCAGGTCCAGCACAATCCGCCTGGCTCTACGCTCAACACGGTCAACGTCCAGGTGACTTGCACCCAGCCTGAGCAGGTCCTGAGGACGGATTCCATCTCCTTTCTGTGTCTGACCGACTACTTGGGTGGCATCAGAGCCTACCTCGAATCCTTAGGTGTGGAGGTCCCGCCCTCGCCCGATTGGTGGATCGTCCAGATTCATCTCGGGGTCGACTGTCAGACCGAGATGCGTCTCGAAGGAGGGATCTGCGTCACCCTCAGGGAAGCGCAGGAGACCTTTCGGGTCTACTCCAAGACTCCCGAACTCATCAGGTTTGAAGTCGCCCGTGATCACGTCAAGGAACCCCTGAAGGGCTTCGCTGAAAGAGAAATCGGCTTCAAGGAGTTAGCATTGGAGAGGCTCCAGAGGAACGCTACGGCCCTCCAGGCCTTGGACAGGAGGCAGTCTGCAATCGAGGAGAGGCTGGCGACGTTGGAGACAATCGCCAGAGTCAATCTCGACCAGAACGGTTCACTCATCGAGACGATGACGAGACTTGTGAAGACAGTCGAGGCGTCGAGCGTTTGACGAGCGACGCGCTTGGAGGGAGGGTTGTGAAGTGAGGAGGACGAGAACGCCACCTGTCTGGGCAGGCCTACCAGTTGCCAAGGGGTAGGTCGGGAGAACGGCATCCAGGAGCGGAGGCTTGGATTTGAGGGGTCGGAAGATCTGTCCGAGGTGTCGCCGCCACGGTGTGATTGCGACATACGCACGGATGACGGTCGGATCAAGGCCAGATCTCCGAAGACGGCGGTGGACACCGATCGGTTGGTGGTGTCAGAGTTGCGGTTGGGTCCATAACACTTACCCGACGTTGGAGTCGCTTCGCGAGAAGTTCCTCAAGGAACGGAAGGCGGCGGGGGAACCGATACCATCCTTCCTGATTGACTGGAAGCCAATCGCAGAACAAGAAGAAGACCCGAAGACTCGGAGCTGAGTCGTCGGGCCGACACGCCCTAAAAGAACTATTCTCCTTGAAGGGTTCTGTTGCGTTCATGGGTGCTGGGAAGGCTCAACGGAACAGTAAGAGAGCGTGTGAAGGTTCAGCGTGGGTGGAAGAGCATGAAGACTCCACTCGCGGAAGGCCAGAGGATTCACTATAACTTCGTGAAGCCTCACATGGCGTTAGAGAGTCAGGCACCCGCAGAAAGGGCGGGAATCGGAATCGAAGGCAGGGACAAGTGGCTCGCCTTACTTCGTGGCGCGGTGAAGAGCGCATCTTAAAAGTCAGGCCGACCTTGTTTTTGGCCCCGCATACGGGATAACCTAAGTTGAACCTACAACGCGTCCTCTTTCCCATTATTACACTCCTGCTTATACTGGGGTGGTCCGAATACTGGTTTACTTTCGGACAGTCCTTGATATCATTCACATTCCTCGGAATTATGCTTGCGGCGAATATCATTTCTATCCTTCTGATGGTCCGAATGGTTCGACTAAGTGACTCCTCGGTTAGCCCGAGACAGGTTCGGATAGCGCAAGTCATCTATTCGGTTATCCTCGCCTTACTGCCTGGTCTGATGTTCGTGATAGCGTATGCGGGTCAAATCGACATGCTCTATCCCTTGATTGCATCTTATGTGCTATTGGCACTTGCGCTCGCCGTTATCTCTCGTCTCTCCAAAAAGAAGACGCGTCAGAACACAATCCCGTCATCTCGCACTACGACGAACCGTGGCACACTGGGGATAACTCTGACGCTCTACAACCACCACCCCAACTGAAGCACCCCTCGTCACCACCCCGCAGACGAAGCAGAACCTTCAGAAGGGTTCTGTCTCGTCTTTGAGTGGCGGGTAGGCGTTTCAGGTGGGTGTTTCAGGATGGGTGGTCTCTTCTCGTCGTTCTCTCTCAGAGAAATGAAATGAAGGCGAATAAGCCCAACATGACCATAACCATCACAAGGAACAAGAGTATCGGTTGTATTCGCCGATTGAGATAGAGTCCGAGAGCCATGAGTGAGAAGCCAATTCCAGTCAGAGCTTCAAAGAGATTCATTGAATTGAGGTCGGACACGCAGCGTGGAATGGCAGGGTAACCGTTCGAAGGGACGCAAACCATGTTATAATCACCCTTGGCGGCCGCGTAAAACAGAATAGAGAACCCTGTGAGAATTGATGCGAGGATGGCAAATGCGACTCCGACCGCGACGAATATTCGATGGAATTGGAGCGTCTTAGGCTTCTCTTGGATGTCCATCCTTCCGCGAGTGGCCTGTTGATTTCTTAAGCAGTTCCATCCACTTGTTCTCGCCTTCAATCTTGATTCCGCACTTCTCGGCTGGGGCCTTTCCCATCCAGCGCGTCTCTGCCAGACTTCACCGCAAGAATGTCGTAGCCACCTCCTTTGGGTTTTTCTATTCGGTAGTCGATTGAAAGAGCAAGACCCACATCAGAGCTGGACGATGGCAGGTGCCTTAACGCAGGTGCCGCATTAACGCAGATTCTGTAGCACGGGCTGGGACCTCCACTATTATCTCTGAAGGGGGAGACCGAGCGTACTCATGGCTATCCCTGGCTCGGTTGATGATCCCCAGTCCTTGCTGTTGTGTTAATCTACCGCAAGGTCGATAGTATCAAGAAAAAGTGATTCGGAACGATGCGGTCGGGCATCAACCTAACGCAAGTGATGGGGGAATGTCCTAACCCTTGGAATCCTTCCAAGACCGCCAGAGTATAACCGCCGTCAGCAATAGGACTGCGCCAAGGGCCCAAAGGTCGTCAGCCAGCCAAGTAGGTCCCGATAGGAACGCTATCCGTATGAATGCCACCAACCATGTCAATAGTCCAATCACACCTATTATGCGCACAGCCCTCTTCTTTCGGCTTGTCAACGGCTCGTGTCAATCCTCCTTCCCATTTAACCACCCCAGACTTTTGACAGTCGGAGAAGGTCATGCGCTGATTGAAGAAAACGAACACACCCATTCTTAAGGGCTATCAGATTTACCACAACTTCGTCAGGCCGCATGAAAGCCTGAACGGAGCCACACCAGCAGAGAGGGCGGGAATCGTGGTCGAGGGAGAGGATAAATGGCTGACTCCCATCCAGAACGCCAAGCACTTCTCAGAGGGGAGCAAGTCGGATTGAACAGTACAACTGAGTCAGAGGTTTCAGAGAGAGAATGGCTGAAGGCCAACATGAACCTGTGGCATCTGTTCGCCTACCTGATGGTCGCGGCATTGTGCTCTGCCACGGTCGGTTTGATTCTTACGCAGGTTTTCGGAGCGCAAGTTGGATACTACGGGGCACTCGGGGTAATCATGGTGGCCGTGGGGGCTACAGTGGCGTGGATGGCAAGAAACTTGTTGCGATTATTCAAGTGGAGGATGCAGAACGCTCAGCACCAGAGACGCAACAGGGAGGATTCCCAGCACCCATGAACGCAACAGAACCGTTTCGCAGGTTCTGCCCCGTCTTCGGGGTGGTGAGTGAAGGTGTCCCAGATGGGGTGGTGGGCTAATCGGGCGTTCTGTTCCATCTGTAGTTGGTTTGGGAAGTTGTTCCAGTTTGGTTGGTAGGCCTAAGGTCAGGGAACATAGCATGCAACAAGCGGGCGATAGCCGATTCCAATGAGCCATTCAGAAATCGATTCAGAATAGCCATCACAGCCACAGCCGTTTGGACTCGGGGGAAGTCCGCAGACATGCGATTCGGCAGGGATTGGGACTACGGGTAGATAGAACACCGCGAATAGGGCAAACCCGACCAATGCGACGGCCAAGAGAGCTTTCCTCAATTCTTTGCGCTTGCTTAGGGATTCGTGTCTTTTCAATCTTGAGCCGTATGCCTGTCTCGGTCGATGACCCCCGTCCTCGGGCTGGCCCCTGAAGAGCATCCTTGATTCTCTCCAAAAGCGAACTTCCAAGATTGTTCGGGAGACTTAATACGAGATTGCCTGACCTTGTCAGCGTGACCCCAGTAACGCCCCGAAGGATTGGGTTCGAAGAACTCATCTCGGTTTTGATAGCCGAGCACGTTGAAATCAGGAAGGAGCTGGCACGCCTCAAGAAATCGGTAGAGGGTCGAGAGTACTCATCGGCAGCTGAAGTACTGGGAGAGCTGGACCATTTGTTTCGACAGCATATAGCTGACGAAGAGGCGCAGGTCCTGCACCTGTTGATAGACGCCTACGGGGTGAAAGGCGCAGACGAGGCAATCGTGGTCTTCCGCCAACACCGTCCCATCTACCAGCTGATGGAACAAGTGAAGAAACTCGCCTCACTATCACCAGATGAACTTGCTCTGAACGAGGCGAGCCTGAAGATCATGCTCGAAAAGCACACCGAAGCCGAGGAGAACCGCGTGTTTCCGAATGCCTTGTCCGCCTACAAGGAGAGACGTGGCAAATCGAATCTCTGAGGCGCGGTTTCTCTGCAACTCTGAACCCTCCCAGCTTCCAAGAAGACATCCGAAGCCTTCTGACGGTTCCCCAGTTCAAGTCCGCGCCAGAAGCCCCCTAACGCATTATAGAGGCGAGAGGGCGACCGCCCGTCGTGGTCCCAGGCAGACTCAGGGAGTTCGCTCAGTCCTTTGGGCCCGCTTGGATCGTGATGATCGCCGATGTCGATGCGCCGAGCGTGTTGACGGCGGCGACAGTCGGGGCGACCTACTCATACGGCCTAATCTGGTTCTTCCTGCTGTTGATTGTCCCTCTCTTCGTGATTCAGGAGGCGAGTGGTCGAGTGGGGATGGCCACGGGAAAGGGGCTGGGTGAGGTCATTCGAGAGAATTACTCCAAGAGAGTTGCCATTCTCGCGAGCCTTCCGATGGCCACGGTAAGCATCGTGAGTTACGTCGCCGAGTACGCAGGGATCGCGGTCGGGATGGAACTCATCGGCGTCCCGCCCATCGTCTCTGTGCCCATCGCCTACGTGGCGTACGCCGCCGTGGTCGTCAGGAGGAAGTATCTGACGACCGAGAAGGCCCTGCTTGCGGTGTCGGCCGTGTTGATCGTCGCCTATGCTGGCTCTCTCTTCGCGAGGGGTTTCGTCGCGTCAGGGCCCTTCTACTACAGCGCGGAACCCCACTACTTCTTCCTGCTCGCCGCGTGCGCGGGTGCGGTCGTGATGCCCTTCATGCTATTCTATCAGGCTTCGGCCACCGCTGAGAAGAGGACCACACGCCTGTGGACGATGAGGACGGAGACGCTGGTGGGGGCGGTGGCGAGCGAGGTCGGGATGGTGGTCATTGCGATGGCTACCTCTGGTCTGAGTTCGTCCCTCAACTTTGCGGATCCGAAGGCTCTCTCTCTTGCCCTCTCATCAATCGCGGGCTCCTATGCGCCTTACGTCTTCGCGGTGGGCCTGGTGGCGGCGGCGTTCCTTGCGCTGGTGGTCATCTCTCTTGGCAGCTCTTGGGCCGTGGTCGATACGATGGGCTGGAAGAAGAGTAGCTTCCTGTGGGTCTACCTGGCGGAATCGCTCCCCGCCGTGGCCATCCCGATTCTCTATCCCGAGCCTCTTTCGCTGGTCCTCGGCCTCATGGTGGTCTTCGTCTTCGTGCTCGTCGGCCCAGGAGTCCTGATGGGGTTGCTCGGGTCGGACCGTCGGATAATGGGGGCATACACTTCGAACAGATACTGGAAGGTAGCGTACTGGTTGAGCCTTACTGCTGTGCTGGCCTTCGGTGTGGTTGCCGTGGTCGCGGCGATATAACCCCGACCCGATTCCGCCTTTGGCCGTCATCGGGGCGTTCATCTCACTCTTCTCAGTCCTTGGCTTGCTTGTAATCTACCTACCGACCCAGCCCCAGGTAAGCAAGGAGCGATACAGGAGTGAGGCAATGAAGTTGGATGAAGAGAGAAGAGCAAAACTCCAGTCAGTTAACAGGGAGACGAACCAAGATGGCTAACCTCCAGCCAAGTTACCAGAACCCACTCTGAACTACAAACCATTATATTCGGCGACCGCACTTCTTTTCCGTTCGGGTAATCTAAGAGGCCCTTCGACGCTGTCAAACAGACTGGAAGTGAACTTGGCAACCTTAAGCAGACATCAGTTCAATGGGTGACAAGTCAAACATGAAGAAGACAGTGGGAGTATATTGGGGAAGATTCAATCCACCACACAAAGGGCATATCGCTTTAGTAAAAAGACTGGTGAAGAAGGTGGATCTCTTGATAGTCGCCGTAGGCAATGCAGAAAGCAAGAATACGAAACGAAATCCATTCAGCGGAGATGAAAGGGTGAAGATGCTGAAGGGCTACCTGAAGGAGCAAGACATCAAGGTGGAAGATGTCGTCGCGGTCGAGGATGGCAATTCTTGGGCCTCATCCATCGACAACCTGTTCGAGAAATGTGGCAAGTTCGAGATCCTGTTCACGGACCACAAAACGATAGCCAGATTGGTCGGGAATCGAGTGAAGGTTGTCAGCTTTGAGAGAAAAGGCGACATCTCATCCACATTGATGAGGGATTCCATAGCCAAAGGGGAAGAATGGGAGAACCTGACAGGAAAGTCGGTCGTCAGCCTCATAAGAAGATTTGACGGAATCGCTCGGATAAAGAGAGCATACGGAGCTACAGAATAATAATGAAGTGATGAGATTTGAACCTAACGAAGTTCAAATCCCGGCGACCGCACACCCTACTGCGGTTCAAAGTGCGACCGCGCAGAGTGAAGTCAAAATCGATTGACCTAATTACGGTAGGTGAGTCAACTTCTGCTGACTTCCAATCCCGAACGCAACCGCACCGTCGTTTGCAGTCCAAAGTGCCAACATTATGTCGGGTGATGACCGCAGACATACACGGCTACCGCAAGAGGGTCGAATCTGCGCTCAGGACCCTCGGCACGGTTCTGTCCCGTCTTCGGGGTATTTCTTCGGGTGAAATCCGTAAGGATGGAGAAGACCTCTATTCGGCGAAGGTGACTCCCATAAGGACTTCGCAACCTCTTGGCAAGTGGGCAGAAATCGAATGGGAGACCCCCTATCCCATGCCTCGAGCGCAACTATTCCCCATCCTCGTGGGGCTTGGCCGGGACACAAGGGACACTGCGGAAGCGTTCGAGGAGGCTGATGCTAAGGCCGACCCAAAGAAGTGGGAGGAGCAGAGGAAAGAGTTTGATGCATTCATGGCTGAAGACAGAGGGGAGACCGAGGAGGAAAGAAAGGAACTTCTGGAGAGGTTCAGGGTGTATTACTACGAGGCAGAGCCCAAGAGACGGGAAGCCTTTGCGAATTGGCAGAAGGCATACAGTGAAGCTGAGGAGGCTCATCGCGTTTGGTGGGATGCCACACAAAGGGTCAAGGAGGCCGTCAGGAAACGAATGTCTGACAGCTCATCCGTGCAAAAGAGCTAACAGAATCGTTCTGAAACAAGCATTATTAGTCACTGCTCGCCCTTGTCCGACAGATGAAAAGGAACTGGCTCATAGTCACAGTTCTCGTCATAGCTGTAGTCGCATTTCTCTTCTTGCCCTTTCTGCCCAGAACGACGGCAAACTTTGGCGGAGGACAGGACTACTCGGCTTGGGTTTCTCCTTCCTTCGCTTTCTTCCAATGCGGAGCAGTCATAGGTCATGTTGGAATCGAAGTGACCACCGGCTCCACAGTCAATCCCGCCGATGATTCGTCGTATTGGAACTGTGGTTTTCCCCGACTCTGAGCGCGTCCTCTGTCTGACCAACCATTCTGGGACAGCCCTTCTGACCAACTAAAGACGGGACAGAGCCAAGGCTACGACCCCAAAGCCGTAAGTGACACTCTCCCTTCAATCGCAACTATGAGGAAGGCCGTCGCGATGCTCGGATTGGTGCTCATGGCAGTCGGCATCATGCTAACCGCGTTCGGGACTCAACAGACCGTTGTTCACTCACAACCGATTTGGCAGTGGCAGTGCCCTCCAACAGGTGACATATGTATTGGTGGCCCTATCTATTTGGGTGGGAGCACTCAACCCAGTTTCACCCTGAACTACGTCGGGATGTCCATCGCTGTCATGGGGTCGGTCTTCTTCGCAACCCTCTATCAAAAGAGACCTTCCAGTTCCCTGCCAGCTAATGCAATCTCTCTTAGTCTCTGAACCTCAGGCGGAGTGAGAGAACCTCCAAGCCCCGAGTTGCCCCACCCCAACGCCCAAATCAGTCAAGCCTCGTCAATGCACCAGAGCCACCGCACTCTATTCACCTGAAAGGAGTCGGTTGTGCAGATTCCCGCCCAACATGCTGGGCTGGAGTCCCACCCCCCGCACTAGACTTCATATGAGAGAACCAACAAATCATGGAGCTGGATGGGATACGAACCTAAGGTTTGGTGTGCAGACACCGCACATAACTTGTGAGCGCGTGCGCCGCGCCTGGCTA
>JBEKIO010000030.1:0-17917 GCA_050011715.1 Nitrososphaerales archaeon | reverse complement strand
CCAAGGCAGACACGAGGACCAGCAGAACAAGACCCAACACGATAGTCGAAAGTGCGTAGGCCTTGAAGAGTTTGACTTCGTCCAGCCAACGCTTCTTGACTATGACCTCCCCGAAGGCGATGGAGGCATTCCTCGCCACAAAGAGGATCAGGAATATGGTCAGGAGCGGCGCGAACATTTGCGACACGGGAATCAGCAAAGCTGGATAGGCGAAGTCGCCCGTCACCACCCAGAATGCCCCGAATGTCCCCGTAATCTCCCAGATTGGTACTATGTAGTCCAGAACTCTCTTCTTCGCGGTTTCCCAGGCCGTGAGCAACAACACCGCCCCCATTATCTCGGTGATGAGGAGCGTACTGAACACGGCGAAAACAGCGTAGTTCACCTCGAAAACCCAGTTGATGGGTCACACCTCCTTCTGCCCGTCTGACTGTCTGAATATCCTCGCGTAGAAGCAGAAGCTGGCGGGAATGACCATGACGTAGAAGAACATGATAAGAACTCCGGGAACGAACAGTGAAGTGGAGAGATTGGCTGCCTGACCTACTGTCATGATATTATAGACGATCCATGGCTGTCGCCCAATCTCGTCTGTCGCCCAGCCCAGCAGGTAGACCAAGACTGCGACGACGGCAGCAGGGACTTGCATGTAGAGGAAGAACTTGGACTCGTAGGGCCTCCTCCTGAGCAGCAGCGACACAAAGTAGAGAAAGAAGAACGCGCCCAAGGCCATCCCTCCGACTACCATCGCGTCGAAGGTCGTGTGGACCAGCAAGGGTGGCCAAATCGAAGGTGAGTACGTGCTGAGACCTGGGAGGGTCGCTATTCCGGTCTCGAGTTTTGCCAGGAACGACTGAGCTCCTGGTATGATAATCCCTCCAACGAAGGTGGGAGGAGTGCCGTTTACGATGCCACCAAACAGTTTCTCTGGCAGGTTCGAGCCTGGAATTGGGTTCGCTTCAAGGGAGGCGAACTTCAGGGGCTGCGCGGTCAGAAGAGTCGATATCTCGCTCGCGCCAGTGATTCCGGAGAAGAGGATCATCACGATGCCTACCACGCCAAGAATCTTCAGGGCCTTCCCGAACATCTCTTTCTCGCCCGCGTCCCGAGACCGGAGGAACCAGTAGGCGAAGAAGGAGCCGATAATCGTCGAACCCGCTAGGACAGTGGTCGGCAGGACGTGAAACACCTCCGAGACTGTGGAGGGCGTGAGGAACACGGCCCACGGCTGAACCCCTGATACCAAACCACTGCTCTTGAAGGCCGCCAAGTCGAAACCGTTCGGCGTGTTCATCCAAGCGTTCACCATCGTGATGAGCACTGCAGAAAGAAGCGTGCCAGCAATGACGAAGATTGAGGCCGCCCAGTGAGCGTATCTGTTTCTGAAAGAATCCCAGTAGTACACGTACAGCACGAGAGCCAGTATTTCAAGGAAGAACGCGAACATTTCGAAGTAGAGCAGGAGTATGACTCCCGTCTGCGAGACGAGGGTCATGAAGGTGGGGAACAGAGTCACGAGCTCGACTGCCATGACGATTCCGCTCGCCGTGCCAACGCCGAAGGACACGACGAACACCCTTGTGAGTTTCCGAGCGAGCGTCTCGTAGACTCTGTCACCCCTGCGGATTGAAATGAACTCGGCCGCCGAAATCAGGATGCTGAGGGAGATGCTGGTTGAGACGAGCAGGATGTGCGACCCTATGGTGAACGCGAAGAGGAACCTTACGAATGACGCCGGATCGAGAATCAATCGGCTTTACGCGGGTCGGAGGATGGAGACAAGGGAATAAAAAAGCGATGATTCTCAGTTCTAAGAATCGTGCGTGCGGTTGAAGGATTGGAATGAGCTCACGTTGAGGATTGAACGATGCTTAGAGAACGATTAGAGCTGCGAGGAAGAGGGGTATGAAGACCAGGGATATCGTGTTCAACAGCTTGATCAGAATGTGCAGCGACGGCCCCGCGGTGTCCTTCCATGGGTCTCCCACGGTGTCTCCCACGACTGTCGCGGCATGCGTCGCCGTCCCCTTTCCTCCCAGGTTGCCAGCTTCAACATACTTCTTGGCGTTGTCCAAGGCTGCACCTCCCCACATCATCATTATCGCCAGAGGGACCGCCGAGACCGTCGCACCTATGACGAGCGCTCCGACCGCTGCCCAGCCCAAGACTATGCCCATCACGATTGGAGTTACCACGGCAATCAGGCCGGGCGTCACCATGAGGCGAAGGGCCGTGCGTGTAGAGATGTCCACTGCCCGCGAATAGTCGGGCAATGCCGTTCCCTCCCTAAGACCGGGATTCTCCTTGAACTGTCTCCTGACCTCTTCAACCATCTTGTACGCGCCGACGCTCACTGCTTCTATCGCGGTTCCAGAGAAGAGGAACGGAAGCATCCCTCCAACTAGGACGCCTATTACCACCGCGGGGTGGTTGAGCGCTAGGTCGATGCCGAGCCCGTTGAGCTTGGTCGCTAAGAGCGTGGCCTGAGCCCCGGTTATTGTCGACAGGTTGATTATCTTGGCCTGATATCTGGCGACCTCTAGCACAAACGCCTGGAAGAGGAGGAGTGAGGCTAGCGCTGCCGACCCCATGGCGTAGCCCTTTGTGAGCGCTTTCGTCGTGTTTCCGAGAGCGTCGAGTGGGTCGATTCTCTCCCGCACTTCTGGAGGCGCGCCCGACATCTCAGCGATCCCTCCGGCATTGTCCACTATCGGCCCCAGGCCATCCATAGTCAGCACGACGCCTGCAATTGACAACATGCCCATCGCCGCCATCGTGGTTCCGTAGACGCCACCCAGGAAGGAATTGCCGAGGCTCGCGAGCGAGGCGAACTTCTCGCCGAGCCCGAAGGAGATCAGCAGAGCTGACGCGACAGTGATTACCGGAAGTCCGGTCGACATCATACCTGTGGCAGTTCCAGACATGACCGTCAACGCTGGTCCCGACTGTGAGCGTTCGGCAATCCTGATGACGGAATGAGACCCCGAACCAGTGTAATACTCGGTGTAGAAGACGATGAGAAGACCCGCTGCAAGTCCTGACAGCACGCATCCATAGAGGGCAAAGGCGGCGAACGCGCTCCCGTTAGGAGTGAGACCCGCAGGACCGAAGACATACCAGATGGCCACAAAGACGAGAACCGCCGCGACGACGGCAGAGACCATCAGGCCATCCCTCGTCGGCTTGATTGGATTCTTGAATTTCTTCTCGTATACCGCTACCACGAGGCCTACGAGTGTAGCTACAATCCCCAACGACCTGACGATTAGGGGCATTGTGACATAGTAGACGTTTACGGACCCAAAAATGATAATCGAGATGACGAGGCCGATAATCATTCCTCCCAGGTTCTCGGCGGTCAGAGATTCGAAGAGGTCGGCCCCCCTCCCCGCTTCGTCGCCGACATTGTCCCCGACGTTGTCAGCGATTGTCGCCGGGTTCCGCGGATCGTCCTCTGGAAAGTTCTCTTCGACTTTCCCGACGAGGTCGGCTCCCACGTCAGCTGACTTCGTGAAGATACCACCGCCCAGCTGGGCGAAGAGTGCGGCTAGAGAAGCACCAAAACCGAAACCCGCGAGAACTCCTGGGTCCCCGAACGCGGCGTACAGAAGTGACAGGCCGAGCAGACTCATGCTTATGACTGCAAGACCGAGGGCGGCCCCTCCCATGGTGGCGACCTTGAGCGCCTCATAGGTTGAATTCCCTGCCGCGGCGGTCGTTCTGACGTTCGCGTTCGTGGCGGAGTACATTGCGATGTACGCAGCGGTGAGGGAGAACGCGACTCCAAGAAGGAAACTCAGCGCGATTTCGGCGCCCAGTGTGAAGCCGAAGGTCGCTCCGAAAGCAACAACGATTAGGACCGCGAGAACAGCGGAGATCTCTCCGATCGTCGTAAACTGGCGCCGCAGGTATGCGTTCGATCCCTGGCGTATCGCCTTCCAGACCCCAATCATTTTGTCATTCCCCTTCGGATATCTCTGCACGGAATGGACGAGCCAAATGGCCACCAGAACTCCGACTACGGCCATCGACGTCGTGAGCAGAAGTGGATTAAACGCCATGCGTATCCTGTTGCCGTTCAGGGCCATCGAAGAACGCATTATAAGCTATTCGAAATTCCTCCGCCGTTTCGTTTTCGTGTGCGCTCTTCGCCTGAGCCTCGACAGAGAACCGGAAGGTGAGGGTGGGATTCGAACCCACGTGAATGCGCTCACTGACGGATTCCACTGCAGGCGCACGCGTAACCGCTCCGCCACCTCACCGCATTTGGGCCTCGACTGTCTGAAGTAATTATGGGTTCTGGGAAGTCGGCCGTTGCCGCTCCGCTCTAGCGACCGAACCCTTCTTTCATCAGCAAGAGGGGGACCACGAAGAGCGTGCTCAGCGCCGCGCTCCCGAGCCATGCCGAAGAGTAGCCAGCCACCTCGACTAGATACGAGTACACGAGGGGCGGCCAGAATGACCCCAGCAGTTGGATACAATTGACCCAGGCGACGGCGAGTCCGTCGTATTCTTGTTCTGCCTTGTTGAGGTTCTTCGCACCTGCGAACGCAGTCGTGTAGCCGAACCCGGACGCGACGCCACCAGCCACGGAGCACGCCAGAGCCGCCAGGGGGCTGGGAAATGCTCCTACCAGCAAGGCGCCGCTGCTCACCACAAGAGATGCAACTATCATCAGCTTCGGCCTGGCGGTCCTGTCGTAGCTCCTCCCGGCGATCAGGGCCGTGAAGATCGGAAGAACGACTATCATGCTGGTGATTGCCTCCGCCGTCGAAGGGGATAGGCCGTAGGCGGCGACGAGGTAGTACCCCATGAATGTCTGGATGATCGCGTTCCCTACTGCAAGGCCGAGGGTGCCGAGGCCCAGAAGGATGAGCTGCCTGTTCCCTAGGATGCTCGTCAAAGCCTTTGTTCTCACCACAAAGTCGGTTCTCCCTTTGTCCCTCGGAACGCAGAGCAGTACGAGCAGTCCAGTCAAGACCCCCATGCCCCCACTGAGGGCGAGGCTCGGGCGCCACCCGATGGCAGTCGCGATGACAATCCAGCCGAAAAGCCCGACGAGTCCCCCGACATCGTAGGCAGAGTTGTAGAGGCCGATCCCCAGTCCGGAATTGCCTCCCATGAAGAGCCTCGCCATCAAGACGACCGCGGGGGCAAAAACCAAGGCCATTCCCGCGCCGACCACGAATCTGAGCGCGGCAATTTCGGGGACCGAAGAGGACGCGGAAGTTCCCAAGACCGCGATCGACGATACGAATGTCCCGAGCGCCACCACCTTCCTCGGCCCCCACCTGGCTGCGAGGAGTCCGCCCGGAATTTGCGCCGAACCGAGCCCGACGTAGAATAGAGAAGTCAACGACCCGAGCTCGCCGACGCCCGCCCCAAGGTCTGGTCCCATCAGGACAAAGATGGCTCCAACATTGAGCCAGTTGACAGCGTAGACGATTCGGGCAGCGACTAGCGACACGACCGCGTTGAATTCCCGCCTAGAATCGGGCAACCGCAGGCCGCACTTTGAGCACAGTCTATAATCGATTCGGCTTCCGGCCTCCCTTTCTTTGGAATTGGATTCCAGCCTTTCTGGCGCGTCAGGGCAGGATTCTCGCCCCAAGAGTGCAAATCGACGTGGAGTCAAGCGCCATGTCTCCGAGGATCCTCTGTCGCACTTGCTCGGTTTCCAAAAAAGACAATCTGGAGACGGTAGCATGAATCAATCGCCGGCGATTCTGGAAACTTTCAGACTGCTTCCACCTTGGCCAAACGCCGTTCTGGGTGAAAAAGCCCCGTTTCGAGCCGCGATTGGTGGGTTTATATATCAATTCGAGCGAATCAGGCGCGAGGAAACTCGCAGTTGGTAACAGGATACTGCGTCTACGAGAAGAAAAAGAACAGGGAGATTAAGAACCCCAAGCAAATCAAACTGAAGAATGGCAGGCCGGCCATCAAGGGCATTTGTGCCTCCTGTGGCAAGGCAATCTTCAGAATCGGTAAGCTCACGAAGTAGTTCGAGATCTCCCACTCCTTTTTATTTTCCAGTGATTTCAGGGGCCATGACAGAATATGCTGAAGCTCTACAACAGCATGGGCAGGAGCCTACAGACGTTCAAGCCGATAAAGGAAGGAGAGGTCCGGATGTACACGTGCGGCCCCACCGTGTGGAGCTACGCCCACGTTGGGAACTTCAGGACCTTCGCGTTCGAGGACCTGCTGAAGAGGTATCTGAAATTCAAGGGCTACAAGGTCACTCACGTGATGAACATCACGGATGTCGAGGACAAGATAATCAAGGGAATGAGGGCCTCCGGTAAGACGCTCAAGGAGCTTTCTGCGTTCTACGAAGAAGCGTTCATGGAGGATATCGACTCCCTCGGCATAGAAAGGGCGGATGCATATCCGAGGGCTACGGAGCACATCGGAGAGATGGTCTCTCTGGTCAAGATTCTACAAAGCAAGGGATACGCATACTCCGCACAGGACGGCTCGATCTATTTTGACGTCTCGAAGTTCAAGAGCTACGGGGCACTGTCGGGAGTGAAGCTGGAGGCCGCCAAGAAGGGCAGCAGGGTCTCACAGGACCACTATGAGGAGAAGATGGAGGCAGTCGACTTCGCTCTGTGGAAGGCGTGGGATCCCGACGACATCGATGTCTTCTGGGAGAACGAGCTCGGCAAGGGGCGGCCGGGGTGGCACATCGAGTGCTCCGCGATGTCGATGAAGTACCTAGGTGACTCCTTCGACATACATACAGGCGGGATGGACAACAAGTTCCCTCACCACGAGAACGAGATCGCCCAGTCAGAGGCTGCGACCGGCAAAAAGTTCGTCAACTATTGGTTGCATTCGGAGTTCCTCAACGTCAGAGGCGAAGAGATGCACAAGTCCGTCGGGAACGTGGTCTATCTCCGTGACCTCTTCAAGCAGGGCTGGGATCCGCTCACGATCCGTTTGTTCTTCTTCTCTGCGCGCTACAGGGACGCAATCGACCTCACAGAAACGGCTCTGGAACAGACGCGGTCCCAGAGACGGCGCCTCCAGGACTTTGTGGACCGGCTGGGGTCGGTGCCTACCGCCTCCGCTTCGAAGGTCAACCTCACGGAGGACCTCCTTTCTGCCTTTGAAGAAGCCCTGGACGACGACCTGAACACGCCTGAGGCCCTGGCTTCCATCTTCACCTTCGCCAAGAGGACGAACGCCCTGATCGACGCCGGGGACTTGGGGAGCGATGGCGCCGCCTCTGTCCTGGAGGCCTTGAAGAGAATCAATTCCGTCTTGGGCATCTTCAAGTTCGAAAAAGAGGCGCTCCCGCCCGACCTTGCTGCCCTGGTGGATCGCAGGGACGCCGCAAGGAAGAGGCGTGACTATGCGGAGTCGGACAGGATTAGGGACATGCTGCTCGTGCGGGGGATAGAGGTAGAGGACACGCCGTCGGGGACGAGGTGGAAACGGACGGCCAGTGGTTAAAGTCATGTGTTCCATGGAAAATGATCTTGAGTTGATTGCCGAGCCGTTCTTACCAGGCTCGGCGAGTTCATGGAGTTCAGACAGAGCAGGTCAAACAAGGGTTCAGAAGATTGTTTTCTATGGAACACTTGACTTTAACGAACGCGAGCGAGAAATCCCAGGTGCTTCAGCCCTGGGATGAAAGCGAATTTCATGGGGCCTTATACTGAAAGCGAGTGTATCAAAGACAAGATGACGACGAGGCGGGTCTTCCGGTTCAGGTTGTATCCAAGCCTGGAGCAGGAGAAGAGGATGTTTCATATCATCGAAACTTGCCGAAGGCTCTGGAACGACGCCCTCTCTCACCGCAGGAACCGATGGGAGAAGGAAAAGAGCTCGACGTCGTACAACATGCAGCAGTGGATTCTGACAGGAGAGAGAAAGAGAGATCCGGAACTATGCGAACTGTATTCCCAGGTCGCTCAGGACTTCCTGCACAGGCTGGACAACGCCTTCAAGTCATTCTTCGACCACGTTTCGAAGTCTCCGAAGTTCAAGCCATTCAGGCAAGACGGCTCGTTCACCTACCCGCAGGCGTACAATGGGGGTGTTTACCTCGACGGAGGGCAAATCCACTTTTCCAAAGTAGGCGATGTTCCGATTGTCATCCACCGGCAAGCTCCAGTGGATGGGAAACTGAAGATCTGTACAGTGAGAAGAGAAGCGTGTGGGGAACGGTATGCCATCCTGGTCTATGAGACGGACGAACTGTTGCCCGCCCAGAAAGATATCTTCGAATCGCCCATTGGAATAGATGTCGGTTTGAAGTCAATCATCACCACGTCGGACGGTCAAAAGATAGAGCCGCCCGAGTTTCTCAGGAAGGCTGAAAAGAGATTGCGACGCCTCCAGAGAAGTCTGTCTAGGAAACAGAAGGGCTCCAGGAACCGGGAGAAGGCACGGCATCTCGTAGCGGTTCAGCACGCCAAGGTCGCAAGGCAAAGGTCGAACTTCAACCACGTCTTGAGCGTCAGAATCGTGAGGGCCCACGACCTGGTGATAATGGAAGACCTGCGAATTAAGAACATGGTCAGGAACCGCCATTTGGCCAAGTCTACCCACGACGCAGCGTGGTATCAGCTGAGAGCGTTCATCGACTACAAAGAGAAACGAGGGGCGGTCTGATGCACCCAGTAGAACCAGCGTATGGGACGCAGGACTGCAATGCGTGCGGGGCGAGAAACCACATACTCCTTTCCCAACTGACGTTCAAGTGCGACTCGTGCAACCACGAGCAAGACAGGGACGTCAACGCCGCCAATAACTACCTTCAAAAGGGTTTGAAGGAACTAGGGCAGGACATGCCCGAAGTCACGCCTGTGGAGATCCAGCCTCCACTCCCGGTGATAACACCAGGAGCGAGCAGGGCCCATGAAACAGGAACCGTCAGGGGAGGATATGCCTCCTCGGAAGCCCACCGGCTTTAGCCGTGGGTTTGTCACGGGTCCGAGTCCACTAGCTCAACTTCGGTCAATCCTCATGATATTATGTAGATGGCGTCCGCCTCGGAATCATGGGCGCCACCGTTGAGGCGCTTCCAGGCAGGACGCCGGGGCTCCGCGCCTCGGCCGTCAGGAAACCCCTGGCCCTGCGGATGCGCGACTACAGGATTCTTCTTGACCCTGACGGCTCTCTGAGGTCGTTCGATTCGCTCCCGGAGCGCCGGGCCGTCTTCGGGTTCGAGCGCCTCTCGATCTACAAGGTCCAGGCAGGGATCGTCGTACAAGGGCAGAGGCCTGACTGGGCGATACGCGTCACGCCACGCCAGGCTCAGCTGGCCGGCAGGGTCTTTGACGCAGTCGAAGTCGCGGAGTCGGTCGAGTTCTTCCAGGGGGCCTCTTTCGGCTATCTGAGAAGGGTGACGCTGAGGAACGCCGGGACCGCCTCGATCGCTCTCAGGCTAATCGACGTTCTGGACCCCACCGCCTCTCAGCTGAGCGGGGTCTCGATGGGATGGGGGGCCCTCGGGGTCAACGCCTTCAACAGGGGGAGCCACGTGGCCATGGACGAGGTCTCTGACCTCCCGAGCGCCCGGGTCGTAGGCTCGCTCCCATCTCCGAAGAAGCTCTTCATGACGACCGACAGGGCAAGGGTTCGCGACCTGATCAGTGCAGGGGAGATCGGCGAACCCACTGCCGGCATGTCGGGTCAGGTGATAATCCTCACGCTTCACGAGCTGGACCTCGCTCCTTCGGAGACAAAGAGCGTCACCTTCATTTCAATCTACAATCCGGCAAAGCTCGAAGAGGCCCTCTCCGACTTCGGCCGCATCCAGGGAGACTGGAAGGCCCCCTGCCGGCAGGGCTCGCTAATCGCGGCGTCGAGTCCTTCACTGACCGAGTCCGCAGCCTGGGCGGTCGCCGCGCTGCAGAGCGCAAGGCATGAGAGCAACGGTCTCGACAGATTCGAACTGCTGAAGGCCCTCTCGTTCGTCGATAGGGAAGGAGCGCTCTCCGTCATCGAGGGCGCAAGGCGCCTCCTCCGCCGGGACGGCTCGATGCCCCACTCCTCGGACCAGACGGAGGCCGGGACCCTCGAATCGGCACTCCTGCTCCAGGCCGTTTCTGCCCACCTGCTCTTGGCCCGGGACAAGAAGCTGACCAGGTCCCTGTACCCACTCGTGAAGAAGCTCGCTTCCTTTCTGATGGCCTCCTCGAAGGAGTACACCCTGAGGACCGGGCCGGCCCTCCCCCAGGGCTGGCGCAGGTCACTGGGGCGAGGCTATCCCGCGGGGGAGATACCGGAGATCTCTCTTGCGGCGGCGGGAGGACTCGCGGGAGCCGCCCAGGTAGCCAGACAGGTCGCAAAGCCAGACGACGCAGGAAAGTTCCGCGAAAGGGCGGAAATGCTCGCCGATATGGTCAGGAAGAGGCTGGTCGACGAACGGGGTTTCCTCTCACTCTGCCTCGACCCCTCAGGGAGGCTCAGGGGAGACGAAACCATCGACATGGCCGTAGCCGCCTACAGGCACGGGTTCCTCGCCTCGGCCGAGCAGGCCGCTGTCCACAGGCTTCTGGAGAAAGACTTCGAGACTCCCTACGGGCCCAGGACGGTCCCGAACTCCAACCGATTGTACTTCAACCCGAGCTACGGCCAGGGACAGCTCGGCGGTTTCTGGACCCGAGCTGCGCTCGCCCACGCGCTCTTGTGCTACAGGGTCGGCCTCGCTGGAATCGGGAGCCTGTCGCTGGAAAAGGTGGCCAATCTCGCGGCCGAGGATTGCGTCAAGCTCGGCGGATCTCCGGGCGAGTTTCCCTACTGGGTCGACGTGGAGGGCAGGGAGGCGCACGGGGAGGACAGCGACCCGGTCGCAGCCGCCAGGTTGGTCGAGGGATTCCTGGAAGGCGAGCTGGGACTCGAATTTGGGGCCGGCACGGTGTCGCTCTCACCCTCTATCTCTTCGAGTCTAAAGTGGGTCCTCGCCTCGGAAGTCTGGGCGGGCGAGCCGATCACAGTCTTCGTGGGCAGGGGAAGCGGGAGAGCTCACGCCTTCGCTTCAGGCACGCGACTCGAGGTCAAGCACGGCATCAGGTTCGCAAAGGCCGAACTCTTGGAAGTGCCCGTCAGGGGGCTCTACGCAGTCTCGCTTCATGGTCCGGGACAGGTCATATGTCTCGGCAATTCGTCCGCGGTCCCCGCGCGGACTTCGGTGAGCTTCGCTCCCCGGGCCCCGGAGCTCTCGAGGCGCCTTAGCGCGCCCCTCGAAGAATTTGATCGAACCAGCGGGTCGTGGGTCAAGGCCTCCACACTACGCGTCTTCCCGACCATGACCTTCGAGGCCTCCCTCGGTCCCGGCGAATGGAAGGTCTTCAGGGTCTCGACACCTTAATAATCGAAGCCATCTCTCGGCGCGGAGAGTTGGGGGGCGTCAGGATCTCATCTAACAGCGGGATTCAGGTAGACGTCGGGGAGACCCGCTTTGTCCTGGACCCCAAGGCCGCGGTCCATGCGGACTACACCTTCGTTTCCCACGCTCACATAGACCACATGCACAACCCGGCCCGGAACGAGAGAATCATCGCCTCAAAGGAGACGAGCGAACTGGCCAGGGCCCGCGGCTACGACCTCGGCGCTACTACGGAGGAGGTTGAGGGCGTGGAGCTCCTCGACTCAGGCCACATACTGGGCTCGCGCGCCATCAAGATCGCCGACGAGGTCTACTACACCGGGGACGCCTCGGGTAGGGAGAGGGCCTTCCTGGGCAAATGCAGGACGAGGAGGGCGCGGATTCTGATAATGGAAACGACTTACGGCAGCTCGGAGTACGTCTTCCCTCAGACCGCGAAGCTGGTCCGAGAGGTGAACGGGTTGATAGGGTCGGCCTTCGACAGCGGGAGGCCGGTCGTCCTGATGGGTTATCCGCTCGGCAAGGCGCAGCTCCTGTCGTACTACTTCTCCAGTTGGGAGCCGCTCTTCTTCCATGACAGTGTGGCAGTCATGAACAAAATCCACGTCGACCACGGCGTCCCGCTCAAGGCCGGACGCAGGTTCAATCCCTCGGAGGACGCTGAAAGGCTCCCCAGCGGGCCCTGGGTGATGGTCGCGCCGATGTCGAGCGGCAGGAGCCGCCTCATGTCACACCTCAGGAGCAAGTACGGGGCCATCCTCGTCGCGTTTAGCGGCTGGGCAATCAAGAGAGGGTACAGCGGTTCTCTGGCCGCGGACTACTCATTCCCTCTCAGCGACCACTGCGACTACTCCGAGCTGATCAAGCTCGTGGAGGCCGTCTCTCCGGAGACGGTGTACACGACCCACGGTTTCGCGGCCGAGTTCGCGAGCGACCTCCGCAGAATGGGTTTCTCGGCCAGGACCTTGTCGGCATACCAGTCGCCCCTCTCCGATTACGTGAAGGGCGAGTAGACCCTGATGCCGCACGATTGACCTGATCGCTTCACGGGCTTCACGACTGGGAGATTTCTGCTGGCCCTGACCCCAACCAGGTTCCATACCCTATCGAAGAGGGCCCGAAAGCTCCCCTAGTCCACGTCGAGGAAGACAGGCCTACCGTCGAGGTCGGCCTCCGACCACTTCCTTCCTTCCGAGCGGTCACTCAGCAGCTCCACTTTCCTCACCCTCACAAGGAACGCTATCTCCTTGATCATCGGCTCGAGCAGGGCCAGGTCCTCTTCCTCGAGGCCGGCGATGGCGGCCGACCCGAGCATTGCGGTCGGAACGAACCCCCTCTCCTTCCTGAGAGCCTGGAGCCTCCTCGATATGTCCCTAACCAACCCCTCCGCCATCAACTTGTCGTCCCTCTCCTTGTAAATCGCGACGAAGACGCCCCCATTCTCCCCGACTTCGTACCCATCGTGAGGCATGACCTCGAGCTCGTAGGCAGCCGCTGGGACTTCCACTTCGCCAGACTTCGTCCTGACCTTGACCGGCCTGCCTGATTGGTACACGGCAACCGCCGGAGCCCCCTCGAGCAGTCGCGCTGCGGCCAGGACCTCCCTCGTCCTCTCCTTGAAGAGCGCGCCGACCCGTGCCCCGTTGAGTTTCATCGAGAACCTGGCGGGGAACCCGGCCGCCGACCCAGACATTGTGACGGCCTTGACGTTGCAAAGTGATGCGATTGTCGTCTTCGCGCCGCCCGCAAGCTTTGCCGAACCGGCGGGGACCAGGAGCTGCACTGACCTGAGGGGCCACCTCCGCTTCAGCCTTGCTAGCATCCTGGCAGAGTTGCACGCCTCCTCGACCTTCAGAGCGAAGTCCACGGTCGCTTCAGCGCTGCCGCCTGTCTTCGGTCGTGCGACCGGGCCGTACCCAATTCCGAGCAGGGGCGTCTGCCACATGCGTTCTGCGAAGACCTCTTGGTACAGGAACTCGGTCGCGAACGGCGCGATTGGATGGAGGAGTTCGTCTGCCGACCTCATGACGTGGCCGAGCACCGCGTAGATCGCTAGACGCCTTCTCCTCTCCTTGGGGTCGTCCTTCCAGAGCTCGTTCCTTACAAGCCTCACGTAGGTCTGGCTGACGTGGGTGATGAGCAGCTCTTCGAGGCTCTTGGCTGCCTCGTTGTACCTTCCCTTTCGGTAGGCCGAGCGGACCCTCGACCTGCAGGTCTCCAGTTTGGAGAGGAGCCACCGGTCGACGAGGGTGAGCAGGCGCCTCTGGGTAGCCCAGGCCAGAGTGTTCTTCTGGGCGTCGTACCCGTCGACCCTTCCGTTCTGAGATAGGTAGACGTGGAGGTGGTATAGGGTGTTCAGGACCTGGTACGGTCTGCCCTCCATCTCCTTCATGTCTAGACTGACGGCGTCATCGGGCGAGCTCTTCCATGTGACGTAGAACCTGGATACGTCTGTCGAGTGGTTGCGGAGGACGTCGAGTCCCTGGAGCACGTTTCCGAGGCTCTTGCTCATCTTCCTCCCCTGCTCGTCGAGGACGAGCCCCTGGAACAGGAAGGCTCTGTAGGGGGCCACGGGTTTCCCCGACAGGATCACGTTGAGCACGAGGAGCTGATAGGCCCATCCTCTGGTCTGGTCAATCGCTTCAGTCAGGAACTCGACTGGGACGAGCTTCCTATACTCGGCGTCGGTGAATGATGCGAAGGGTGCGGATCCGCTGTTGTGCCAGGTGTCCAGGACGAAGGGCTCCCTTAGCGCTCTGCCTCCGCATTTCGGGCACTTCAGAACGATCCTGTCGACCCAGGGCCTGTGAAGCTCGAAGGACGGGCCGTCAGGGAGCTCTGAAGCGAGCTCGACTATCCTCTTCCTCGAGAACGCGACCACCTTCTCCTTGCAATCCCCGCAGACCCAGACCGGCAGCGGCGTCCCCCAGACCCTCTCTCTCGTGATGCACCAAGGGGGCGACTCTGCGATGAAGGAGAGGAACCTGTTCTTCGGGGGTTCGAAGAAGTACTCGACCTTCTCCGCCGCCCGCAGAAGCTGGTCCCGTATCCTGTCGACCCAGTAGAAGTACTCCCTGCGTGCGAGCCAGACCAGCCTGTGCCCCGACCTCCAGCAGACCGGGTATTCGTGCGTCAGTTTCCCCACCGATATCAGGGCTCCTTTCTCCTTTAGGCTCTCGACAACGATGGGGTCAGCGTCTCTCGCGAAGAGCCCCGTGAAACGCCCGGCGTCGTCCGTGAACTTCACCTGGTCGTCGAAGGGCGCGAAGACGGGGATTCCGCGCTTCGTTGCGACAGCGAAGTCGTCCTCGCCGTTCGCCGGCGAGATGTGAACGAGGCCTGTCCCCGTTGTAATGTCTACGAACTCTTCGGCGACGACCCTGTGGACCTTGGACTTGAACTCGGCGCTCCGCAGTCCTGGGATCATCTCGCCCAGAGGGTGCACGTAAGAGAGGCCCTCCAGCTCCCTGCCCTTCACCTTTCTTGAGACCTCGCCGAATTGTATCCCGAGCTCTCTGGAGATGGCTTCCTTCCTTTCCGAGCCGACCACCCAGGTCTCGCCGCCGACTCTTACGTATTCGTAGTCGGAGTCGGGCTTCACCCCCACGAGCTCGTCGGTGACGACCGTGAACGGCATCGTGGTCCAGAGCGCCAGGTAGGCGCCGTCTTCGGTTCTGACTTTGTAGTAAAGGCTCGGGTCCTGTAGTTGTTCGTACCCTCCCTCGACCACCTCGGCGTGGCTCAGAGCTGTCTGGCAGCTGGGGCAATACGGAACGACCTTGAAGCCTTCACCGAGGAGCCCGCGGTTCCACGCGGTCTCGAGGTACTTCCACTCTCGCTCGATGTACGAGTCTCTGTACGTCATGTAGGCCTTTTCCTCATCGATCATCAGGCCGAGAAGGCGGTCGGCCTCGACCCAGTCGCGCTTGTACTTCTCGATAAGCCCCTTGCAGGCCTCGACGAGCTTCTCGACGCCGACCTGTTTGAGGTCCTCCCACTTGTTCCCGGAAAGGCCCATCTCCTTCTCAGCCTGTAGCTCGACCGGGAGCCCTTGGGTGTCCCAGCCTCCCCTGAATACGATGTTCTCACCTTCGAGGGTGCTGAACCTGTACCACAGGTCCTTCATCGTTCTGCCTCTGATGTGGCCTATGTGGGGCTGGTTGTTGAGGGTCGGAGGCCCCTCGACGTAGCCCACAGGCCTCCTCCGGGAGACGTGGCGAGAAATCTGAGCTCTTGTTTCGGGTCGTTCATAGAACGACCGGACTTCTGGCTCGACGCTCTTCCAATCGTAGCTCGCGCTGAGCGTGTGTTCGGTGCTAGATCGTTTCGCTAGTCTTACGACATGCGAACGAGTAGTGCGTTTTGAACCAGGTTTCTTGCCCTGTTTGGCTGGATGGCTCATTCTTGACTGCCTCCAGATCGGTGGAAGGGCCTATCGGTTGACTTCGAACAGAGGGGAGAATCTGAGCGGAAGAATTTTTGAATCACCCGAATTCAATTCCACTTTCCCCCTTACCGCTGTGAGCTCTTACTCAGATTCACTTAAGCGTTTGTTTGCCCGGAAGAGCACGACTCTGGTGAATTTGGAGGCTAGTAATAGGATGCAAGCGTGAACGGCCTAGGCCTGTGGGGAGCCAAGCCCGCTTGGGGTCGAACCCGCTACGCCGTTGTTCTTGCAGATGTTGCTCGTGTAGGTGTTCGCCGTCCCCTTCGTGCCTGAGCCTGTGAAGACGTCGTAGTAACCCCAATTTGTGTTGCCGTTTGCGGTGTTCTTGGTGAGGGTATTGCCGTTGGAGGAGGAAGCAACTATGAATCCAACGTCGTGATTCTTGTTCGCCGTGTTCCCAGTGAGAGTGTTGCTGTGAGCATTGCCAAGATCAAGACCATAGTGGACATTTTTGTTCGCAGTGTTCCCGGTGAGTCTGTCGTTCAAAGAAGAGAGTTCTACCTGATAGCCAACACCATTGCCGTTCGCCTTGTCGCCTCTGAGAGTGACCGATGATGAGGAGGTGACAACGATGCCGTAGTCGAACCCACTGACAACGCAATTCTTGACGATGACATCAATGGCCGAGGTCAGATGGATGCCGATGTAACCGGAGATGTTGCCGTCACCAGTTATGCTGTGCCCGGCGCAGTTGAGGGTTATGCCATTGAAACCTATGATGAGTCCATTCGCTGAGCAGGGGCCGATGTTGCCGGTCAGAACCACGGTCGTGCCGGGCGGTTCGACAATCGTAGCACCGCATGCGGGTGACATGCGGACGATGCTTGCGAAGACGGGAGTAGGCAAGATAACAAGCGTAGAGCCCAGAACGGTGAATACAAGCAGGACGGCGAGCGGAATCTTCGGGAAACTAAGCCTCAAGACTGATTGCTATTTGATAGGTCTCGGCGTGTGTAGGCCTTGAAGGGGGTTCTAGCCAGTTCAAGTCCTTCCACCTACCTTCAGCGCGCGCTAACCGTCGGCAGTCGGCTCCGGCGTCTGCTGGAGTCTCCCCTCACGGAAGATAGCGAAGTAAATGAACTTGCCAACGGCCTGGTTCACTTCTGACTTGTCCATGCATGGGAATCGGGGCAGGTCATACATCTGGATTCTTGACGCAAGATTGAATTGGGGAGGAATGATTTCTTGGATTGGCACAACCTGGCAATCTGGGTTCTGAATCGGTAGCGTTTGGCGCGCGCTATCAGACCCCCCAGCGAAGCCTGTCGGCGAGCTGTTCGGAAAGGCCGGCCGCCCTAATCTTCGACGCTGCAGCTTCCCAGTCGTACTCAACGCGGAGGTTGTCGACCTTTACCTCCCCTCCGACCGCGCTGATCACCGCGTAGGACGCCCGCCTGTCGCCGTCCCTGGGCTGACCGACCGAGCCTGGGTTGAAGACCGTTCCTTCCGCCGTGTCGCTGACGAAGGGGATGTGGGTGTGCCCTAGTCCTACGAACCGGACGCGCAGTCTCTCTAGATAGTGGCCGAAGAGTTGCTCGTGCGTCCTTGGGTCGACGTACTCCCACAGCGTGTCATCTGGGCTCCCATGCGTCAGGTATCCCTTCGCGTCCCCGAGCCGCAGTCTGCGCTCCTTCGGGAGAGACTTGAGGTATGCGAAGTTCGGGGCCGCCAGCGCCTTCGAGGTCCATTTCGCAGCCATCGCGGCCCTGGCGCTGAACATCCCAGTCTCTCCGGTCACGGCCGCTTGGTCATGGTTCCCCATCACGGTCAGCACTTTCCTTTCCCGCAGCGCCTCGACTACCTCGTTGGGATTCGCGCCGTAACCTACTACGTCCCCGAGGCAGCAGACCTCCATGCCTTCGACACGGGAAAGCACCTCTTGCAGCGCCTCGAGGTTCGAGTGGACGTCGGAGATGACCGCGACTCTAGTAGCAGGATGCTTACCCCGTCTTTCGTCAACCGCTTGCCCGCCCGATTGCTCCCTTTCCAAGGAATGGCGGTACAAAGAACAATTCTTAATGCTGTTGTGAACTTAATTATACTTTCCACCACTTAGAGAATTTGAACCCGCTTGATATTCGAAGCTATCGATGTCTGCGTTCGCAGGTAAATGGGAAAAGCAG
>JBEKIO010000029.1:0-24357 GCA_050011715.1 Nitrososphaerales archaeon | reverse complement strand
GATAACCGTGTATGTGTTCTCTTCCCGTGTTATTCTCGTTTGGTGGTGGGGATTGAACTTGGACCTAGCCATGAGGTGATTCAGTGTCCCGTCTGGAGAGGAGTCTTGAGACCAATACTCCGCCATCTCCTTCCACAAGGGGGCCATGACCTCTCGCCCTATTCGAGTGAGCGTCTCGTCATCCAAGCCTTCAAGCATGCTCTTGAGGAGCGTTTTGTGAATCGATGCGAATCCGAACTCCTGTGCCTTCTTATGCCATTCAAAGTGCTCTCTGATGATTGAGTTGACATTCGCGTTGACGGTTGTGCCTTCATCGGCTGCTTCTTTCCCAAGAGAAAGCACCAGCGATTCAGGGAGTCTGAATGTCTTGAGATGAGTCTTGCGTTCACCCAAGTCTGCTCTTGGCAAGAGAATGACCTCTGATGGAAGACACTCTTCCCTATACTTATGCTAAACGGTCTAGCACTTTGCTGGGGTAATGAATTGCTACCCCAGTATTAGCCTACGACTGGAGAAGCTCCCAAAGAAATGCTTTCGTCTGGCCCTCTCAGTCAGACAACCTTACATTTTGATGTTGGGGCTGATATGCTGGAAGTCAGTTCCGTAGTTCATGAGTCAAATGGATCCTAGCATAGAACTGCCGCATGGCAGAAGCCGTGGTGAGCCTTGTGCTCGCAACCTGTCCCGCCTTCACCAAGTGGTCGTTCACGTATCCATCGAGTCAGTCGGTCTGCTTTCTCTTCTACGCAATGTCAGTTGCAGGAGATTCAAAGACGCATCTGAGGTTATCGACCACAAGTTCATCTGGTGAGAGAGTGACCCCCTGTTTCCTTAACCATCTAAGATACAGTGCCAGAGAGATTGAGTAGGCCCGTTTCGTGATGTCCTTCCCATACTTGTTCAGGAACTTCTGGACAGCCTTGCTGTCTCCCCTCTCCCGACTCTTGACAGCACCCAAAAACAGGAGCGTCTCCCGTAGATTTGACAGAACCCGCGCTAGGGTTCTGTTGCGTTCATGGGTGCCAGGAATCCTCCCTGTTGCGCTGCTGGTGCTGATGAGTGTTTTGGATGGAGTTAGTCGTTCGCCACAGAGTTTCGAGTCCCAACAAGATCAGTGTAGCTCCGACAATCGCCAGCACAAGAGCGAGAGGCACCACAGAAGAAGCACCGTTTGCCTCGTTCAGCAATAGGAAGAGCAAGAGCAGGAAGAACGTACCTAACCCCACTTGCTCGATTCCGGCTATCTTGAGGCGCCTTTTGGTATTCACTTGCTGACCACTTGCTGATGCTTGGCGTTCTGGATAATCGTCTTCCATTTATCCTCGCCCTCGACCTTGATTCCTGCCAAGTCTGCGGAGTGCGCGCGCGTGCTGATGGTTATTACGAAGGTCGGGCAATGGATGGGCTATGCTGGATGACGCAACCAAACGAGAGTTGCAGCGCAAGTCTGAGGCCTATTATCTGTCCGAGACCGATGTTAACAAGATCAACGATGGGTATGTCCGATTCTTGTCCTATTTCGGCCTGAACAAGCAGAGCAAGGCCGTTGCTGGCTGTCGTCATACCGTCGTGAGGGTAAAGTGTGTGGGGTCAGTCACTCATCGTGAGTCTACGTCCTCCAGTGTCAGTCAAGAGCCTGTCCTAGCGACGATTGGGCTCAGGTTGTCTCGCAGCTTAGCGACACGAGATACAAGCTCTACAAGATGTTCACGGCGATTAAGGAGCCGTTCCATGTCTGGACGGCGGACTTTACGATTGCCTCCGATCTCTGGGACAAGGTTCCCAGGATGAACTTGGCTCGGTTCTGTCAGATAGCCTACGAGTCAGTGCAGGAATACTTCGACTGGAAGTGGGGCTTTCCCGTCCAGTTCGGGATGGATGCCGTTCCCCAGTTCTGGCACAGCCAAGCGCCTCAGGAGGGATTCTATCCGCACGTCCATGTGGTTGTCCCCCGTATCTTCCTAGAGAAGCGGACCGGAAGATGGCTGACGAAAGTTTCTATGACCTACATCGACGAGAAGAAGCTCAAGTCGATTTGGAGGCGAAGGGTCGAGGCCGAATATGGCAAGTCAAGGGCTCGTGTCGCCGGTGGGAAGGAGGCGTTCTCCTGTCATTTCAACTACATTGACAACGTGGAGGCGATGGACAAGAGGCTCCGCTACCAGTATCGGGGAATCGCGTGGGACTACAACATCTGGGCCGGAGAGAAGGTGGATTTCAGCCAGTGGGACGGCGAGTGGGTTCGGTGGTCGTTGACCTATATCCACAAGCGCCATCATTCATATGGGCTCCTGTCGGCTAGGAATCTGAGCCCGAAGTCGAAGTTCATGCAGAGGCTGAAGCTGGACTTAGGGACGCATGCGGAGAGGCGAAAGACTCGCAGGGATGTTAGATGCCCTCATTGTCAGGAGCCGGTGGTCTTCGACGCCGAGCATGCGCTCACCGAGCGCTTCGGCGACTTGAGTCGGGCTGAGGCCAAGAAGCTGGGCCTTGAGTGGTGGAGGGTTAAGCCGGAGGAGTGGATGAAGAAGCCGCGAGGCGACTTCGTCCAGTATCACCGGAGCCGAAGACGCTCGTAAGTCTGGCGGAAAAGAGTCTGAGAAAAACCGAGAGACGGAGGTTTGCCTCGCTGCGCGGAGCGCGGGCGAAGCACCGCGCGCAGTTACGTTCAGATATATGCCGTGAGTGTCGATGGAGCGCAACCGAAATGGTACGATCCCGACCATTTGTAGTTATCGTTGATTAATCCCGCTGTGGTCACGCCCACACCAAAGATCACACAGCTGAAGGACTCATAGGCCGACAATGGGCATTCCCCGCTGTTACAGGCGGGAAGTGGCCAGCAATTGGGAATGTCCCATCTCTCACAAGCTGAGATTCCGATGACTTCGATAGGGGAATAGTGCACCGGAGCTAGGAAGAATATTGCCAACGCTGTCGCTAAGGCCATTAAGAGGGCTTTGGTTCTGCGCCTCATTCAGTACGGTGATTTGAGCGGTTTAGACTATTTACGCCTATAGCGTGGCGGCCCTTATGCGTCATAGGGTACTGAGCCCTTGCTTTCCAACTACGAAAGGGAAGCTGTGTTATGGTTGTCATGTCGTTTGTTCTTCTAGCTGTTTGGTTAATAGCTTGGTGAGTCTGATTAGCTGTTCTTTGAGTTCTGCGTTCTCACGCCTGAGTTGTTCTAGTTGGTTGGCTTGTGGTTTGATTGTCTCGCCTGTTAATGCGAGTCTTGGCATGAGGTAGGTTTCGTATTCTTGGATTAGTTCCGTGTTTGATAGGAGCGAGTAGATGTCTGGCATGTGTCCTAAGGTCGGTTTGCTTCCCATTAGGATGACCCAGTGGTTTGGGTTCATATCTGTGGATGGGATTCGTTCTGCTAGCGTCTCGAATCTCTTTCTCATGTAGTGAGAGGTTAGGAGCACATTGTGCTTTCGTTTTGCGAGTCTTGTTATCTCATGCCACAGGCTGTTGTAGTTCGGGTTCAGGACTTTGTATCCTAGCCTTTGTGCCCTTTCTAGCAGTCTCTCTGCGAGCTCCTTTGGAATGATGCAGGGGTGTCTTGTTGCTGTCTTTGAGACACTCGCTGGAACGTCGATTATCGCGCTCTCTGTTTCGTCTACCAGATGGACGTTCTCGACTGGTGTCATGTTGATCGCCTGTCGCCTTTCTCCTGAGAAGGCCATCAGGTCTATCTCGTCCTTGTGTTGGTCCGAGAGTTGTTCGTCCTGTCTGATGGCTCTCAGGATTGGTTCTCTGATTGGGATTGTCTTGTTTCCGCTGCCTTCGACGTGGATTGTCAGGTTGAGTCGGGCGTAGTTCCTTCGGAACACTCCGAGTATTCTGGCTGCGTACACTTGGGTGATTGCCATGTTGGATTCTGCCTTCCATAGCTTGAGTTCTTGCTCGACTGTTGTATCCTTTGGATTGTCTCGTTTGAATTGGACGAGTTCTTGCATTGTCGATTCCGTGATTGGTCTCTTCGTTTGTTCTAGGAATTTCCGGCACGCCAGAAGTGTTCCTCTCTTTGAGTTCTCGCTTGTCGGTTTGCCTGTCTTTGACAGGTCGGCAAGGTATGTTCTCACGGCGAGGTCTTTGGATATCTTCTCGTATTCGTCTCTGTAGCTGCTTCGGCGGTTGCGCTTGTAGAACCGCCTACCGCTTTCCGCAGCACAGCTTAACACACTATCTTGATATACAATTGACAATGACCATCCGAGAGAACTTGCAGGCAGCTCCTCGAAGGGTCAAGACGATCTATAGCGTGATTGCATCTCCCCAGAGGCTGGAGATTCTCAGGATACTGAACATCAAGGGGCCGCTGACCTACAGCGCGCTGAAGACCCTTGCAGGTTTCAAATCCAAGAAAGAATCGGGAAAATTCGCGTACCACCTCAGGAAGCTCGTGAAGCAGCTGCTGATCCAACTCAACAGGCAGGAGAGGAAGTACACCGTCACGAACCTAGGCAGACTCGTCCTCAACCTGACCCGCCAGATTGAGGAACAGTCACTAGTCGAAAGCGGGAAGCTGTACGTGAGGACGTCCCACCAGACGATGGAGGAGTTCAACGCGAACAAGATCCTGCAGTCCTTGGTGAAGGAAGCGGGGATGCCTGTCGAACTGGCGCAGAAGATAACCAGCGAGACCGAGTCGAGGCTCTACAAGTTCCAGACGCAGTACCTGACAGCGCCTCTCATCCGAGAGATAGTCAACGCCCTCCTGGTAGAGCACAGCATGGAGGAGTACAGGCACAAACTCACGAGGCTTGGCATTCCGATCTACGACGTGACCCAGCTGCTGGGGAAGGCCGGCGACGACGGGGGCAATGTGGAGTCACTCGTGCGCCAGACCGGGAGACAGGTCTTCTCGGAGTACCTCCTGCTGGAGCAGCTCCCCAGAGATGTCGCTGACGCCCATCTCTCTGGAGACATTCACATTACCAACGCCGGGACCTGGGGGCTGACCCCTGACACGGTCTTCGTTGACCTGTTGTCCGTGAGGAGCGGCGGGATGAACCCAAGGGGAAGGATCATCAACATGCCGATGATCCCTAGCCCGGAGAACGCGGAGAGGGCCCTCAACATCGTGCTCAACATGGCGTCGATGCTCTGCAAAGAGACATCCGACGAGGTCACGTTCACAAACTTCCTGCAGTACCTGAGTCCCTTCTGCAGGTCGCGTGGGAAGAGAGATATGGAGTCTCTCTTCCTGAGGTTCTTCGAAGCCGTGAGCTCCCCCATCGCCGGAGCCGAAGCCCCTGCGATCAGCCTCGAGCTGAACCCCTACAGGCACGACGACGTGGGCAGGGATGTCCTCGACAGGACGCTCGACGCCGTGCTCGGGGCGTATCGGAACTTTGTAGAAGAGACGCCCAGGCCCGACATCAGGCTGCTGCTGGCTAAGCCTAACAGGGTCGACGAGACCAAGACGCTCAAAGACGCGGCTTCAATCATATTCAACGGCGGCAGAATGGCGTTCTTCTCATCTGACCAGCGAAGAAGCTTCCTGGGTCTCAGTGCGAACGTCCTCCCTCAGGAATCGCAGGCGGACAACATCAGCGTACTTCACGGGTTGAGCCTCAACCTACCCAGGTTGGCATACGATTCCAACCAGGACGAGACGTACTTCAGAGCGAAGCTGGCAATGCTGATCGGCGTCGCATCCGAGGCGCTCTCAACCAGGAGAAGGCTCATCGAGAGGACCTTGAAGCGTGGTCTCTTGCCGTCTCTCGCTGCTGGGTCGGACGCCATGACCTCAGATACGATGCCGCTAATCATGAACCTAGTCGGCATCGAGGAGACCCTGGCCAGTCTGATCAGGGACCCGACGATGGCTTCGCGGTCCGAGCTCGCGGAGAAGATAGTGGAGACGGCAAGCCAAGTCGCCAGTGACAAGTCGACCAGGATAGACCGGCTGGGCGTTTCGATACTCGAACTCGACGGTGCGCTCAGACTGGCAACACTAGACTCCGAGAAATACGGAAAGGCGAACCTCCAGCCGCTGCAGAAGGGCGCCTACACCCAGGCCCCCAGGTTGCTCCTGGCGGACCTAGAGAGTCCTGAGAAGATAGACTACATGACCAAGATGGCCACGGGCCTCCGCGGTGGGCTCTCTGTGACGCTCGACGGGAACGCGGAAGATGTTAGAGGCGTCTACAACCTGATCCTGAATGCGACGCCGAAGCTTCCGTACTTCAAGGTCGACAGAACCATATCGGTCTGCAGGAACTGCGGCGCCAAGTTGCCGCAGAACGCGGCCCGGTGCAGGCGATGCAAGTCGGTAGCCACAATCCAGTATTCGACGGCAGTCTAGCCCGACCGAGCGAGGTCCACGTCCAGTCAAAAAGATTCCACCGCGGATCGCTTCATGTCGTCGAGACTCCTCGCCGGGCCTCGTGCCGTTGTCAAATGCGAATCAGCAGAGGGTGAGATATATATCGTCGGGAATAGGGTTGAGGCTAAGGTTATGACGTCAACAGTTGAAGAACCACGTGACTCTCCGAATGCTGGAGAGCAGAACGGAGCAGAAGTGAAGATTCCCTCGGAGACCCTCGCCGCGTTCGGAGGAGATGAACTACGTGTCAGGGTATTCTACGAGAAGTACGCACTGAGAGACCAGCAGGGGAGGCAGGTGGAGAAGGTTCCGGACGACATGTGGCGCAGGGTGGCGAAGGAGCTAGCCTCGCCGGAGAGGGACGAAGAAAAGAGGAAGGAATGGACCGCGAAGTTCCACTGGCTGCTTCAAGATTACAGGTTTGTCCCCGGAGGAAGAATTCTCTTCGGGGCTGGACAGACGAGGAAGTCGACTCTGTTGAACTGCTACTTCTTCAGGATAAGGGAAGATTCGATTGAAGCGATATTCGATTGGTGCAAGGAGGCGGCGAGAACCTACAGCTTCGGTGGAGGAGTCGGCACAGACATCTCGGTCCTGAGACCCAGAGGAGCCCCGGTCAACAATTCGGCGATCTACAGCTCGGGTTCTGTCTCGTTCATGGAGCTCCTTTCGACCACGACAGGAACGATTGGTCAGGCAGGAAGGAGGGGCGCCCTCATGATCACGATAAGGGTCGACCACCCGGATGTGATGGACTTCATCAAAGCCAAGAGGGACCTGAAGAAGGTAAACTACGCCAACATCTCTGTGAAAATCACTGACGACTTCATGCGAGCAGTAGAGACCGACGGGGACTTTCTGCTTCACTTCAAGAACGAGAAAGCGGAGGTCAACAGGACCGTATCGGCCAGAGAAGTCTGGAAGTCGCTCATCAGGGGCGCGTGGGAGACGGCTGAACCCGGCGTCCTCTTCTGGGACGCCATAAAGAGGGAGTCGACTACGGAGTACGGGGGCATGGAGGTGCAGGGTGTCAACCCCTGCAGCGAGCAGACATTAGAGAACTACGGGTGCTGCTGCCTGGGCTCCGTCAACCTCAGCGCCTTCGTCCTAGAACCCTTCACGGAAAGGGCCAGCATAGACTGGGAATCGCTCACAAAGGCGACCCAGTTCGCCGTGAGGTTCCTCGACAACGTCCTCGACTACAACGCTGAACGGCACCCGCTCCGCCAGCAGAAGGACGCCTCGCTTCGCAGCAGGAGGATAGGAGTCGGCATCACAGGACTGGGGGACATGCTGATCAAGCTCGGCCTGAAGTACGACGAAGACTCGACGATTGGGTTCGTGGACCACCTGTTCGAGAGGATTAAGCACGTGATCTACGACTATTCGACCGACCTCGCAAAAGAGAAGGGGAGCTTCCCAGCCTTCGACGCTGGTAGCCACCTAGCCCAGCCGTTCATCTCGAGGCTGGACGAGAAGGTCAAGGAGAAGATCAGGGCCCAGGGCATAAGGAACGCCGCGATAACGACGATCCCCCCAGTGGGTTCGGGTTCGATTCTCGCAGGCTGCTCCAGCGGAATAGAGCCGGTCTTCGCCCTCTCCTACACGAGGAGAACCAAGTCACTCAGCGAAGACGAGTTCAAGGTCTTCCATCCCCTCGTCGGCGAGTACATGGCTCAGACCGGCGCGAGGGACGAGAGACAGCTGCCGAACTACTTCGTCACCTCACACCAGATCAAGCCTGAGATGAGGGTCAGGATGCAGGCGACCATTCAGAAGCACATCGACACGGCCATCTCCAGCACGGTCAACCTGCCTCAGGAGACAACGCCCGAGGATGTCGAGAAGATCTACCTCCTCGCCTGGAGAATGGGATGCAAGGGCATCACGGTCTACAGGGAAGGGAGCAGGGAGGGAATCCTGGAAACGGCCAACGTGGCCAAGAAGGCCGAGCAGCCGGAAGCCCCCTTCGAGAGGCCGAGGATGATGGAAGGCAGGACCCTCAAACTGAAGCTCCCGCAGGGAGGCCTGTACCTCACGGGTAACCTGGTGAACGGCGAGCTGAAGGAGGTCTTTGTGACCCTTGGCAAGCAAGGCGGGGACGAGAAGGCCGACGCCGAGGCTCTGGGGAGGCTGATCAGCCTCTACCTGCAGAACGGAGGAGACGTCAAGAGCGCCATATCCACCCTGAAGGGGATCAAGGGCAAGTACGTTTCGTGGGACGAAGGAGTGCAGCTGCTCTCGATCCCGGACGCAATCGCCAAGGCGCTCGAGCTCCTGACCCTCAACCACGTTGTGAAGGAGTTGGAGGTTCCGCCTCAGTCTTTCGCCTCGAAGCAGCTCCCGCAGGGAGGAACGTGCCCCGACTGCCACGAGAGCGCACTAATCTTCGAGAACGGCTGTTACAAGTGCACCAACTGCGGTTACAGCAAGTGCGAGTAGGAGTGAAGGGCCGGCTCGCTCCGGCCCTCCCAAACGATTTTTACCACTCCGGGGCCCCGGCCGCACGTTGAGCCGAGCCAGAGGAAACAGGGCCCTCCTAGTCGTGATCATTGCCACCGCCTTGGTGGTCACCCCGCTCGTGTTCTTGGGCGTCTATCTAGGCTACTACGTCGGGGGCGCGGCAGGATTCTCGAAGAGCCTCCTCGCGATAGCCTTCTCGACGGCCGGATTTCTGGCTGGGATGGCAATAGTGTTCATGGTGATCAGGTCGGTCGTTGCCTGGACGGACAGACCTAGGAGCTGACCTTCTTCAGCGCGGCTGACTTCGCCCTCTCGAGCTTGGACCTGAGGTCGGCCACGGCCTGTTTGTGCGCTGCCTCGACCTTCTCGACCGCGATACTGAACGGCTCGTCGACTGTCTCTTCGGTCATGCCGCGGCCTTCCTCTCCAGGACCTTCTTTACATGCTTTAGCCTCGTGAACTCCTCCCTCTCCCTCTCTTCGAGAGTCTGCTGGATATAGTGGATAGAGTCCTCGTACCGCGGGATTATCATGTACTCGAGCGCGTTCAGGAGACGCTGCGTCCTCTCGAGCTCCTTCGCGAGCCTGAATATCGCGTTCTCGAACTCCGCGGCCCTGAAGATTGAAGGCAGAACCTTCCTCATCTGCCTAGACGCCCTGTCGACGGCCACGCTGGTGTCCGCGAAGCCGTAGGTCATTCCCACCTTCCTCTCGGAAAGCTTGATCGAGGGTATGTCCACGCCGACGACCCTGCGGACAGTGACGTAGGTCTCCACCATCGGCGGGGTGTTCGCGGCGATCCCCTCGAGCCGGAGAGGGCCCAGATTGAGATACGCGTCGTAGAGGGCGAGGTAGGCGTCAGAGAGGGGTGGCGAGATCTCGTCGCGTGACGCTGCCGCCTGAAGGATTATCTCGTCGAGGCGCTTCAGGAGGACTTCCCTCTTGTCGTCAAGAACCTTCTTCACCCTGACCGCGGTCTGGAGCCTCCTGCGGGTGCTGATCAACTCGATCTTCGTGGGGAGGACGTTGGAGCCGGACGCTACGGACATCTCTACCCAGCCGGCCTGCCAGTGACGTAGTACTTCTGGATGAACTCCTCCTTGATGTTGGTGAGCTCGTTCTGCGGGAGTATCGAAAGAACCTCCCAGGCGATCCTCAGGGTGTCCCCAAAGCTCCGGTTCTCGTCGTAGCCCTGGTTGAGGTACCTCTGCTCGAACGCGTCACCGAAGGCGAGGTACTTCAGGTCCGATTCTGTCAGACCCGACTTGCCAACTATCTCCGCCAGGGCGCGCAGCTCGACCGACCTCGCGTATGCATTGTACAGCTGGTTGCCCACCTGCTGGTGGTCGGCCGGCGCCTTGCCCTGCTTGATGACCTGGCCCAGCGCTGGGCCCATCAGTCTGCTGAGGCTCGAAAGCAGGTAAACCGGCGGGTAGAGGCCCTTCCTGAAGAGATCCCTCCCGAGGAATACCTGGCCCTCGGTAATGTAGCCTGTCAGGTCGGGGATCGGATGAGTCACGTCATCGTTGGGCATCGAAAGGATGGGCATCTGGGTGATGCTGCCTTTCATTCCCTTTATCCTGCCGGCCCGCTCATAGATCGTCGCGAGGTCCGTGTAGAGGTAACCCGGGAAGCCCTTCCTGCCGGGCACCTCCTCCCTTGCAGCCGAAATCTCTCTGAGCGCCTCGCAGTAGTTCGTGATGTCCGTGATTATGACCAGAACGTGCATGCCCAGCTCGAAAGCCAAGTACTCCGCCGCAGTGAGGGCGACGCGTGGAGTGATGATTCTCTCGATGGCCGGGTCGTCCGCGAGGTTCAGGTACAGGACGCTCCTCTTGATCGCGCCCGACTCCGCGAGCGTGTGCTGGAAGAACGCGGCGTCGCTGCTCGAGACGCCCACGGCGGCGAAGACGACCGCGAACTCCTCGCCCTTTCCCGCCACAGTTGCCTGCCTTGCGACCTGGGCTGCCAGCATGTTGTGGGGCATGCCGGCTCCAGAGAAGATCGGAAGCTTCTGGCCTCTGACCAGGGTCAGCATGCCGTCGATGACCGAAACGCCAGTCTGGATGAGGTCGGTCGGGTAGGCCCTCCTCTCGGGGTTGATTGGCGCACCATTGACGTCGAGGAAGACCTTGGGGACGGGCTCGGGAAGACCGTCAAGAGGCTTGCCAAGTCCGTCGAAGACCCTTCCGAGGAGCTGGTCAGACACGGGGAGCTGCATCGTGTGGCCGAGGAAACGCGCCCTTGTTCCGCTGATCGATAGGCCGGAGGTCCCCTCAAAGACCTGGACGACGGCCTTGCCGAAACCTGTCTCCAGGACCCTCGCGAGCCTCCTTTTGCCCTCGGTATCTTCTATCTCGACCAGCTCGTCGAAGGCGGCCCTGTCGACGCCGTCGACCACGAGCAGCGGCCCTCTGATCTCGGCCACCTTGCTGTACTCTAGGCCTGAGGACGGCTTGCTCACGCTGCCTTCGCCTCCCGTAGGTCCGACAGGCTTGCGAACTCGCCGAACATCTGTTGAACGAGCGACTCGAGCTTGCCGAGCTCTTCGCTCTTTATCGCGAACTTCGCCCTCAGCATCGGGGCGATCACCTGCATCCCCCTTATCCTGGGCAGCGGTACGCCGCTCCTCAGGGCCTTCAGCGCCTCTTGGTGGTACTGCACGAACATCTTCATCATCCTGAACTGTTTCTGCGGGCTGCAGTAGGCGTCGGTGTCATCGTACGCGTTCTGCTGGAGGAACCCGATCTGAATCATTCTTGCGACGTCGAGGATCAGCTTCTCCTCGTCGGGCAGGGCCTCGGGCCCGAGGAGACGGACGATCTCCTTGAGCGCGTCTTCACGCTGGAGTATGGCGTAGGCATTGGCTCTAACCGAGAGCCACTCCTTGTCGACCCTCTCCTTCCACCACCTGCCTACCGACTCGATGTACCCCGAGTAGGAGTTCATCCAGTTAATGGACGGGTAGTGCCTCGAATACGCGAGCCTCGCGTCGAGGGACCAGAAGGTCCTGACAAACCTGATCGTCTGAGAGGTGACTGGTTCCGTAAAGTCGCCTCCGGCCGGAGAAACTGCACCGACGAGGGTGATCGAGCCGGTCCTTGACGGCGTGCCCAGCAGCTCAACCCTTCCGGCCCGTTGATAGAACTCGGCGAGCCTCGATGCGAGATAGGACGGGTATCCCTCTTCGGCAGGCATCTCCTCCAGCCTCCCGCTGATTTCTCGGAGCGCTTCGGCCCACCTGCTGGTCGAGTCGGCGACCAGGACAGTGTCGTAGCCCATGTCTCGGTAGTACTCGGCCATCGTGACCCCCGTGTAGATGCTCGCCTCTCTGGCCGCGACCGGCATGTTGCTGACGTTGGCGATGAGGATGGTTCTTTCCATCAGCGGCCTTCCGCTCTGAGGGTCGATCAACTCCGGAAACTCGATCAGCACTTCGGTCATCTCGTTCCCTCGCTCCCCGCAGCCGATGTGGAAGACGACCTTGGCGTCCGCCCATTTCGCGATGGAATGAAGAGTCACAGTCTTCCCGGTCCCGAACGCTCCGGGTATCGCTCCCGTGCCTCCCTTCGCCATCGGGAAGAAAGAGTCGAGGACCCTCTGCCCCGTCATCAGCGGGATTTCCGGGTCGAGCCTCTCTCTGACGGGCCTCGGCGTCCTGACCGGCCACCTGTGATAGAGCTTCAGCTCGTGCTTCTTGCCCGCCTTGTCTTCAGCGACGACCACGACTTCGTCAATCCTGTAGTCCCCGGCCTTCACGACGTCCTTCACCTTCGCCTTCGGCGCAGTCGGCGGAGCCAGTATCCGGTGCTCGATCAGCGGCGTTTCCCGGACGCTCCCCAGGATGCTCCCGCCCTCGATCTCGTCCCCCTTCTTGACTGAGGGGACGAACGCCCACTCTTTGTCGAACGGTATCGAATTGGCCGAAACGCCCCTGGTGATGAAGGCGCCGGTCTTCTTTGCGATTACATCGAGCGGTCTCTGGAGGCCATCATAAATCGCCCCCACCATGCCGGGCCCGAGAGTAGCCGACAGAGGCTGGCCCGTGCCGAGGACGGGCTCACCCGGACGCAGGCCACTGGTGGACTCGTAGACCTGAATGAATGCGATGTCGCCGGTCAGCTTGATCACCTCTCCGACTAGCCTCTCCTCGCCTACCTGAGTGACTTCGTTCATCTTGGCAGCCGACATCCCTGAAGCCTTGACAGCCGGCCCAGAGATCCATTCGATCTTTCCCTTGACTGCCAACGAATTCTCTTTCGCCCTCCTTAGACCCGGACTTATAATTTCTTGGGCAGAGCAAACGACGGCCTGCCAGAGATTATCACTCAACGGACGGTCCCCGGCTGTCTTGGACGCGGCCGGACCAACAAGGCTCTTCACAGATTGAGGCGGCCTTGATCTCTAGACGCGTTGCCTTTGCCGGTCGAGTCAAGCCAGGCGTGGGGAGTGGGCGCTCGGCGAGGCTCAGGCGTTCGTGAGTATCGCTGAGGCTTCCATTCTGAGAGTCGGCCGCATTCTTTCAAGCCTAGCCTCGAAGGTGTTGTCGAATCTCACTGACCCGTCCATGGAGGTCATGACGACGCCTCCGATGGCGTCGATGCCCTTCTCCTCGAGGACCAGCTTGGACTGACTGCCCTCGAGCTTCCGCAAGGCGTTAGAGACCGCGCTCCTGTCCGTGGACCTGCAGTGGACCCTGGCCCCCGGGCCAATCGCTTCCAGCCCTTCCTTGACAAGCTGCGTCAGCGACGCTTCGTAGCGTGCGCCGGAACCTCCTCCGAGCCCTTTCACGGCCGCGTCGAAGACTTCGACAACTGCCTTCTCCAACGCTTTCAGCTGGGCGTTCCTAGCCTCGAGCTCAGCCGCGCCGACGACTTGTCTCCTTAGCGACTCTGCCTGCTTGACGCTAGCGTCTAGCAACTTTGTCACGACCACGCTCGCCTCCCTCCTAGATGACTCCACCGTAGAAAGAGCCTGCGCCTTTCCCTCCTGGAGGTCCGCCAGTAGTTGGGTCTCGAACTCTCCGGAGACCTTCTCTAGAGTGTCGGCGGTGGCCTTGCTCAACTCGATCAGACTCCCAGTATGCTCCTCAGCATGGCGCGGTAATCGACCTTCTCCTTCTTGCTCCCTGGTCCGGGGACCTCGTAGATCAGCGGGGTTGCCCTCTGCGTCCTGATGGCTGTCAGTTGCGCGCCGAGGGGTTTCGCGACTTCGTCGCTGACCATGATGAGGCCGACCTGGGGGTCCCGGACGAGCTTCTCGATCTTCCCGAGCGCCTCGACAGGCGATGACACGTATTCACCGCTGACGCCGGAGAGTGCGAAGCCAGTCACGAAGGCCTTGCCGCCCACGGCTACAACCTTCACTGGGCTTCACCAAGGAGGCGAGCCACTACCTTCTCGATGGCTTTCCCCTTTCTCATAGAGATGATCGCTTCGAAGCTCTTCAACGACGATTCCCCCTTCTTCCTAATTGATTCCGCCTCGCCCTCGCTCTCGGCCCTCGCCTTGGCCAGCCTCTCGGACACTTGCTGCTGGGCTTTCGAAATCGCGGCCGACCTGGCCGATTCTGCCAGACCGACGGCGTCCTTGATCATCTTCTTCTTGGCCTCCAGGGCTTCTGCCTTCATCCTGTCGAGTTCGGATTCGAATTCGAAAAGAGCCCTGACGGTCGCCTCAATCGGGGAACCCATCCGAATCTGCCATTCCATCTGCCTCGGTTTGCGCAATTAAACGTATGTCCGAGTGATTTCGCAAAGATGGTGGTAGCTGGGAATCCCTGGGGAAAGCACACGGTACTCCGCCTACGGCAGTCTGACGTCTGGTAGTCGAAGGCCGAATCAGACTGTAGAAGAAAACTCGTCCTTCGCTCGACGATTCTTAGCCATCGGGCGCGTCAGTTCCTCCCTTTTCCATTCTCTCAAGAGTGAACGACCAGTTCACAAAACAATCCCACAGGAGGTCGCGGCTCCGCTTGGCCTCCATCGCGCCATCCTCTTCAGCCGCCATTCGACAGCCCTCCATTCTCCTAACGCAGAAGGTGTTCGTTGAAGAACGCCACGGCCCTCCTCCATGCGTCCTCCGCGGCCTCCCTGTTGTACACGGACTTCGTCTCGTTGAAGAAGGAGTGCTGCGCGCCCCTGTACACCTTCATTTCGAAAGACTTCTTGTGCTTCAGCATCGCCTCGACAAGAGGAGGCACCCCCGCGTTGACTCTTTCATCCTCGCCAGCGTAGAATGCCAGGATGGGGCCGCTTATGTTCGCAACGGCCTCCAAGGGCGATGGGTTGTTTCCGTAGAATGGCACCGAAGCGCTGAACGGGTACATTGCAGAGACCTGATAGGTGAGTCCCCCGCCCAGACAGAAGCCCGTGATGCCCAGCCTGTCCCCTCTGGCGAAGCTCAGGCTCTTGAGGTAGTCCTTACAGCTCAACAGGTCGTTCGCCATCTGCCTCTCCATCTCCTCCCTGCCCAAGAAGAAGATGCTCATGACCTTCCTGTCTGTGGCTGACATGATCTTCATCAGGCCCTGGATGGCGCTCTGGTCGTTTCTCGTCTCTGGTGGAAGCGACCACAGCGGCCTCATGGCGCTCTCGATGTTCTTCTCCGTCATTATGTCGCCGTTCCTGGTGAAGAGGTTGGGCGCCACAGCGACGAAACCCTCCTCCGCATACCTGTGTGCGACCCCCTTGATCTGTTCGTTCAGGCCGTAGGCCTCGTGAATCACTATTATCGCAGGCCTCTTTCCCTCGCCGACTCGGTCGGTGCCGCTCGGTCTGGAGAGATGCGCGACCATTTCGGACCCGTTTGAGCACGCGAACTTCACCTCTTGATCGACGATTTCCAACTCTGTGCGCCTTCGAACTCCGCCTAAGCCGACATGATTTGAACCTACCTGCGCTTCTTTTGCATCCCGGGCAATGTCACAGTGGTCAGACTTATGACAGCCTATGGAAGCTCTGTTCGTCCGAGCATGAGGTAACAGAGCAGCGCCTTCGTCGTGTGCAAACGGTTCTCCGCCTCGTCCCAGACCACTGAGTTCGGCCCGTCGATGACCTCGTCGGTCACCTCTTCGCCTCTGTGGGCCGGAAGGCAATGCTGGAAGATGGCGCCGCTTTTTGCCAAGGCCATCAGATGCCTGTCGACTCGGTACCTCGGCAGGAAGGCCCTGACCCTCTCTTCTCTTTCCTTGTCGAACCCCATGGACACGAAAGTGTCGGTGATTACGCAGTCCGCTCCCTCTACTGCCTCCTTAGGATCTTCGAGGAGGGTGAGAGAGGCGCCCGTGCCTTTCGCGATTGACTTCGCAAGGCTGACCGCACTCTTGTTGGGAGCATAGCCAGGCGGGGTCGCGGCCGAGAACTGGATACCCGTGGTCGCGGCGCCAATCAACCATGAGTTGCAAACGTTGTCTCCGTCACCTACCCAGGCGACCTTGAGCCCCCTGAGCGCGCCATTCCGCTCCCGCAGCGTGAGGAGGTCGGCGAGAATCTGCACTGGGTGGTAGAGGTCGCTCAACCCGTTGATTACGGGCACGGCGGAAGAGGCGGCAAGCTTCTCGACCTCTGAATGCCCGTTGACCCGGGCCATAATGGCGTGGACGTATCTAGACAGAACGCGGGCGGTGTCCTCGATTGTTTCTCCCCTTCCGAGTTGTATCTCACTGGAGCCGAGGCTAATCGAGCTCCCCCCGAGCTCGCTGACCGCGACCTGGAAGCTGACCCTGGTCCGGGTGCTGGGCTTCTCGAAGAGCAGCGCCACCGTCTTTCCCTGGAGCGGGCGTTCCTTCGACTTCCCCCTGGATCCCTTCAGCCTCAGGGAAAGGGACAGGATGGAATCCATCTCGTTCGGGTCAAGTTCCGCGAGGGTCAGGAGACTCTTCGGCTTCAACGCCCCCCTAATCGAAGCAGCGCACTAAAGCGTTGGGTCGGCAGCCGAGTTCACTGCACGATCTGCCAGAGGGAGCTCATCTTTGGAAGGGCTACGTCAGCTTCAGAATCGCCCTGGCGACCTCTCCGTCGGATTCCTCGAGGGCCGCGACTGCCCTCTCCCTGCTCGCGCCGGTCTGCTGCTGGACCAGGAGGATGTCCTCCTCGTTGAAGGTCTTCCTTTCGACCTCGACCTCCTCCACGTCGCCCGCGACCTGGAAGACCCTGTTTCCCTGCGCGTTCACCTCGGAAACTGATGGGCTCTTGATGTGCATCTCTTTGTCCGTGGTCTTGATCACAACCTCCAGGACGTTCGGAATCTCCTTCATGTCGATACCCATCCGCTCCATCATGCGCCTGGCGTTCCTGTTATCCATCTTCATTGTTCTCGGCCTGCTCGGATCCTCACAGCCGCCCCAGACTTAAATTGTTTCATGACCCTCCCATTCAGAACGGCCATCCCCACCCCCAGCACGTTGCCCTTGGAGTCCAGAATCGTGACCTCGCTCCTAGGAAGCACGTTTCGTCCCGCGGACTTCACGAACTTGCAGAAGACCGACTTCCCTCCGTGGACGAACTCCGCAGTCTCGTCAGCGACGGTCACGCAGTTCTCTCGGAACTTCGGGCTCTTGGCGAGCAGCTCTGCGCCGTAAAGGGAGAGAGCCATGGCCCCGTTCGGCTTCACCGTCGCCAGGAGCCGTTCTCCGTGAAACACCAGCTTGACCCGGCCGGACTTCCGTGAATAGACGAGGCGCAGGTCCTGCTTCGGAAGGGCCTTCGCCACACCCGCGCCGAAGAGGTAGTCGACCATAATCGAGAGCCTGCGGCGCTCGTCGAATGGCTGCAACGACGGCTGCGGGCCGGAGGGGGCGATAAAAGGAATGGCTCGGCGGATTCCCAGGCCGGACCGGTGGAGCCACCGCATTCTTTCAGCCGCGGCTCGGACAGTTATACGGCGCCCCCGGGGGGAGAGAGCGGGAAGTCTGCATGACCAGGGTTGTCCTGATCCATTATCCCGACGCGTACGAGTCGGAGGAGGTGAACGCTCTTGCGAAGGCGGCGGGGTACGAGGTCGTGGGGTCGCTGACCCAGAGGTATCTTTCGAGGGCGAAGTACGGGGTCGGAGAGGGGAAGGCGGAGAAGGCCTCGGAGCTGGTCAGGGAGACGAACGCGGAGAAGGTGATCTTTGACTCGCAGCTGAGCGCTTCGCAATCCTACAACCTGGCCAAGCTCTGCAAGGTAGAGGTCGAGGACAGGGAGAAGCTGATCCTGGAGATCTTCGCAAAGAGGGCGTCCACCGCCGAAGCAAAGCTTCAGGTCGAGCTCGCCGAGCTGGCCTACGAGCTGCCGAGGGCGAGGGACAAGGTCCGGATGGCGAAGGCGGGCGAGCAACCCGGCTTCTTCGGGCTCGGAAAGTACGAGGTTGACGTCTACGTGAGGATGATGAAGAAGAGGGTCGCCACGCTGAAGAAGAAGGTCAGAGAAGTGAGCGAGAGGAGGAAGATCTTCAGGTACAGGCGCGAGAAGACCGGTTACCCCACCGTGGCCATCACGGGGTACACGGGGGTGGGGAAGACGACCCTCTTCAACCGGTTGAGCGGAGAGAAGAAGGAGGTCGACGCCGGAGTCTTCACAACCCTCAGCCCGACCACGAGAGGGATCGACATCGGTCCAAGACGCGTTCTCATTACGGACACCGTGGGGTTCATCAGCCGCCTGCCCCACTTTCTGATAGAGGCGTTCAAGTCGACCCTCGAAGAGGTCTCGCTCGCGACCGTTGTCCTCCTCCTCGTCGATTCCAGCCTCCCCGCGGAGAGGATGGCCCTGAACTGCGGGAGCTGTTTCGAGACTCTCTCGGAGCTTGACGTCCCCGACTCGAGAATACTGACGATCATGAACAAGTCAGACCTTGTCACGCGGGAGGAGCTGGGAGAGAAGATGTGGCAGGCCGGCATAAGGGACGCGACGTTCGTCTCCGCTCGGACCGGCCAGGGGATCGCCCAACTCCTGCACGAGGTCTCCCTGAGGGTCGAGGGTCCTCAACTGACCCTCCTGGAGGGTGCGCGAGAATGACGCGGAGCATCAGGGTGCTCAGGGTTGGGCAGAGGTACGTAAGAGACGACCGGACCCTGACCCACCTCTGCCTAGTGTCGAGGGCCCTCGGGGCCGAATCGATCTTCCTCGGAGACGCGGAGAAGGACGTGGTCGGGACCCTCGAGGAGGTGAACAGGAATTGGGGCGGGGACTTCAGGGCGATTCTGGGCGTTCCCTGGAGGAGGGTCATCCAGGATTCCAAGGCCGAAGAGAGGAGCGTCGTCCACCTGACGATGTACGGAATGCCGCTTCAGGACGAGGTCGCGGAGCTCAGGAGGCTCGAGAAGCTCCTGCTGGTGGTCGGCGGGCCCAAGGTGCCAGGAAAGGTCTACCACGAATCAGACTATAACATCGCAGTGACGTCGCAGCCGCACTCAGAGATCGCCGCCCTCGCCATCGCGCTTCATGAGATTCAGTCGGGAGAAGAGCTTAAGAGAGCGTTCGGAAAAAGCAGACTCCGCATCTTGCCTTCGCCCAAGGGCAAGAGAGTTGTAGAGACATGAAGATAGAATACGAGGACACCTTCGTGAAGGTCGCAGGCCTGATAGGTGGGCCCGACTACGTGCGAGTAGCGAGGGCGCTGCTCAACAACGAGAACGCGACGGATGAAGAGATTGCGTCGGCGACCGGACTGAAGATCAAAACCGTGAGGAAGGCCCTGTACGACCTCTTCGGTCGGAGCCTGATAACGGGTGTGAGGGTCAGGGACCCCAAGCGCGGGTGGTTCGTCTACAGGTGGAAGGCCCAGAGAGACCAGACCGACGGCTTCATCCAGACCCAGCGCAGGAAGGTCCTGAACAGGCTCAGACAGAGGCTCGACTACGAGGACACGCACGAGTTCTATCGCTGCGGGACCGCGACCTGTCAGATCAGGACCTTCGAGGACGCCATGGAGAACTTCTTCAAGTGCCCGACATGCGGACATCCGCTGAACAGGCTCGAAAACGCGGAACTGAAGGACGCCCTGCGCTGGAAAATCAAGCAGCTGGACGAGGAACTGGCCAAGTGAAGCCCTCGGGAGAGGAGGCCCTAAGGCTGCACAGGAAGTGCGGGAGCAATGATGCCATCATCAGTCACTGCAGGACCGTCGCCAAGGTCACCGCCATCCTTGCAGAGGAGTTCAGGCGCCAGGGGAAGGAGGTCGATTCGAAGGCCGCGGTCGCGGGGGCACTCCTACACGACATAGGCAGGAGCAGGGTCCAGACGGTCAGGCACGGCCTGGTGGGCTCCGAAATCCTAGAGGGCGAGGGGGTCGACGAGGTTGTCGTCCAAATCGTCAGGAGGCACGTGGGTGCAGGCATCTCCCCCGAGGAAGCGAAGACTCTAGGACTCCCGGACCTCGACTACGTACCCAAAACGAGGGAGCAGGTGATAGTCTGCTTCGCCGACAAGATGGTCGACGCGGACCGGGTCAGGCCCCTCGAAGCGGAGGTCAGAAGGTTCGAGAGGAAGGGGCACGACGTGGGGAGGCTCATGGCACTAAGACAGAGCCTCGAAGCCGACCTCGGGAGGGACCCCGAAGCGCTCGTTCTCGACAAGATTAAAGAAACTCGCTAGGGGCGCCTCCTTCATGGCCACCTGCATCTGCCGGACCTGCAAACACAAGGACTATGAAAGCTGTGGAAGCTGCAACTGCTGCACATACCGCAGGTGCGCCTGCATGCCGAAGCCCGGTTCTCGACGCTAGCTAAAGGAAGACTTAAGGGCAAACCGCGATGGCCCATCACTTGGCAGCGAGGTGGGGAAGCCAGTCCCACTGGAGGGGCTAGGTACATCCCGGCGGGCTCATAACGGAAACTCCGCGAGAGACCCGCAGAGCGGAGACCGTGGAAAAGCCCACGGCCGCACGTTCAAATCCTCCCCTCGCTACCTACCAGATAGAACCTCAGCCTCTCACAGCTTATCTAACACTCTGGAAGAGCAAAGAAACGCCATGGCAAAAGATTCGACGCGGTGCGTGCATGAGGCAGAGCCCTTCGATGAGGAGTCTGGCTCGGTTGTGACTCCAATCTACCAGACCACAACCTTCGCGTTTTCGAAGGCCGAAGAAGCTAGGAAGGCCGTCGCTGGTAAGAGCGGGAAGTACACCTACACCAGGTGGGGCAACCCGACCACGGTGAGGCTGGAGAAGAAGCTTGCTTCACTCGAGGGTGCTGAGGACGCCGCGTTCTTCTCCTCCGGGATGGCGGCGATCTCGACCTCCGTCCTCGCCTTCGTCAGCGCAGGAGACCACGCGGTTGCGATCAGGGACGTATACGGGGGCACGTTTGGACTGATGAGCGTAATCCTTCCGAGATTCGGCGTTCAGACGACGCTGGTCGATCCGGAAGACCAGCAGGCTATGGAGGACGCAGTAAGGCCGAACACCAAGCTTGTTTTCATCGAGACGCCCACCAACCCGACGCTGAAAGTGGTCGGCATTGCCAAGACCGCAGGAATCGCCCACGGGGTAGGCGCCCTTCTATTTGTCGACAACACCTTCGCCTCGCCGATCAACCAGAAACCCCTTGAGCTCGGCGCCGACCTCGTGCTACACAGCGCCACCAAGTACCTGAATGGTCACGCCGACGTTACCGCAGGTGCTGCGGCAGGTGATATGGAGAAGGTGGAGAAGATCAAGCATCTAAGGAGATCCCTGGGAGGTACTCTCGATCCGCTCGCATCCTGGCTCGTCCTCCGGGGAATGAAGACGATGGCGATCAGGGTGAGGGCTCAGAACGAAAGCGCGATGGCCCTCGCTGAGTTCCTCTCCAGGCACAGGAAAGTGAAGGCGATTCACTACCCGGGACTGAAGGGACACCCCCAGCACGCGCTGGCCAGAAGGCAGATGAGCGGATACGGGGGGATGATGAGCTTCGAGCTGAACGGGAGCTTGGAGGACGCAAAGCGGCTCACTGAGAGGCTGAAGATCGCCTTCCTGGCGGCCAGCCTAGGCGGCGTCGAAACGCTGGTCTCTCAACCGGCGATAATGACCCATACCCAGCTAACGGCCGCAGAAAGGGCGAAGACGGGAATTCCGGAATCTCTGATCAGGCTCTCCGTGGGGATCGAGGACAAAGAGGATCTGATCGCTGACTTCAAGCAGGCGCTCGAGTCTCGATAGCCGACGCCTGCAGCCACTTCGTGATCTGAGGGCAGGCCCGCCCGTCTATCTCGCGGCCATACCGGATCAGCGGCTTCGTCAGGTGCCTGTTTGCCCTTGGGGATGCGATGTAGGTTCCGCGTACGAGCAACCGACATTTGCTCTTCGCGAGTGAAACGACCTCGATCTTCTCGACGTTGAGGACCTTCGGGTGCGAGGTCGTAGGGCGTCTCACTCCGCCGTACGCCCGGATGAAGTCCCCATCCCTGAGCATCTTGGCTACCCTGCGAAGGTCTCCGGTCGGCTCGTAGACCGCACACCTGCGCCTCTTTGCACCGTCCAGCAGCGCGAAGTAGACGTGCCCCCCGGGTCCGACCGAAGGCGAATCGACCCGCCCTTCTGCCCAGCCGGAGGAGAAGACCTTCCAGTCGAGCTCTCCTTTCAGGTGCGCGTCGGTGTGCTGGTTAGTCATGTAGACCATGTATCCCTGCAGTTCCTCTTTGTACGTAACTAGCCTGAACGCCTTCAGAACAGCTTGAGGAGACTCTCCACGGAGGCCCAGAAAGACCGGGTCAGGTCCGTGTGGCGCGATGAGGACCTTCCTCTTCTGGTGGTCGTAGCTGTTGAAGGTGTGAGGCCAGGTCGTTCGTTCCATCTCCCTGACCGAGGTGGAGTCGAGGACTCGCCGAGTCCCGAACGACTCTCGGCGTCTGTACGCAATCAGTTCGTATGTATGGTCGAAGGTCTCGTCGAAAGCGAGCGCGGATGCGGCCCCCACGAGGCCCATCCCGTTGCCTAGCTCGAAGCTACGCACCTTGTGCTGAGCCAGCAGCCGCCTGACGCGGTGGGGGTTCACGACCCCTGAAAGGGCGCTCAGGTAGACAGGCAGGAAGAGGCGTGACTTGCGCAGGTCACTGAGAAAGACGACGCCAGAGTTCGCGCCCCCCTCGACGTCCGAGAGCTCTGACACCTTCGAACAGATGCTGTCGAAGGCCTGCGATAGAGACTCGGTCTCGACCAGGAGGGAGACTGCGGCGTTCCCTCTCGTCTTGAACGGAATGTTCGGGTTGAGTCTGACAAGCCTCGGGTACGGGAGGACCCTGGCGGTGGAGCCGAGGTCCGAGGCAATCCGATAGGCGAGGTAGGTGGTGCAGTTTCCTCTTGAAGAGTCCGTGTCGTCGATTCCGACGAGGCAGCGCACGGTCTAGTCAGCCATTCGGGGATATTTCAGCTTGGGAATCCGTAGATCAAGCTTCGACGACGATCATGGTGAGGGTGCTCCTCACCTTGTCTAGCCGACGAACGTTCCAGGTGATTGTCTCCTTCACCTTCTCCATGGTGTCGGCTTCGACCCTCGCCACGATATCGTAGACACCGTACACGACGTAGACGTCCTTCACGTTCTGGATCTCACGGAGTTTCTTGAGGAGGTCCTCCTCAGCCCCCAGGTCTGCGTTAATCAACACGAAGGCCATTGGCATTCCACGCAACTACCTCTCCCCATTCCACGCAACTCTGCAGTAATAACCCTTGCTCCCTTCACCGGAGAGGGCGTCACTCCACGGTAGCAGCCCGCCCCGCGAAGACGAGACCGTTATTACCATGGCGTCTGGCCGTAGACGAAAGAGATGATGAATATCTACGCCTTGGAGATGGACCAAGACGACCCCGTCAAGTGCACAGCCCGCAAGATGATTCACATGGACCTGGCCAAAGGGGTCAGCAGGAAGTTCCACGCCTCCGACTCAACGCTCGTGCTCAACCCGTTCGCGCACAGGATGCTCTCGCCGCCCGATAGGGAGGCGAAGGGGATACTGGTGGTCGACTGCTCTTGGAACCAGGCCCAGGAGGTCTTCTTCAGGAAGCTTGGGGGAAAGCACAGGCGCGTCCCGCTTCTGTTGGCGGCCAATCCGACAAACTACGCGAGGGCAGGGATGCTGAGCTCTGTGGAGGCGGTCGCCGCCACCCTCTACATACTGGGCGAAGTAGAGGAGGCGAGGTCGTACCTCTCTATCTACAAGTGGGGGCCCACCTTCGAGACGCTCAACAAGGAGCCGCTCGAGTCGTACAGGTTGTGCAAGAGCGAAGGGAAGGTACTGCAGGAAGAAAGGGAGTACTTCCCTCACCTCTTCGCCTGATGAGAAACGGTTAACTGCCTAACCCCTGCCTAGGAGCGTGACGCGAGTCGGCGGGCGGGCCACGGGGACCTCCTGGGGAAGTTCCTCCCTCGCAGCAGGACGCACGGCGCCGAGAGACGCAGTCGGAGACGGCTGGCTCCAGAACAGAAACGAGACCCGGCCCATCAAGGGCAATGATAGGGAGACCTTGAGGTCGGTGGGGACCGGGATGAAACGGCTGACCCGTGCGGAGCAAGGCCAAACGTGGTCGATGAAACGCCTGCAGGAGACCAGGGTAGGCCGCTGAGCTGAATCCCGCCTAGAACAGGAGGAGGACT
>JBEKIO010000028.1:0-27075 GCA_050011715.1 Nitrososphaerales archaeon | reverse complement strand
TCGCGCTGTACCCGGAGCCATAAAGCAGGCTCACGAGCGGGCCCGCGCCCGCGATCATGGAGACGATGAGCGGCGTCAGGAGATAGGCCACGAACCTGTACGCGTGCCTGAAGGCCGAGTTGACGTCGGCCTTCACTCCGTCGATCGAGGCAAAGGCGGGGAAGAGCGCGCTGACCATGGCAGAGGCGAGGAGGGCGATGGGCGCGGTGAAGTTGACGGCCGCCTGGTAGTAGCCGAAGACCGCGTAGCTGGGGGCTATGCGGGAGAGGAGGACGTAGACGAAGTAGGTCGCCAGGCCCACCAGGACGGTGCCTCCGTAGACCGGGAGGCCGTAGACGTTCATCATCTTCACGTCAGCGGCGAAGTTCCTTACGCTCCCGAAACCCCTGAGCCTCTTCATGTAGAGGATCGCCACCCCGATAGTCCCGGCCAAGAAGAAGGACGCCAGGTGGCCGACGAGGGCCCCGGTGACCCCGAAGCCCGCGAGCACGAGGAGCGGGGCTAGGGCCAGCTTGATGAGCGCCTGCGCGGCCGACGTAGATCCTGACAGAGCCATCGAGTTCCAGCCAATCGCCGCAGTCGAGGCGGTCTGAAGGATGGTCGTTCCGAGCACAGTCAGCGACGTCAGCTGGACGTACGACGTGAGGTCCGGGCGCTGGAGAATGAGGGTGCAAAGGCTCCCAGCGAGGAAGAAGCTGACGGCGGTCAGGATCGCTCCGGTCACGAACAGGAAGATCATGACGTTCATGGTGAACCTCTTTGCTTCGTCTTCCCTTCCGATCGAAGTGTAGTAGGCCGCGTACCTGACTACCGCGGGAAGCGCTCCGAACCCGATGAAGAGTTGCAGTATGCCTGGAATCACGAGCGCCAGAGAATAGATGCCGTAATCGGAGGCCCCCAGCAACCTCGCCACCAGGATGATCGTTATGGCGTTGATGCCCGTGGCGGCCAAGTTCGAAGCGAAGAGGATGAGACTCCCGCGCACAGAACGCTTCGCTATGTCAATGGCCATGAGGTCGCTCCACTGCCCATTTTGGCGTCGATATATCACATTGACAGTACTGCGGTTTTGTTGACCTTTGTGCGTGTTCAAGGCTTGACAGAACTTCTTGATGATTCGCCAAACGGATGGAACTGCTTAAGAGGTCAATCGAGTAAATTGAGGCAACCTATGGGAAGCCATTCAGGGGATTTCGAATTTGCGTTCCCTGCGGACGAAGTCTTCAGTGCCACGAGGGACGCGATGCAGATTCTATTGTGGGAACTCATCGAGGCAGACGAAGCGAAAGGAGAGATTGTGGCGAAGACTCCTCCGCAACTCCATCGCACAGGCATGCCCATCATCCACTCAGCGTGGGACAAGTCCTCTTGGGGAACAACCGTCACGGCGAGGATAAGTGAAGTGGGGGGTGTTGGACGGACTTCATCACTGCACATCGAGTCCAAGACGAAGTTTCGATTGACAGTCTTCGAGGGGAGAACCAAGTATGACGTGAAGGTTCTCCATGAGAAGGTAGCAGAGATGCTATCGGGAAAGAGTTCTGTCTGACGGGTCTGCCGTCACCCATTGCGCAACGCCAATCAGGGTTCTGTCCAATGTTCGAGTGATTTGAGGGGTTGTCCAATATTGGGTGATGGTGACTACTGACAGGAAGGGGATCTACTCCACATCAAATGGGTCGTCCCCTGATAGAAGACCACCCCGGCACCGAGGAGAAAGAATGTGATAGAATAGTAGCCGTGCGGTGGGGGCCCGCCTTTGCAGAACGGGAGAGTCCCAGGAATCATAGGAACAATGAAGAGGAAGAAGAGCACGATGGCCGCAATTCCGAGGGCATTCACGCGTGACCTCTTCATTCCCTCAGATGCGTGTTCGTGTTATTTATGGCCTCGGTGAGCATCGCTAACCACGGCTCTGTTGAATCTACGGGTGATTCTCCTTTCTCGTTGCGTCGCGGGTGACGAGGATCTTCAATGCCGCTGGATTCGGTTCATGCTTCATTTGGATTGCTGTGGGTTGCTCGCTCGTTCACCGTCATCGCGGGTCCTCGGCCTCTCGCTTCCACTTCAGCGGCCAGACCATCTCCTCCATCCGGGCGCAGGTCCCGCAGAGGTACTCGTACTTCCCCTCCAGGGGACCTCGGAGCCAGTTGTCCTTCTCGACGCAGAGTCTCCTGCACTTGTCGCACCTTTCGTTTGTCTGAGCCATGGGTCGAACGGTCCGCACAGGGGAGATAAGCGACCGCCGTCTTCTCCGGTCGGCGAAGGGGAGAGGTCGCCAAAAGAGACTCGCAAGACCAGAGCCAGTCGCCTTCCAGCTGCGCCCCTTCGGCTTCGAAGAAGAAAGAGATGTGGGATGCAGACTTAAGGAGGTTGGGACGGATTTGGCAAGGCATGGGCGGCAATGATCCGTCTGGCAAGGAGGCCAGATCTGGGGCATGGGCCTCTGTTCTGGGAGGCCTGGAGGCAATCCTTCTCGCCCTCGCAATCAGTCTTGTCCTCCTGGATCTCGTCCCAGAGTTCGGGCTGGGAATTGCCCTGTTCCCGCTGTATTCTGAGGAGGTCGGAATCGATCTGTACGGAGCGGTGCTGCCCGTGCTGCTCTCCATCGTCCTTGTCGTCGTGGTCGAGCCCTCGAGCAAGATCGGAGGGAGGTCGACGCTCTTTCGCGGCCGGCTCTTCTGGGCGCTGGTGTTCTCGCTCTCGATATTCGCGCTGGCGGTCTTTGGCCTGGTGCAGGCCAATTCGGGGTCCCTGGTGGCGCCCGTCCGGTTCGGGTCTCTTTTTGCCGCCCTGGGAGCGGTGATTGGACTCGCCTACACCGCAGAGCGCAGGAACGAGTCGCCCCTCGGAAGGGCCGCCGAGCTGTACGTGATCGGCGTCCTGGGGATGTTCCTCAGCGACCTGGTCAGGACCTTCACGGGTTGGTCCCAGGCGCCAGGCGAGGCCCTGGTGTGGGGAGGAGGAGGCTCCCACGACCTGGTGCTCTGGTTCGGGTTCTACATGGCGGCCTCGAGCGTGGCCTATGGCGCGTCGTATCGCAGGATAGGGGAGCTTCTCCATTCGGTCCGAAAACCCCATGTCTGATGATCGAGCACGGGGCAGCGCGGGTTACCAGTACGAGCCTTCCCCCCTGAAGCGAACGCTCACGAAGGAGGAGCGGGAAAGCCTAATTGCGGAGACAGTCTCCAAGCCTTCCTGCGGAGCGTCCTAGGTTGAGACGATACACGATTGGGGTCGTAGGCGACGTGCACCTCAGCGCTCGGAAGCGGAAGCTGACGGTCGCTCTGGGTAGGCGGCTGATCGATGAGAACTACAGGATAGTCTCCGGCGGTCCCGAGGACCTGGCCAGGGCGCTCGCCGAAGGAGCGAGAAGCTCTGCGCGGTACCACGAGGGAGACCTCGTCACGGTTCTCCCCGGCTTCGACCCGTCTGAGGCAGAGGGGTACAGCGACATTACAATCGCCACGGGGATCGATCTTGCAAGGAACCTCATTGTGGCGAACAGCGACGCCGTGGTGGCGATGGGCGGAGGAGCCGGCACTCTTTCAGAGATCGCTTTCGCGTGGACTCTGAAGCGGCTCATCCTCGCCTACCGGGTCGACGGATGGAGCGGCAGACTCGCCGGGGTCCGCATAGACTCGAGGAGACGGTATCCGGGGCTCAGGGACGACAGGGTCATTTCCGTGGAGAGCGCCGACGACGTGGTCCGACGCCTCAGGGAGCTTCTGCCGAAGTACAATCGGCGGCACACAGGGATCAAGGTGAGGGGGGCAAACTGAGGATGAAGGTCGCCGTGCGCGCGACACGTTGTCCCGAGACGGTTCTTGCCGTCAGTCAACGGGAAATCTGCCAAGACGGTCGGCCCTTGTCTGGCCGATTTGACTCCGCCAGTTCGGGAACATCTTGTTCATCCATGGTTCCAGGCCCTCGTACGTCTTCCGACCCTGCTCAGTTATCCCGACCAGTTTGGTCTCGTCGACCGCGCCATGGTATGGTCCCGGGGTTATGGTGATCATGTTGTGTTCGAACATTGGGACAAGGGTCTCGGCAACTGTCTGACGTGCAAGATCAGTCGCATCGACAATCTGGTGTTGGAACTTCGGGCCATCGAGGATCGCATAGAGGATGCTGAAGATGTTGTTGACGGAAGGTGTTTTCTGGAACCCCTCCAGGATGAACATGGTGTACACGCCATCTCTCCGGAGAGGACCGTCGAGGAACTGACAGCTCGCGTCATGCGCGTCGGCGCTCCAACGGCCGTGCGTCACGCAGTAGCGTTCTGTCACCATGATGCGTCCACGCGCAACTTTCTTTCGCCTGCGGTTATTAGTGTTCGCCAGATGCTGGCATCGGCTTGCAGACACAGAATGATGCCGAGGGGGGCAAAGAGAGGGATGCTGTTGGCTTCCATGAGTCATCAGCACAAGACTCGAACGCTTGGGACAACCCCGATTGGTGGGGCCGGCAGCACAAGCGGCTGGCGAAGGCGGCCGAGGAACACACGCTCAAGAGCCTCAAGCGGGGCGACGTCCGCTCTGTGGATGCCTGGAGTCAGGTCTTCTCCAGACACAGCAAGGAGGCCGTCAAGCTGATGGAGTTCAAGAGGAGGGTGCTCCTGGATGTCAGGGTATCTGAATCATCAGTACAGGAAGACTAGGGCTCCCACCTTTCGGGGGCGGAAGATCGTTCCTCGCGACAGATTCCCAGAGATGTCCAGGAGAAACAAGGAAGGCTTCCTGGCCTACCTGCCAGACAAACACTGGCCCTTCATCGAGTACTCGTTCTGGGGCCGCAAGGGTTGTGTGCAGTGGCTCTGCGACTATCATGACTTCATGATAATGAAGAATGACCGGCTCTTCGCTGATTGGATCGGCAAGGGCATGGGAGCCCATCTCTGGGAGTGGATTCGCTTGTCCATCGAAATGAAAGGAGACGCCGAGAAGGTCCGGGCCGAAGAAGAGAGGCGGGCCGAGGCGAGGGTGTGCTATGTGTGCCAGTCCCCTGAGGTCGTTGAGAAGTCCGAAGACGCCATCCAGGTCGAAGTGGTAAAGGGACTCGAGTGGAAGACGACCGGCTTCAGAGTTACTTATTTTTGCAAGGAGCACACCGCGTTGCCACAGAACTGCTGGACAACGGTCGCCGACATGGTGGAAAAGGAGCGCCGCAGGAACGGACGCCTTTGCACCAACTGCGGGAGTCCAAAAGTCGTCATGAGACTGGATTGCGATGTAGTCCCGGTCGAGTACTACTGCGCCGAAGAGATAGTACCGAAATCGATACTCTCCTCATCTCCGGACCGCATCGCCGATTGGCGGAGGGGCGAATATGATGGGTACAAATTCCTGGAAGAGGCGTTCCAATGAAGGTGGGGGGCGGCCTCAGGCGGAGGAATCCTCGGAGGTCCTGACCGACCATCCGAAGCAGTGCCTACCCTGAGAAGCGCCCATGCCACACTTTCAAATCATCTTCTCGCATAGCCTGACGCGATGGCTTCGAGAGGTCTGACCGTAGCCGTCATCGTCTTCTTGCTTCTTACGATGGTCGTCTTCGGCTTCTTCGCGGGCTCCCGCCCCAGCCCTGTCAGCTCAACGTCCTCCTCGTCATGCTCCTCTACCACTACTTCGACATCCACTTCGAGCAGCCCCACCACGAATGGCAAACTGGTGGGCGCGTTCCTCTATCTGTGGTACGGATACAACTACACCACATCCGCTTGGACCGGAGGATTCGACACCAGTCATTGGAACGACAGCTCGAGCGGGATTGTCTCGGATAGACCAATCCAGGGCTACTACTCCACGATGGACAACGACACCATCTCTTCTCAGATAGCTGAGATGGAGCAGGCAGGCATCGACTTCGCGGTGGTATCCTGGTGGGGATGGGGTGTGTACAGCTTCTCGAACCCGAGTCTGACCAACCAGTCCGCTGCCTCGATAGACAGGGCGACATTGAATCTCTTCAGGCTCGTCTCTTCAGACTTTCCAACATTCAAGCTCTCGATAATGGTGGACGCCTTCAACGAGGGCTCTCTTTCAGCGCAGAATTACTCCTACGTCTACAGGTACATCGATGATCACTTCTATTCGAAATACCCGGACACAGTCTTGAACGATGAAGCCAGCGGCACGCCATACCTCTTCTGGTTCAATCCCCTTGATCCTTATGGGGTCAGCCTGAACGACTCGTTCGTCAACGAAGTCGTCGGGAACAACCCGTACGTGAACGTCACCTTTTGGCGAGCTCCGAGCGAGTATCTTCAGGGGCACCAGAATCAAATCATGTCCAACTACGAAGGCAATCCGGACATATCGAGCAACGGCATCGTCTCCATCATTCCAAGGTACGACGATAGAGGTCTCTTCGAAGCTGGCGGCAGATCCAGCTACATGCGGTTCGATGTCTCTTACAACCTAAGTCTCTATCAGAGCGAGTGGAACTACGTCCTGAACCACAGCAGAGTCAACATGGTTCTGATCTACAGTTGGAATGAATATCACGAGAGGAGCGAAATAGAGCCTCACTATGACAATACGAGTTCCTCCGTTTTTCCATTCTATCTGACAGATCTCACGAAGTACTATGCCACAAAGTTTGAGGGAGCACTGGCGAAACCAGAGAATTTCACGTTCCAGGGGGTCAGCTTCGATTACAAAGACGCCCTGAACTTCTATGCATCAGAACTCAATACTTCTCTTGGCCTCATGAGCACGACTCCAAAGGGCACGACCATCTATCTTTCGGATGATCAGGCGCTAGACTACAACGCGCTTCTCAAGCTCTATAATGAAACAGGGAATTCGACCGCCCTATCACTGGCAGACCAAATCAAATCCTCAATCCAGAGGTACGGTGGGTTGTACGGACATTGGAATGGCGTGTTCGTTCTCTTCGGGCACTATCCCACTCCTTGGAATTTCTCCAGCGGAAACGACATTACGATTGGAACAAGCGGAGTGTATACAATCAGATCGACCATCTTCAATGGGGTGATAGGTCCCGTAAGTACTAGCCACTACGCGGACCTGGAGATGTACTACGCCATGTACAACATGCAAGTGAAGAATTACGCAGCAGCGGAGGACGCATTCATCAGCACAAACAGCTTGTGGAATGGCCTTGGGATCGCCGACAAGGCCTACACTACTACATATGCTTCGTACAAACTCGCGCTAGATCTCGTTGTCTGGGAGATGATGGAGAATACTACTCAGACGAAGCAGTTTGCTACACAATACACACCTGTTCTAAGTCAGGTCGCTTCGATCTTCTCAGCCTTACAAGGATCCGACGGCGGCGTCTACACGGACTACGTTGTCACAAATGGATTGGTACAGCATGCTGGTCAAGAAAACGGAGAGACTACATCTCTCTTCGTTCTTGCTTCGGCTGGTTCTCCAGCTCAAAACACTACCACTTCCATGAGTTCAACGAATACATCTACGGCCACCACGAGTTCTTCCACTTCCTCGGGAGGCGGTTCGGGGATTCCCGAGTTCCCGGTTCAGCAAGGTGTCGCTCTTCTAGTCACGGTGGCAATCGTGGCATCGTATGTGCTGACGCGACGCGCCACGAAACACGCTACTGACTCATCTTCATAGGGACTCCAGATTAAGAGCATTCAGATGCCGCGCGCTAGGCAACGTTGGGGGATCCGCGAGTGGCGGACATGGTTCGGGCCCGGTGGGGTTAGCGTCTAGGTAGGTTCTTTCTTCTAGCGGGGCCTACCCCTAGAGGAACAGGCGCCCTGGCCGGGACTTCTTTCTAAGGAGGCGCCTGAGCCGAGATGGCGCTCATCCCTCACTCACCATTTACTTGGACAAGTCGTTCGAAGAGCTTCAGTTTTGCCTCTTCAGAAAAGGTGCCGAGTCGCGTCACCTCATCAGTCTTGAGGAACCTGCGAGCCTCGGCTATGCGCTCTTTCTTGTCATGTGCGTGTTGGTCCTCGAAACAGCGGGCAAGTGATTTCTCGACTTCACAGCTTGGGAAGAACCTCATGATGTTCAGGGCACGAGATATTTCCATGTTGGGCTTTTGGGTCCCCTCTATCTCATCCGGACTGGCTCGGTGGTGGAGCATTCTGGCTTCCGCCACGAATTCAACGTCCCACCCCTTCAGCTGAGCCCTGAACCCAAGTTCTGGACATCCGTAGTAGTGCGAGTAGGGATGATTGGTGCGACCTCCTCCGCGTATCATCCTGACCTGCTTCAACATCCTCACGGAGTACATCGCCCCCGAGAAGCAAGGGCAGAGAATCGACTTGCCGTGTGTGTTAGGTTTGTCACAGTAGTCCCTATCAAGGGCGCCTCCTGAGATTGTCACGTAATGTCCCGTGGAGCTATGTATTTCACTTTGCTTGCGGTCGTATTGATTCGTGGCGTACATGCCTATGCTTCCTGACTGGTTGGTCTTTTTCGAGAGCGCCTTCAAGAAGCCCGGGGATACTACGGCGTCACTATCTATGGTAATCACCGACTCTGCACCAGGATACCTCCGTAGGCCATTGAAGACGCTGCGTCCAAATCCTCTCACGGCGCCGACGTCATTCATGAGCGTCAGTTGAGTGATGTTCGAATGTGATTTTCGGAACTTGTCCATTACTTCCCATGACTCGTCATTCGAATGGCTGTCAGTAAGGAACGCGCGATACCGGTCAACGTTTGCGCCATCGTGTTTTATGCTTGTGTGGAGGGTCGGCAAGCATTCACGAAGCTCAGCTTCTTTGTTGTAGTTTGAAATCACGATCAGGATTTGAGCATCCTTCCCGTCGTCTCCCTGCACGTGACCCACTCTCTTTCAACTACAATTAAACTAGGATGTCCTTTGGTCAGACGGTGGCGTTCCTCCTGAACCGAGTCAAGACAATGCACGGGCCCAGAGGGGTTAGCGTCTGAGTAGGTTCGAATCCATAGCGCGCGCTGCCTGGGACTAGACTTTCAGACTAGCCACGATCGATTAGCTTCTTGAAGGTGTCACACCAGACTGTCAGAAGTGGATTCGCCTTGAGAAGGGGAGATCTCGAAAGGGGCTTTTCGTTCAACCGAATGATTTGGAATACGCTGCGCCATGGGAATCGATGCATCGTATTGAGCAGGTACTCTCTTGAATCCGGCGTCGAAGCGAGTTTACTGTAGATACCTGTTTGATTGAAAGTGCTGTGCAACGCTGTCAGAAGCAAGGTTGTTTCCTCAATGGACAATTCGGACGACCCGTCGAGTGAAATGTCAAAGGTAAGAACAAGAATACCTTGGTGCTTTAGGACACGTCCTAATTCATTTAGTATTTCTTGTCTCTTCGTGGTGTGTTCTATGACACTGACACAATAGACCATATCGAATGACTCATCTTCAAACGGCATCGACGAGAGTTCAGCGGAGTGAAAGGCAGGTTTGACTCCACCGAATCTTCCAATCATATCGTACATCGTGCCTAGTGAAGCGTCATTGTCCAAGCAATCAACACTGCAGTTCAGACTGTGCGAAAGAAAATAAGGAAAGAAGGTCACGCCCGAGCCAGCGTCAAGAATCCTGCAGGAGCCGTTCATCTTGTTGGCCAATCCAATTTGGCGTTTGATAGCGAGGAAAGTGTAAGGATATTCCCACAGTCTGCTCCAGTGATGCAGAGGGTCCCGTGACCAGCAGTAGGAAGAGAGATACGCCGAGTTTGAAGCAAGGAACCCCGACGAAAACACTTCCATTTCTGACACAAGTGCGCCTCTTTTTACTGCCTCGTATTGACTCCACCGTGGTATACCAGAAGGCAAGACTGTGATGTCTTTCAAATATGGAACCGGCGAAAGTTATAGGTCCGCATGCAAAGAATAAGGAGAACAGCTACGGAGAACAAAAGTCCCGATGTGGGGTTCATCAAGCTTGGAAGAAACGACGAAGATGCGGTTTGCCCAAGATAGGATGGGAAAACCAGCACACTGAAGTTCCCATCCCCAAAAGGCATGCTGAATTCCTGGACCCCAGAAAGGCGAAGATCCGTCCCGTACGTGAGCCACTGGAAGGGAACTGAATGTATGTACGAATCATAAAAGACCAGGCTTCCGGATGCTTTTATTTCAGGCTGCTTGATATAGAGACATATTTGATTCAGCGAATTGCCTTGAGCCATATCAGGAGCAAGCACGAAGGACAAAGAATCGCCCGATAGCGAGATGGGCGTGGAAAGGGTGCTTGTCTGTACTTTGAGGGTGCTATCGTTGGGAATCGCAATTGTCACCAGGCTTCCAGGTTGCAAATACATGCCGAAGTATCCGTAAAGCCCGACAGGAAGGGAAACAGGAACAAAGCTTGAGGATAGCCCGATTTCATGTACATCTAGCGATCCAGAGTCACGATTCTCTGCCCAATAGAATAATGAAAGATAAATTCCGTTCCCGGGTTGGAGAAGGCTACCTTTCAAGTCAAGAGTGGCATCATAGGACCCGTTGATATATTCAGATGATGGGTTCAAAACTTCATGCATGCTACTGTTCGCCAATGCAATTGCCATGACGCCATTGCCAGTGACGTTGATGTGAAGTTGATAGCGCGTCAAATTGACTGGCAGACTGATGGTTTTGAGCTCGACCCACGAGTCATTATGAGTTGAAGCAACAGTATTCAGCACGAATCCACCTGCAAGAGGATTCATCGTGACGTTAGCTCGTAGACCATGTGTATGGACAGACCAGTTGGTGACATTTGTCAGATTCACCAGTGGTCCAACCGGCAGCACCTCTTCATCGCCTTTTGCAGCACTGACCTGCGTTGGATATTCAGATACTACAGATATCTTTACAACCCCTTGGCTGCTGAGACCGGTGAGTCCAACAGAGCCTAGATTGACCGAACCCGCCGACAGATTCGTCACATTCAGTCTCATACCAAGCTGCGTCAGCAAACTTCCTGTTGACAATTCAAACGATTCAGGCAAAGAGACACTCCCATTAGTCGAATCATAATAAATCGGAGTGGGGTTGTCTTGTGGAACGGGCGCAAGACCCAGACCTAGTAAGACTGCTCTGACCAATGCTCCCTCCTGATCAATCGCTCCTGGAAGCATCCGCGGAAGGTTCAGATACGACAGAACGCCCGAACCAACACGCTCAGAAAACATTAAGCCGCCTACGGCTGTTCCATTCAACGTGTAATCACCGGTGATCGTGGTGGAGCTATCGTTTACAGACAAGACAGGCACTTGTGTGTCGCCTATGTCCAAGTAAGTATCATTGAACGCTATGGCATCTGCATTTGCTAGTGACTTGATACCAAGAGAGATCATCGATGCCGCTGTTCCTGGCTCTTGGCCTAGCACGATGGCACTACCTCCAGAAGTGAGATAATTCCGAAGTGAGATGGAATCGAATAGCGTGTCTGTCAAGAGCAACTTGAAGTGTCCTACCGGAGCCTGACTTGGATCTGGTAGAACACTATACGCGCATCCGGACGCAGCAAATGCAGTAAGAGTAGAGTACTCTTGGTATAGTGAGTCTAGGTTGGAACTGCCATTGGGCGAGTCTGGGTTGGGAATCCACAAATCTGAGGAGGAATTTACCGGAGGGTATAGTTCAGGAATCCTATAAATTGTGACATTGCTGTTCTTGTAGACAATCGGAAGCTGGTTCAAGAGGAACCCATAGAAGAAACTTCCAGCTTGAGCTAACCCAAGGTCTTGGCTCCGCAGGTACAGATAAGCGGCTTTGGAGTCATGAAGAATCGAGAAGACGGCAAAAGGATTCTTCGCCGAAAGAAGAGGCTCGTCCCAGAGTTCCCAGACATGTAGCATGTTAACACCCCCAAAAGAATACAACTGTTGTTGGCTTTCCTCAGAAGCTGCTATCACAGTGGCATTCGCGGAAATGTTGTTCTTGACGAAGGTCAGTGCGCTGAGGTCAGCGTTGGAGAATGATGGTTGCTGTGTCGATTCGTTAGAATAATAGACGACCGCGAACGCCGTTGACGCAAAACCAGAAACTAGAATGGACGAGACCACTACACCAACAGCCACACTCCTCAGAAGATGCCGACCTGGTTGCCCACGATGACGCAACGTATCAAGAATGTGAACAATCACGAATGCAGAAAAAACGCTTAGAGGAATCCATATCAATGTGAATCTGTACTCGGGCCACATCCCACTGGAAGTGGAAAGTGCGAAATGCTGCACGATAAAACCGAGCAAGGCGAAGACGAGGAGATCTAGCATTTTTGTGACTCTGGTGGCATTGGCCCTTCCGACCAGGACTAACAACAATCCAGCCAAGGCGAAGCTGCCCACTACTCCGAGTCTCAGAAGGTAGAAGTATAACGGCACGGCAGGGTTCGTCACCGCGAAAGTAATCTTACCATAGAATTCAATGTCTAGCCCTATGCTATACAGTACTGCTGCGATAATCGCGAGCGCTGCTAGAATCTTCAATTGTCTGGAACGCAGCGCAGCCACAACCTGCCTGGATATTCTGGCGGCTGTTGTTCTGAAATTCAGGGGCAATTGCGCCAGTCCTATGCCGACTGCAAGTACTAACGCCAAATAGAAAACTGAACTATTCGTGTACTGTGGACCTGGGCCAATGAAATCGACTATAGCAACGACGAGCAACCCGAGGGAGAACGCCGATGCTGTGAACAATCGCCTATGAACATCCCAATTCTGCGCTAGAGACAAAACAAAGGCAAATCCAATCACAAAGATAGCCTCTGCGAGATGCCCTAGGTAGACTTCCGCCAAGATAAAGCTGAATAACAGAAGGTTTGCAACGCCCCTGTTCTTCTCAAAGACGCAGATAAGCAGAGTGAAAAGCCCAACCAGCCCAACAAGGTATGTTGGTGACACTAGGAGGCCGAAATTGCCGTTTTGTATCCAAAGGTCGTATGTGTTGAGCCCAACTCGATATATGCTGGAGTAAAGATTTGGGGAACTTGACCAGGCGAGAGCCAACCAGCCGAAGCCACCAAAAAGCTGCAACAGGACGGCTATCGGCACTACTCTCGAAGCTCTTCCCAGACGTTCTCGAAGGAAGGCGTAGAGCCCAAACAAGGGCATAACCAAGAGAACAATTAGAGAGACGAATGAATTTGCGGCTGGTAATCCCGTTAGCTGGGAATATCCTATAACAAAAGCAGAGGACCACAAGTCGTAGGACGGCACCAAAACTCCGGTCGCTGACACAGGGAAACCCTTGGCTAGCTGTAACGATAGACCAAAGTGGAACCACTCGTCACCAGGAATCAATGGAAAGGAGTTGGCCGCTACGATGAAGTCTGCGCAAAGCAATAGGGCCGAGACAGTAATCATTACAAGCAATGAAGGCGCGAATATACTTGGAGAGATACCAGCAGATTCTCGTGAAAGCCCTTTCCGGAATCTTTTCACGCACGAAACGGCCAATAATGCAGATGCGAGAGTCAGTATGCCTGCCCATGATTCTTGGGTTTCGCCATACAGAATGAATGCGTATGTTATGGAGCTAATCAGAAAAATGCTCATAATGTATGACGTCACTATTCTCCTGAATCCTCTGAGGGATTCAAAGCCGCACAACTCAAGAAGCAGATGGCCAATGAGAAAGGCACCTACAAAGACAGATGCGCCCAACCTAATGTAGCTGAACACTCCAATCGAAGACCACTCGTAGTAGAGAGGGCTCGACTCATGAGGAGGGAGGGTGAGTAGGAGTATTGAAAATGCAGCGACGACGTAGTATCCGATTACGCCATAACTCGACAAGGGTAGGCTGACATTTAGGTCGGGGCATAGAATCAGAAAGCATAGCGAGACCGCGCATGTGATGATGAATGCAATTAACACCGGTTCGATTGCAGTCTGGAAAAGCACTAAGCAAAAGAATCCAGCCAGTGCAGCCGCGGAGACACATGCAATGATTATTTCGCTAGATCGTCTCAACGATGTTTGCCTACGGTCTTGTTGCTCGTCTCAATACCGCCAAAGAGTACACTCGCAGTACGTGACTTTCCAACTCACTCCACTGAAACTTTTCGGAGGAGACTCTAGCATTTCTGGACATTTGGGCGTAAAGTTCACCTGACATAAGCAGTTTTGCTGCGCAACTCGCCATACCGCTGACGTCTTTCGGAGGTACAAGGAATCCGTTGTAACCATCTTCAACTATATCACGCAGTCCACCAGTGTTGAAGGCCACCACCGGGACTCCCCTCGATAGGCATTCGATGGCAGCAATACTTGTTGACTCCCATAGGGAGGGAAAGAGTGCTAGATCAGATTCGGATATCTTCTGCATGAGTGAAGCGTGGTCCAGGCCATTTAGAATACGTGCCTTTCCCGAGAGCTCCGATTCCGCTAGCAGATCTCGCAGGTGCATCTCATACGAATCGCCGTACCCAGGGCCAGTTATGACTAGGTTGGAGTTTGGGACGTAATGACTTACCAGCTCCTTGAAAGCTAGTATTCCGTACTCTATGCCGTTCTTGATGTCGAGCCTCCGAGGACAGATGATTGAGAACGTCCGCGAAGATGGTTTCAAAGATCTGTTGTCTCTCTCTCGCCATAGTTGAGAATCATCAATGCCATTTGGTATGTAGCTAACGTTTCTCTTCCCAATCGCTATTAGGTCATTACGCATCTCCGAGTCAACAGCAATTACCCAATCAGCGGAATCAAGGGCCAGAAAGTCCAAAAAGGCCAATTCAGGCCCAAACCTAAGATGGAGACCGTGCAACGTGCAGACTATCGGTTTCTGGAAAAGCTCCCTGACTGACTGAATTGCATTGAAGCAGTCCATCTTCACCCTCAATAGGCTCAGCGCTAGAGGATACGGAACATAAGGCCCGTGAACATGCACCAAATATGCGTCTCTCGATTGGTTCAGAAGGCAAAACACAAAGTCAAGGAAGAACCAGCATCTTATCACCCTAATTCCTCCTAGGTTTTCTTGATGTTTCCTCCGCGTTGACGCCTTAGGAAAGAGGAACCTGGATCTCTTAATCGTCAATGCATTCGTCATCACGACGACCTCGAAATTCCTCTTGACTAGCTCCCTTGCTAGCATGTAGACGTGACTTTCAACTCCTCCCAGATTCGGCAAGAACGAATGACAGACCAAGACTATTTTCCGACGCTTCTCGGCGGAATCCAAGGTGCCGCCGAGGAGCTCTTCTGTTGCGGCATGCTTAAGACCGGTGGGGTAGGCCGGCGAGGTGGACAAGGAGTCGCGGGTTGCCTTTCTTATCTGCGCGTCAGATTGTCTATCGTTCGACTCCAAATCTAGTCCCCATCTATGCCAAGGGTGGGGAGTAGCGAATCCCACGCTTGAGATGTACTCCGATAACCGAACTTCGTTCGGACAAAATTGAGAGCTGCATCACTTACTTGCTGCAATCTCGAAGGATCAGTCAGAACAGAAGTTATACTATCAGCAATCACTTGTGGGTCGTTCGAATCTAAGAAGAAGATTTCTTTGCCATCTGTCGCCATTTCGGCCAGTGCGCCCACCTTTGTCATAAGAACCGGTGTCCCACATGCCATCGCCTCTAGGGCAACATTTGGAAGTCCCTCAGTGTAGGACGGGAGGACAAGCAGTCTAAACTCATTGAAATACCTCGGTAGAACTTCATGATTGATCCAGCCTTCAATCCTCACATTTGGGAGTAACTCTCTTGAGCTAAGAAAGTCTATCACGTCTCTGCGAAGTGAGCCATCACCGCATATCACAAATTCTGCAGGCACCTTGTCGAGCACCATTGGGATAGCATGAATCAAATTCAAGATCCCTTTCTCCTTGTCAAGGCGACCGACGAAGCCGACCATCTGACGTCTAAACGCAATGCTAGTCGTTGGAGAGAATCTATTGAAATCAATGAAGCCCTCATGCCCTATGACGATCTTGTGTCGGTACCGCTCGAGGGGAATTCCCACAATGGTGTTCTCGGAATAAAGAACCAGAGTGTCTGCGAGGAAGAAACTGCACGCAGTGAGGACGGATAGGACTTTTCCCAATGAGTCACCACTGGACATGTAGACCTTCCCTGCATCACCTGCTGGCATTAGCAGGGTTTTGACTCCCAAAAGTCTGGCCCCCAACATAGGAATCAACAAGTTCTCTCCGCCGATGAAGAACACGAAGAGCCCAACTCGTTTCCGAAGCGCGATGACTCTGACGAGGAACTGGAAGTTTGTGAGTGCGAATGACACGGCCCGCTTGATGGGACTCTCATACGACCTGTGGGTGACGCTGGCAACGTTTTTCATCCCCTTTGCTTGGAACATCTGGTCGGTTTCTCCACCGGAGATGACGTAAAGCGACTTCGTGCGCGGGCGGAGTATCTTGACAAGGTTGAGGATAGGAGAAGACGCGGCCGCTTCGAGTGGAAATGTTACCACGCACACATTGTTTTGTACACGGCGGTCAATAGCCATCAAGCCACTCGCCTATCGAACCTCGAGAGGAGAATGATTGTTTGAGCGTTTCTGCACAGGGAGACCAGTGGAAAATCGCAGCACAGCCTGCCTAATGAGCATTCGGTGGGTTCGATCTTGATGCTCCAGCGATTTCCTCGTAGATGGCTTCGGTTCGTAGAATCAACTTGTTCTGGTCGTATTCACGCTCAACCAATTCCCTTGCATGTCTCCCCATTGCATTGGCCCCTTCAACGTCCCTGAGTACGCTCGAAATGCCCTCGGTTAGCTGTTCGACGTTACTGGCCAAGAATAGTATTCCCGTTTGTCCGTCAATAACAATCTCTTCCATTCCTTGCACCCTGGATGCAATGACTGGTCTGGAGCATGCGTACGCTTCCAACACAACGTTTGGAAAGGTCTCGTAATATGAGGGAAGAACTACAACAGCAGAATCAACGATGGCAGCTAGTTTCTCCTTGAAGTTCAATAGTCCGCAGAAGAGGACTTTGTCTCTGATGCCAAGTCGACGGACCAGAAGTTGAGCATCGCGCAGATACCCATCGTCCGGTCCCGCAATAACGAGCAGGCTATCGTTGTCGCTTTTGTCCTTTGTAAGACGATAGTACGACTTGAGGAGCGTATCGATACCCTTTATCCGATGGATCCTTCCAAGGAAGAGAACAATCCTCGTGTTTTGACTTATCTTGAACTTTGAGGTGAACTCTCCTCGAGTAGGTAGATTAGAGAACTTGTTCAACTCCACGCCATTTGGTATAACAGAAATCTTGCGCGGCTCAACGCCGAATGTCTCGTACTGGTTTGCTTCTGCCTGAGTCACAGCGACCATACTGGAAGAATTGTCTAGGATTCTGTTGCCGTATGTCATGTCAAATATCCACTTGGGGACGGATTTTCCCAATCGCGGTAGCGACCCGTGCGCCCTCAGAACGTATGGTATCCCGTGTTGCCTTGCGAAGCTCTCTGCCACAATGTTCTGGTACGTCCTGAAATTGGCAAAATCGAAGACTTCAATGGTTTGGGCACCCTTCTTCAATTCCTTCTTCAATTCGGGGGCGTACAGAAGTCCTGAAAGATTCGCTAGGCACCGAGACTCGACAATGGTCAAATCGCCTTCGTCCTCGAATTTGGATTCCTCCCTGTGATAGTCCGATGTGAAGACGGTGACACTGTGCCCTCTCGTCTGCAAGCTTCGAGCTAGGATGAGTACAGAAGTGGCTGATCCCCCAGCCATTGGGGTCAAGAAAGGCGTGACTATCCCGACGTTCAAAGAGTTGGGCCCGACATATGTTTCATTGACTCTTTCGCCCATGAAATGGGCCTAATGATGAAGTGGTCAAAAATGTAGGTAGGCCCGCCTACGGGAGTTGATAGCCCATCTATGGCTAGAATCTCCTCCCTTGTCAGTTGCATGAGGGGGGCTTTCGCATTGTCCCTGGCCTCTGAGTCTGTCAAAGCAGCTGGAATGGCCACGACGCAATCCAGTCGAAGCAGATAGGCCAGCGCGACTTGGGCCATGCTTACCTGACGAGAGGTGGCGATGTTCTGAAGACATTGAAACAATCGTTCGGCCTTCAAGAGGTAGCCTTTTCGGTTAAGGAAGTTGAACGCACGGGCCCTGTCTCTAGGACGAAGGTCGGCAGAAAATCTGCCAGTGAGAAGGCCCCCTGCAAGGGGACTGAACGCAACTACTCCTATTCCGTTCCGGGCGCAGTAGGGAATTGTATGCTTCTCTGATCTCCGAGAGAGCGCGTTGTACTCTATTTCGTCGACCACCAACTCGTTCTTCGACATGCATCCCTGAGCATGTTCGAGTAGCATGGGATTGAAGTTGCTGACGCCAATGTATCTGATCTTGCCCTCCTTCACTAGCCGTTCCAGCGCCCGAAAGGTATCGCGCATACGAACAAACGGGTTGGGGTAGTGCACCAAGTACAGGTCCACGTAATCAAGCTGAAGCCGTTTCAGACTTGAATCGACAGCCTTCAAGACTCGATCGAATGACAGATTCCAAGGCGCGACCTTCGTAATCACCACGTAATCGTCCCTCCTGAACTCTCCTAGGACACTTCCCAGTATGGTTTCAGACTTCCCGTTCCCATAGGTCTCAGACGTGTCGATTAGGCTGACTCCCGTTTCCAGAGCTGTGCGAATGACATTGGTGATCTGTGCATCTCCGTATACTGATCCGTAACCCCATCCCGGTGCGCCGAATTGACCAGTGCCCAGACCGATCGCGGAGACCTTCGGACCGCTTTTGCCCAGTCTTCTGTATTGCATCAGCGTGCACTCTCAAACATGCTGTTGGCCATTTCGCCGACTTGCTCGACAGAATAACGACTCAGGACAAATTCGCGACCTGAGCGGCCCAGCCTAGCAGCCAACGCCTCATCCTTGGATAGAAGCGATATGGCGGTGGCCAAGCCTGCGAAGTCGCCAGGCTGCACGACCAGACCTGACTCACTCTGTCTCACGTAGTTGCCAGGGGTCCCATTCGAGCAGCACACGATTGGCCTCCCTGCGGCTTGATATTCATACAGTTTGGAAGAGATGCCCATCTCAACAAACTCCAAACCACTTAGAGGTAGGAGCAATGCATCAGCGTTCATCATTAGCCTAGCCGCCTCGGCTCGGGAGACTGTGTTCTCTGTAAGAGAGACATTTCTGAGTTGCATTCTCTCGATTTCCTCCCTGATGGCCGGAGCCATCTCGCCCTGGCCTCGCAGTTGGAATCTGATCGCTTCGATTCCACGCAGTTCGTTTGCTGCCTGTATAACCTGATTGAAGTTGTACGCCCTAGAGAAGGCGCCGATATAGAGAACCTCGAACGTGGAACGTTGACTCGGGCTCGACTCTCTTTGGAAGAGGGTAAGGTCGACTCCCCCGGGGATGACCTCCACCTTCGATTTGGGAACTCCATATTTTGTGACGATGGGCTCGACGTATGCTGGGCTGATTGGTGCGATAGCGTCGGCGGTGCGATACGCGGACCGTGCCACCTGTGTCGAGATCCTCTTCAGTAGACCATCTCCCAGCATTCCAAGGTCAGAAAGGGACTCGGGCCATAGGTCGTCCACGTTCAGAACCACGGGAGCGCTGAACAGCCAGCCATAGATCTTCGCAGGGAACACGGCGAGTATCTGCGGGTTGGAGGCGAAGACGCCACTGACGCGGCGGACGTAGACAAGTGCGAACAGAGATGAGACCATGAAGCAGGCAAAGATGACCAGACGGTTGAGAAGGCCCTTCGAAGCCAGAGGGGGAACCCACGTCCGTATCACAGTTATTCCATGATCGTCCTCTTTGACAAGTGCCCTCTTCCTGAGATACTTCGGAACATCTCCCTCTGGATAGTGGGGAAATCCGGCGACAATGGTCACCTCATTTCCTCTTAGCTGAAGGCCGCGAGCGATATTCCTCGCCCTGGTCGCGCTACCCCCAAGGTCAGGGGGATAGATGAGGGAGAGAACGACGATTCTCACTTATTCATCAAGCGCGTTGGAAATGAGTTTGGAGTTGCTGCGTATCCATTCGTAGGTGGTTCGAAGTCCGTCCGCAAATTGCGTCTGCGGATCATAGCCAAGAACCCGCTTCGCTTTCTCTATCGAAGCCCGACGCCTGGAGGACTTGTCCCAGTCCCTCTTGGAAGTGTACGTGGTCCCAGTCTTGTTGTGAGTGACATCGTTGACCATCTTGGCGAGGTCGATGACGCTTGTCTCCGTCTCAGATGCTAGGTTGAATGCTCCTCCCAGAGCGCCTTCTATCACGCCTAGACGGAGGGTGCCGTCCACGATGTCCCCGACGAATGTGAAATCCCTCGTGTCTTTGCCTGTACCCATGACAGGAAGTGCCTTACCGTGCATCGCAGCCCAGATGAAGTTCGGAATGACGTTGCGGTACTTCCCGGGAACCTCGCCCGGTCCGTACACATTGAAGTATCTGGCCGTCGCGACTGGTAGCTTGTAGTAATCGAAGAAGTAGTTGCAGTACAGCTCCCCCACCAACTTGTTCATCTGGTAGGGCGTGTCCAGATGGATCGAGACGAAGTCCTCCCTTAGCGGCAACGGCGCATTGCTCCCATAGACCGAACAGCCTGAGGAGGCGAACACGAACCTCTCCACGTCCGCGAGTCTCGAGTACTCCAGAGCACGCAGCGTCCCCAGCCCGTTCACTAGCAGGTCCGTCTCCGGGTGGTCGACGCTGTTCTGGTTTGCAAAGTGCGCAGCCAGGTGGAAGACGTACTCGGGCTTGTAGCCGAACGCCCTCTTCATCATCTCCTCGTCAAGTATGCTGCCTTTGAGGAAGGTCACCTTCGAGTCCTTGGGGATGTTCCATTCGTACGCGGCAGAGAGGTCGTCGAGGATGACCACCCTCTCCGGTCCCGCCTTGATGAGGGCCCTGGCCAGGTTCGTCCCTATGCAGCCGGCTCCTCCCGTGATCAGTATCGTCTTCTTGCGATAGTGATTCAGGACCTCCTGAGAGCTCATCTTCTTCGTCATTGCTGAGGTGGCAGCCTCCTGAACCATTCTATGGTCTTCGCAATTCCTTCCTCTACGGGTACTTTTAGTTTGAAGCCGAGGTCCTTCTTCGCCCTAGTGGCATCAGGGGTCTTGACCTTCGTGGTAAAGTGCTCAGACTCCTTGTAGGTGACCTTCGAATCGTCCTTGCCGAGCTGCTTGAGGATCAGGTCGGACACTGCCTTGATTTCGTATTGCACGTCTCCGCCAAGGTTGTAGACTGCACCGATCTTGAATCGCTCGGGGATGTCTGCGAGGGTCCTGCAGATGTCGCCTACGTATTCGAGAGTCCGCTTGTGGCCGAGGTAGACGGTGTACGGTCTGTCGTTCATCGCGTTGTAGATGAAGTTCGGAACAAACCCTCTGTACGGGGTGACGTGCTCCTCGGGACCGTAGACGTTGAACAGCCTCACTCTGACTGTCTCCGTGCCAAACATCGCTGCCGAATTCAGGATCTGCATCTCGTTGACCCACTTGCTCATGGCGTAGTCGTTCATCTGTTTGATTTCCACATCGTCCATCACGTCCTCGCTCATGACCCCTTCGTAGTCCCCATAGACCTCCGCGCTCCCGAAGAAGATCATCCTGAACCGTTTCTTCTCCTGCATCCTGAGTATGTTCTTGGTCCCGACCGCATTCGTGTCCCAGAGGTTCTCGTAGTAGTCCTCGCCGTTCCACCTCCCGTATTCGGCGGCCGCGTGGTAGACGTACTCGAAGTCATGGCCTTCAAGAATCCTTTCGACCTGCCTGAAGACCGACACATCCGTCCTGACCGACTTCGGGTCGTCTGAGTGTCTCACGTCCGCGACCCAGACGTCGTGTCCCCTGTCCCTCAACTCGCGGACGAGGTTGGTCCCTATGAAACCGAGCCCGCCCGTCACCAGGATTCTAGTCAAATCGCCGCCCATCGCCGATGACGTCCAGGATTCGAGCGCTGGCGTGGCCGTCTCCGAAGGGATTCCTCCACCGCCTCTCCTTGCTCAACATGATCATGGTCTTCTCAAGAATCGTCTCAGGGTCGCTCCCTGCCAGGACGTTTGAACCGACCCGCAGCGTTTCCGGCCGTTCCGTGTTGTCCCTCAGTGTCACGCAGGGGACCTTGAGGATACAGGCTTCCTCCTGAACTCCGCCCGAGTCAGTGAACACAAGCCTGGCACCCATCAGAAGGCGCAGGAAAGAGAAGTAGCCTTGAGGATTCAGGAGTTTGAGACCCTTACCCGGCTTGAAATGGCCTCTACCTAAACCCCTCTTTGACCGTGGGTGGATGGGCCAGACAATCGTCAGTCCCGTCTTTTTGTGGACCATTTCCAGGCCCCTGAGAATCCTCTGCAAGCGTTCCTTTGCGTCTACGTTCTCCTGCCGATGGAGGGTCAAGAGAAGGTATCCTCCATCCTGCATTCCACCTGGAAGGCGGCCCACGCGCCTGGCAAGGTCGACGCACTCGGCGAGCGAATCGACAATCGTATTCCCTGTCACCCATACGCTCCTGGCTGAGATACCTTCAGAGATCAGGTTGCTCCTCGCGGTTCGTGTCGGCGCAAACAGGTACTCAGACAGGTGGTCAGTCAAAATGCGATTTGTCTCTTCAGGCATCGTGCTATCGCGGCTCCTTAGGCCTGCCTCGACGTGCCCGACCGAAATGTTCAGCTTCCTTGCCGCGAGCCCACCCGCCAGGACCGAGTTCGTGTCCCCCTCCACGAGAACGACACTTGGCCTTGTTCTGGCGAGGATTCTCTCGATGGCAATTAGCATCCCGCCAGTTTCTTCAGCGTGCGTCCCTGACCCAATGTTCAGGTTGTAATCGGGCTCGCGGAGGCCCAGCTGTTCAAAGAAGACGTCGCTCATGCCTGGAGAATAGTGCTGACCCGTGTGTATTACTGAATAGGGCAGTTGGCGTGAGTCCGCTTCTTTCATTATCGGAGCCATCTTGATTATTTCAGGGCGAGTGCCCACGATAATCATAACGTTCGTTGGGACTCACCTCTCGCGAACGACGCTTATCATCACCCACAGGATGACAGCGATGGCCATCAGTATCAGTCCGACGATGGTGGATGCGACTGCGATCAGCGTGACGTTCGTCACCACCGTGTGAGTCTCCGCGAACAGTGAAAGTGTCCACCACCAGAATCCCACCGCGACCAAGAGTGAGGCCATCCCCGGAACGCCGTAGACAACAAGCGGATGTCTGATTGACCAGGTCTTGAAGGTCGTCAGGAGAACGTCGAGCCCATGAACGAGGGGGTTGTGCGTCGACGAATCCCCGTCGTAGGAGACCTCGATCGGAACCTCAAGGATCTTCAGGCCTGCTCCGTTCGCGCGAGAGAGTATCTCCGTGCTCGCACCCATCCCCATCTCCGTCGGTTCTACAGTCTCCAGTGCCTTCCGACCATAGGCCCTGTATCCCGACTGCGCATCAGTGATGCCGCTGTGCGACATGACCTCCAACAGCTTGGTAATCGCCTTTGCGCCCGCGCGCCGGTACTCGGGCATTTGAGAACTCCCCTCCTCGGAGAAGCGCGATCCTATCACGATGTCTGCCGCGCCCTCTTCAATGGGCTTCGTGAGCGTCCTGATGACTGCGGGGTCGTGCTGGCCGTCCCCATCGAGGGTTACCATGACTTCGGCGTTCATCTCTCTCGCCCTCCTGAACAGAGAGGCGATGGCAGCCCCGTAACCCAAATTCCTCTCGTGACGGACGACATCAGCCCCAAGAGAAGCAGCGATCCTCCAGGTCGAGTCGGTCGAGCCGTCGTCACAGACGATTACTGCATCCGCTTGCTTCTTGGCCTGGACAATCACCTTCCCTATGCTCTTCTCTTCGTTGTAGGCCGGAATGGCCACTACCACCATCCGCACACTACCCTCTTGCAAGCGGTGACCCTCCTGAATCATGGGTCAAAGGGGTTCCGTTTCGTCTCTCGGGGGATTCAATTCGGTGTTTCACCTTGAGGGATGGATGCTCTTCGGTAAGACCACAGAGTGAACAGGAATCCGATGGCCGAAGCGATGAGAAGACCGAGTCCAAGATAGAAATCTGATAATATGATCTGACGCGTGTAGACGACGCAAATGAGCACCGTGCAGGAACCCATTGGAATCGAGGAACTTGCGGCTTTGTAGACCCCCCATGCGATGAGGGCGACACCCACGACGAACAAGACCTCGGAAAAGACGCCGATGGCCCAAGCGGTCTTCAATTCGCTCGCGCCTCTCTACTGATTGCGTTCCGTAATAGGTCAAGCCATCTGTTCTGACCATCAACCCATATGTCCGCCCTCTCCCCCCACCCCTCCAAACGAGACAGGGCGACCTGTCCCCCTGTTCCTGAAACAGAGCCGCAAGAAGCCTTCCTCAGAGGTGACCTGAGGCTCATTTTGAGGCACAGGTGACAAAGGAGGGGCCGTGCTCCACGAAGTACTTGAAGTGCGGGGCCGCGTAGCTGAAAACGACCGGGACAGTCAGCAGCGGGATGGCCACTGCGAAGATGACCAGCAGACGGGTCTGAGAAGACCGCTGAAGCCTCGGGATGTGGTCGACGAGCCAGACCATCCCGAACGATGAAACGAGCGGCAGAGGGAAGAGAAGGAGCGCCCTGTCGGAGTCTGAGATTGGAAACTGACTGACGTATCCCAGGACCCCGATCGCCACGGCCAGTGCGGACCAGGAGAGCAGGAGCCTCGTCAGGTAGCTGTCAGAGGCTGACCTGTATTGCCACGCTAAGACCCCGAGCCCCAGCGCCGCCAGCCCCACGACGGGCCCGAAGACCTCCAGCCAGTAGGTGGGGAAGACGCAGTACTGGCCGCCGACGCCTTCGGCCACTCCATGCAGGTACGCGTACGTGAACGGGGAGGCAACCAGCGCCCCCGCCAAGATCATGAACGAACTCCACCGCCACGAGCTTAGAGCGGTCCGCCGTCCGAGAAGGATGAAGGCCAGGGCCCACGTCAAGATGAAGAAGTCCGTCGTTTCAATGTGGGCAGCCCCAGCAAGCACCACGAGCGACAGGAACGCCCCAATGACCGGCTGCGAGGCCGAACGCCTGCGCGAGACTTTGATCAGCAGCACAGTCGCTAGGATGAGGAGTGGAAACGCGAAAAGGTTCGCGTGGAAATCGGCGCCCATCCTGTAAACGGCGAACCACCCGCTCGAGAACGCGACCGACATCGTCGCGACCCTCCAGTCCCTCGACTCCAGCGCGAGGACCCCCGTGGCTACCACAGTTGCGCACGCCAGGATCGCGGGCATGACCACCTCCACTGCGTCGGCAGACGCTCCCAAGTAGACGGGAATGCTAGCCACGATCGGGTAGAGGAACTCCACATAGTGCTGGGACGCGGCGAACTGCAGAGGCCCCGAGGCCACGACCTGGTTGATGTAGCCGACGTAGTAGTACGAGTCGTAGCCGAGCGGGATCCAGCCGTGCCCCTGGGTGAAATTCGCGTACCAGAAGAGACTCGCGACAGTCCCCACGCCCACGACCAGCGAGAAGAGCCAGACGCGCCTGAACCCCCTGTTCCCGGGGTCAAGAGCCTCCGACGGCTCAACGGATGGTGAAAGGTCCGATTCGCTCAAGGGAGAAGGCAGTTTCCGAGTCTACGAGCGGAGTCGTTCGCAGGACTAGGGGTACACCGAAGTCGTTGTTGTCGTGCCACCAGGCGCGACCACGATGAGGTAGATTATGAGCGCACCCATGGCGACGACTATCAGGAGGACGAGGGATGCTATCAAGGTAGAGAGGGCGCGTTTCCTAGAGATGACAGGGAACTTCCCTTCAAGTGCCAGGAGGAGGGAGCTGAACAGCGTTATGAAGTAGACCGGCAAGAATTTCATTTTACGATTGATATTTCTCAACTCGTTATTTAAGTCTGATAGACTCAGCACTAGGATTACCTTCCAAAAAGACCGACGAGCCCAAGGAACCTGCGTTCAGGGTTCACTTCAGCGTCACCGCCAAGAATCTGATGTATGCCCGGTCGTCCCTCCATCCGCGGGCGCGCTCATTCCCCCAGGACACGGCCGCTTCCGAGAAGCTCCGGGCTAGGCGCATCCCCTTCATTATTGCTGCGTAGCCCCCCTCGCAGGAATCCCTGAGGTTCTTCAGGACCGAAACCAAGGCCTTCAGGAGGTCGTAGCTCTGGAACTTCACATCCAGCCTCAGAGCCAGACCGTACATCGCCCTCTCCCTCCTGCAGAGCCTGAACCAGGTTCCCGCCCTCTTGGCTCGAGTCATCTGATTCCAAAAGAACCTCTTTACTCCGAGGTCGCTGGTATTGTCTGAAGGGCCGACCCTGGCGAGAGAAAGGTCAACCCTCTGAGAACCACAGGATCGGTCGGCAGAAGCCGGCCTCCCCAGGGAGTTCATCGCTAAAGCGGGGTTCTTTCGCTATTTAGATGTGCCAAGATCCTATTTCTTTCCCGGACTCGCGACTAGGGTCTTCTGCCTCTCAAAACCCAGGCAGCTAGCGCAGCCACGGTCAGTATCACGATTGTGGTGGCGCCCAAAGTCGCGTAAGCGAATGTGGAGGCAGCGGAGGTCGAGAGGCTGGTTGTGGTCGTTGTCACAGTTGTGGTCGTGGGTGATGTAGCTGTCGTTGCAATGGTAGTGGAGGATGTCACCGTAGCGGTAAAGGTAGTGCTGGAAGTGACGGTGCTGTACGAGGTCTCAGTCGAGACAACCGTCGTCGTTGCTGTAGTGGATTTTGTGACTGTCTTGGTTGTCGCGGTGGCAGTGGTTGTTCCGCCGGTTGTAGTCGTCGTCTGAGCCTGAAAGACCGCGATGAAGTGAGTCAGGATGATAGGACCGGTTAGTGGGGACGAGGCTGACGCCGTTATGTTGGCGGTTCCAACTTTGTTGGGCTTGAACGTCGTCGAAGTAGCTCCTGAAGATCCCGTCTTGGTTGGGTTTGGCGAGACGGAGCCTCCCGTGACAGTCCAGGAGACGTTCAGGTTCTGGACAGGCTGGCCCAGAAACGAAACCGATAGCGTCATTGTAGCTGTGCCATTGGTGTACATTGTGTCCGCTCCGTATAGTGTCTCCTCTGGAATGCTTGCAGTAAGCTGATCAACGAGTGGGCTTCTTGTGAGCTGGAGATCGACCTGAGAGGAACTCAGTCCCTGGGAACTGGCGGTGAGGACACTCTGGCCAGATCCCGAGGCAGTGAGATGCGTG
>JBEKIO010000027.1:0-27157 GCA_050011715.1 Nitrososphaerales archaeon | reverse complement strand
TAATGGACATGCTGCTCCAGATGCAGAAGGAGCTCAACCTGACCGTGCTGCTGATCACTCACGACCTCGCAGTGGCAAAATACATGTGCAACCGGATTTCAGTGATGTACCTGGGGAAGATAGCTGAAACCGGGAGCAACGAACAGATCTTCTCCAACGCACTCCATCCGTACACCAAGGCGCTGATGGCCGCCGTCCCGGTGCCAAATCCGCGGGCTAGAACTGAAAAGAAGGTCCCGGCAGGCGAGATACCCAGCGCACTCAACCCGCCTGCTGGGTGCCGGTTCCACCCGCGGTGCCCGTACGTCTTCGACAGGTGCAGGGTCGATGTCCCGGGGCTAGTCGAGCGCGAGCCCGGACACTACGCAGCGTGCCATCTGTACGATTGATTTCTCCCTCAGTGGGCCCCTTGCTCCTTGGGCTGACTCAGGCGAGCAGCGCTTGTCTTAAATCCTGCCTCCCCGACTTCGACCTGAGGCTGTGAAGAATCAGAGTTACGTAAGATGGTCAACATGAAATGAAGGCATTAGTCTGAGCCTCACTCACCTGTCCGCTGCAGAATCTTGTAGATCACATTCAGCCCCATCTTCTCGTCGAACCGACGGAGGGCCCTGTTCGCCGTCGTTGTGATCACGGCCTCGAGCAGCGGAAAGACCGTCCCCGAGACTACGTGGCCGCCTATGACGCTCATGTCCCTCCTGCCGAACGTCCCGTGAAGATGAAGGAAGGGCCCTTCATCCTTCAGCGTGAAGTTGCCAATCAGGCTCGCAACTTCGAGGAATTCGTCGTACTCGTGTTCCTCGTATCTCTTCGCGCTGCTGTTGAAATAAGCGATCCGAAGCTGTTTTACCCCGCCAATCGCCTCAACCTTGGCCGTCCTGATCTTCTCCCTTTTCGCTATGGCCAGCAACCCATCGGTGAGGCTTGTCCCGGGCCTGAGGCTGTATATCTTGGACACGCCGAAGCCTGACGCTGCACAGGTTAAAAGGGTGGGAGCAGGCTTCAAACCTCGACTGAGCTTGCGCCTGCACCTGAACAAGTCCGGGATCCGGGCGTTGGGGGTCGCAGAGAGCTTCAGACCAGGGCAGAAGACCTCGACTCTGGCTGGGGTCGTCATGAGAAGCGACCGCGTTGTCGACGGCCTGGTGGTCGGAAGGACTTCCATTGGAGGAGACGACGCGTCCGCATCGATCGCGGCGCTTTGCCGGAGGCTGAAGCGCAACGACGTCAACGTCTTGATGGTGTCAGGGGCCATCCTGAGCCTTTACAACATCGTCGACATCGAAGGGCTATCGCGGAAGACCGGGCTGCCCGTGATCTGCCTGACCTACAAGGAGACTTCGGGGATCGAGGATTCAATAGTGCGCCACTTCCCTGAAGGTGCGGAGGCGAAGCTGGAGGCCTACAGGAAGCTCGGAGGCAGGAAGAGGCTCAGGCTGAAGTCGGGCCATTTGGTTTTCGCTCGGACGGCGGGGCTCGGCGACGCAGAGGCCAAGAGCGTGCTCAACATGTTCACGCTTCAAGGGTCGACTCCGGAGCCCATCCGCGTGGCGCAGCTTCTGGCGAGGGCCGCGGCGCCTAGACGATCTTCACGCCGGGATTGAGCACCCCTTTGGGGTCGAAGGCCTCCCGGATCTGTTTCATTACTGCGTGCGATTTGGGATACTGCTTCGCCACGTAGGGCGCCCTGAGCATGCCGTCGCCGTGCTCCCCTGTCATTGAGCCTCCCATCTTCCAGACCGCCTCGAAGGATTCCTCCATGATCTCCTCCAGCATCCTCCGTTCGGAGGGAAGGCTCGGGTCAAGCAGGGGGCGGGCGTGCAGGTTGGCGTCCCAGGCGTGACCGTAGGAAATGTAGCCGAGGCCTCTTTTCTCGAACTGGTCCTTCAGGACTCTCACGAGGTCGCCGAGCCTCTCGGTCGGGACGACAAGGTCCTCGACTCCGGGCACGAGGATCCTCTTGCCTTCCCTGATCTCCAGAGCAAGTGTCAGCGTCTCGTTCCTGACCTCCCAGGCTTCGCGCACATCTGAGGGGCTCGTCAGGACGATTGGCTCGAACCCACCGGCCTTCGAGCCGGCGATCGCTTCCATCCTTTCTTGCAGGAGCTCCTCGGTCCCTTCGAATTCGCAGAAGAGAAGGTACTCGCCCTCGGTGCGAGAGTACTTGGCTATCCTCTCTTCCCTGCCCATCCTTCTGAAGACGGACTTGTCGACGAGCTCGACCGCGGTCGGGTCGTGACTCCTGAACGCGGAGACGAGGGCGTCGAGTTCGTCCAGCCCGACCTCGACGATCAGGAGGATTCTCGACCCGGCCTTCACTCGAGTGGCAAACGTGATCTCCGTCAGCACCCCCAGCGTCCCCTCAGAACCCGCCAAGAGCCTCGGGAAGTCAACGAGCCCGTCGCGCAACACCTTCTCGAGCCTGTATCCGGAGGAGTTCTTCGTGACGCGGGGCTGCTCGCCGATGATGGTCTTCCAGTTCTCCACTAGAAGCCCAGCGACAGTCCTCGTGACCCTGCCGCCCGAAAGCGCCCGTTCTATGGGGACCGCTGCCAGGTTCCGCGCCCCCTCGCCGGGGATGACCGCCCTCAGCCCCTCGACGTAATCGATTGTCGAGCCGTACCTCGGCGTCCGTACACCCGACGAGTTGTTCGCTACCATCCCTCCGACCGTGCAGCTGAGGTAGCTGGAAGGGTCGACGGGCATCCACCTCCCGGCGGCCTCAAGCAGCCTGTTCAGGTCTCCCTTCACGAGAGCGGGTTCGCACCTCACATTGCCGCCAGGGAGCACGGCAGCCATGCTCCGACCCTGGAGGAGGACCGATCCTCTCCCCACCGACTGGCTCGGTATCGAAGTGCCGGCGCCCCTCGGCGTTACGGACACACCCGAACGCCCTGCGAGTTCAAGGACTGATTCGACTTCGGCCTCGGTTTCCGCCACGTAGCCCACAGTAGGCCTGATCTTGACGATGCCGGAGTCGCTCGAGAGCGATTCCAGGTCCGCTTCGCTGGTCAGGACCTTCAACCTTCCGGGCCTGAGGGTGTCGCTATATCCGTCTTACCCGGTCGCTACGGCCCGGCGATGACCCTCCAGCGCGTGACGGCGCGGCAGTCACAGGGAGGCGTATATCCCTGCCGCGATGTGACCGCCTGTCCCGACGGGTACAGCCAGATCCTTCCATTCTAGGCTGGAAGTTTCAGATCGGCGGCCATCTCGATCCATCTGGGGCCGACCTCCCTGACCCTCCTCGTCGCGATTTGGGTCCGTGGGGGAACTAGACCAGAGAGCTCCTCGACCAGCCTGGCCGAGGCCTCATCCTCGCTCTTGCCCAGGACGTGCCTGTAGTAGTGGATGACGGCCCGCTTCTTGGCCAGCGATAGCGCGACAGGGAGGAACCTATCTGCTTGAGAAGGATGGGGCATGAGGACCCGGTCAAACCTGGATTCTTCCCTCGCCGGCAGTTCCGCCGCGTCTCCCCTGACGACGCGGACCTTGTCTTGCACCTTGTTGAGCCGGTCGTTCTCTTCGTGCAGATCGCAGGCATACTCGTTGATCTCGCAGCTGGTGACCCTTGCCCCAGCGATCTTCGCGACTTGGATCGAGAACGGCCCCACCCCTGCGAACATGTTGAGCACGCGCTCCCTCGAGGTCACCTTCCCTGCTATGGCAAGCCTCTCAGTGGAGAGCCTTGGCGAGAAATAACAGCGGGCGACATCGACCCTGAAGACGCACCCGTTTTCTTTGTGGAGGGTTAGCGTTCTCTTCTCCCCTGCGATGTGCTTCAGTTTCCGGAGCCTGAACTCTCCCTCAATTCCTCCTTCCTGTCCGTAGACACACTTGACGTTCTTCACCTCGTTCATGAGGGCCCCGGCCAGCCGCCTCTTCTCGGTTGCCGATAATTCCGGGAGCCTGACTATCGCGATGTCCCCAACGACGTCGACCCCGGTCGAGACCCGCTCTGGATTGCTGATGCGAGCCTCATCCAGAACCTTCCTAATCAGCTTCAGGGGTCTCTTCCCTCTGAGAGGAGACGTAGTAGTATTCTCCCTTCTCCTTCTGCTCCCTGTCGAGCTTGCCGCCCGGCTTGTTGACCCTAGGTCTTCCCGTGTTGACGTCTCGCCGGTAGGTCAAACCCACCTGCTTGAGGAACAGGTTCATTCCATCTTCTTTGCTCAGTGGCTTGGTTGCTTCCCCGGCGACGCCCGGCTCTCCAGTGAAGACCATCAGCCTGTCTGAGACGATGTCGACCACCTGGAGGTCGTGGTCTATGATGATTGCCGCTTTCCCTCTCGCTTTGACCATCCTGTTGACAGCCCTGGCCACCACGAACCGGTCCTCGACATCGAGGAAGGCCGACGGCTCATCCAGGGCGTACACCTCCGCCTTCTGGGCCATCGTAGCCACTATTGCGACCTTCTGGAGCTCCCCTCCGCTCAGCTCCTTCATGTTCCTCGGCAGCAGCTTCTCCATCTTCAGCGGGACAGCAAGTGCGTCCTGCAGGTCAGGCTCGCCGTACCTCGTCCCCAGGGTCCCATCGTAGAACTCGCCGACTGTGCCCTCGAAAGCTGAGGTCAGGTACTGTGGCTTGTAGGCGACTGATGCATCCACGGTCACCTTACCCCTGGCCGGCTTCTCCTCGCCAGCGACCATCCTGAGGAAAGTCGTCTTGCCTAGGGCGTTGGCGCCTACCACGCCGAGGATTGTCCCGCGGTTCATCTCTCCTCCTTCGACCTTGAGCTTGAAGCTTTCATACGATTTCCTCAAGTCGGTGTACTTGGCCACGACCTCCTCGCTTTCGATGGTCTCGCCCGCCGCCTTCTGCCCGAAAGAGACGGCGTGGTCCCTGAACCTGATGTTCTCCTGCGGAAGGTAGCCGTCGAGGAGCGAGTTGATGCCGGTCCTGGAGGCGTAGAGCCCGGAGACTACGCCGTAGGCTCCCGGCTCGCCGTAGATTATCTGGACATAGTTGGTCACGTAGTCGAGGAAGGCCATGTCGTGCTCGACGACCAGAACCGACTTGCCGGCATGGGCTATACTGCCGATAAGCCTGGAGACTGCGAGCCGCTGGTAGACGTCGTTGTACGACGAGGGCTCGTCGAAGAGGTACAGGTCGGCTTCCTTCAGGGCCGTTACCGCGACCGCGACCCTCTGCAGCTCCCCGCCGCTCAGCTCCGGGACCTTCTTGTCTAGCGTCTCTTGGATGTTGAGATCCTCGACCACCTCCGCCATCGCCTTCCTCTCGTCCATCTGCCTGAGCAGGAGCTTCGTCTCCTTCTTCCACGCCTCCGGAAGCTTGTAGACCGCCTGGGGCTTGAGCGAGACCCTGAGCTCCCCGTCGGCGATCCTCTCGAAGTGCCCCTTCATCTCGCGCCCGCTCAGGTACGAGAGGAACCTGTCCCAGGTTGGCTCCTTTTCGTAGTCGCCCAGGTTCGGAACCAGCTGTCCGGCGAGTATCTTGAGGGCCGTCGACTTTCCGATCCCGTTCCGGCCGACGAGGCCGACCACCTGCCCCTTCCTGACCATCGGTATTCGGAAGAGCCTAAATGAGTTGACCCCGTACTGGTGAACCTTCTCAGTCCTGAGCTCCTCGCTCAGGTTCAGGATGTCGATGGCATCGAAGGGGCAGACCTTGGTGCAGATCCCGCAGCCGATGCAGAGTTCTTCTGAGATGACCGCGATCCTGTTGCCCCCGAGCACGATGCACTCGTCGCCGTTGATATTGACCGGGCACTCTTTGATGCACTCCAGCCCACACTTCTTCGACTGGCAGAGGTCCTCGTCTACGACCGCAACTCTGTGAACCAATGTCGTTCCCTCAACGCTCGCTGAGCCTCTTCGGGATGGGACAGAACGAGCAGATGGCCCGGTCGCCTTCGAGCTTCAGACTCTCCACGCTGTGTCTCTGCCTCATGGACGCCCAGACAATCTCCTCGCGGGCCACTCCAGTCAGGTGAATCGCTTCGTGCTCCACGATGACCGGGAGGAGCCTGCACCTTGTGCAGATAGGCTTTACGAAGGCGAGGGGCTTCAGGCTGCTCGCGATCATCACGAGGCCCGTCGTCCCGATAAGCCAGAAGACCGCAATGTACCCCAGAATCCCGGTCAGCCCCACGAGCAGCCAGCCGATGCCAAAGCTGGCGACCACGAGAAAGAGCCCCAGGACCAGGCCCGACCTTCCCCCATGAAGCGAGATTCCCCGCGTGCTCTTCGAGAAGGTCGGTGCCAACAGAGGGGGCATCAACACCTGCAGGAAGGGGGAGAGTGCAATCACTCTCGTCTTCTTGGCCACCAGCTCCCATCCGGCGCCCGCGACCGACAATTCCGGCTTCGACCGGCCGAGTGTCTATTTATCTATGAACGGGACTCCCTCGGCATCGTCACTGCGCTGCGCTGCGCTGCGCGGCGCTGCGTCGGCTGAGCGGGTTCCCACACTGCAAGTCAAGGGTCGATTCTCTTCTTGGCCTGATGCCTCGCCTTGCTGAGCGCCCTCTTGATCGAATTCTTGCCATCCTGTAACCCGAAGTGCTCCGAGAGAACACGTTCCCCCTCCTCGAGGCTCTCCTCCGTAAAGATGACGTAGAGGATCAACCGTTCGGTATCGCTTAGGTCCATCGATTCGAGCGCAGTCTTGATTCTCGACTCGTCCTCAACAAGGTCGTCAATCATCCTACCGAGCCTTCTGGTTTGGTCCCGTATCCTCCTTCTTCGGAGGATTGCCTCCTCGGCTAGGTACTCCAGGTCCACAGGCCCATTCAGTTCATCCGTTTGCGCAGGAGGCTTCCAACTGAGCTTCACCAGCGTGAGGTCGTCTGCGGAAAAATCTTCCAGCTTCGCTCCCTTCGCCGCGTAGACCTTGCGGACCGCCAGACCGCGTCCCCTCACGCTCTTCTCCTCGACCAGTCCCAGCTCTTCCATCTTCCTCAGGTGCTTGAGCACTCCTTGGATTGAGATTCCGGTGGAGGCTGCCAGTTCTCCTAGGGTCCGTGGTCTGGTCGACACGAGGTCTGCTACCCTGAGCCTGGTGTGGGAGGAGATCACCTCCGAAAGCGGGTCGCGGGTCACCCCTCGTCGGGCGGCAAAGGGTTTATAAAAGGGTTTAATCCGGGGTTAATTAACCAGAGGTTAAACTGATGAGCGAAGACAGGCGAAAGAATCTGAGGGACATGCTGGACGAACTGGACAAGTACTTCGAAGAGTTTGAGAAAGACGTCCAGGACGTTGTCAGGGATAGCATCTCGGCCGTCCATAAGCAATCTGAGCCCTACGTAGCCGGATTCTCGTTCATGCTCGGTCCGGAGGGCAAGCCGAGCGTCCAGTTCTTCGGTGACAGCCCTCTGCATCACGACGGCTTCCGGTCGCCTATGACCGAACAGTTACTCGACGAGAAGAACGGTCTGCTCAGGCTGGTGTTGGATATGCCCGGGGTGGAGAAGGGCGACATTGAAGTGGAGGCGACCGAGGACCGCGCGGTCGTAACAGCCGAGAGGGACTCTCGGAAGTACAGGGCTGACATCGGTCTGAAGGCGCAGATCCAGCCTGGCAGCGGAAGAGCCGAATACAGGAACGGTCTCTTAGAAATTTCGTTTTCTTTGAGGGACAAGGCTAATAAGGACTACAGGAGGGTCAAAATTGTCTGAGGGTTCGTCAGGGTTGAGTCAGCAACAGGTCCAATTGAAGGTTCTCGAAGCCTATACGCGTGACGTAGGCAGAGGTGTCGCAAGGATTGACTACGACGCGATGGACGCGCTCGACGCTTCGACGGGCGACGTGGTCGAGATCAAGGGCAAGAGGCGGACGGTCGCGAAGTGCCTTCCGCTGTATCCCTCGGACGAGGGAAGGGGGATAGTTAGGATTGACGGTCTGATCAGGAACAACGCCGGTATAGCGATTGGCGATGTCGTTTTCGTGAAGAAGGTGAAGGCTCCTCCTGCCGAAAAGGTCGTCGTTGCACCGCTCGAGGCAGTCCCCCCGATAGATGAGCGATACCTAGCTGACGCTCTCGAAAGTGTTCCGATCACCAAGGGGGACAACATCATGATTCCCTACTTCGGAGGCAGGCTCACCTTCCAGGTGGTCGGCGTCAGCCCTGTCGCCGACGCTGCCCTGATCACCCAGCGCACTGTCTTCGTGATCTCAGAGAAGGGAGAGTCGCTCCGCGGCGTCCCGCAGGTCACCTACGAAGACATCGGGGGTCTGAAGGATGAGATCCAGAAGGTAAGGGAGATGATCGAGCTCCCGCTCCGTCACCCCGAGATCTTCGAGAAGCTCGGCGTGGAGGCGCCCAAGGGCATTCTTCTCTACGGCCCACCGGGGACAGGCAAGACTCTGCTGGCGAAGGCCGTAGCCACGGAGAGCAACGCCCACTTCATTCCGATCAGCGGACCTGAGATAATGTCGAAGTTCTACGGAGAAAGCGAAGCCAGGCTGAGGGAGATCTTCAAGGAGGCGAAGGAGAAGGCGCCCACGATAGTCTTCATAGACGAGATCGATTCCATAGCTCCGAAGAGGGAAGAGGTCACGGGCGAAGTCGAAAGACGCGTCGTCAGTCAGTTGCTTTCGCTGATGGACGGCCTTGAGGCGAGAGGGAAGGTCATCGTGATCGCCGCCACGAACCGCCCCAACGCCATCGATCCCGCGCTCAGGAGACCGGGAAGGTTCGACAGGGAAATCGAGATCAAGGTGCCCGCGAAGGGCGGAAGGCTGGAGATCCTTCAGATTCACGCCAGACACATGCCGCTGGTTGAGGCTTCTGAAGCGGACAAGTCGGTCAGAACTACTGATATCGTAGATCTCGAGAAATTGGCAGCCGTCACACACGGGTTCGTAGGTGCAGACCTTGAATACCTGTGCAAGGAAGCCGCCATGAAAACGCTCCGAAGGAACCTCCCAGACATTCAATTGGAGGAGGATCGGCTCTCTCCGGAGACTCTGGACAAGTTAACCGTCACCATGCCTGATTTCGAGAGCGCATTGAGAGATGTCACGCCCTCTGCGATGAGAGAGGTGTATCTGGAGACCCCCGACGTGAAGTGGGCAGAGATTGGCGGTCTTGATGCTGTGAAGAGGGAACTGCAGGAGGCGGTCGAATGGCCTCTGAAGTATCCGGAACTTTATGAAAGAACTGGATATACGATGCCCAAAGGCATTCTCCTCTTCGGATCCTCTGGAACAGGAAAGACCATGCTCGCCAAGGCTGTGGCAACGGAGAGCGAGGCGAATTTCATCAGTGTCAGAGGACCGGAGCTCCTTAGCAAATGGGTAGGCGAGTCTGAAAGGGGAATCAGGGAAGTCTTCCGCAGAGCCAGGCAGGCATCACCCTGCGTAATATTCTTCGATGAACTTGACGCACTGGCTCCTGTGAGAGGGATGGGCGGAGATAGCATGGTGACCGAGAGGGTCGTGAGTCAGCTTCTTACCGAACTGGACGGCATCCAAAGCCTGCAAGGGGTCGTCGTACTCGCTGCAACGAACAGGATTGAGTTGATCGATCCCGCCTTGCTCCGCGCAGGGAGATTCGACAAGCTCGTCCAGGTTCCTCTTCCGGACAAGGATTCGCGAAGAGAGATCTTGAGAATCGATCTCATCGATTCGCGCGAGAAGAGAATGAAGCAGATGGAGGAAGTCCTCGAATCAGTCAAGCGTGACATTGGAGTGCAGACTGAGAAGATGGAACACACGAAGGACGGAGACGAACTCAAGAGAGTGCGCGATGACATTGGGAGGAAGAAAGACCAAGCAGAGGAAGTTACTAAGAGGATAAGCAGGAAGACGGACGAGCTCAACGCCCTGCGAGGGTGTCTGGACGATGTGGCAGAAAAGACGGACGGGTTGAGCGGGGCCGACATATCAGCCATTGCAAACACGGCAGTTTCAATAGTGTTGCAGGCTTTCGTTTCAAAGCATCCGGACCCGGAGCGAGGAAAGAAGCACATAGACGATGCAATAGTCACCCAGGCCGACCTGATGCAGGCGATAGAGAAAGTCAGAACCTCCAGAGAAGGGAGACCAAAAGAAAGAATCTCCGTTCCCTACTACAGATAGGTCCTCGTTCTCCAAAGCGTCAACCGTTTGACACGCAACTACGATTGACTGCTTTGGTGCGCTCGAAGGTAGCATCTTGGGCATCTGAATGTTGCCCACGACGTGGATGTGTCGGGCATTGCAGGTCAGATCTGGGGCTCTTTGTGGACCCCGGGCCATCAGTAGGGCTCTGACAAGGTTATAATTCGCCCCCTTGGTCAGCTACCCGTTGCAGCAGAGCCCCAATATCTTCGGCCGAGGAACCTGGCTCGACAAGGTTGCAAAGGACACCATCGAGAGGGAGAGGACACTCGGCAGGACGCTCTCCTTGATCAGGGTCGAGAGCGGGCTCGGTGCCTCAGGCCTCCCTCACATCGGCAGCGTGGGCGACGCAATCAGGAGCTTTGGCGTCAAGCTGGCGCTTGAGACAGCGGGGTACAAGTCGGAACTCGTAGCCTACTCTGACGACTTCGACGGCCTGAGGAAAGTCCCTGCGGGCTTCCCCACATGGCTCAAGGATTACATCGCCCACCCCGTGTCGAGGATCCCAGACCCCTTTGATTGCCACGCCTCGTACGCAGAGCACGTCGGGTTTCTGCTGCGGGATTCGCTCGACAGGCTGGGGGTGGAGTATCGGTTCCAGAGCGGCACGGAGGCCTACAAATCTGGACTCCTGAACAACCAGATCCGGCTGATCCTGTCACATTCAAAGTCAATTGGGAGCAAGATCAACGAGCTGGTGGGCCAGTCGAAGTACGAGCAGAGCCTGCCCTACACTCCCGTGTGCGACCAGTGTGACCGCATCTACACCACCCAGTCGCTTTCTTTCAACCGGAGGAAGGACACCGTCCACTACAGGTGCAAGGGCACCGAACTCGGGGACAGGTTCCTGAAGGGGTGCGGCTATGAAGGGGACGCGAGGATCTCCGAGGGCAACGGCAAGCTGATGTGGAAGGTGGAGTTCGCCGCGAGGTGGGCGGCCTTCGACATCAGGTTCGAGGCCCACGGTAAGGAGCTGACGGACTCGGTGAGGATAAACGACTGGGTTGCGGAGCACGCCCTGAAGTACCCGCCCCCCTTCCACGCCAGATACGAGCTCTTCCAGGACAAGTCCGGACGGAAGATTTCGAAGTCGGTGGGGAACCTCGTGACGCCGGACGAATGGTTGGAGTACGCATCGCCCGAAAGCCTAAGGCTCCTGATGTACAAGAGGATCATCGGCGCCAGGAGCGTGTCCTTGGAGGACATCCCTGTTTACATGGAGGACTTCGACGATCTTGAGGAGTATTACTTCTCGCAGGTCAGGGACCCTAATCGAATGAAAGACGCCAAGCAGAGAGGGCTCTACGAGTATACGATGCTGCTGAAGGTCCCTAGGGCGAAGGGTCTGCACGTCCCCTACAGGCTGCTCTCCCAGCTCGCTGCGGTTGCGCCTAGGGGCTTGGAGGAAGACTACGTCATAAAGCGGCTGATCGCTTATGGGATGGTGAAGGAACCGACTTCGGGGCTCATCAGACGGATTGCCTGGGCTTCGAAGTGGGCCGGGAGGGAAGGAAGGCCCAGCGGAAGGCGGGTAGAGGTCAGCCCCAAGGCAAGGATCGCGGTCCGGGAATTCGCAGGCGCGATACAGAGGCTCTCCGACCCAGACGCAATCCAGAACGCGGCGTTCGAGGCGGTCAAGAAGAACGGTCTGAGACCGAGGGACTTCTTTCCCGTGGTTTACTCGATTCTGCTCGGCTCCGACAGGGGCCCTAGGCTGGGCCCTTATGTCGTCGACTCTGGTCCTGCCATCGTGAGCAGGTCCCTCTTCGACGGGCTGGCTTCCTGAACCGACTCGGGCCTCGGACGCAGTCTGCATGTATGCTGTTGGCAGCCTCAGTCGCCGGTTTGATCACGAGCCACGAAAGGTGCCCGCCTATCGGGCGTGAGAGGATTCGAGGGGGTTGCGTCGCAGGTCTCAACACATAAGAGTCGCATCTACTTGAGGCTTCTCGGGCCCGTAGCCTAGACTTCCGTCAGGGGAAAGGTGCGGTCAGGGATTACCACACTTACTCCACATACGGATCAGGGCATCAACTCGAAAGGGTGCACGCCTGCGGCTGCCTCCGGCAGAAAGCTGAAGGCCGTGGGTTCGAATCCCACCGGGCCCGTTATCGCACACACTACAAAGAGTGTCCCGCAATCTTGCAGGCGTGGGCAACGACCTGATGCTGTTGACGGTTCAGCAGATGACTGACTTCCCGAGCCACAGAGACGTACAATTGTATGGCGGCTTCACATGTGTCCTCGAAGCTTTGTCCTCCTTCTCCCAGAGCGGTGCTCTGAGTCCGAGTCCACTTCGTTCCCATTCTCCTGCAGACGAGGTCCCACAATCGATTCTCACTGTCGTAGAGGATTCGTAGGTGTACAGCGAGTATCGGTGCCATTTTGACGGCCAAGAGGGATCGGATGGCTGCTGCAGCGTTCCTGCGGCCTAGTTGTAGGTTGCCGACCAGCCTGTGCACCTCCTCGGCCCAACCAGTGATCTCTTGAGCGACCCATCTGTCCGCTTCTCTGCCTAGCGATTCCCATCGCCATCTCTTGGCGTCTCTCTTGATGTCAGATGCAATCCCTCGCGGGTCGTGGACGATCACAGCATTGCGCCAGGCAGGGACGATTCCGCCGACTTCACTAGGATTCTTGAAGGCTTGGCGGTGCTGTTTCGCTGTCATCCAACACACTGAAACCAAGTAACCATGATAGCGTTCAAGTCTGTGCTTGCTGTGTGGTCCTCTTCCTATGGCATGGACGTCGATATCCGACTCCTTGTAGGCATCTCCTCGCACTCGACTACCCAATAGGACCACCGCCTCCGCTCCTTGCCCTTCGAGTCTAAGGGCCATCGCACGGCTGACCTGGAGCACTATTCTGTCCAACCGACTACATCCATGAGCGGCTGACAGCTTGAAGATAAGCACACATGCGCGACGGTTGGGGCGCCTACTTGAACCAAGCCTACCCGGAATCCCCTTTTCGGACCCGTCTGGGGGCGAGTCCCACCGGGCCCGCTTAGAACACACGCTTAAATTCGGAACGAGGATATTGTGCCCAGTAACTTTGCAATCCGCTATTGAGTGGCTGCTCGAGCAGGATCAGCCGGCCATTCAGTATCAGACATTAGTTGACATCCTCGACCTGCATTCAGAACACAAAGATGTCCAGAAAGCATATTCTAGAATGCCCAAAATAGGATGGGCGGCGGAGATACTTAGAGAGCAACTCCCTGGAGTCCATGATGGCGACGTCTGGAGGCTCCAAGGATACTGGCATAACTACACGCTTCTCAATAGGCCGAAGTACGTCGCAACAGTATGGAAGTTCTTGGTTCTCATAGACCTTGGGTTAACTGCGAAGAACGATCAGGTTCTGAAGGCTTGTCGGTTGCTTGATGATCGGTACCTGAAGAATGAAGAGAACTTTCACCTCTGCATGACGTCCAATATCGCCCGTGCGTTTATCCGCGGGGGTTTTGACGAAGGCGGTCATCTGAGCCGGGCCCTAGATTGGATTGTCGCTGAGCAAAAGGAAGATGGTGGTTGGCACTGCTTCGGATCCCCCAAGGGGACTTTAGATTGTTGGGAGCCGTTGAGCGTATTTGTTGCCCTGCCGAGAAGTCGCTGGAACCGGAGAATCAAGTATAGTGCCGAGCGCGGCGCAGAGTTCTACCTCGAGCGGAAGCTCTTCCGAGAAGGACCTCGCAAGTACTCTCCCTGGTTCAGGTTTCATTATCCGATTCATTATTACTACGACATGCTAGTGGGCCTCGAAGTCCTTACTTCGCTTGGGTATGGAGACGATCCTAGAATGAAATACGCGCTTGAGTTTCTTCGCAAGAAGAGGACACCCGACGGAAAATGGCTGCTTGATGCCATACATCCTGACCTCTCGGCAGACCATCCAGTGGAGGATTACAGCTCCTCTCCTCCTTGGGAACCCTTCCCCGCCATTCCTTGGGGATTGGAGGAAGTGGGAAAACCCAGTAAGAACATAACGCTCCGCGCGCTTAGAGTCCTAAAGCGAGTCGAAGCCACACCAGGAATGGATTGGACAATCGCGGTCTGACATCATATTACGCCTGTCAGCAGCCCCTCTAGAAGGCCTGCAGAACGGTTTAGAGAAGGAAGATGTAACTTCAGACGGCAGAAAGCTGACTCTTCTAAACCGCACTCCCGTACCGCATTCAGGCCGGAATCCACCTTCCGGACCCGTCTGGGGGCGAGTCCCACCGGGCCCTCTCCTTCGTTTGGGCGCCTACCCGAAGTGCGGAGTCCTAGCTGGGGCGAATGATTGTAATCCTGCCCCTGAACTCGACGTTCGTCGGGTGGCTTCAACCACTACCGGCCCAAGACGTTTATACATTCGACGGGCAGAGATGGGATTCGTGAGTGAAGCGGTCGAGAAGAGCGTCCCCCACGAACAGCTCCTCGTCGTCGTGGGCCTGCTTGCTGGCTTTTCTTTTACGGCACTGATGCTCATGCTGCAGTCTTCCGAGTCGTTCCGCGCGCTGATCTGGCCAACGTATTCTCACGACTACTTCGTCCTTCTGGTGAGCATGCTCGCAATCGTTTCCTCGGACCTGATTGGCTGCTGCATTGGAATGTCGGTGGCCGCGGCTGGACAGGACCCCCACGGGAGGCTGTGGAGCTTCAACGGCACAACCTTCTACATTGGGTTTATCGGGCTATTGCTGTTCATTCCCCTCCTAGTCCTCCCCGTATCCCTCGTCACTGGCTTGACGGTCTTCGTGTTCGAGTTGTTGCTTGGAATCTGGTTCTTGAAGCGGGGTCCAAAGGTGCCGTTGCGTTCTCCCTATCGCAAGCCTACCAGTTGACTATGGTGTGTTCCGAAGAGTCTTGGACTGGAGCAAGATCCGATCGTCCCACGACGGAATCCACTTTCAGAACCTGTTTGGGGGCGAGTCCCACCGGGCCCGCTACCATACGGAAGCGGTTCGCAGCCTCTGCAGGTGCCTAAATAGGTACCTAAGGTCGAGCTCTTCCCTTGGCGACCAACCTCCGCCACAAGATAGCTAGCCTAGGGCGTACTGGAAGGATTCTGGCGGTCGCAGCCGTAGCCTGTGTTGTACTGATCGCAGCGTACGAGGCTGAAGTGATCCTCATTCCCCGTTCGCAATCCCAAAATCCGATACAGCACATCATCGTGGTTATGCAAGAGAATAGGACATTCGACAATTACTTCTGGACATATCCAGGGCAGGCGGGATATGACGCCACTCTCTGCATGCCGCTAGTCCCCTCAGCGCCTGCTGTGGGATGCATTAAGCCGCAGCTCACGACCGATCCAGTCTCGACAAGCGACATCCCTCATGATCGGAACGCCACTTTGGCATCGTACAACAACGGCTCGATGAACGGTTTCCTGACAGCCGCGAAAGACAACCCGGAGGTCATGGACTACTACGACAACTCGACCTTGCCTTACCTCTGGGACTACGCCAGCCACTATGTGCTCGCGGACCAGTTCTTCTCATCAGTCAAGAGCTACAGCCAGCCCAACCACTGGTACATGATTGCCGGGGCTTCCCCCACGGTCTCCCTGTTCCAGTGGGGGACGCAGGAGCGGCAGGCATGCTACAACAACGCCACGGCGAAGCTGACCATGGCGACCTGCACCTACATCAACCAGGCCCAGGCGATCCAGACCATGGCTGACGAGCTGACAGCGCACGGCATCTCCTGGAAGTACTATGACACGCCCGTGTTACCTAATGACACCCTTGCTAATGCCATAGTGGACGGCAAAGCGTACGCGTACTGGAACCCCCTCGACGCGAAGAACAGCACCTATACAAACTCGAATTACACAGAGAACATCGTGGCACGAGAACAGCTCTTTGGGGACATTGCGGAAGGGACCCTTCCCCAGGTTTCGTGGGTCATCCCTAGTCCGGAGATAAGCGACCACGCGCCCGCGAACATCACACTTGGAATGTGGTGGATAACGGACGTGGTGGATTCCGTGATGAATAGCCAGTACTGGGGTAGCACGGCCATCGTCGTGCTTTGGGATGATTATGGAGGCTTTTTCGACACTGTCGTCCCCCCGACGGTGGACGGTTATGGGCTGGGCTTCCGGGTCCCTGCCCTCATCATCTCTCCCTACGCCAAACCCGGCTTCTTGGACCACACCGTCTACGACTTCGAGTCGACACTGAAGTTCGTAGAGTGGAGATTTGGCCTCCCCGCACTCACGGCCAGGGATGCAGATACGAACAATCTGCTGGACGCCTTCAACTTCAACCAGCAGCCTCTGACTCCGTTGGTCATACCGCTCAGCTGGGGCCAACTCGCCACAATCCAACCCTACATCAACGAAGCTTCGATGATCACGAGGACCTGCTCGGGTGGGATTTGCCCGTATGTGTCTTCCTTCTTCATCAACAATGATCCAGATTGAGTCCAAGACGGAATCTAAGTCAAGTGACGAGTCAAAGCCGAGCGTCGCTGTGTGTGCCTCCCACCCAGGAATCCACTTTTGGGACCTGTTTGGGGTCGGGTCCCACCGGGCCCACGAGGAACCTGAATGGGCGGGAATGTCAGCCGAACAGCGCGCGCGACACCAGAAAACTTCACGTGACACGTTGCAGAGGCCCAAAAAGAAAGTTGGGGTCGATCCTCAGCGCTTGGTTACGCGCGCCCACCACAAGAGTGCCGGCATCCTATGGTTGCAGTGGAACAGAAAAGGATCTTGGGGCAGACCAGGTAGTTCTTTCAGGTGCGCCATTTCGCCTCGTTCGCCCCCCCAGAACGGTCGTTCGGCTGTATAGAGTTAACTCGCGTGCCGAGTATGGGATACCTAGAGAAAAATGACGTCTAACATATCGACGCGCGCAAGCGCGTATCCGCGAAGAAGCAAGGCCCTCGGTCTTTCACTAGTCCCAATCCTGGTTGTCGTTCTCCTGGTTGGCTTCGGAGGCCTCCGCGTGAGTGCGTCCGCGTCCACCACGTTCGACAGCGTCCAGGTCTTCATCCAGACCAGCCAAGACCTCCCGTACTCCTATGCCACCACGGTGTACAACATGTCGGGCACTCAGGTGGCGACCTACCAGAGCAACTTCCCGGCTGCGGCGTTCGAACTACCAAGCGGCACCTACCTCTTCATGGTTCGAGCGTCCTACGGCCCTGTCAACTATCCCTGCATCGGCTGCGTTTCTGGCCCGATCCCAGGGAACTCCACGACTACGAACTTCACGACGACGGCGACAAGCTACACAACATTCACAGGCTCCGCTACCCCGATGGCGTTGACTCCCAAACTACCACTGCTCAACGACTCCGGCCCCATGGTCCCGGCAAACTCCACGACTCCGGCAAACTCCACGACTCCGGCAAACTCCACGACGGTGACGGTGATACCCGTCTACCGTCTGGCGCCGTCGTCCAACGAGTATGGGTACGCCATCGACCAGATAACTGGGTCTTCTACCATATCCATCCACACATACAACGCCACTGACTTTCCCACGACTCAGGTGACGGTGCACGTCGCCTACGTCAACGGTACCGCTGCCGAGGGAGCCTGGGTCTACGCGTCGGTCGTTGATGACAATTACTACTATGGGTCCAACCTCACCTCAGGCGCCCGGACCGGAACGGACGGCACGGCGACACTGACCGTTCCCCAGGCACCTCTTCTGGTCACAAGCTACCTCACCGTCCCGATCACCCTGCCACAGCCCAACGTCACCGTGATCATAGGTGGACAGAAGGTCAACGTGACGCTCTACTACTACCCCGCCTCGGTCACCCTCGAGGGTCAGACCCTCATCCTGCCGCCACAGACCAGCGGCAACATCACCCTGCAGTACAAGCCACAGCAGTACTACTACCCACTTCCCATCGAATTGCCAATCCCACCAATTCTCTACAGCACGGCCAACGGGACAGCGACAGCCGCCACCACCAACACTACCACGGCGACGTCGATGAACCACGACACAGCCGATGGTAGTGTACCGCCCTTCGCCCTCACCAACGTGCAGGCAGCCACGCTCCTCAGGCCCTCGACCTTGACCACGACGGCGACCGCTAAGGGGATCGGCGGAGGGAGCCTACTACAGGTCGGCGGAACGGTCACGATAGCGGCCACGCTGGCCACTCTCACCTTCGTCCTAGTGACGGTTCGCGGAAAGACCAAACCAAGCGTCGTGTCTGCCTAGAAGGCAGACACGGCTTCCGTTTTCCTTTTCTTTTCTCATCCTCTGTCCTCAACCGCGGTCGCGAACGGAATTGAATTATAGTGGCACGCGCGCGCAGGCGCAGATAGCAGATGAAGGTCGCTTACCCTTCGCTCGACGTGGAATTCGACGAAGAAACGAAACTGCTCTCGGTCAACGGTGACACCAGAACCCCCGAAATCCGTCGCCTGAGCCAAATGAGAGATGCGCTGTACGACAAGCGATTCTCTGTGGACGCCGATCCCGGGCTCGACCTGTACTACGTGTACAGAGACGTGACCAAGAGAAGCGACCGCCTCACCTTCGAGGCGAACCAGCTCAGGTTTGACGTCACCATCATGCCGGAGCTCCAGCTGGGGACAGAGTTCAACAAGACCCTAGGTCACTTTCATCAGACCGGACCCAGTGGGTTCTCGTATCCTGAGCTCTACGAAGTGATCACAGGCAAGGCGCACTACCTTCTACAAGCGATGAATAACAACGGTCCGACCCGTGTCATCCTGGTCGAGGCACGGGAGGGAGAGCGCGTGCTGATCCCGCCAGGCTGGTGGCACTGCATGATCAACCCCTCGGACGTACCGCTGGTCACGTCGAATCTGCTCTCGAGAGGGGTCGTGTCCGACTATCGTCGGACCGAACGCCGCATGGGGGCGGCCTACTTCGAGCTGAGCGACGGAAGCCTTGTCGTCAACGAGAGCTACGAGAGGGTCCCCGAACTGGGCAGGGCTCCCCCGGAACCAGCAGAGCGCGCATCGGAGGACCCATCGCTGTACTCGTCCTTCGTGAGAGGGCCGCAGGCATTTAGGTTCCTCAACCATCCTGAAGAATTCCGGTCGATGTGGAGCAAATAGGAAATCACGGGACGACCTGGCGCCGCATGGTCCAGAACCGCTGCCGAGCGAGATAATCCTTCTCCTAGTAGGTCCCGGGGTCAAAGTCGGGCAGTGTCACTCAACGAATTAGACTGCACAAATGGGGGATGGCTCTGAGGTGGTCGTCGGGGCGGCCGTGCCGGCGTCTCCACCTTTAACTAGCGCCGAGCGCGGACTCGTAAGGGACGTGCGATCGATCAGAGCGAGGGGATGCGACAGAAAGTCTGTCTCACTGGTGCTGATCGTCTCCCTGATTCTGGTCGTTGGCTCGAACGTCTACAGCGCACGCGCTGCCTTGACCCCGAAGAAGACCATCAATGTAGGTCACTTCCCTGATGCAATGGGCGTCGACCCATCCCGGAACCTGATCTATGTCGCCAACTTCGGGGACGACACCGTCTCCGTTATCAACGGGTCGACGAACGCAGTCATGAATACCGTGACCGTCGGAGGCGAACCGGACGCAATTGCTGTGAATCCTTCAACGAAGCTAGTGTACGTGGCGAATTACGCCGACGGTAACGTGACGGTGATAGCCGAATCGACCAACCAGGTGGTGACAAACTTTTCAGTGGGGAACTCTCCCGCCGCTCTGGCAGTCGATACGACGGCGAACGTCCTCTACGTGGCCAATGAGGACGACAACACCGTGTACGTCATCAACGGGTCAACGAACGCCCTCATGGAGAACGTGCCCGTCGGAGAGTCCCCAGATGCCCTGGCCGTCGACCCTTCTGCCAAGGTGGTCTACGTGGCGAACAACTTCGACAACACGGTATCCGTCATCAACGAAACTACGAACGAGTTCATTGAGCCTCCCGTCGCAGTGGGAAACGGTCCCAGCGGGATCGCCGTTGATTCTGCCATCGGAATTGCGTACGTGACCAACTTCTATGACTCAACCGTTTCGTTGATAAACGACTCGACCCGCAGCGTGATTGCCACCGTGAATACGACGGGAGGCGGTCCGGCTGGAATCGCGGTCGACGGAATCACCCACGTCTTCTACGTGGTCAACAGCTACAACGGCACCCTCTCCGTGATGGATGGTGCGTCAAACGTGGCAGAGACAAACGTGACAGTCGGGCGCACTCCGCTAGCCGTCGCCGTCGACCCCTTGACAAACCTTGTCTACACGGCGAACAACGGTTCGAGTTCCGTCTCGGTGGTCAGTGGACTGAAGCGGACATCCAAGACCTACGTGGTGTGCTCGTCGCCATCTGTCGCCCTGGGCGAGTCCATAGCGTGCTCGGCCCTGGTCGTCGGCGCATCGCCGAGCGGCCAAGTGACCTGGGACGCCGGCGAGGCGGGATCCTTCGTCTCGACGGGTGGCGCTTCGTGCACGATATCGGGGAATGTGTGCACGGTTCGCTGGCAGCCTGACGTATCCGACGTGGGCACCCTGGTCCCGATCACTGCCACGTTCGCAGGCGACGTGAATAACAGGGGGAGTTCCCGCGAATTGCGTGTGAATGTGAGCGAGGCAGCCAGCACGACTACGGCCATCTCGACCTCGGTGGCCTCTGCTCCGCAATTCGGAATCGTCTTCTTCGAGGGGGTTGGCATCGGGGCCCTGGCCGTAGCGGTCGGGGTCGCGTTGCACATCGGTCGCAGGCGTGAAGGAAGTGCTTCGACGCGCATCGCGCATGCAGGCGTTCCTGGAAGACAGGATTCTGAAGCGCGTGTGCACGTGCAGACCACCGACTGAAATCGGGCAAAAAAAGGGGAGGCTGTCTTATGGCATGAATGACTGTGGCTGAATGATCTGCGTTTCTATGGATACAGGGGCGCCGGGTGCTGGAGTGGGTGCCACCGTGTACTCTGCAACGACATCTAGTTTGATGTTGCTGTACAGCACAAGGAAACCTTTGGCATACGTGTAGCCTACTAGGCCGCCTGGTCCTGTGAGCAGGTTCATAATGTAGGTGCAGTCAAGGCGCATGGCACCGTCTGCCCCCAGTTTCACCGTTCCGAGAAGATACGGATTTGGCATGGCAGGCGAATAGGGTGTCGGTGAACCAATTGGGGCGTACGCAGGTTCAGGCAATGCCACCACGAGTTTCTGCGTGATAGTAGCGTTGACCTTCGCGTAGCTAGGGTTGTGAACGTTGATGTCGGTGTAGTACGCTCCTGCCGCGAGCCCCAACCCCAGCGCGTCGCTCGGGTTCAGAGGATTGCAGATGAACTTGACGCTGTATACATAACTGTGTTTGAGGGGTAGTGGATTGGAGAAGGGCGCAGCACCTGCCATCGAGAGTGATGCCACCGCTATCAGGGCGACAGCCGTGAGAATGGCGTAGAATTTTCGAGTCCGGAGGATGTGCATTCGGTTTTTCCTCGCGGTTGATGAGTCTCGGGCGATTAAGGTCTGGAGGGCAATTCTCAAAATCTGGGAATGGGCTCGTCGGATGCTAACAGGTAAGGGATTGGCGGCTTCGGAGCGGCTTCACAGGATTCGAGTGCCTGATAACCCTGAGAAAGCAAACTTCATCTACTCACAGGGGCGGGCGCCTCCAGGTTGTTCTATTGGGGATTCGACGACTACCTGGCCCTGATCATTCTGTTGCTCAGCGCTCTGAGCATTTACTACGCTTTCTCCATCACAAGGATAGCCAAGGGCGCGCCGCGTGGATGGTACGTCATAATAGCCGCCCTCGCGATCGGTTTCATCTTCAGGGTGACGCAGCTGTACCTTGATGTTCAGTAGCCCAGCGGCATCATCGACGTAGAGGAAGCCGCAATCTCGCTCCTATTCTTACTCCTCTTTGTCGTCGGGCTGTTGATGCTCAATCGGAGCTTCCGCAGTCGGATGAAAGCTGCTCAGGCTAACTGAAGTCGTGTCTCGAGAAGAATAGTTCGAACCATCTTCTCACGAGGCTTTGCTCCGTCTGGACCAACTCCAGCTCGATGTCCCCCTGCACCGCCTTGAATCGCACTTCAACGAAGGGGCACGCATATAGTGGCTCCCTCCTGCCATCGTTTCTGAGCGCGAATTCTTCGACCATTAGGAGGCCGCACTCCTTCAGTTCCGAGATCTTCCTGTAGAGGGTGCTCTGTGGCAGGTCGAGCTCCTCTTCGATCTGTGCTGCAGTCTTTGGTTTCGCCGTGACAGCCTTGATTACCCGCCTAGATTCCTGGTCTGAAAGGCTAGCAATCATCATTTCCTTGAGGTGACCAGATACTCTCACCGACTTCCTCCCCCCCGGACATTGGTCGAAGCCTCGAATATAGCCTAGCCCGGATCTGGGAAGTGGCTACACGATGACTGCGGCTGCGCGGAAGAGATCGTCGACATAGATCACCCTCGCGACTGTTCTGCTTGATTTGGGAACCTTCTTGGAACAAGGGTATTAATACGACTTCGCAAGGCGCCGACGAGCTGGAATTATTGGGAAGAAGAATCCCTGCGGCTAAGGTAGCATTAGCCGCACTGGGTTCATTGATGCTCGAGGCCGCTGACAGGTTGATGGCTTTGACGCTTGGCGCTTGGCTGAACATAGGCGGGCTTGTTCTGCTCGTCGTCGGCAACCCGGCCCTAGAACCGCTACAGGTAGCCAAGTCCACTTTGAAGAACTACACAATGAGTTCAGGCGATTCAGCTCTAGCTGTCAAGCAAAGGATCCATCCGAGCATCGTACTCACAAGAGTCACGTCGGGTTATCGCTAGTCACGGTTCGGGTTCTTACCACCGACTTGCCATTCCTTCAACCATATCGATCACCATCGAGAGATCCATCACCATGCTCGTTAGCGCACGCCAAGTCACAGGGAACGCTGGTATTTGGAGTAATGACAACCGCCCGCGCGCGCATCCCATCGTTCCTACCTGAGGTTCTGTCCCGAATGTGGCGCTCGCCAGGACCAGCCCAAGGCTCACGCTCAGGCGGCCGGATTACAGTTTTAAACCCCGACAGAGTAGGACACGGTTCCATGCATGTGACCAGTAGTAGTAGCAGGCTGGTCAACGTCCTGCTTGTCGTGCTTGTAGCAGCGGGGTTGGCCGCGATCTTCTTTGTGATACAGTCGACGGCCGTCACGCCCGCGACGATTACCCCAAACCTGAGCCAGATTGGAGTCGGCCAGACCGCTTCGATCACTGTCTCATGGACTTCTAATACCGGAGGAGCCCCCTACACGGTCTACCTGTACCAGGGGACCTCGAGCAGCTCCTGCGGGACCTCTGGTACGTATGTGGGCGCCAAGACGCCGCTGTCTACGCCCGGTGCCATCTTCAACGTCAATCCTACCACCACCAGCTACTACTGTGGGACGGTGGCAGGAACCAAGGGGTCGAGCGCCGTGTCTGGGATTGCGACCGTGAATGTCAGTCCCGCTCTCACGCTCCCATCGCTGGTCCTCTCGCCTGCCTCCATCGACTCGGGGCAGAGCGTGACAATCATCGCCAACGTAAGCTGGACGGGTGGTATTTCCCCCTACACGGTCACACTGTACACCGGTTCGAACATCACTTGCGCTCAAGACACTGCGAAGGCCACGTTGGTTTCCGGTTCCAACCCGCTGTCAAGCCTTACGGGGAAGTCGACGGTCTTCTCTGTCAAGGATCCAGCCTCTACTGACTACTATTGCGCCGCGGTCACGGACAGCGCGACGGTCCCCCACACGCAGACCTCGTTTGCCAAGGGGTTCACAGTCAACAAGGCCTTGTCCGTGGCGATTACCCCCAGCCAACCGACGGTCGACAGCGGCCAATCCGTCATCCTGACAGCCAGTGCGTCACTGGGGAGTCCGTCGTACTCCTATCAATGGTACACCGGGTCGGGCTGCAGCCTCGGCTCTGAGGTGACGGGCGCGACCAATTCGGTCTTTACGACGGGCCCTCTGACTTCGAGTCTGAAGTACTCGGTCAGTGTCACGGACGCCAGTAGCGGAAACCCGTCGGCTAGCGCGTGCGCCAGCGTGTCGGGAACGGTCAATCCCACCTTCACCGGGACCAGCGTCGTGATCACTCCCTCCGGTGCCGTCCTCGACAGTGGGCAGTCGGCGGTCCTGACTGCGTCATGGACCTCGCCGGGAACATCGCCTTACGTCGCGCAACTCTACACGAGCTCGACTTCCAGTTGCCAAAACGAGGTGGCCCTGGGGTCTCCCCAAGATGTCTCTGCCACTCATGCTAGTTTCACCGTCTCGCCCACCACTACTGCGTACTACTGCGTTTCGGTGAAGGACGGCGCCCTTGTCCCTGAGAAGGCTGCGTCTTCGGCCGGAATCCTCATGACCGTCAATCCGGCCCTCCTTCCGACGGTCTCCCTTTCCCCCTCTGCAATGGACACCGGCCAGACCGCCACAGTCACCGCCACGGTGACCTGGACCGGAGGCACCCCTGACTACACCGTCACCCTCTACAGCGGGACCAGCGCCTGCACGGCCATGGTCGCAGTTCTCGCTCCGGGCGTCAACCCACAGACTGGCGTCAGTGGAGGGTCGGCCACCTTCGAGTTCGCGGCTCCGGCTGCGACCACCCAGTACTGCGCCAGCGCCACCGACGAGGCAACCACCCCAAGTACAGCACTCTCAAGTAACGTCCCATTCACGGTCAACCAAGCCCTCACCGCTTCGATTTCTCCCACTTCTCCCGTAATCGACAACGGCTCCTCCATCACGCTGAGCGCCGCCTACGGCCACGGAACCTCACCTTATTCCTACCAGTGGTACACGGGGTTGGACTGCGCAGCGGACAACGCAATCTCGGGCCAGACGGCCTTGTCCTATCCGACGGGTGCGATCAAGTCCACCAGTTCGTTCTCCGTCGTCATAACCGACGGTAGCGCCGAGCGGTCCTGCGCCGGCGTCACCGTTACCGTCAATCCCGCTTTGGACCCGAACCTCGTGCTCTCCCCCTCTGCAATGGACACCGGCCAGACCGCCACAGTCACCGCCACGGTGACCTGGACCGGAGGCACCCCTGACTACACCGTCACCCTCTACAGCGGGACCAGCAGCGCCTGTTCGGCGGACACGACCAAGGTCGCAGTTCTCACTCCGGGCGTCAACCCACAGACTGGCGTCAGTGGATGGTCGGCCACCTTCGAGTTCGCGGCTCCGGCTGCGACCACCCAGTACTGCGCAAGCGTCAAGGACAGCGCCACCGTCCAGATGACGGTATCTTCGTCCGTTCTGCCCTTCACGGTCAACGCTGCGGAGGCGACCCCCAGCCTCGTGTCATCCCTCTCGACCATAGACGTGGGCCAGACCGCCACCGTCACCGCCACGGTGACCTGGACCGGAGGCACTCCTCCCTACTCTGTCACCCTCTACAGCGGGACCAGCAGCGCCTGTTCATCTGATACCACAGTGGTAGCGGTGCTACCAGATGGCAACCCACAATCGGGTCTGACTGCGGCAAACGCCACTTTCTCGTTCATCGCACCCGCTTCCACGACTTACTACTGCGCTTCCGTGACCGACGGCTCCGCAGTCCCTGAGAATGTCGTTTCGTCCTCAACCCAGCTTACTGTCAACCCCGCCCTGACGGCCGCAATCTCGCCTCTCTTCGAAGCCATCGACAGCGGGCAATCCTTCGTCGTCACCCTGACCGCAGTCCCGACCGGCGGCACATCGCCGTACCAATATCAGTGGTATACAGGCCCGACCTGTTCGAGTGGTAGTACTATCTCCGGACAGACTTCCTCCTCCTATTCGCCTGGCCTAATCGGCTCGACCACGACTTACTCGGTAAGCGTGAAGGATGGAAGCACCGGAACGCCTGCGGCCGGCTTCTGCGCCACCTCCACCGTGATAGTCAATCCCGCCCTCTCTACCCCCGCTCTCACTCTCACGCCCTCCGCGATAAACACTGGATACACTGGCACCATCACCGCCTCCGTCACTTGGTCTGGAGGGACCTCGCCGTACTCCGTCACCCTCTACAGCGGGACCAGCACCACCTGCTCATCTGACACGACGGTGGTGAGCACGCAGAGCGGCGTGGCCGGAGCGTCCGCCGCCTTCTCCCTGACCGCCCCCGGCTTCACGACCCACTACTGCGCCACAGTGACTGACAGCGCACCCGTCCCCGTCGCTGCGACAGCGTCCTTTGCAGTGTTGACGGTCAATCCTGCTTTGATGATTACGATATCGCCTGCTTCTCCGACGATCGACAGCGGTCAGTCCATCACGCTGAATGCCACGCCCTCAAATGGGGTTTCGCCTTACTCCTACCAGTGGTACGCCGGGTCTACGTGTTCGGTTGCCATATCCGGCGAGACGTCTCCATCCTACGTTGCTTCACCACTGTCAACATCCCAGTACTCGGTGGGTGTCACCGACAGCAAGGCTCCGACACCCAATACCGCCTGCTCAACTATCACGGTAACTGTCAACGCCGCCTTCGTAGGCACCACGGTTACCATATCATCTTCTACTCTCCTTGACAGCGGGCAGTCAGTGACATTGACGGTGTCTTGGTTGAGCGCAGGGACTCCAACCTACACTGTGCAGCTTACCACGAGCATCACGACAAGCTGTTCGAGTCCGGCATCCTTCGAGTCCCAGACTGCTATCAGCGGAACTTCCGCCACCTTCACGGTATCTCCGACTTCCTCGAAGTACTACTGTGCGACAGTAACTGACAGTGCCAATTCGCCCGAGAGCTCGTCCACAACCGCCGCCGCTACCGTTTCAGTCTTCCCAACCCTCTCCACCCCTGTTCTCGCCCTCTCCCCCTTCGCCATAGACACTGGGCAGACGGCTGCCGTCACTGCAACAGTCACATGGTCTGGCGGCACTTCCCCGTACGCGGTCGTGCTGGAACGCGGTTCGAGCAGCTCCTGTGCTTCTGATACGACCGTAGTGGCAGTCTCGGGTTCCAACCCCCAGTTGGGTCTGACAGGGCCGTCGACCACCTTCTCGTTCGCGTTCTCAGGCTCCACTACGTACTACTGCGCAAAGGTGACGGACGGTGCCACCACACCCGTGTCCGTTACTTCCTCCTCCGCAATCCTTGCCGTGAACTCCGCCCTGACTTCCTTGATATCTCCTGCCTCTCCGAAAATCGATCACGAGCAGTCAG
>JBEKIO010000026.1:0-34952 GCA_050011715.1 Nitrososphaerales archaeon | reverse complement strand
GAAGGCCCTCAGCGGAGTCTGCCTCACAGTAGGTAGGGGCAGGCTACCCACAGTCAGCGGAAGGAAGAGTTCCGAACCAATAATGTGTGGACCGGGGGGTACTCGTCCGATTAATCGGCTGGGTCTTCGGCCTTCGAAGCCCAAAGTCCCATTGCTCGCCATCCTATTACAAGGCCAGAGATAAAAACGCCACGGTCACTGGTTTATCGTCGCTGGAACGTGAGGGTTCAGGCCCGGTGGTTGCCGCCCCTTGCAGGGGGTGAATCCCATGTCCAAAACTGAGAGGGTGCGGAACCCTCTCCGTTCCACACCTGTCAATGTGATAGAGTATTCCAAATCTGTGTATGTATTCTCCACTACGAAAGATACACGAGATGACGAGACGTGCCGCGGGTCGGATTTGAGCCTACACAGGTAGGTTCAAATCCAAATCCTATACGGCAAAAGACGATTCTCATTCCGACGATTGCCGACTAAGTGATTCTTCTGCGATTCGCACCACTTCGTTGTGCCGCCGTTCGAGTTGGTCCACCAGATCGAAGAACACTCCGTGAGCCTCCCTGCTTTCCACGTTGTTCCGGTACTTGGCATACCACAGCCTGAAAGCCTCGGGGAAGGAGAGTTACGTCATTCTGATTTCAAGACGTAACCCATGTCGGTCCTCAAGGGCGAAATCGTGGCTCCTGGTTTGAGGGTCTTCCCCCTCAGTTCTTCCTCAGGAATTAACAAGGAGAGTGTCTTGCTGAACTCTTTGCTCGAAGAAATGAATGCTTACATAATGCTAGGGGCACAATCTCGTCCGTATTGGCTGAAGAGATACCTCAGCCGCGAGGAGAGGAGATTTTCTTTGGACTCTGCGCCGCCATAGGGACAAGCATGGATAAGATCGTGGGAAATCTCAAGAACGCTCTGTCTGCCGTAAACTACGACTTGTCGGAGGTTAAGCTTAGCAGATTGCTGGCCGCGCTACAGACTGGAACTGCTCTCCCCAAAGTAAGAGATGAGACGTATTACCATTCGTACATGAAGGCGGGAAATGACTTGCGCGAAAAGAGCGGGATGAAGGACGCCGTTGCCCTGCTGGGCGTCTCTCAAATCAGAAAGGAAAGGGAAGAAAAGATGGGTGATTCTTACACTCCGATACCCAGGCACGCGTACGTCTTCAATTCCCTAAAGCATCCGAGCGAGGTGGACTCACTACGTATGATCTATGGCCGGTCCTTCTCCTTGATTTCCGTATACCTACCTCGAAAAGAAAGGAGGGACAAGCTGGCTACGGATTTCGAGGAAATCCACTCGAATCATAACAAAGAGCATTTCTTCCCACAGGCAGAATCTCTGATCAACAAGGATGAAGCGGAAACAGACAACGAATTTGGGCAAGATGTAAGAGACACTTTTCCAAAGGGAGACTTGTTCCTTGACGCGAAAGACAACACCAAACTGCAAAGCGGCCTAGATCGCTACGTAAGATTGATGTTCGGTTACCAATTTCACACTCCAACCAAGGACGAGTACAGCATGTTTGTAGCACGAGCCGTCGCAGTTCGTTCAGCTGCTCTTGGGAGACAGGTCGGGGCTGTAGTCTCCACGACTGACGGTGACATAATCGCTGTTGGAACAAACGAGGTTCCTAAAGGGGGAGGAGGACTATACTGGGAGGATGACTCCCCTCCCCGACTTGACGGCAGGGATTTCGCAAAGATAGGAGCAGATCCTAACGACGAAAGGAAAAGAAAGATGATAGCAGAAATGTTCACGCGATTGAAGGCCAATAGTTGGCTCAGTCCTGAACTGAATGCACGTTCAGCCATAGAATTGGCAAGCAAATCACTAGATACCGTTCTCGCTGGTGCTGAGGTCGTTGACCTCATTGCTTTCGACCGTACCGTGCATGCAGAAATGGCCGCGATTACCGATGCGGCCAGACGGACCATTCCAGTAGAGAACTGTGTTCTCTATACGACAACCTTTCCATGTCATAATTGCGCGAAACACATTATTGCAAGCGGAATAACGCGATGCATCTACATAGAGCCGTATCCGAAGAGTCGAACATTCGATTTGCACGATGACGCGATAACTCACGACCAACCTCTTCAGGAAGGTAAGACTTCATTCGAATCGTTCATGGGCATTGCTCCGCGTATCTACCTGCAGTACTTCACGGCACTCGACCGAAAAGGCGATGACGGGAAGATTCTTGGTTGGACTCCTGCGAATTCGAATCCGAGATATGTCAAAGCGACGCTTTCTTACCTAACCGAGGAGACCATCCACCTAAAAGAGTTCGACGATAAGTACAAAGGGTCTAAATGAGAAGGGTTATTACATCAAATCTCGAAGGCGCGGATATTGTCTGAGGAATCTTCCGAAGTATTGCAAGATCTTGGAAAAGCCCGCGAAGAATACGACTCATGGCCAGAGTGGATGAAGAAAGTCGCTTCGAAAGAAAGACACTAGTCTCTCAGAACATATCTGTGGCGGCCTAACTCGCTATTTCCACTACGTACAGGTCAGCGTCTGAGACCTTCCATCGTTCAAGCAGTCTTATCGTCACAGATTTGATTCCGGCTTCGAAGAAGTGGGTGTAGGCCCTGGAGTCAGCCGTGATTAAGGCGCAGTCATGCGATTCGCAGAATACAGCCACCTCCTTATCGAAGCTTCGTCTGGGCAGGTCTGGGTGCTTCCCCACCTGGATGACCTCCTTGAACTGCTTGAGGAGGTCGTCCTGATGCGCATCTCCCCAACCGAGGATGTTGTAGTCAATGACGACTCGTGAAGCCATCGCCGAGGCATGCCTCTGCTTGCTCAAAAACCAATGGCGCGATTAACATGTCCTTTGAAGGCACTCGAGGAGAGGATTCTCTATCGATTGCCACTGTACACCGACGCGCACTCCAACATGAGAAACAGTTAAACACGAGGATAGAGATATTCAAACTACATTGGATTACGAACACATCGATGGATGTGTTCAGCCGAGAAATGGTTCTTGGCTTCCTTGGGATTGCCCGCCGGCGTGCGCGAGCCGGTCGACAATCGTAAAGGAGGAGAGTGCCTCCCTTGGCTGAACGGGAACGCTTCGGTCCCTCTAGAATCGCAGTAATCATTCCCACTAGAGATAGACCCTGTCGAGTGGAAGAGGCCATCGCCTCTGTATATTCTCAAACGATGCGCCCCGATCTGGTCGTCGTGGTCGGTGAAAAGAGCTCAGACCTGAAACGCGTTCATGGTAGTGGAATGCTTCCCAGGGATCAGATTCCAACCCTTCTCGCGCTCAACAGCAGGACTCCCAACCTGTCGGGGGCAGTCAACACCGCTCTCATCCGATTAGTGAGGAAGGGCTTCGAACCAGAAACCTGCTATGTTGCGATCCTAGATGACGATGATTCGTGGGAGCCCCAGTACTTGGAACGATGTTTCTCTCTTGCGCGGAAGCAGCGTCTAGACTGGGTTGTCGCCGGAATCACAAGGCACGAAAGTGAAAAAGGAGATGGGACTGACCTCTCGATACCGAGTCGTCTGACCGCCTCGTCCTTTCTACGTACCAACCCCCATGTCCAGGGTTCGAACCTCTTCGTCAGGCTCTCCACCGTTCTCAGAGCCGGGTGCTTCGACGAGAACCTTCGGAGTACGACCGACAGAGACCTCGGCATCAGGCTCGTGAACTTGGGTAACACCAGGGTTGGGTTTGTTCATGAGCATCTGGTTCACCACGCTGCCTACGGCCGAGGCCGCCTCTCCACTCCCGGATCGACGCGGAAGCGGGCCGGCCTCGTAGCGTTCTATCAGAAGCACGCCCCCCTGATGTCTGATGCTGACCGCAGGGAATTCCTCCATCGCGCCGAGACTCTGTTTGACGTTCATGCCAACGACTTCGAAGGTGGGAAAGCTCGATGAGCCAGCGAAGCCAGTCTGTCCCATTCCAGCTGATCGCGGGCTTCCCGTTCGTGAACGCGGAAAGTTCCGAGGCCCTCCTCTCGGACCTCTACAGGTTCCGCGTAGAATGCAACCTGGCCGCCATCGTCATATGCGGAGACAGCAACGACTTCCAGCTGATCTCTCCTTGGTTTGCCAGGTTGCGAAGCGCTGGGATCCAGGTTCGAAGGGTGTCGGAATCCGAGATCAGGCGCTCAGCCCTGAATGGACGGTTCGGTCGATACTACTCAGCCCTCGAGAGGCAGAGCGGCATCGCTTTTTTCAGAACAGCCCTGCACCACTATCTCTACTTGGAGAGCTTCAGGTTTGCACACCCGGTCGTATGGGTCCTCGACGAGGACGTCAGGCTTGAAGAATCATGGCTCCGCCGACAATCCAGTCAAACTCCTTTCTGCCGGCTCGTTCCCGACCTCGAGTCTCAAGGGGTTGACATAGCCGTCGGGAGGATCCTCGGAGACCCTCCAATTCCCAGCGCCAGCATGTTGAGGACCCAGCTGCTGGATCTGGACTTCAACCTGAGGGTCCTCAGGAATCGGAACTTCGTTGTTCGTCCGGAGCAAATGCAAAGGCAGAACAGCGCCAACGTCGAGAAGTATCCAGACTTCTACTATGACCTGACGCTGAGCCATTACGGCCACCTCGAGACTCCTTGGTTCTACATCAGCCAGAAGGGTCAGACAAACAGGCTATCCGTGCTCGACGAGATGCTCGAAAGAGTCCCTCAAGTCCCAATGGGCGTCAACCTCTTCAGACAGATACCCGAGGCCCAGAAGGCGAGACCGGGTCAGGAGTCGGAGTTCCCCACGAGGGGAGGAAACACGCTGATCTTTGACATCAGCTCTCTCAGAGACTACCCCAACATCTCACCGCGTGCTGGAGGGCTTGATTTCCGTCGCGGGGACACTCTCTGGACGATCCTAAACAAACGGACGGAGTCGGGAGGAGGACCGCGCAAGGTAGTCTCGACGGACCTTCCTGTGCGCCAGGACCGCAGGCACAACCGAACATCATCATTTGACGCCGACAGTCTGCTCGCCGATATCCTCGGCGGAGCCTTCACCCGGGCCGTAAACGAGGTTCTCGGAGGCAGAACGGGCAGCGTGCGGGCGCCCGGCGAAGAGTTCAGGTTCACCGAGGAGGAAACTGCGAACACGGTCAGCATCTGCAGGAAGCGCTTGGGCGAGCGACTGGAACTGCTCAGGCTGAACTCCTGGCGAATAGCCGGCCTTGTAGACTCGATCCACTCTCAGATCGGGGAGGCAAGACAACGCGGAGGCCCGGAATGGATCGTCATCAGGAAACACGCCGCGGAGATCGAGAACCTGCTAGCAGCAGCCGAGCGGGCGTTCTCCCCTGACATGGCGGAGAAGCTTGCTGCCAGAGCGATGGCCTCCCCTCGCAAAGACATTGAAGAATTCCTCCAGGGGCTTGCGGAGTACTGCCGGTCGTACCGCGACCAGCTTCTGGCATGGGATCGTCGCCTCGGGACCGACGACGTCATTTCCTTCCTGAAACTCCACTTCGGCGATCGCAGATTCAGGCTGCTCGCGGCCGGGAGCGAGGGGTTCGTCTTCAGTGATGGGAGATTCGCGTACAAGTACTTCTACTACGGCCTTCACAACTTCCGCCCTGGTCAGCTCGAGTTCATCCGGAGGGCCTGTTCTGCCGGGCGCCTCAGCTGGTCCAGGCACATCCACCCGGTCGAGAGGGTTCTCGTCGACGGCCAGCAGGTGGTGTTTGTCAGCCGCCTGCTGAAGGGCCCAGCGTATCAAGGGGGACGACTGGGGGGAGTTCTTGGTCTTCTCCGGGAGTGCAGGCGGGCCAACATCGTCCTCACCAACATCTCTCCGGGGAACCTGATCGTCACAGGAGCGACCCTCAGGTACGTTGACATCGGAAGATCGGTCGAGCGCTTCGACGAGCATGGGTTCAAGGAGATGTGCAGGCGCGCATTCCTCGTCTACAGATGGCACTTCAGAAGCGACCTGAGGGAGCTGCTGACCCGTGCAGTAGACGACGATTCGCTTCCTGAGCTGATCGGGTTCGAGCAGTTCATGGCGGCGCTCGAGGAGAAAGGCGTCCACGATGTCCTCGATACCACTCTGTTCGAAGCAATCATGAAGAAAGGACCGCGGCGGGTGTTCGACTACGGATGCGGCAACGGGGAAGTCGCAGACAAGCTTGCCAGGCTCGGGTGCGAAGTCTCCGCCTTCGACATTGATGGCAGACGTTTCCGCGCTCACAGACACCCTGAAAACGTGAAGCTTGTCGACAAAAAGAGAATCGGCGAGATCCTGGCGTCTCCCTCCACCTACGACGTCGTGCTCTGCAGCCTTGTCCTCTGCACGATCGAAGGCGCTCAGACTGTCGCACGAATTCTGCACGACCTGAGACATCTGGTCAAACCCAGAGGCCGGGTGGTTGTCTGCGTCTGTAACCCCTTCAGCCTTGAGACAAGAGAAAGCGAAACTCAGGTCAAGGAAGTGCCGGCGGGCGTCTCCTATTCGGACCATTTCGCCTACCGGAAACGGTTGAAAATCACAAGAGGGGTCAGGCTCGACTATCACCGGCCGGTTTCCTGGTACAGGATGATGATGAAGCGGGCGGGCCTCGAGATCAGCGAACTCGTCGAGGTCCCTGGAACCGACGTGGATCGACTCTGCCTTGGCAGCGACTTCCTCCTTTTCTGTCTGAAGCCCGCCCCTGTGCCGAAATCCTCGAACATCTCGTTGCTGATCAAGGCGTCAGCGATGGAGTGGAGGACCATCGACAAGCAGGTGTCTCACCTCTTGAGCCAGCTCGAGGTCCCGCGGCTGTTCATGGAAAGAGTCGTGGTGGTGGACCGCCATGAAGGTCCGTTCGCGCGCCAGTACGATTCCGCAGACATCCACTCGCTGGAGAGGTCTCTCAGATCGATGGTCCGGCGCGGAACAATAGATCGCGTTCTTGTCGCGCCATCCGGTGGCAAGGAAAGTCAAGGAATCGCGCGAAGGTGGTTCTCCTTGGACGCCCCCGCTCTCCGTTCGACAAACGGTCAGCCCGTCCTCACAACGCTCTATGGTCTGGACGGGTGCAGGGGCGAGTACGTCCTTCATGTCGACAGCGACTGTCTGATTAGCAGGCCCGACGGAAGGTGCGACTATCTCGCGGACGTTCTGAAGGTGTTCAGGAGAGACCCGCTATGTGTCACAGTCTCCTTCCCCATTGCGACGAGCTCGCGCCACGCGTATACAAGTGGAGACGGGAAGAAGAAATGGCGCACCGAGGCTCGGTGCGGTTTCATATCCAAACCCAGACTTGAAAGAATGCTGCCCCTTCCGAACCAGATTGCGGAGGCCGGCCTACTGATGTCTCCATGGCACCGGGCGCTTGACCTGAAGCTCGAAAGGGCCGAGTTCCAGTCCTATCGTGGCTCAGAGCGGGGGATTTCCTTCATCCACGTCCCGAACTCGCGCAAAGCGGACTTCAACTCGTGGTACAACATAATGAAAGCCATCGAAGCAGGTCAGTTCCACGTCGGACAGCTGGACAGCGTCGACCTTGTCGGCAGGGTTGAGGACTGGCTTCCTCGAAGAGACGAAGGCTGCGTCCTCGTGGTGCGCGGGAGAAACGTGCCCATCTCCAAACTCCGGCGATGTTTCGATTCTCTTGAGAAACAGTCAGACCAAGACTGGGGGCTGCTGATCACAGACGCAGGGTCGGACAACGGGGCCGATGAGTACATCGAGCAGATCATCGGCAAGAAATACGGTCGCAGGATGACCTTCTACCGGAACCTCGTGCCGGAAGCTCCGGTGGCGAACATAGACTTCGTGCTCCGCAGCTTGTGTGCAAGCAACCGGTCGATCATCATCATGCCTGACGCCGACGATACCTTAATCGGTTCAGACGCTGTCACCTATGTGAAGTCCATGTACGAGCAGGGAGCCGATTTGGGCATTGGCGGACTCCTGCGCACCGACAAAGAAGTGAACTACCAGGCCAACTTCGATCATCCGAGGCTCAGGAGAGGAGGAAATGTATGGCAGCCCCTCAAGTCATTCCGGAAGCACCTATACGACAGGGTCCGTCCAGAAGACCTCAAGGTGGACGGGGAGTGGGTTCCCCACACCGAGGACTGGGCGTTCATGCTCCCGATGGCAGAGATGGCGGAGAAACCGGTCCAATTTCAGCGGATCATCTACCTGTACGAGCCTTCCCCGCTGAAGCAGACGCTCGCGAAGGAGGAGCGGGAAAGCCTCATTGCGAAGATGGTCTCCAAGCCTTCCTACGGAGGACCTTAGAATGAGACGATACACGATTGGGGTGATAGGCGACGTACACCTCAGCGCTCGAAAGCGGAAGCTGACGGTCGCTCTGGGCCGGCGTCTAATCGATGAGAACTACAGGATAGTCTCCGGCGGTCCCGAGGACCTGGCCAAGGCGCTCGCCGAAGGAGCGAGAAGCTCTGCGCGCTACCACGAGGGAGACCTCGTCACGGTTCTCCCCGGCTTCGACCCGTCTGAGGCAGAAGGGTACAGCGACATTACAATCGCCACGGGAATTGATCTTGCCAGGAACCTCATTGTGGCGAACAGCGACGCCGTCGTGGCGATGGGTGGAGGAGCCGGCACTCTCTCGGAGATCGCCTTCGCATGGACTCTGAAGCGGCTCATCCTCGCCTACCGGGTCGACGGTTGGAGCGGCAGACTCGCGGGGATCCGCATAGACTCGAGGAGACGGTATCCGGGGCTCAGGGACGACAGAGTCATTCCTGTGGAGAGCGCCGACGAGGTAGTCCGACACCTCAAGGAGCTTCTTCCAAGGTACAATCGGCGGCACACGGGGATCAAGGTGCGAAAGGAGGGTAACTGAGCATGAAGATCGTCGTCACCGGCGGGTCGGGATTCGTCGGGAGATACGTGGTCGAGCGTCTGCGGCTCGAAGGTCACGAGGTCACCATCCTCGACCTCACCGCCACCGAGGAAGTGAGCAGGGTCGATGTCACAGACAAGCAGAAGGTCCACGACGCCCTAGATCGAACGAAACCTGAGTTGGTCATTCACCTCGCGGCCTTGGCGGGGTCAACTGGCAAGGGAGGGGGTGCAGAGAGCCCCAAGCGCCCCTATGAGTACTTCAGGATCAACGTAGATGGAACACTCAGCATCTACGAGGCATGTCGAGAGCTCGGAATAGGACGCGTAGTCTGCATGAGCAGCTTCTCGCCCTATGGGGTTGCGGAGTGCCCCATCAACGAACAGACTCCGTTTCACCCGAACAACCCCTACGGGGCGTCGAAGGTGTGCGTGGAGGAGGTCGCCAAATGCTATTCAAACCTCTACGGAATCAGGAGTGTGGTCTTCCGCCCGCCTCTGATCTGCGGCGAAGGGCAGAAGGAGGTCAACGCGCTTAGAGAGTTTGTAATCTCGGCTCTGCTGGGCAATCCTATCGTCCTACTGGGGGAGGGAAGACATCTGAGGGAATTCGTGCATCCCCAGGACGTCGCCAGGGCACTTTCCGCAGGAATTCAGTACATGTCCAGAATGGAGAAACAATATGAGGTATTCGTCCTTGGAAACAGGCCTGTGAGCATGAAAGAGCTCGCACATCTGGTGATAAGCAAGGTTGGGAGGGGGGTTGTCGAATTCAAGCCTTCGACGAATCAGGTCTTTGACCAGTTTACGGACCACAGCAAGGCGGCACGCGTCCTCGGGTGGGTTCCCACCATAGGCATCGATGAGATTGTGGGCCGTGTAATCGACGATGTTCGGGCTTCATTGGCAACCAGAAGTCAGGCAGGTGCGTAAAGCATTGGCGGATGGGGAACAGCCTGAAGTCCATTACGGGCAACGGCTTCTCGATTCAATCAATTCTATCAGCTCAGACAGAATCGGAGTTCTTCTGAGGCACTCTGTGCGTGACCACATCCCTAGAGACCAGGTTGGGGGCGATGATGATGTCAGACTTACCCCCCTGGGGCACACCGAAGCTAGGAGATTCGGTAGGAAACTACGAAGCGGTTTCAATCTCATCGTGAGCTATAGTCCAGTACCCCGGTGTGTTGAGACGGCAAAGGAGATTCTGGCAGGGTACTCTGACTCAGGTTCGACCAACGTTATGGACGCAGGCACGGAGGACTTTCTTGCGGTTCTCCGCTACTTCACCAAGGACCAAGAGGCCATGAACTCGTACAAGAAGACCATCGGGGGAAGGAGGTTCTTGCGGGAGTGGCTCGACAACACTCTTCCATCCGACATGATGGAGTCATCTCAGGCTGTCAAGCAACTCTTCATTCAGAACATAACTCGGGAGCTAAAGCGCGGTCAGGCACCGTTGTTGCGCATTTGGGTCGGGCATGATTACGGGTTTATTGTGGTAAGAGAACTGATCCTCGGCGGAAGGTTCGAAGAAGATTCGTGGATGCCGTACCTGGATGGTCTTGTTCTTGCGGTTGGTTCTGGAGACGCTACAGGATCGGTGGCGAGCAGCGACCCTGTGTCGATAGACTCTCGATTCGTGTGATGAGCCAGCGGCGCGCGCGGCACCAAGGCTGGCGACTTACGCGAGAAGGAAAAGCACCGCGCTTTCGACCGCTTGGACTGATAGTCCGCCCTCTCTGCTGTCAGCCTTGAATTCCCCGTGGACGTCTCCGCTCAAATAACCGTACAGTGCCCTAAGGAACTGGGCTGTGTGCCCCGTCAGCTGCCCCTTCGACTCGAGCCGTCGCAGGTCGTTCTCGAAGGAGTTTGTCTTGCCTCCGACTCGTTCTGTGGCTTTCGCTGCCGCTCGCTCAAGAACTGTGCGACAGTCCTTCACGGCGTCCTCTGGATGGCCTTGAGCCATCTTGTCTCGCGCCTCGTCCAGCAGCCCGACTTCCATGGTCATTCCCAGCCTCCGCAGCGCATCGGTGGCTTCGTTGTCCTTCGTCGCGGACCTGATGGAAGGGGCCTTCAGCTCTCTTCCTTCCAGGACCCCGACCATCACCTTCCGGACGAACTCGGAGCACTCTCCCTGGGCTTCCTCGACCTGCTGCCGGGGGAATCGATACTCGCCGAGCTGAGTCATCCGATAGTACAGGACCGGCCTGCAACTCACGTCAGCAACCGTCTCGCCCTGTCCAGCGGGGTGACAGATCAGCCTCAGGTAGAACGGGAGACCGGGCCTCCTGCTCGTGAGCCCTTTGATATGCGCCTTCTGCGCCTTCTTTCTGTTGAGGAAGCCAGAGTCCCGCAGTCCAACGGGTTTCTCCATCATCTCAATCGTGTTGCCTTCAGTGAGGATGGACCAGGATTCAATCAACCCCCCGAAGTTCAAGTGCTCCGTCAGCCGGGCCTCGACCGGCTTGATGCTGTCAAAGGGTATCGAGTATTCGCCGCGAATGACCACCTCCTCCAGAGAGACAGGCTTCAAGTCGGCACCACTCATTCGCGTCAAGTAGACGCCCACGAGGTAGCCCAGAACTCCGACTATCGCAACGAGAACTACCAGGAGGACGAGGCCCGTAGTGGTGTCCAGGGGAGACACCGATGTCTGCAGAAACAGCAGAGTGGCGCAATCGAACAAACAGGGCTGAATAGACAGGGCTGGTTACAAAAGGTTTGAGGGGCCACTCGATGAATTCGCCGAGGAGGCGAGGAGTATGCAGTCCACAACCACAACCTCGACCTCGACTCCCAGGAGGGATAGCGACTTGACAAGCTGGCCCAGGGTCGGAGATGGCCAGTGACCTTCATAGCCTGAAACGGCACGCCGTCGTACCTCTGCGTTCAACCGCCGGATATCACGCAGTCATCTGCAAGCAACCCCCTCAGCGTGTATGCGGATACTACGACTCTACCGCTCCATCCCGGAATGGTAACCGTGTGCGCACGCATGGGATTTAGCCTAGGAATCTCGATTGGCATCTTGACTGCGGGAGGCTGTAGCGGAGCCAACGCTTCCCCGTTGTAAGAAGTCCCGTTCAAATCCAGAAAGAACTCGAAATTCATGAACTCACCCGGGCCAACTGATTCCGACCCTTCAGGAAGCTGGGTTATGTTGAAGATAGCGCCATCCCTGGCCTCGTCGAGCAGCTTGGTTCTGCGCTCGGAGTCCTCGCGAGTAGACCGGAACACCATCTCAAGATTTTTAGGAGTCGGCTCGAGGTTTTGCGGGCTCCTGATTGATAGAGCGAACCAGAAGACCAAATTGTCTCCTATCCGTCTAGCACGGAATCTCGGCGTTTTGGTCTTCTTCCTCCCCTCCGTCAGGATTGTCACATGCCAGTTCTGTAGGTCGGGTTCAAGCGTAAAATGATCAAGGAGTTCACCCGGTTTCGTCGTCAGCGTGATGATATTCTCCCCGCGGGCAAACCAGTTAACCTTTCTCGACTTCAGCCCTGGGAAGAAGAGGAACCGGTCCGCCGGGGTTCTGACAACTGCGCCCAATGTGAAGTGCGGGCCGGTTGGAGGGGCAAAGAAGAGATAGTTTATTCGCCCGAGAGGCCTCCCATCCTCGAAGAGCACCCTGAAAGGTCTTGCCAACGAGCATGATTCGACAGCCGCCCCTGTGAGGGTCCCGGCACCGTTATCCAAGCTCAAGGACACTATCACGGTCGTATCATCTTTTCTGGTCAGAGGCGTCTCACTTCCTGCTCCAGTAGACCACTAGTGCCCTATGAAGCCCTTGTGTCGCCCAAGGCGGGACTCTTACTCTCGATGCGGTTGAGGGGCTCGGCAAGCGCGCGCTCTTAGACTCGGGAACCTATCAGACCGCGCGAGACCTCCTTCTTTCGCAGGGTCCATTAAGGCCTCACAACTCAACGCCTTTCTGGCGGGCGCGAGTCTTCAGCTGCCTGACATTCGACTGATAGACAGTCTCTGAAATCTCTCCCGTCATCAGTGAGTCCTTCAACTCTGCCAGCCGAGCCAGCCAATAGGCTTTATCCAAGAACCCCTTTGCGTCTTCAGAGTTGGTCGTCGTGGCACTCCTCTCTCGCGCGCGTGAATTCGACTTGGATTTGGCTTTTTGACAAGTGCGCGCCCACGTCCTAAGTAACTAACTGACGCAATTGTGTACCGAGGATTTGAGCCTTGTGACTGCTGCGATGTGTTCACACCTGCTCTTGGCTTCTTCTAATGTATCGAATGGGCCGTGCCACGTGGTTGTGGTTGTGGTTGTGTGATGGACAATCCATCTCTGATAGTACTCACAGGTTGCCGCATGGACCTTGGGGCCAGTGGCTCGGTCCAGGTCTTCGAAAACTACGAAGCCCTTGGTTTGGTTACTCAATTGTCAGCGCCTTCGAGAGCGAGATTCTTGATTTGAGTGTTCTATCCAGACTCGTCCCCTGCTCATTTCAAGGCTGCACCACAGTTCGAGCAGGTCTTCGCCGTGGCTATCTCGTTCAGGGTGCCGCAGAACTTGCACGGGACTTTGACTATCTCCTTCTGAATGATCACCGTCTGCCCTGGGGGAAGTTCCTCGCTCCGAGAGAAGTCTTCCTCCTGCCTTGCGACGTCCCTGAACGAAGTCTTGCGGCAGTGGCTGCATGTGTAATGGAGCCTGATTGTCTTCCTGATCACCGGCACCCTCTCCTCCCTCTTCCGCACCGTTTCTTCCTTTGTCACGCCCTGTTTGCCTGTCCTCCTCTTTGTCACCGTCTCCTTCCTGGTCACTATACCGTAGGCCTTCTCCTGCTTGATGACCTCCGAGCCCGTGAGCTTCGTCGTTCCTCGCGCCCCGCATGCTAGACACTTCGGGGTGAGGTAGTAGTACGCCAGCATCGCCAGTATCACGAAGAAGACCGCATACACGACAGAGAAGGCCCAGCCGAAGAGCGCCAGGATGAGGAGCAGGATCAGGGTCTTGGAACGCGGGGTCATGCCCGCTTGGCTCCAGGCGTTTGAAGAGTACTAGGCCCAGTCAAGCCAGACTTACCTCGATCAAGATTCAGACAGACCTCTGCGCAACTCCATACTTGGCGTGGGTGTTTCCTCTCACCACCCACTTCTCCTGGGTCCAGCACAGGATGTCGTACATTCTCGCGGAGGTCAGGGGAATTGGAAGGTCAGCGAGGCGGTCGTGCAAGTCTGCGAAGCCACCGGCATTCCCTGTGACGTCTGCCCGGGCGATGTCCATGACCTTCAGTCCCAGGTCGACAGATTTTCGTTTGTCGATGACAGCGAGGGGGTCCGTTCCTGACAGGAACTTCACGACGAACGAGTCCAGGACCGGAAAGAGATGCGGGCGCTTCAGGTGCAAGATCTTCGTCGCTTTGGCCAGTCCCACTCCCTTGATGGAAAGGAACTGTGTCAGCACATCTCGCATCCGCGGTCTCAGCCCCGCCCACAACTCGTCGTCACTAGTCGCCAGGTCCGAATCCTTGACCCAGGACAAAGCAGACTCCACGTTGGTGGCGCCTACGATTCTGGAGCTCTCCGCCGGGTCGTATCTGTCTATCATGGCGTAGAGCTCGTTCGCGGCTCTGACTTCTTCCATCGTAATCTGGTCATCGACGCTGTGGCGGTCGTCGTATCCCCGATAGACTTCGATGTCGCAGTATTCCCTGATTCTCGCTTCCGGGTCTTCGAATCTGACTCCGTTGGAGAGTGCGATTTGCATTCTCTGCTACCTCCACCCGATGGTCTTCCGAGGAGTCAACTTAGCCGCTCCCTCACGATTCTGTACCTTCCCCTTGCGACCCGCTGGAGGAACTTCTTGTCCTCTGAGTACAACGATGATGGCGGTCCGTTGATCGAGAGGTCGCTCATGGACGTCGAGATCGATCCCTGATTGAGGCCCGGGTACTTCTCGTTCAGGTAGCTGCAGACCTGCTGTATCGTCGCCTCCCCCCCGAAGTGGGTCATTGCCTCCCGGATCCTGGCCGCGTTGGTCGTGAACACGGCCGGTCCCGGTCCGACGTAGTGCCTCTCCACTCCTTCGTCGGTCGGAGTAGCGTCGGGTCGGGTCGTGCCTGGAACGCTGGTGCCTGCTCTTCTTTCGAGCCAATACCCGAGGGCCTTCGTCAATTCTGGACCGATGTATCCGTAGAGGTTCCCATATTGGTCAATTATCGCCTTCTGGAACTCTTTCCAGGTCTTCATGTCGATGCCCCTCACGCTGATGGTGGTCTCTTCGCTCATGGTTACATGATTACAACTAAACATTTATAAGGATTACCAAAACTGAACACCAGACATGGAGAAACTCCCTTTCAAAGCACGGCTGGAGAAGGACGGAACGCTGGCCTTACCGACACCCAGCGAACTGAGTCCAGGTGATGCGATGATATGGTCGGCGATGCTTCAAGTCATCGGCAGGGAGAAGCGCAAAGTGAGGATACTGATATCTCAGGATGGTGAGATATTCTACAGGGCAGAGGGCCCCCCCGGCCGAGCGGCTGAGCGAACTCCAGGGTGAGAAGCACGGTGAGCAGGATAGAGAGCTCCGAAGAGCTGCGGAAGCTAAGGCTGGCTGATGAAGGGTACATAGTGATCAAGGATATCGCCCGGCCACCTATCGTCCATAAGATAAACGCCAAGTGCGTGTCGGTGGACAACTTCAACGAAAAGGTGATGCTGAACGAGGGCAAGACGGGGGGATACTTCTGGGTGGACAGCATTGAAAGCGCCTCGCATCTCTTCGGAGCAACTCGCTGCAAGGTCTGCAAACCAGAGCTGAAGTATGGCTAGGCGCACGCTAGAACGGCGCGCGCAACTCTAGCGACGATTCCAAGGCTGCTGGGTTCGCGTTAGATTTCCCTTGTAGCCTGCAAATACACCTTAAGGTCTCGGTCGCTGAACAACACGAAAATGACCTTCGGGGGCCAACCCTCCCTCTCGACGAACTCCTTGACCGTCTTCAGGGCGATCCTGCTCGCGGCTTCGATGGGGTAGCCGTAGGCTCCTGTGCTTATCGAGGGGAAAGCGACGCTCTTTCTTTAGGCCTGATCCCTCTGTGTCCTCTCGCCTCTCCCGAGAGGTATTGCAGTAGCAAAGATAGCATTGAAGACATCGGCCATATCCCTGCAGATCTGCCTATCTGAAATGAGTACGCCAATCTCGACGTTGTAGTACAATGACCGCTCATTGAGGTTTGCCGAGGTGACTATTGCTGAAGCCTCGTCAACCACAATGAACTTCGCGTGAACTTGGTACAGTTGAACATTCTCGGTAGTGACTTGCCTTAAACCACGAACCTCAAGGCCCGATCTCAGCTGCGCAAGCCTGGTGAACAGTGGTTTCTCGGCGTTCTCAGTGAGGATCTTGATGGGGCATCCTGTAGGCACCGAGTGTATTAGAGGTACAATGACCTCATCAATGTAGGGAGAACTGATCAGGATCTCCTTTCGGGCAGACTCAAGGAGGTCGCTCAAGGCCTCAGAAAGGTCAGTGGCCGCCGTCACTCTGACATCTCTTCTAATCTGCTCGGGTGCGACAAGCAGCACTTGCAGTTCTGGCGAAGAATATGGAATAGATTCAGGGTGGGTGTCGACGTATGCAAGGTAGGTCCTTCCCGAGTCTGTAACACTCCACTTCGCCCGTATCACAGGGTTTCGTAGCGTGACCTCTCTTCGTGCCACGAAGTTCATGGAATGCAGCCACAGTAGTGCCGGGAGTAGTTGCCCTTGGAAACCCAAGCTATTCTTCAGGGTCAAGAGGTCTGCTTCGGAGTCTTGGAGCCCCCTTAGAATTCGAACGATTAGCGGTTGCTCACTCAATAATCAGAATCCCCATGTCATTCCTCTGTCGCTGTCAACTCTGAGCAGCGGTCCCAAAGCAAACCTTGTCAGAGCACCATTGTACTCGCGGCAACTCTCTGTCGCTATGCAGTACTTGCATCTGTCGTCACAAGTACAGCGAACCATGTCTTCCCTGAGCTTGTTGAAGAACTCCAAAGCGATTGGGGCTCCTGTCTTCTCCTCTACAGATGCAAGTTCAGAACATGCGCCTAAGCCCCCAGGTGCTCTCTCATAGATCAGTAACGAATCCTCCTTCAGGTCAAGGTAGTAGGAGAAGCTGTCAATCGAGACGCCTGAAATCTGTGGTAGCCTTGTGAGGATCGAATGCGCGATAGAGTGAACAACGATATGATGAAGGTCCTTGTCGTCAGGCGGGACCTTCTCGTACTTCTTCCCGAAGTCCGGATGATCCTTGTACGCTTTGCGAAGGAAGGCGGTGCACTTTTCGAAGTACTCTGGCTTGAGCTTCAGGTACAAGCAACCAGTCTTCAATTCCGTTCCGAAGCGCCTTGACTGATAGACACGCCTGATGTTCTCTCCGTACCAGTATCCAAGTACCACCTCCTTAATCATCGCCTCTGGGGCAAACCAAAAACTGTCCACAAGCGACGAGTCGAAGTCAGGCGAGTCTCGTAGCGATGGTAGAATTTCTTTCTTCCTGAACTTCACCATAGCCCTGTTGTAAGTGGTCACAACAAAGGCCTCTGTCAAGTTCTCGGTGGCATTGCTCAGGACGTATCTCCGGAAACCCCACAATCCTAAAAGCTCATTGCACGAATCACAGACCAGCCTAGAACTTTGGAGGAGTCTTGCTGGACTGAGTGAGCGATAGCCACTAAGCCGTCCCGACCCGCACTTTGGACAAGGTGTGTGTTGCATCCTCCCCCAAGCCGTCCATGCCTGAGATCTCGCTTCATTCTTGCCAGCAACCCATACCGGAAGTGGAGTAACAACAGACTTGCCGTTATCGTCCCTCAGAACCCATACTGGAGAAGTCTGGAGTGACTTCCGGCAGTTGGGGCACATGTAATGGTTGTATTGTCGATCAAGTACGACTTCGGTTTCGAAGTAGAGTCTTCTGCATTTGGAGCACCAGAATTCGCAAATGTCATTGGCGAAATGAACTACAGCTTTCTCGAGCTGGCTCACTTTGAAGTTGTTCCTGATGACCTCGATCTTGTCTTCGGGATCCATCCCTTCAACGTCCTTTAGGAGCTTCCTCAGTTCGTCAATGTTCAAGAGGTTGCTGAGTTCTTGATCGTCCCCGTAAACGAGCTCAAAATTATCGACTAGAACCTTCAATTCGTCCGCGCTGATTGGTATCGCCCCTCCGGAATCGACCATGTGGGTCCTGTAGAGCGTCTCCTTGAATTGGTAGAGCCCCGTATACTTGTTGCTGCTGTCAACAGGCATTACGAATTTTCTAATAGCATCTGAAGCGTCTTCTTCAGCGTTGAAGTAAACCGTTAGCCCCCACCTCGCATCCTTTTCAGAATCTCCTTCTCCTCTGAAGACACCTTGCCTGAAGACATTCTGCCCCCGCCACTGGTACTTGGACCCCCTCGAGGACGCCAACTGCCACTAGATCGACTGGCGGGCCGACCTGACGAAGCCGAGATGGGCTCTTCAAATTCGACCTTTATTGTCTCCTCCACTTTTCTGAGATTCATCAGGTTGAACTTCTTTATCGTAGCATCGGGAAGTTGAGCCTCATTGGGCACAGCGGTCGTGGCTGCCTTTAGTCGAACAGACGCCTGTTCAATATCCTCATCCTTCCACAATCCTTTCAAATAGCTCAAAACACGTGGTTCTGCACTCCTATAGTCCACCTTGAACGCCTTCAAGATTTGAACGATGTCTATGCCCAGTATCTGGCTGGCGTCAAATAACGTAGCCAGAACATGCTTCTGGGTCAGTTGGGAGTTAGAAGCGGGAAACGGCGGCTGCTCTATGAACTGAGTAGGGTCCGCCGCAAACTTCGCTGCATTTCTGTAGTAGTAGACGTCAATGGGGTCGTTGGAACTAAGGAAGTTGATTATGAGCGCGTCATTCTTCCTTCCTGCACGACCGATTCTCTGCAAGTAGCTGTTGAAACCATAGGGGGCCCCATAGATGGCCATTCCGTCCAGATTCTTGAAGTCGACCCCCACCTCCAAAGTGCTGGTAGCGACCAGAACTCTGATCTTGCCTGCGTTGAATTTCTCCTCCGAGTCCGCTCTTTCCTGTCTGGTATAGGTCGAGTTGTGTCCATCCACCTGTTCAACAAGGCTCGCTGTAGCCGCGTCCGCAGAGAGTCGTTGTCGAAGGATACTCAGAAGCATCCCGCACATCTTCTTTGAATCGATGAAGACGAGAAAGCGAATGTCGGTGTTCCGGAGTATCTCATACAACGAATACGAGACAGTGTCAAGCATCCTGTATGCTCTAGGCATTGTGAACACAATCACCTTTGAGAGACCCTCCTCGAAATTGTAGTCTGCATCGGTTGTCTCAACGGGCACGGTGGGCTTACCGAAGAAATCCTGACCGAATTCAAGTGGGTTCCTGACCGTCGCGGAAGTAGCTATGTATTGGATTTCGGTGTGTTCTGAAGTGTTGTAAGTCTGAATCGCAGATGATAGCCTCTTCAGGAAATTTGATACGTTTCCACCGAACAGACTGTTGAAGAGATGTAGCTCGTCTAGAACAATAATCCTCGGTCCGACTTCTGGCTTGATCGATGTCTCCTTAGTCGCCGACCCACACTTCTCGCAACGCGCTGCCTGTTTGTAGCTGATACTTCGGCATGAGGTACAAACCGTCAACGTCTTTGTAGCGCCGAAGAATACATGTCTTCGTTCGTAACGCATCAGAACGTAGTTTATCGCGTCTGGGGTTGCTATGAGAATGTCTGGCAGGTTCAGAGTTACATTGTATCTGTCTATCATGAGAAAGGGATACTTCTCTTTACACCGCTTGCACACCAACGTCATCGACCCTTGCTCAGGTACCAGCCTAACATCCGAGGGTTGCAGCTTGTTCTCCTGAATGTCCTGCTCATGAAGAATGCACCTTACAGGAAGCGGGATATCGAGAGAGAGGCTCTCTTCCACATCTCCGTGGTAGACTCCGACTGTTAGTGGATCAGATGCATGAGCCTTGTTGACCCAGTACAGGAGCTCAACAATGCGTTGGAGTTGGTCGCTGGCAAGCGCCTTGGTAGGATAGAAGAAGATAGCCTTGATCCCGCTTCTTCTTTTGCCAGAACTGGGCCCCAGAATTGAATTAACCACCGGTATCAAGAATGCCTCAGTTTTTCCGGCTGCAGTCCTGGCCGTAACTACAGTGGGCCGCCTCTTCCCAGTGAGCTCCTCGATTATCCGACGAATTGCGTTCGCTTGAAACTCGTAGAGCCTTCCGCCATTCTTCTCGATTTTCTCTTGCACATACTTGACGATCGAAGCATCTAGCGTGACGCCGTAATCCTTTGACAGCGACTTCGACAGTTCCGTGATGGTGAGTTTTCCGGCCTTGGGACGTGGAATGCGAGTCTCTGCGATGAAGTAGTCTTTGAAGTGAATCTCTTTCTGAGATGCTGCCTTCTCCGGTAGTAATCCGTAGGCCTTGATCTCCTCTAGATTGGTCACAAACGGCGAATTACTCACTTCGTAGATGTCGAGGTCGAGCAGGGATCCAAACTCGAAGCTCTCGTTTCCATCTTTGGGCCATTTCCGCTCTGTTGTGTTCGCAATCTTGAAGAGAATCTGGTTCGAGCCATTCTTGCCTTTCACATCCTTGATAAGGGCCAGCTCTACCGATTGGGGATCACTGCCGCCGATCACTGGAATACTGAGAGTGACGGGTCTCCCTTCGCCGGGGATGACCTTGGTGGCCGATCCGTCAACCCTCGCATCCTTGACCGCGCACTTGACATTCTTCGAGGCCTCAATAACAAATGAGACATCAACGAAACTACTAGCTCCGGTTCTCGCCTTGAAAGATACATGAGTGCGGTAAATACTATCTGAATCACTCTTGTCCTCGATTATGAAACCGACGGAATTCCTCTCATCAATATCCCAAAGTCGGGGGTCATTGGTTTGCTTTGGAGTCGGCAGGACCCTGAAGTGAGGACGAGGTTCCAGATTGACATCCGACAGGGCGTTCATTATTGTCTCAGCGATCTCACGGTAGTCCGTGGTGCTCGTTGTTATCGCTCCATTCCACGGGCCGGCCAACCTATAACTATCATCAACCCCTGCAATCTTGCGATGCCCAGGCAACCCTGGGTCTTCGAATGTCCGGTCTGCGAGTACGACCAGGTTAGAGTCTACACTGCCAAGGCCGGTAGAACAGCACATGTGGTCTGTGGATACTGCAGGACAATGGTGTGGTGGGATCCTGCGCCAAGAATGGGTGAGGCGATAGACCTCTACAATAGATTCTGTGACCAAGTCAGGACCAGAATGGGAAGTTATGTTGAGATTCCCAGTCCCATCCCCCAGAGACCTGAGAGCCTCAAGGTTGTACAGAGTAGAGTAGCAGGTGGCAATGTGGTCTTTGCAGCGCCGTTATGTCTTCAACATGACTTCATCACAGCAGAACCAGTCATGGGATTCAGAGGAGAGATGGTGGCTCAGATGAGAATCTGCTTGAAGTGTGGCCACGCCGAGAGGGAGAATGTCTAGCCACCAATCGCTGACGGCAGAATTGGCACGTAGGGCCACAAGCAGAGGAAAATACACCGCCAAGTGATACGGTCGCGTGATTTGAGTTCTACAGTTCTCCCCGGTTTGAAGGAATCACCTCCTGTCGACCGCATCTTTCCGAACCCAATGAAACGAACTCTCGAAGGGGTCAAGGTCCGCACAATCCCAGCGAACTTTTAACACCTGACTATTGCGACCTTCATGCGTATTGGAAACACTGAAAGAGTTCGCCTCCGACGCTGCACCATTCGTGAAATGGGCAGGAGGAAAGGGCCAGCTTCTGCACACCTTTGAAACGTTATTCCCTCGAGACTTCGGGACATATTTCGAACCGTTTCTCGGCGGAGGTGCAGTATTCTTCTACCTGTTCAAGCGGGGTAGGATAAAACAAGCCAGAATCTCTGACGCTAACAAGGATCTAATCAACTGTTACATTGCCATTCGCGACAACTTGGACCAACTAGTAGTTCGAGCCAGACGATTGCAAAAACACGCCACGGACAAGAATTACTACTACGAAGTCGCTCGCAAGCGTTTCAATGGAATTAGATTAGAAACAGGCCAAGAAGGAAACGCAGAGAAAGCTGCCCTTCTGTTGTATCTCAACAGGACTTGCTTCAACGGTCTGTACAGAGTGAACAGCAAGGGTGAATTCAACGTTCCTTGGGGCGATTACACGAATCCGAGAATTCTCGACGAAAGAAACCTGGGTGACGTAAGTTGGGTCCTGAATCAGAGTTCCGTCAAAATATTCCGGCGTGATTACACAGTGGGATTGGATGAGGCGAGAGCGAGGGATTTCGTCTACTTTGACCCCCCATATCAGCCCATCAGTCAAACTGCAAGCTTCACTTCCTACACTCCTGACTCCTTCACACTTGACGACCAGAAGAGACTTGCCGACATTTACAACAAACTTGCTGCGAAGGGATGCCACTTGATGCTTAGCAACTCGCCCAAAGTGCGGGATTTGTACGAAGGACACGGATACGAAATTGTGACGGTCAAGGCAGCACGAGCTATCAGCAGCGTAGGCTTGAAGAGAGGTCCCATCGAAGAACTGATCGTGAAGAACTACTGAGAACCGAGACTGTTCAATGAAGATCGCATAACCCACAGCTGAGTTACGTACTTCATATTCACGCCGAAATGCCTCCGCCGCCTCCCTTGTTCGTCTTTCCTCGTTTCCATCCTGTCGATTGTTCGATCGAAATTGCTCTAGGCGGGTTCAGAAGCCTTGTTTCATGTCCCTCTAGACCTCTGAACGGACAGTACCCATCCGTGTCAGGAATTAGCTGGCGCAGTTGCTCCAAACGCTTTCCTTTGCAAGCGTTCTCGCAGGCTCTAGTATTTGGCTTGCAGCAGATCTGACCTATTCTGTAGATGATGAAATCAAAGAATGCTGGAGCGGCCACCCGGTTGTTTTGGGGGATCTCTCCCCATTTTTCCCAAACCCTTCTCCACGCCGCTGAGGACGCCATATCGACTGCGCCATATTGTAGACCATAGATGTCCAGAAAGCTGGTGAGCAGCGGGATACGGGAACGCAAGATACCCAATCTCAATGCTATCCTCATGGTGTTGGCATCGCTGCTTACATCAAGCTTGTCGAGGTTGGTAAGACCCTCCCAGACTCCCAGTTCATACATGTCTCTGATTAGCATGTTTGCCTTCTTGTTTGAGTACCCTAGCGTACCAGCATACTCTGGGTTGTCGTTCTCGACGAGTGTCCGCCTGATTTCAAGAGCATCTCCATTATGCACCCGAGCAAGCGTTGACGCATCTCCGCCGTAATCATTCACCAGCACCGCGGCGCAGAGCCTGGCGTACTTTCTCCTCTTGTCGTACTGACTTTCGGCTCCTAATCGCCTAAGAAGAATATCGATTGACTGTGGATCTCTGAGGATTCGTTCGGCATCAAACAACTCCGGCTGTTCATGAGCTATGCTGTAAGTGGATTCTCTGAATCTTATGGTGAAGTCTTGGGCAGCAGTAAAGAACCGCGCATTCGCAATCAACCGCGGAGTCAGTTCGACGAATCCTCCAAGACTAGGATGAAATCCTTCCGAACTTGCGTGCTCCCTGAAGAGGGATTCCAACCGCGCTGCCACTTTGCCGCATTGACTTTCGTCTATCGAGAGGCCGAGGATCTCTTGGTAATGGTCCATCCAAAACTTATGATAAGGAGAAATGACATCCTTTCCACCCAAATCGCTCTGTACGTAAAGAAATTCGTTCAGTGTCCACAGGAACTTCGCGACTTTCTCCACATCGGCTCCACCCCCTCGGAGACTGAACTGTTCTGCTGTATCCACTCCTAGGTCCGCAAGCGCCTTCCTAACGAACGATTGAAATTCCTCGAATGAATCCCTGCGAGTGTCGCCTTCCAACGTTTCTGGCAAGACTTGGTTCCAGAGTGCCCATTGGGGCTTAAATATGCTATGGAGGGGTTAGGTTGTGTCTCAGGTTCCGACGATTGTGCAGGGTTCAGACATGAAACTCATATCTCGAGAGAAATACCTCGACTTCCTAAAGTCCCACAAGTACGTGTCTATTGGAGACACTTCGCTGGAGCTCGTCAAAGAGTGGAAGGTTGACAAATTCCAACCCGACAATTTTAGGCCTGAGGAGTGGACTGTCTGGAGCTTCCCTGATCGAGGGGACTGGGCCACACATCTAGGCAATTACCGTGGTAATTGGAGTCCGTACATCCCCCGAAACCTGGTAGAACGCTATACGAAACCAAGAGAACTGGTCTGCGACCCGATGATGGGCGGTGGGACCACACTCGTCGAGTGCAGACTGACCGGCAGAGACGGAATCGGGGTGGACATCAATCAGAAGGCATGCATGATAGCCATGAACAGGCTGGACTTCCATTACTCTCCTCTCGACGCTGGTAGAAACAACACAGTGCTCGTGTATCAAGGAGACGCGAGAAACCTCAATGAAATCAACGATGACACTGTTGACCTCATCGCTACTCATCCACCATATTGCGGTATCATATCATACAGCAAGTCCGAAGTCAATGGAGATCTCTCAGCCTTGAAGATGGAAGAATTCGTCAACGCAATGGGAACAGTTGCGAAGGAGTGCTTCAGGATCCTCAAACCGGGGAAGTATTGCGGTATACTCATCGGCGATACCCGACGTCACAGACACTATGTTCCCATCCACTTGGGTGTGCTAGCGAAGTTTCTCGAAGCTGGTTTCGTCCTGAAGGAGGACATCATCAAGCTTCAGCATAACACCAAGATGTCTCGGGAACGGTGGCGTGGTCACAAGTATGACTTTTACAAGATTGCCCACGAGCATCTTTTCATATTCAGAAAGCCGGAACTAACAGAGAGTACTTCCCAACTAAAATACAGCAAGAAGTGGTGGTGACCTTGCGTCCGACCGCCGGGCTCAGATTTCTGAAGTTCAATACATGACGAGTTGTTTCTAATAGAAGAAGAGGTGGTTGAACTCACCCATAGCGACGACCCTGCCTGTTTCGGATTCCATGATTAACCTCTTCATCTTGTGTCACTTTCGCCAGTAGCATGAACCCTCGTGCTCTATCTAAGCCGAGTTCGGGCTGCGGCTTTTGCTGGGTTCCTTTCCGACATAATCGTATTCTTGTGCCATGAGCATATTAAGAGAGGTGGCATAACCACGGTACACGAGCTCATACATTCTGTACACTACGGTGAAGGACCTCATCTCGAAGTCAGACGATTGGGACTCCCTTCGAGCGGAGCTTAGGCAGAACTTTCGCTCGGTCTATCGCGAAGAACCGGGATTTGAACAGCTCGGAGCCTGGAAGAGCTCCATCGAACACCTAGCGAGTCTGTTCAGGCCATTGACCGAATTGCACGACCTTGTGGTCCTGGAGTATCGATTGCCTTTCAGCGGTGAAAGGATTGACGCAGTATTGTTGGGTGCGGGCCATTCTGGCAAACCGACAGCATTTATCGCGGAGTTCAAGGGTTGGAGGTCAGTCAAGCCACACAGCACCGACTTCGTCCTGGCAGACATCGGAAAGCAGGTGCATCCCGAATATCAACTGCGGAATTACATTGGAAAGATAATTCATTCGCACTCAGCGGCAGACCTTTTCGACGTCGACGGGTGTGTACTCATGTACAACCTTGGAAGGGCTGATTCAAGAATCAGTTTCCACTGCAAGCACTTCTACAAGGGTGAAGAGGATCGTGCAAGGCAACAATTGATGGCTACATTCGCCTGCCCAATTGACGAAGCCACCGCCGGGAGGTTCGTGAACGGCCAGTATCTTCAGAGCCAGAAGCTGTTTGATGCAATACGAACACATTTCGACGAGATTCGGAATGCAAGCAACACTCTTCTCGCGGAGAAGGGTTACGGTCTGTCAATCGAACAGCTCTCACTGGTTGACGAAATAATCGACACTATTCGTGATCGAAGGGAGGGCACCTACTTCATTCAAGGTGCTCCCGGTTCCGGTAAGACTCTGGTTGCATTGCATTTACTGTTGAGGGGCTTGTCCGAGGGAAAGCAGAGCGTCCTGACATATAGAAACAATCGACTAATCGCGTCGCTGAGGAAGGCCACGAGCGAGCCATCACGAGACGCGCACATCGACATGCCGATCAAGTTCTATTCTACAGGAAGGCCAGGAAATCCCGGTCTTGCCGAGGCTGGGTACCGGGGTCAGAAATTCGACCTCGCCATATTCGACGAAGCTCAGCGCATGACAATAGAGAACATTGATCTCGCTCTCCTGCGCGCGAATGTGACTGTCTTCCTCTATGATGAGAGCCAGATTCTAAACGCTGATGAAGAAGGGACAACCTACAACTTTCAAGAAAGGGCTTCGAGTCAAGGAAAGGTGCCAATCATAAGGAATCTGACCGGTATCTACAGAGTACTTGGCGGTCGAGCCTATCATGGCTGGGTTGAATCGCTACTCTCGAACCCTCGGTCAACCGAGGCTCCTCCAATCTTCGGCGGCTACGATTTCCGTGTTCTACAGCTTCCTCAAGACCTCTTCGGCATTTTGAAGGCAAAACGAGATGGGCATGACAAACCGAAGGTGGGTCTGATGGCCGCTTTCACGGAAACTCCGGGTGACCCCAAGGACCCCAGGTCTACTAGGAACTTGAGAATCTCAAGTCAGCTCCCAACCGACCTCGATGCGTACTCAGGTTTCAGCGAAAGCGTTTACTGGCTCATGGACCCAAAGAAGGACTACGTTCCTTTCTGGGTGAATGGTGGTTCGAACCAACTCAATCAGTGCGCTTCGATTTACGGGTGCCAGGGTTTCGAGGTCGATTATGCCGGCGTCATCTGGGGTCGCGACCTCGTCCTCAGGAATGGCGAATGGGAAGTAGGCAACTACTGCGAAGACGGCAAAACAGGGAGGCCTTCTCTCAAGCAAATCATGAGAAGAGCAAAGGAGAACTCTGATAGCAAAGACCTGGCCCTTCGGCTGCTGAAGAATCGGTACAGGATCTTTCTTACGCGTGGCATCAAAGGGACGTATGTGTTCTGTGAGGACAAAGAGACTTTGCAGTCTCTTCGAAACCTGACGGCAATTCCTGCGCCCGTGAGCCAACTGCGCGCTTGAACTCAGAAACCAACTCGAGGAGCACCTCGCAATGGCACTCGTTGATCTCGCCGCCTCCACCCAGATATATTCTCTCTGGAATATATTCCCGGCATCATATGGCTACGGATTCAGCTTCAGGTAATCCGCGACCACCCGGTCCACCAGGGAGTACACCTTCCCATCCTTCTTCACAAGGTCCATCTCGATCAGCTGGTTCAGGAACTTGGGCAGGGACGTCAGTTTCACCTCCGCAACCCGAGCAATCTCTCCGACGCTCATCGGCTTGCTCGCCAGTGCCCTGAGCACCTGCGACATTATCGGACCCTTTGCGTATGTCCCCGTATCCTCGGTGAGCACGTACTTCACGTAGAGGTTTAGCGAGCCGGCGGCCGACGTGAGGGAGCGGAGATACGCCTCCTTCATAGTCTCTCCCTTTCTCCTCGACGTGGCCAGGGCGATGAGGTAGAACGGATGCCCCGAAACCAAGTCGTACGCCTCCTTCGCTTCCCTGTCGCTCGCCGAAGGGTCGTTCATCCTGAACAACTCCTTGGATGGTTTTTCCTCCAGATACGAGATCTCCATGATGTTGAAGAGCCCGAAGAGCGGACTCCCGCCAGACGAAAGCAGGTTCCGCATGAAGTGCGCCCGCGACCCGCTCACCACGTAGCAGACGTTCCCTCTCGCCTCTATCACGTGCTTGAGGTGCTCAGTGATCGCCTCGAGGCCGGCGTACCTCTTCCACTCAGTAATAGTCTGGAACTCGTCCAGCATCACCACCACGCGGCGCCCGCTCCGCTCGGCTATCTGGCTGACGTACTCGAAGGTCGACCTGAACAGGATGGAATAGTCGCGCTCGGCCTCCTTGAGGTACGGCATCGGCGTGATGGTCGGGCTGCCGGTCGTCTGGTCGACCGAGATCTCAAGGCGAACCCTGGCGCGCGTGAGGTCCTTGAGCTTGTTGAGGCCCGCGCGCACGTCGTCGAGGACCTGCTCCTTCTTCCCCGCGACGCGATAGTCGCCCCTGCTCGTCTCGTTCAGCATGTCCTTGAAGAAGCCGGCCGGGTCGTACTTCCTGAGCGAGAAGTCGATGCTGACGACGATCAGGCCCTTGCCCGTCAGCTGCTTCGCGACTTCCTGAAGGATGGTCGTCTTGCCGATCCTCCGGAAGCCAATCAAGCCGTAGTTGACGTTCTTCGAACTATCAGCCAGGTCGGAGACGAGGGTCCCTATCTCCTGCTTTCTGTCGACTATCCGGTCCGGAGTCTTTGCGAGCACCATATTCCGCTCAGAATATATTCCGATCGGTATAGTTAAACGTTTTCGGTACCTTTCTGCCGTACTGTTTCGTTCTAGCGGATGGTGACGTCAACCAGCACGCGCGCGACCCGGATCGTATGTAGTCACCTTCGAGAATGGTGTTTAAATATGTAGTCACCCATCTGATCACGTGCACATAGAGACGCGCATGGTGAGCGGGAGGAAGAAGTACTACCTGGCGACCTCCTACCGGACGGGCACCAGAGTAGCGAAGGTCAGCGTCTTCCTAGGAACAGACCTCGGCAGCGACGAGGTCGAAAGGCTCGCCGAAAAGGCGAGGGACAGGCTGGAAGGGAAGGTCCGGTCGGCAAGGGGCATCGGCGACCCCTACAGGACCGTTCTTTCGTCGAAGGAAATGGGAGAGATCACCCTTCTGACCACCAGGGTCAAAATAGAGCTGGCCCATTTCAGCGGCGCCGACTGGAGCGCCTTCATCGAGGAGTTCACGTACGACACGAACGCCATCGAAGGTTCCACCGTCTCGAGAAAGGAAGTCAGGCAGGTCCTCGCCGACCAGCGGTGGCCAGAGAAGAGCAGGGAGGAGATCGCCGAGACTCTCGGAGTCGCGGAGGCTGTCGCATTCTTGAGACAGACCGAGGACCCGCTCTCGTTGGGACTGATCAAGGACCTCCACAGACTGGTATTCAAGAATTCCAAGCCGTTCGCGGGCGAGACGAGGCGGAAGAGCGGAGTCGAAGTGTCGGTTGTCGACGGCCTCGGCAAGCCGATACACGTGGGCGCCCCGGCGGGCCAGGTCGACGCCCTGTTGAAGAAGCTCGTCCGGTGGTATCACGACAACCGTGACAAGTATCCCCCGTTCGTCCTGGCGGCGGTGGTGCACAACCAGTTCGAAACCATCCACCCCTTCCAAGACGGGAACGGCAGGGTCGGGAGGCTCCTGCTGATCAACGTCCTGCTCAAGCACAGGCTGCCGCCGTTGAACATCGAACTGGCGAACAGGAAGGAGTACTATGATGCCCTCGGGGAGTACCAGACCACCGGGAACATACGCCCCACCCTCGAGTTGATGCTGAAAGAATACAGGCGGCTCAAGGCGACGCTCAAGAGGCACGCTACCGACGGCTGAAAGCTGTGGGCTTGTCCTTCTCCAGAGCCAGCGGAGGCACAGCAGCCCGACACTGGGTGACTACATCGAGGTAGAACGTAGTCACCTGCGACCCCAAGGCCGGAGAAGCTTCTGCACCTGTCCACCTGAAGTTCGTCACTGAATCGGGACGCTGGTCTCGAAAAGCTCGCGCAGCTTTGGGTTGTCGATGCCGGTGTATGTGATTCTGGAGCCGTTGAAAGCTATCTTGCCGGAAGCTTCCAGATACTCCAGAACCCGTGCGAAGGTCTGGTACTGTACTTCCTTCGGAAGGGACCGCCAGAGCTCCTTCTTCGTCGGGTAGGTCTTTGCATCCAGCATGGCCTTCTCTACCATCATGACAGTCCTCAGGTTTGGTTCATGCAGTATTTTCATTTTGGCCGCCTACGGAGCGTATGAAACACAGGCAAGGAGAGATATATAGATCTATACAACTGCTCCCCCCCCGCACGCGCCCCACCTGCACTGCGGATGGTTCCCCGCCTCAGAAACCGACTCGAAGAACTATTGCAATCACACGGCAGCGTGTTGTTGGGGGTGAAACCGAAGAGTTGGCCTGTAACCGGAAGGATCAGAACTTGGAGAATCGTAAGAAGCAGATCGCAAGACCTGGACACCCGGGAAACTGAGAGGGACCTGAGTTCGAACAGGAACTGGAATGACACGAAAGCATGTCTTTGAATGATATCGAACCGTCAAATGCTTCAGGTCTGAAGTTGTTGCTTTAGGATGGAGAAGGATCCCCAAGGCCTGTGGATCATGATGATGCAGATTTGTTGTCATAGCTTACCAAAGTGTTGTGTCATGGTAGAGTGTGACTGCCTAGTCGCAGGAGAATGGGGAATCGAACCCGCGGCACGGAAGGTAGTTCAAAGTCTAGGTTGGGAGCGTAACACAGGGGAGCTTGAGGCTAGGTCCTCAGAAAAATTTTCAAAAAAAACACTAGGAAAAGGAGAAGAACATCCGCATCGACGTATGGCTCTCGCTATACACTGGACGGCCTATACATTCGCATTCACGAAGTCGTGGACAAGGGTTGTCCGTAAGTGGCGAGTTACGGACAAGAGTTGTCCATAACTTTGAGCTCAAGTGGTTCTGTTAAATCTGCGGCTCAGAATCGTGTCGGTGTTAAGCGTCGGCTCATTGCATCTCTGGTTTCGGCTTCGAGTCCACCTGACCCTGATACCTGCCAGTTCCCCGCAACCACTTCGGAATCGGTCGCGTAACCTGAGAGACGATCAATTGGCAGACTCTGTCGCCGGGGTGCAATTCGAGGTTGTTGGGATTATGGTTGTAAAGCTCTAACGCGATGTGTCCTTCAAATGAAGGATGGATGTGCGGTGAGGTGATGTGGACCGCTAAGCCAAATCTTGCCAGGGAACTCTTTCCTTCGACCTGTGCGCAGAGGTTTGGAGGCATGAAGACCTCTTCATGGGTTGCCACCAAGACGAGATGATTCGGTTTAATGATTAGACGGTCTTTGATCTCTTCATCCCTGTAAATTCCTTCAGAGCTTGAACCAATGGGCCATATCGTTAGACCCTTGTTCTCGATCAATATTGTGGCCAGGTTGCCCATTCTCAAGTCGATAGAGGATTTTGTGATCTGATTCGCTTCGATGTCGGGTTTGAATTTTATGATTCCTTGCTTCCAGCTTCGGAGTAGATCGCTGTAGGAAAGTATCAACCTTTGGGAGGTCTCCTGATCGAGACCTCATCTAACCATATAGAATCCACGGTTACTGGATTGCTGACAGAGAGCAGTTCTCCGGGGAAGATTAACCCTGAATGTCCATTGTGGCGGAAGCTGACATGAACATCAACAGAGCCTTTTCTACTACTCTCGGTATTTGGTTTGGGGTCATAGACGTATCCAATAGGAACGAACGCTGTGATTGGCAGCGGTTTCTTCTCGAATCTCGCATCGACCTTGACCCATCGTTCTGTAGGAAATGTTCCTCTGGCGACAGCACATGGGAGAGCGACTTCGCTTTGTATAGGTGTTATCTTGCGGGAATCGCTCACGCGAGGGTATGGGTATAAGTGAGCTTATATTCGTTGAACAATTTTACATTACCCCTATTCGGGGACTGGGGTCTCTGAACGTGTTTGGAGATTGAGAACTGTGTCAAGTTTCGTCACCTCTCTCCCCGCCACCCGTGGAATCAGGCATGGCTCCTCAAATACCCCAGGCTCTTTGGCAAAGTGACCGACAGGTAGGTCCTTGTGACACGACTTGATGGCACGAACTCGTGGCAAGATGGCGTGAACTCGGATGATGGCGTGAACTCGGATGATGGCGTGAACTGATGGCGCGAACCCATGGCAAAGTGGCACCAACTCAATGTTTGGCGCGATCTGATGGCGCGAATCTACGCCAAAGTGGCGCCAAACTCGGTTGGTGGCACGTGCTTTGGCGTGAACTCGCGCCATGTTGGCGTGAACTCCTTGGAGAGATAGAATCTTCTCTAGGACGGACTTTCGCGCCGTTTCTTCAGGGGAATCCTTCCCCGACGGTCAGGATGCCGAGGCATCTGCACTCGACCCCTGCACGAACCCGTCGTTTGTGACGGGATTGGTGGTTTCGCTCAGCCACTCAAAGATGTGACCAGTGTATCTTGGTGAGATACGAGCGCCTGGGGGTATTTGACGCAGGCAGACGGCATTGCCAACCCGATACTGGACCGTCCGGTGTAATAGCAAGGCACATGAGTCGTGCCTTATTTCGATCGGAGATAGTTTCCGAGGGGGAACCAACTCGCGTGGAGAGTTAGCACCCAGAGGATACTGACTTCCACGCCAAGGCATGCTCAACCCTTGAACATCTCCGTGCTCAACCCTTGAACATCTCCGTGCTCAACCCTTGAGCATGATTTCGATTTGAAATGTGATCAACCCTTGATCATGGCGATGTTCAACCCTTGATCATGTTCGACCCTCGAACATGCCAATGTTCGACCCTCGAACATGCCCACGCTCAGCCCCTGATGAGTTGGCTTTGAGGGGTTGGGAAAACCAACTTCCGAAGTGAGTCATGAGCATGGAGTGATATCAAGCGCTCTGCGTGGAGCCCCAGGCCTGTTGCAGCATGAGAGGATTAGGGTCGTTCCCAGTATCTGGCTGTAGCGTCGCAACCAATGTGACAGGCTCTTACAGGTTCTTACGGGCCGGGAGCGTGTAATTGGTTCCACCATTACAGGTTTGTGCGGGAAATTCGCTCTCCTTACAGGTCTGTGACAGGTTTGTTACCGGTTTGTGACAGGTTTCGACGCTCGCTTGGAGCATGCGCTACTTCAGAAGGAGAACCTGTCACACGCCTACACGGCGCGAGTCAGGGCCAATTTTGGCGTACGATCCGCGCCAATGCGGTACTAGCGGTGAGGCGCCAGCGCACTAGAGATATCTTGTCTTTTGGTAGATTTGGCAATGGAGTGTCGCCGGGTATCTAATGGCGGCCAGGCAAGCGGCTCTCGCTCTATCCTGACTTAGGAGACCCCGACCACCAGCTCCTGCGTGGATACAGAACAGACGGAAGCCAGGAAGAAGGTCAACATCAGGTCCCTCAAGGACTTCGCCTTTCAGAAGCTCCCTGGCGGGCTGCTCAGGGACGACATCCTCTCACGGCCCGACGAGATCGGCGCAGAGGAGTACCTCGCGGACGTTCGGGTGTGGCTCCGGCTCCTGAGGCTGAGACGCTAGCCTCGGGACAGCCCTCCCGTTCGGCAGGTTGCAGATCCATCCCGACATCCTTCTCCCGCCTTAAAACAGCCCTGTCGCTGTACCTCCATGGAGCCGCAGGCGCAGCCTCAGAGCATCGTTACCGTGGATCTTCGTTCCCTTAAGGAGAGACTGCGAAAGAAGCTGCCTCCCGACAACGCCGTCCTGGCGGACCTGCTCAGGGAACCCGACCTGATGCCGGTCGGCAGGGCCGAGGTCCTGATCCCGCACTATCTGCAGCGGTTGGAGCGGGGCCTCGAGAAACACGGAGAGACGGGGCCTCCCAGCCTCCGCCCGTGACTAGCCCGCCTTCAGCCCTATGACGACCTTTTCGTTGGGAAGGTCCCGCTTGTAGTCCCATCCCTGCTCTATCCACTTCTCGAGCTCGGCGATGGGCACCACCTTCTGCGTCCCCTGTTTCAGCCCCAGCATCTGCATCGACTTCTGGTGGATGAGCTGCTGCAGCTGCTCCATCGAGATCTGAGCGACGTCGCCGAGGTTCTGCAGCTCCAGGTCGGTGTAGCCGAACATCTTCAGCGCCTCGACCCTTGCCGTGTTCACCACCTCCTCCTTGCTGATGGTGGGCTGGACGATCGTCTCAAGGTGCCTCTCCGCCGCCTGGGAGTACGCCAGCCTCATCTTCTCGGCCACCTCCCTGGGGAGTCCCTTGTTGACGCTGTACTCCGACTCGATGTTCCCCACGTGCCCCATCCAGAACTCCCTCCACTCCCTCAGGATCAGCCTCTCGTACTCCGCGTTCATCATGCAGATCTCGAAGTATCTCCTGAGCACGTACGGCCTCCAGCTGAACCCCGCCGCGACTATCGCCTGCTTGATGTCGTAGCAGACGTTCCCGGTCGTTATGTGGGTGCACCTGTCGTCGCTCTTGATCCCCGCTATCAGCGGCGATTCCGGGGTCAGCTTCTCCCCTGGCACGCGCACCTCTTCCAGGACCCCGGCCCTCTCCTCGCCGTGGGAGTACGTCTTCCGGGTGTGCGCCTTCGGCCTCATCCTCCACTCGAGGTAGTTCTTCAGGTACTGGCATGCCTCGGGGGGAAGGAAGACGAAGTAGGGGTGCCCCACCTTGCTGATCGACTTCCTGCAGACCACCGTCGCCGGGATGTTGAGGAAGGAGACCGTCCCCCCGGTCGCATTCCCCGCCCCGTCGGACTCGTGCTCTATCTTCAGGTCGGGGATGTCCGCCAGCTTGAGGCCGTCGTCTGCCGCCAGGGTGCCCTGGACCTCGGGCCTGAAGCCGCAGAACGCCATGAGCGAGATGGAGACCTTCGGCCGCTTCTCTGCCACGTCGAGGATCCTGCGGAGCTCCTGCCTCGTCGGCGGCACCTCGTTCTCGTACTTGTTGTAGTCGGACGCCCCGTAGACCTTGACGCTCTTCGGCGTCTCGATGTCGTTCCAGACCATCCAGCTCTTGATCGCCTTGACGTAGCTCTCGATGCCGGAGCCCCTCGTGCCCCTGGCCTCGAAGTGGCTTATCAGGTCGTGGAGGAAGAACTTCGCCTGCCTGGTGTCCATGGAGGCGATCTCCCGCGGGGTCGTCCCGCGCTGCTCGCTGGCGTAGCAGGCCTTGCGGAAGTAGACCGACGCGGTGGTGATCGAGCCCCTCTCCAGGGCCTCCACCCACCTCCTGAAGTTCTCGTCCTCCTCCAGGTAGTGGTGGTACGGCGAACGCGCCAGGCTCAGCCTCCTCACTTTTCCATGTTCACCCGTTGTTGTGAGCTGCGGGGCTTTTAAGCCGGGCCGGGACTCAGCCGATTAATTAGATGGACCGGGGGGGACTCGAACCCCCGACCTCCCCCAGTCTGGATCTCTTTGCCAAGGGGCTGGACGATTTCTCCGTATCCTACCAGACTAGACTACCGGCCCGCGTTCTCGCGACCTTCGTTTCGAG
>JBEKIO010000025.1:0-36432 GCA_050011715.1 Nitrososphaerales archaeon | reverse complement strand
CCGTCATCGTCCGAGTCCACTTCCCCTCCGTCCTCGTCCGAGTCCTCGTCTGAGTCTTCATCCAGTTCCTGGTCCTCTTCTGACATTTACGGCCAGCGCGATTTCATTTACTCTATAAAAACTCTCGACGGATGGGGTGTGTCAGTTCTGAGGCATCTGGGAGAGGCGTTAACCGTCGCCAGTTGGTCTCCTCCGTCTGAATTCGGTTGGTGACTGGTTGGCTACCGTTCTGAATTCTGCACGCCTTTCACAAGGTGTGGATTTGCACAGTAAACCTATCGAATCCCGCCGGCCCCATTTTCGATAAGCTCAGAATGGCCTCTGCTTGTCCGTATTAGCTAGATTCTGACTATTTGCACGACTGGTCGCAAGGTCCGAATCGCACCGGGCCCGCTATCACCTGATACTGGGTTCATCACGCGCGCTTGTAGTAAAACCGGAAGGCAGCAATGACCAGCAGCACGGCACCTGCTACAATTGCCAGAGTGCCCAGACCTGAGCCTCGTAGATGGGTATGGATAGTTGCTATTGCCACTCCAACGATCACTAGGATTATTCCTATCACGCCGAGAATAGTGGCATGCATGTTGCGACTGCCTGTAGTCTTTGCCTTTTCACTCATTTCAAAGTCCTCATTTATTCAACGCCCCTTCTTTTCGTATATATGTCTTATCAACAACTTGCCGTGGGTTCTGTATGGTCTGCGGTTGATGGCGGGTAGGCGCGCGCACCATCATGGCTGCCGGTTCAAAATCGGGTCGGTGCGTAACTACTGAACCACAGAGGGAACAGCGCCTCTCTACCACACCCTCGGAAATCTGTACGTACGTAAGTTCGAATTCCCCTGCCGTTCCTTGCACCCCATGAACCGGACAGACCCAAGGTCGGCTCATCATGCTACACCTCCGGTCACTCTCAGAATAGGCTGCCTTGACGCACTTGCTGGTTCCGAAGGGACAGCATCGCCCGAATCAGCATCTTGCACTTCGGCCAGATGGTCATAGTCGAGGTCGAACAGGCGATAGCCCGCTGCAAAGCCTGCACTCCGACTCTGTGCCATCATGGATTGGAGCAGGTCATCCTTGAGGTGCTTTTGCTTCCGTTTCTTCCGGATTATGGTCGTGCCGTTTACGTTCATGCCTTCCTATGCGTTCACCCTCTCGGCTGCGGACAAGTGAGCACGATACCAGTGCCGAGCGGACTGTCTATGCGCGACACAGTAGGCACAACTACACTTGGTCGAGTTCTGTTTCGTCTTTGACAATCTCGGCCACTTTGTTTAGTCGGCTGGTTTGATTTTGACTTTGAATCAAGCGACTCTTTCAACTTGATGCGACATTCAGGGTGCTGTTAACTGGACTGACAGGAAACTGGACGGACACGGGCTGACGAGCGGGCGGCAAACCTTATCGCAGTCTCATGTTTACCATGATGCAGTTGGAAAGAAACCAAGTATTGAGTCTGTTCAAACGAGTGCTGACGCACTATGGCGAGAAGGCGAAGAGAGCGACCGAGACTGAGGAAGGAGACGCCCTGCTGGGAAAGGAGTTACTTGACATAGACATCAGTTCAATCGAGAAGGAGACGGAGGGGGGGCTAAAGGAATTGGCAAGCGGCGACAGCGACAATCAATTCGAAGAATTCGTCAAAGCCCATGAGAAACTGCTGACGGACGCCTTCAAGGTGTATGTCTCAGACCTGCAGGACTCAAGAGCCGAGTTTCTGAAGAGGCTTGGCTCCGAGCCTGACTTGAGAAGTTTCGACAGAGAACTCATGTTTGCTCGGCGGGTGGAGGGTGATGTCGCGAAGCGGAGTTCTGGATGATTGTCATCCACTTGTTCTCTCCCTCGACCTTGATTCCCCACGCCTCTGTTAACAGGACTCGTCAAGTCGCGGACACGACGGCGGGTGACAGAGGGACTTCCAGTCTCAATCGCGTTGTCGGGTCGCGGATGAACTCGGCGAGCCGGGCCACGTTAAGGTAGAGCACCTGTTCAACCGGCCATGAGTAGTCTATGGCGCGAGAGTCACGCTCGAACGGGAGTGGAACCTGCAGGAGCCGGGTTACTTCGTCAGTCAGTCGCCTACGCAGATATGCAGAGAGCATGATGTGGAAGTCCCACGTTCTCCACCACTCGTCCTTGCCGCCTCCTGTTCTGAGCGTGTTGAGTACTGCCAAGTCTGCGACCCAGCGGCATAACTCCTGCGCGTCGTATAAAGCGGATTCCTTGCTGTCTACAACCTCGTGCGGCCATCCCACGCACGGTTCCAGCGCGGCGACACCACGTAATCTCGCTGAGACCTCGCACCGGATTAACGCACCGACAGGTGGGCGCGCGCGAGGGCGAAGTCAATCTAAAGAATGCTGGGAGTCTTCGGCTGAAATCGAATCCAAGTTGCGAGCATTCCGAGGGTTACCAGCTCTCGAGTAAGTCACCAGGACGACAAGGTAGAAAACGAGGAACATGGCATAGCCAAGCCAGTCGTGAATCTCCCAGAAAGCCGTCGAGCCGTAAAGGTAGCCGACCAGAATCATCATGGTGATTCTCGCCGAGTTGAGGATCGGCAGCACAATCACCCCCGCAATCGCGAACTTGACTGTCGTCGTTAGGCTCTTCCTCATGTCCAGATACATCAAGCCTAACAGAGCCACGAAGATGCTGATCGAATATGCTGCAGAGCAGGCTGGCGTCACTGCGGTGCCTATGGACTCTCCCGTCGATGAGACGAACTCGAATGCGACACCTTGCCATGCTACGTGGATTCCGAGAGTGCTGGCGAACAGGGCGGCGAGGTGGCTACAGAATTCAGCAAGCGGTGTTCCGAGCCAGTCCAGCATGAAGAGCGGGGCGAGCAATCCCACGGCGTACAAGGACGCATAGGGCAGCATAATCCTCCACATCCTCGGATTTATCGCGAGCAAGGAACCGTAGGCGACCAAGACCAGGGAGGAGGCAGAAAGCTCCATTGCAAGATATATGTCGACAGTGCCACCTGAGCCGAAGAACAGGGCCCACAGGGCCGCCGGGAGGGCAATCAGCAAAACCCCTGTAAGCCTGATGGTGGGCTCTGAAGTCAGGCCCCGTTCGGTAAGAAGGATCTCGTGGAAATCCTTCCATCTGAACATCGTTAGGGCGACGAGAAGTGCAAGAAAGGGATACGCGGGAAGCAGGGTACCCAGGGTCGATGTCAATAGGTCGCCGAGGCCAGACGTCAGTGTGGTCAGCTGACTACCATAGACAACCGAGATGACAAGAAATGTGGTCGCTACCCAGGCAATTAATCTGAGGTGTCCCCGGTCTACTTCAATCATGATTCGTAGGCAACTAGTGTCAGGTCATTAAGCTAATCTAAGCGTAGCGGAAAGAACCTGTGTGGAGGCGAGTCCCACCGGGCCCTGGATGAAATTGAAGCGCGCGCTAGCTTGGACCGATCCTCAAGGCCTCGATTATCCTCGAGTAGGTGTAATCGGACGTGTCACCCTTGTAGTCTGAGAGGAGCTTGAGGAGTGGCGCGACGTCCCTGATGCCGAGGACGCGCCTTAGGCGTGGCGAAAGCCTGCCTCCGATGAAGAGGTACTGTGCTGCGGTCGTCACGTTCTTCGGTTTCCGAATCGTACTCGCCGACTCGAAGTCGATTATCCACGGAATCCCCTCGGCAACAACCGCGTGCTTCCTGAGATTGCTGAGTTGGCCGTGGTCTATCCCCATTATGTCCAGCTTCCTGCACTGGTTCAGGATCGAATGGACCATGGTTCTGACCGCTTTCCTGGTTCCCTGGCCTCGAAGCCCCCGGAGCCATTCCTCCAGTTCGACGTAGTCGAGCAGCTTCATTAGCACGAAGTCCTTCGTATGACCGTATACGGTCGGCCCTATGCCCAACCTATTGGCCATTGTCGTGACACTGACCTCCTGCTCCATGTCGGGCCTGTTCGCGTCGGTCCTCCTGATCTTCAGGGCTCGCACATTCCCTCCGGCGCGCGCCCCTACGACCACCCCGACCGTTCCAAGGCCCAGAATCCCAAGCCGACCGATCTTTGCGCGTCCTTCGAAGATGAGCGCATCTACTCCCAGCATTTCGAGCTGTCTTATCCTCGACCGGGCAGCAAGAAGAGAGATCCTGGGGTAAGTCAGGACCAAGATGTAAGGCGTCTTCGTCAGCTGGTCAAGACAGGCGGGTTCCGATCGCGTCGCTGACAATCTTGCTGACTCCATCATCTAGCCACTTCGAAACTGATGCCGCCCGCGCTAACGGACGGCCGCTAAGGACCGACCCGCTCCTCTTCATCCCTCTTCCCAGTTCGCTGGAGGCTCCGATCGGTCCGGCCTTCCCACGGACTACGTCGACGAGCAGGTCCTCGAGCGTTAGGTACCGACGGGGTCGAAGGAGCCTCGCCCTTGCCTCCTCGTCTACCCAAATGAGCTTCGCATCATTCCTGTTGGAAGAAATGAAGGCGTCCATGTCCTTCTTCCTGTCCACCGTCGGGCCGATGCGCTGCTCGAATCGCGGAAGGACAACATACTCTGGAATGATGAGAATAGCGCTTGACTGTCTGTTATCCGAGGCCGCCATCGACCGGGCAATCTTGAACCCGTTGACTTCGAGATGCCTTACGATGTGCTTCGTAGTCTTCCTGAGCTCCCCCCAAAGCGTGTCTTCGCTCAGGAGTCGGTGGGAGAAGGCGACCGCAAACACCGTCCCGCGCAGCGCTGGGTGATTCCTGCCCCTCATCTCGCGGAAGTAGGCCCGTTTAGGGTTCCTTAGAAACTCTCTTGACGCCAGAATCATCCTGCCGAGCTTCTCGCCGGAGATGGCTATCGCCAGATCTCTGCCTCCGTCCACAGGGTCAGGTAGGCTGAAGAGACGCTCCTTGCTGGATGGCTTGAACCCGGCGAAGTACCTCAGGACCCCCTCGAAGTTCCCGAACCTCATCACCAAGACCTCGGCCGCATACCCGCTGAACCCCTGCGTTTCGATTTCGGCTCCGTACACGCCGACCGCCATCATGAATCTCTTGAGGAGCCTGATCTGGGTCTTGCCCTCCGCAGAAAGACGCTTGACTACCTGCACGTGGAAGAGGGACCTGTCCGCCGCGCTCTTCCATTCGCCCCTTCTGACCGAATAGCACGGGACGATGTTGACTCTGACCCCCTCGACGTTCGCTTCCGTGTAGGGGTGCTGGGCGAACTTCTTGCCGCGTGGGGACCCTCTTGTAGCGGCCGCTCCCACTGCCAACCCGATTCTCTCGAACCTGTCCTCGGGCGTCCCGGGATCGATTCTCACGAAGATGTCGAGGTCGACCCGCTGTGGGAGCCAGGTCCCTTTAGCGAAAGAGCCCCCAAGCAGAACCCCACGAGTCTCAGGAAACCTCGCGGCGGCTCTTCTTGTTCTCAGCAGCAGCGACCTCGCCAGTGCGCCGATGCTTCGTTCTATGGCAGCGGTCGGGGTCACGAGCCCAATCGCACCCCGCGACACCTCCCGCGAACTCTTCAAGCCAGAGGATACCTCCCAATGTCGGAGTAGGTGGGTCCCCGGGGCCCCAAGACGCTGGATTTCAATTTCAACTCGACGAGCCTGACACCACCGAACGAGCGGTCTGAGTTGGAGAGCAGGACCGAAGTGAGCTCGCCGATTCCTCTCGCGGGCCTGACCCTGCCCAGGGTGACATGGGCGGTGAAGGGTCGCTTGTCACTCTCCCCGATTCCTTCGAGCGCCGCGATGGCTCCCTGCGCTATGGGCCTGACCCGCTCCTCATGCGCTTGAGGGACCCCGACCCAGATGACGTTCGGCCTAGAGACGTTCGGAAAAGCCCCGACTCCCCTCAGCTCGACATCCGCCCTGCCCAGGCGGAGCCTCTTCAGGCGCTCGCCGACTTCCCGGGCCTGGCCTTCGGTGATCTCGCCGAGGAACTTCACGGTGAAGTGGAGGTTCTCTCTTTCCACTGTCTTCAAGTCGGCCCCGGTCGCCGAGAGCTCCCGCTGGAAGGCGACCATCGAATCCAGGACCTTGGGGTCCGAGATTTCTAGAGCGACGAAGGCGCGCATCGTCGTTCGGTGAGCAGGACTTGATTTAAATCCGCTATGGGCCTGGCAGCCGCAGACACGTCCTTGCTCATAGTCGCGATCACGGGAATGCCAGGCGCCGGCAAGTCGACCGCCGCGAAGGCGCTGGTGGAGAAGGGATGGAAGCGCGTCATCATGGGAGACGTGATCCGAGAGGAGACGAGGCGAAGGGGTCTGGCGCCCGATTCAAGAAACACGGGCGAAGTGATGAGAAGTCTCAGGAAGGAGCGAGGCGAGGCCGCGGTGGCCGAGCTCTGCCTGGAAGCGATACGAAAGGTCGGGTCCGACAAAGTAGTGGTGGACGGAATCCGCTCGACCTCGGAGGTCAAGACGTTCAGGCACTCTGCGGAGGTGATTCTGATCGCCGTTCAAGCCTCCCAGCGTCGGAGGTTTGCCCTGCTGAAGGAGAGGGGCAGGAGTGACGACCCGCTCTCCTACGAAATGTTCCTGAAGAGAGAGGAGAGGGAACTTGAAGTCGGAATCGGTGATGCCATCGCTCTAGCAGACGAAGCGATCTCGAACGAGCACGCGACTCCTGAGGAGCTCGCCTCCGACATTGTGGAGACCGTCGACCGCTGGGTGGAACAAGACGCGCGCTGACATCAAGGTGAATGTGACGCTCGAGGCGACGGTGGCACCCTCAGAAGACCCGAAGAAGATCCTGGACGCCATAAGGAGTATCTTCGTCGAGAATGTCGCGCTGGCAGATCAGAGCACGCGAATGATCAAGATGTCCTCAGAAGAGCCGAGCTCACTCAACGTTCTGCGAGAGCAGTTGAGGGACAGGCACATCAGAAGTGCCGCCAGGAGGCTGCTCCTGCTGGAGCTGAAGGGCGACTCGACCTCGTTGATGCTGAATAGGCAGGCAGCAACTGTCGGCGTCGTGGCCCTCTGCAGCAGCGCGGACCAGTCGCCTCTCGGCCCGATCTACACGACGATAAGGTCGAAACAGATCGAGGCCGTCATCGATTGGCTTACGGCCTACGAGGAAGGATAGTTCACTTCTACCTTCAATCCGTCTCTTGCGGCAATCGTCTCCGGGAAGACCGAACGGGCTTGCTTGACCAGATTCGCGACGCTGGTATAGCGGGCGCTGAAGTGAGTGAGGGCGAGACGGCGCACGCCGGCACTCTTCGCGATTTCGGCCGCCTCGAGACAGGTGCTGTGCTTCCTCTCCACCGCCTTTTTGCGGTCCTTTCCGTGGAAGGTGGAATCGAAGATCAGAAGGTCGCACCCCGAGAAGAACCTCGCGAGCCTCGGAGAGGGCCTCGTGTCTCCTGAGTATCCGATCTTCCTCCCAGGCCGCGCCGGGCCCGTCACCTCTGAAGGAGAAATCGTCCGGCCCTCCACCCTCACCTTCCTTCCGTTCTGGAGCCTAGACCACAACCTGCCCTCGGGGATGCGGAGGGCCTTGGCCTTCTCTGGAAAGAAGACACCGGGCCTCCTCCTCTCCTCTACGACGAAGGAGTAGGCCTCCACGGAGTGCAGCGCCTTCGTCGCCCTGACCTTGAAATCGCCTGTGCGGAGGACGGTCCCCTGTTTCGCGGGGAAGAAGTTGACAGGGAAGGTCAACCCGATGTGAAGGAGTCCCTCTGTCACCTCGAGCCACTTCAGCAGCTTCGGAGGCCCGACGATGTTCAGCGGCTTCCTCCGCTGGGCGAGGCTCATCGTCTGCAGGAGCCCCAGCAGACCCGTGACGTGATCGCCATGCAGATGGGTGATGAGGATCGACGTCTCCTTGTTCAGGCCGACCCCCTGGTTCAGGACCTGACGCTGGACACCCTCCCCGCAGTCCATCAGGATGACGCTGCCTTCTCTCTGGATCGCGATCGCCGGGAGGCCTCGCCCCCTTGTGGGAGCGGCTGAGCTGGTTCCCAGAAACGTCACCGTGAGCTTGGTCAAGCCTATCTCTTCCTCAGGATCGTGATTGTCCTCGTGAGGAGCTTATGAACGTAAAGGTGGTGCTCTTCTTCGAGGGCCATCTCTGCCGTCGCCTCGATCCTCAGCGTCTGCGGGTGCATGACGACCATCCGTGAGCCCTCCTTGAGAAGCAGGGGCATGGTTGCAAGCGTCATCTGCGCTATGTCCCACGGGTCAGCTCCCCTGGTGCTGGACGCTCGACCATAGGGTAGGTCGGTCGCAATGGCGTCTACGCGTCTCACGGGATGGCTAAAGGCGTCGGCGCGGATGACCCCCATCCAATCCTGGCCGAAGTGCCTCATGTTTGCGAGGGACCCCGTCGTCATCTTCGCGACTTGGTCCGATGCGACGACCGTCGCGCCAGTCTCGAAGGCCTCGATCGCCAGGCTCCCGGTCCCCGAGAAGGGGTCGAGGAAGACATCACCCTCTTTGAACCTGGTGAGGTTGACCAGCGCGCGAGCCAGCTTGGGGAAGATGGCGGATGGGTGGAAGAACGCACGGACGCGAGGCCGTCGCCTGGACCAGGCCTGTCTCATCTCGCCGGGCTTGGTCAGGGCCAGGTAATCTCTCTCGCCGCTGACAAGGCTGAACTCGAATTCAGGATTCTTGAGGTCGACCGTCGCCTCGACGCCCTTGAGGACCGACACCGGGTCGAGGCCGGGCTTCCCACTTTCAAGATCAAAGCCGCGAAGCCGCACACGCCTTCCCAACACCTCCTTCTGGGCGTCGAGCGGTCTCTCAATCAGACGGCCCACCCTTCGGGAGAACGCCACCCGCGAAGCGACGAGGAATGGGTCGGCGAGCGAGTCGACGAGCAGGACCCGCTTCTCAGGCGATTCGAACCTGGATCGGGGGTCGTATGCGAGGAAGAGGGCCCTCGCCTCGGCTTCGGGGAGGGAGGTCCCTTCCCCCGACAGCAGGACCAGAGACCTATTCATCGAAAGTCTTCAGATGCGCGACAAGGGCGTCAGAGACGTCGACCTTGCTGAACTGGCCGGGGACGGTGTTGGTCCCGACAATCGTCTTGACCCCCGCCTTCTGCAGCTGCTGGAGGGCGTCCCCCACGAAGAGCCCGTGGACGCAGACGGCCAGGACGGCCTTCGCCCCCTGCTTCTGGACGACCTCGGCCGCGGCGCGTATCGTGCCACCCGTGCTGATGATGTCGTCCACAATGATGACCTCCTTTCCATCGACCTCGAGCTTGGCATCCTTCAGCTTGACGTCCCCGGTGACCCTGTCGCGCTTCTTCGAGAGCTGGAGGAACTTCGCCCCGTACAACTGTGCGAAGGCTTCCGTCCTTTTCGAACTTCCGAAGTCGGGTGAGATGACGACCGGATTGCTCAGATCGAGCTCATTCTTGGTGTAGTCGACGAGGCTCGGGATCGCCGAAACGGTGGAGACCGGAAAAGAGAAGAGCGAAAGTCCCTCAGCGGAATGGATGTCGACAGTCACGAGCCTCTGGATTCCGACCGAACGCATCAGGTGGGCAACGACGCCGAGGGTGACCCCCTCGCCCGGGAGGAACACCTTGTCCTGCCTCGCGTACGCGAGGTAAGGCACGACGGCAGTGACCCTCGCCCCCTCTTGGCTCAGATGGTGCGAGGCGAGCATGAGCTGGAAGAGATGTGCGTCGACGGGCGGGTAGGTCGACTGGACCAGGAGGATGCTCTTCCCTGCGACCTTCTCATCCAAGGAGAACCGCGTCTCGCCGTCGGGAAAAACCTTGAACTCCGCCTTGAGCAGAGACAGACCAAGCTTCTCGGCCACAGCATTCCCCAATTCCTCGGAGGCCGGGCCGGCGAGGAGAAGCTTCTCCGTCATCGCTGTCGAGGCGGCTCCGCTCTTGTTCGTATTTAACGGATTGCCGCCTCGGCGGAATCTTAGGCGCCGACGGGAAATGGTTAAGGCATAGTCGAAGGGGAGATGTCACAGACAATTGGACCAAATCTGCCCCGAATGCGGCGTCGGAATAATGATGTACGATATGCCCACGAAGCGCTTCGGTTGCAAGAACTGTGGCGCGTTCCTCACCAGAGACCAGCTCTCAGACCTCAGGACCAAACAGAAGGCTCCTGTCGAGGACGAAAGACGCAAGCGGTCCAGGCAGCAGGCAGACTACCTCGAATGGTGGCTGAGCGGGAAAAAAGAGCAGTAGCCAATCTTTTAGTGGGAGGGTGTCAGCACGGGCTCCTAGCGGAGCGCCTTTCTTGCGATTCTTCGACGCCGGAAGTGCAGTGCGAGGACCTCCCGCGTCCCTTCGCTCATGTCCAACTTCCTCGCCTGACCGGCCGTGAACCAGCCGAAGGCCGAGGACTCGGCGTTCAACCTCACCCCGCCACTGACGCGGCGGGCGAGGTAGTCGACCAAGACGTAGTGGTACCTTGGCCTCGACCTTTCGTCGAAGTGAATGTCAGTCGCCACGTCCAGGAGCCCCTCTAGGGCCACTTCGAGGTCGGTCTCCTCCTTGACCTCTCGGACCACGGCGTCTTGGACCCGCTCGCCCAGCTCGACCAGACCACCAGGGAGTGCCCAGCGGCCCTCGTTGGGAGGATTCTTCCGCTTGATCAGGAGGACTTTGGGTCCATCGCACACCACGGCCCCCGCCCCCACGAGCGGCCTAGACGGGTACTCTCTCCTGGCCTTCATCGGGTTGAACCGGCCTGATAGTCGTTTTAAGGCTGCGGCATTGGACTGCCCGCCATGGTCAGGGTCGAGATGCTGGCTGTGGGAAGGGAGCTCCTGATTGGGAGGACCCTGAACACCAACGCTCAGTGGATTGGAAGGAGGCTGGCCCGGAAGGGGACGCTGCTCGCCGAGATCACGACGGTCGATGACGATCTTAGAGAGATATCCGCTGGGCTGAGGAGTTGCCTTGGAAGAAGGGCTGACTTCGTGATTGTGGTCGGCGGGCTCGGGCCGACGCCCGACGACATGACTCTCAGAGGAATATCGAAAGGGATCCGAAGGAGGTTGCGGGCCAACGAAGAAGCGCTTTCGATGATCAGGGAACACTACGTCAGACGCAACATGGGCAGAATCGAGATGACACCCGCGAGGAGGAAGATGGCAACCCTGCCAATCGGAGCGAGGCCCGTCAGGAACGGTGTGGGGACCGCCCCCGGAGTCAGATTGGAACTTGAAGGGACGACGGTCTTCTGCCTGCCCGGAGTTCCTTCGGAGATGAAGAGCATCTTCGGGGGATTCGTGGAGCCAGAGATCGTCGAGAAGCTAGGCAGGCTCTACAGGAAGTACATCACGCTGAAGATCGAGGGGATCTACGAATCGGCGCTGGCCCCGACTATCGAGTCCGAGCTGAGGAGACGTCCGGGGGCCTACATCAAGTCGCATCCCAGGGGAATCAGGGAAGGGAAGTCTAGGATCGAGCTCGACGTAGCGGTGGTGAACGAGGACAGGGAAACGGCTGACGAGTCGGCGGCCCAGATCGTGCGCGAGATCAAGAGCGAAATCGAGGCTGCGGGAGCGACGGTGGTCTCGGAGAGGGGGACTGCTCCGAGCGGGCGGAAGTGACGCGAAGTGGACCTGATAATCGTCACGGGAACGGCCGGCTCTGGAAAGTCTCTTCTCACCAGCGCTCTCAAGAGATGGTACGTCAACAGGGGGGAGGAAGCGATAGCCGTCAACCTGGACCCGGGGGTGGTCACTCTACCCTACGAGCCAGACGTGGACGTCCGGCTGAAGGTCAACCTCCAGGAGGTGATGGAAGACTACGGCCTCGGCCCCAACGGTGCCCTGATCCTGGCGACTGACCTGGTTGCGACCAAGCTGGGAGAGATCCAGGAAGACATCGACTCCTGTGGGGCGGAATACGTCATCGTCGATACGCCTGGGCAGACGGAGCTCTTTGCCTACCGGGAGAGCGGCGAATACATAGTGAAGGAGCTGAAGGCCGACTCCAAGACGCTGCTCTTCCTCCTCGACCCACTGCTGGCGAACACTCCAGTCAACTTCCTCTCAATAGCCCTGCTCTCGGCGTCGGTCGGCCTCAGGATGAGCATCCCCAGAATCTCCGTCCTCACGAAGAAGGACATCGCGAGAGACGCGGTCAAGCAGATCGTCGGATGGAGCAGGGACGCGAAGGTCTTCGAGGACGCTCTGGCCAGCACGAAGGACAGCGATCAGTACTCGCTGTATTCCGAACTCTTCAGGAGCCTCCGGAGGCTCGCGTTCGGTTCTGACCTTTACCCCGTCTCTTCGACGACCCTGGAGGGGCTCATCGCGCTCGTGGGAGAGGTCTCGAGAATAGGTCGAGGTGGGGAAGAGTTCACGGACTGAGCTTGGAAAGGAAACCCTGGATTAGACCGGCGCAGGTCTCCGGCTTCTCGAGCGGGACCATGTGCCCGGCATCCCCCACAAGCTCCATCGTCGAGGAAGGTATGTTCTGGTTCAGGTAGACAGACCACTTTGGCGGGGTCATCCTGTCGCCCTCCCCGCAGATGATCAAGGTCTTGGCGGTGATCTCGGAGAGCCAAGACCTTACGTCGAAGTGGTCGCACGCGAGGTAATCGTTCAGGAAGATGGGGAGGTTGGCGAACGACAGCGCGGCCCTCGCCTCCCTTCCCATGCCGAGGTCGATCTTGAAGTAGCTCATCGGTGTTATCACCTGCTCGATGGTTTTCATGGGCTGGGTACGCAGGCCTTCGACTATGGCCGGATCGACGCCAAGCTTCGCCCCTGCCCCGACCAAGATCAGCCCCCCGAGGTCGTCCGGATGTTCAAGGGCAAGGGTCAAGGCGATGGCGCTGCCCATCGAATGCCCACAGACTACGGGTCTGGTCGGAAGACATTCTGCGATGTGGCGATGAACCGCCTCAGAGTATTCACGGATCGTCGTGCACGCTATGTCGCCGGAGGGGTGCCCGGGAAGGTTGACGGCCACGGCTCTTCCGGTCCCGGTCAGGTACTGGAGCGTCCTCCTCCAGAAGATGCTGTTCCCCCCGGCGCCGTGGACGAAGACCACGTCGCGGGGAGCTTTTCCTGCGATGAAGTCGAGCACTGCGCCAACGCCGCCTAGGTGAACCCGACGGAACTGAAGTGTGAGCCGGTGAACAGCGGGGGCCTGTTCATTGCGCCAGCCTGGCCGCCGCCTCGTCCATGCTGAGCTCGTTTCTGACTACCAGTCGCGCGAGCTTCTCAGCATTCTCCTGAGAGGCCTTGCTCAGCCGTTCCATCAGGGTCCATCTGGCCGTTTCGACGATCATCCCTCTGACGCTCCTCAGCTTCAGGTCAAGATCGCCCTGGCCGAACCTGGACCTGACCACCTCGATGGCGCCCTCCAGCATCTCGAGCCCCTCCCCCGTCAGGGCCGAGACCTTGATGACTGGCGGCGACCTGGACTTCATGCCACGAACCAAGCCGAGTAGGTGGACCACCATCGAATCGGAGCCGACCATGTCTGCCTTGTTGACCACGTACACGTCCCCGACCTCCATTAGGCCGGCCTTCGAGACCTGGACATCGTCGCCAAGTCCCGGCATCAGCACGACGAGGACCGCGTGGGCCACGCCGACGACCTCGATGTCTGACTGCCCTATCCCGACCGTCTCAAGGAAGATGATGTCGAAGCCGGCGGCGTCCATCAGCTGAATCGCCTGCGAGGTGGCTCTCGAGAGCCCGCCCGACCATCCCCTCGACGCCATGCTCCGGATGTAGACGCCCCTGTCCCCGGTGTGGCTGGCCATCCTGATCCTGTCACCGAGCAGCGCCCCTCCGGTGATCGGGCTGGTAGGGTCGACCGCTATGACTCCGACGCTGAGCCCCTTCTTCCTGTAGAGCCCGATCAGCCTGTCAACTAGGGTGCTCTTCCCTGTCCCGGGGGGGCCCGTCACCCCCACAATGAACGCGTGGCCGGAAGGCTTCAGCATCCGAAGGAGCTTCGATGCTCCCTCACGCTCGTTCTCGACCAGCGTGATGCCCTTTGAGAGCGCCCGCCTGTCTCCTTTCCGGATCTCCCTTGCCAACTGGGACGACTGCAAGTGCGATGCTGGCACACCCTCCGCGATGCCGCTTTATCAGTTGGAAGCATCGTTTATCTCCCACCGTTTGGGGTCACTGCTTGCCTTGCTCAGGAACGGCGGGGAGGCGTACTGGCGGAGGAAAGCGAATGCGGTCGTGGAACGGAGGGCGGAGCCGGGCAGCCTCTATGACGCCGTCGCGCTCGAGAGCGTCAGGAAGGGCGTCAAGCAATGGGAGGAGCGCGTCTTCGGCGGGCAGGCGAAGAAGGGCCCCGAATCTAGGTCAGACTTTCAGACTGCCTCGGGGATCCCTCTGAAGCCGCTCTACACGCCGTCTGACGTGATGGACGCTGACTACTCCGACCAGGGTTACCCCGGGGTCTTTCCGTACCTCAGAGGGGTCCACCCCACGATGTACAGGGGCAAGACCTGGACGATGAGGATGTTCTCCGGGTTCGGGACGCCCGAGGACACCAACAAGAGGTTGAAGCTCCTCCTCGATCACGGGGAGACCGGGCTCAGCATCGCGTTTGACATGCCGACGCTCTACGGCTACGACTGCGACCACGAGAGAGCACACGGTGAGGTGGGAAGATGCGGCGTGAACGTTTCCTCGCTCAAGGACATGGAGGTGATCTTCGGCGGAATCCCTCTTGACAAGATCAGCACGTCGATGACGATCAACGCCCCAGCGACGGTCCTGACCTGCATGTACGCCGGCGTGGCGAACAGGCAGGGCGTGCCCATGGAGAGGCTGAGGGGGACCGTACAGGCGGACATGCTCAAGGAGTACATAGCGCAGAAGGAGTGGGTGTATCCGCCCGAGGCGCACCTGAGGCTCGTTAGAGACCTGATGGTCTTTTGCACGAAGAAGATGCCTCTCTGGAACTACATCAGCATCAGCGGCTATCATATAAGAGAGGCGGGTTCCAGCGCCGTCCAGGAACTCGCGTTCACGCTGGCTGACGGGTTCGGGTATGTCGAGCTGGGGATGGAGGCAGGCCTGAAGCCGGAGCAATTCGCGCCCAGGCTCAGCTTCTTCTTCAACTCGACAATGGAATTCTTCGAGGAGATCGCGAAGCTCAGGGCGGCCAGGAAGATCTGGGCCACGGTCCTCAGGGAGAGGTACGGGGTCAAGGACCCGAGGAGCCTGCTGATGAGGTTCCACACGCAGACGTCCGGCGCTTCGTTGGCATGGCAGCAGCCGCTCAACAACATCATCAGGACGACAATAGAGGGGCTGGCGGCCGTTCTCGGCGGGACTCAGTCCCTCCACACCAACTCGTTCGACGAGGCTTGGGCCCTTCCCACGGAGAAGGCGGTTCAGGTCGCCCTCAGGACTCAGCAGGTGATCGCGGAGGAGACCGGTGTCCCCAGTGTCATCGACCCTCTGGGGGGGTCGTACTACGTGGAGTGGCTGACCGAGCAGATGGAGGAGGAGGCCTACAAGTACTTCGACAAAATCGAATCCGCGGGAGGGCTTCTCAAGGCGATCAAATCAGGATACATGCAGAGGGAGATCGCGGAGAACTCCTACAGGCTCTCGAGGAGGGTCGAAGAAGGCAAGGACAACGTCGTGGGCGTCAACAAGTACGCAATCGAGGAGAAGAAGCCGATTGATACGCTGAAGATAGACTTCAAGGCGCAGACAAGCCAGGTCAAGAGGCTCGAGAGGGTGAAGAAGGAGAGGAACGAGGCCAAGGTCCAGGCGGCGCTCGCGAAAATCGGCAGGGCATTTGAAAATGAGGATGCAAACTCCATCGAGCCGATGCTGAAGGCCGTGCTGGAGTACGCGACGCTGGGAGAGATCGTCCAGGTGGGGCGGGAGATCTTCGGGACCTGGAGAGAGCCCGTGATTCTGTAGTGCCCGGAAAGGTTTTCAAACCCGCCAAGGCCCACGCCGTCAGGTTGGGGAAGAGGACAGTTTCAGCTGAACGCAAGATCAGGGTTCTCGTTGCGAAGCCTGGGCTGGACGGGCATGACAGGGGCGCGTTTGTGCTTGCCAGGGCGCTCAGGGACGCAGGGATGGAAGTGATCTACAGCGGGCTGCTTCCCTCACCGGAGCAGGTCGCCGAGATGGCCCTGGACGAAGATGTGGACGTCGTGGCACTATCCCTCCTGAACGGCGCCCACATGACAGCATTCCCGCGGGTGAAGAAGCTGCTCGAGAAGATGGGAGGAGGGGACATCGTCGTCGTCGGCGGGGGGATTATCCCAGAGGACGACAAGCCCAAGCTGTTGAAGATCGGAATCACAGGGCTCTACGGCCCGGGAAGCTCCCTCGAAGAGATAGTGGGCCACATCAAGGGCAGGGTTAGGAAGGAGCGCTGGGGGGAGTAGCCGCATGTCCGAACAGGACGAATTCATGAATCTCTCAAAGATGGACTTCGATATCTCAGAAGAACAGGGGATGATCCTCGACCAGGTGGACAAGGTCTGCAGGGAGATCCGCCCGATCGAAGACAAGTACTACCTAGAGCGCAGGATCAACGACCAGGCAAGGCCGATCTTCGCGAAGGCGCACCTATTGGGCCTCCCCATCTCCAGGAAGTACGGAGACGGTCAGGGGGCGGACATGATGACCTACGCGCTGGTGATCGAGAGGATTGGAAGGGAGGGGACGGGGCTCGGGACGTTCTTCTCGGTGCACACCGCGCTGGGGCAGATGACGGTACAGCAGTGGGGAAGCGAGGAGCAGAAACAGAGGATCCTGACGCCCGCGACGAAGGGCGAGAGCATCCTCGCCTTCGGGCTCACGGAGCCGAACGCAGGGAGCGACCCAGCCGCGCTGACGACGAACTTCGAGGAGAGGGGAGGGAAGTTCTTGCTGACCGGACAGAAGATGTGGATTTCACTCGGGTCGACCGCGAAGTACGTGCTGATATTCGCCTACCCGAAGGGGAAGAGGGAAGGGATGTGCGGATTCGTAGTCGACACCGGCAGCTCTGGATTCAAGGCAGAGCTCATGCCCCACAAACTGGGGCTCCCCACAGGGGACACCTCGACGCTCTACCTGGACAGAGTGGAGGTGACGAAGGAGGACATGCTCGGACCGCCTGGGAAGGGAATGGCCGTGGCCCTGTCGGGCCTGATGCACGGAAGGCTCGGCCTTGGCGCCAACTGCGTCGGTGTGATTCAGGACTGCCTTGACGAGTCGGTGAGGTACGCGGGGATGAGGTCTCAGCACGGAAAGCTGATCGGAAAGCACCAGCTCATACAGAGGCACATCGGGCTAATGTCGATGAAGCTGGAGGCAGCCAAGCTCCTCGTCCTGAAGGCAGCCTCCACCAAGCAGAAGTACATGGAGAACCCGACGAATGTGGAGCTCAGAGACGCCGCAGACGTCGCGATAACCAAGGCGAAGTACTTCGCTGCCAACGCGGCGTTTGATGCGGCGAACCGCGCCGTGCAGATCTTCGGTGCCAACGGCTATTCGTTCGAGAGCAGGCCCGCCAGGCACCTCGCGGACGCGAGGGTCACCATGATCTATGAGGGGGCCAACGAGATCTTGGAGCAGAAGATAGCGCTGGGATCGCTCGGTCGGGACTTCGGAGCCTACTCGTAGCGTTCATGCCATGAGTCCGAAGGGACTCCTCTCCTCTTCCCCGTCCCGCCACGAATCCTTAGGATACGATCGTCCCTGTTCCCCATGGTGACAGGGAGGCCAATTGAGCCTCGCGGATGAGGGGAACACTTATTCCGCCTTTTTCGTCTGCGCTCCGTATGGAGGCTCAGTTCGAGGCCATTGTCGTGGGCGCCGGCCTCTCCGGCTGCGCGGCCGCGTACAGCCTGGCGAAGCAGGGAACGAGCGTCCTTCTTATCGAGAGGGGCAAGCATCCGGGCTCGAAGAACGTCAGCGGAGGCTTGATGTACTGCCACGCGCTGCACAAGCTGATCCCCGAGTTCTGGAAGGAGGCGCCCGTGGAGCGGCACGTGAGAAAGCACGTGATCTCCTTCCTTTCGAAGGACTCCGCCACGTCGCTGAGCTTCGACGATTCGCGGTTCTCCGTCCCTCCGTACAACAGCTACACCGTCCTCCTCTCCAAGTTCAACGAGTGGTTCGCCTCGAAGGTGGAGCAGGCGGGAGGGATAGTGACCAGCGGCATCTACGTGGAGGACCTTCTCTGGGAGAAGGACAGGGTCGTCGGAGTGAGAGCGGGCGGGGAGGAAATCAGGAGCAACTTGGTTATTGCTGCAGACGGTGTGAACTCCCGTCTCGCAGAGAACGCGAAGCTCAGGGAGAGGTTTGACTCCGGCTCCTTGGCCCTGGGCGTGAAGAGCGTGCTGGGTCTGCCAAAGAAGACCATCGAAGAAAGATTCAACGTTCAGGGCGACGATGGGACCGCGTACACGTTTCTCGGCTGCACCGGCGGCATACAGGGCGGAGGTTTCATGTACACGAACAGCGAAAGTCTGTCAGTCGGCGTGGTCGTCACGATCAATTCGATGGTCGAGGCGGACGCAAAGAGCACGGAGCTGCTGGACAGGCTGATCGGCCACCCGACCGTAAAGGGGCTTGTCGAAGGAGCCGAACCACTCGAGTACTCGGCCCAGCTGATTCCTGAAGGGGGATTCGGCATAAAGCCGCAGCTGTACAGGAACGGCCTCCTCGTCGTGGGCGACGCGGCAGGGTTCACACAGAACAACGGTCTGCTCCTGCGAGGGATGGACTTCGCAGTCGCTTCCGGAGCGATGGCCGCCGAGGCCGGGAGGAAGGCCAAGGAGAAGGGAGACTATTCGGCCGCAACGCTCTCGCAGTACGAAAACATGCTCAAAGAAACCTTCGTCCTCAGGGACCTGCAGACGTATCGGAACGCACCGCGCTTCCTCGAGAACCCCCGCCTCTACTCGACCTATCCAGACCTCGCCTGCGCCCTCATGGAGAGACTGTTCGCGGTCGACGGAGGCCCAAGGCAGAACCTGCTCGGAGCGGCCAGGAAGGAGATGAAAGGCAGAGTCTCCCTGATCCGCATGGCCAGGGACCTGCTGGGAGCGAGGGCGCTATGAGTCTGGACAAGCTCAGTGTCGAACGGAGGCTGGGGCTGGACAGTTTCGATACGGACGAGGAGAGCCACATCAAGATTAGCCGCGAGCTGTGCAAGGAACGGGACGTCAAGATCCTCCTCAGAGTCTGCCCCGCCAGCTGCTTCACGCTCACCTCAGGCGAGCTCGTCTTTTCCCGACTGGGATGCCTGGAGTGCGGCGCGTGCAGGGCGGCTGCCTCTCCGGGAGCCATCGAGTGGAGTTTCCCAAGAGGAGGCACTGGAATCAGCTACCGCTACGGGTGAAACTTATGTGCGATGAGAAACGGAGCACGCGCTGAAAATGGTGCGCACGATTGTCTGCGCAAAGCAGGTCTACAACGTAGAAGGACTGAAGGTCGACCCGAAGACTCGGTCCCTGATCACCGAGCGCGTCGACCGCAAGATCAGCGACTTCGACAAGAACGCGCTGGAGGAGGCTCTGCGAATCAGAGAGAAGCACGGCGGGAGCGTAACTGTAGTCACCCTTGGCTCTCCGACCGCGAGTGACGCAGCCAAGGATGCCATGAAAATGGGCGCGGACGATGCGTATGTGATAGGCTCCGCCGACATGGAGCAGCTCGACGCGCGCGCCACATCTGACATGCTCGCCGCAGCCATCAGAAGAATCGGGGAATTCGATCTTGTCATCTGCGGAGATGCGTCCATCGACATGTACGCTGGCCAGGTGGGGCCACGGCTGGCGGAGAGGCTCGGCATACCGCAAGTTTCTCACGCGAAGAAGGTCACTGTCAGTGGAAGCGTGGTGATGGCGGAACGCGATCTGGAGGAGGCCGACGAAACGGTGGAGGCCCCCATGCCCGTCCTGCTCACCGTGACGAAGGAGATCAATGAGCCGAGAATCCCGACAATATCCATGATCATCAAGGCGTCGAAGAAGACGGTCAAGACAATGGATGTCGGCGAGGCGGGAGTTCCGTTCGCGAAATCGGTCAAGGTGCTGAAGGCGCTGGCTCCAATGACCGAACGAAGGAGAGAGGCCGTCGAAGGGAAACCCGCCGAGATCGCGGAGAGCCTTGCCCGTCAGTTGCTCAGGGAGGGGGCCGTGGAGGGATGAGAGTGTGACTGCGAGTGGCTCCGACGTTTGGGTGTTCTCTGAAAGGGCGGACGTCATGCTCGAGTTGCTGGGGAAGGGAAGGGAGCTCGCGGACGGTCTGGGGGCGAGCCTCTGCGCGCTCGTCCTCGGCACGGCGCTCGAACGCGATGCAGACAACTTCGCTTCGCACGGCGCTGACAAGGTGTTCCTTGTCCAGAACCAGGCGCTTCAGAACACCCTGCCGGAACCGTTCGCCGAAGCCATAGGCAAGCTTGCCTCTCAGTACGGGCCTGGGATCCTGTTGATCGGAGGCACCAGGAGGGGGAGAGACATAGGCGCCAGGGTTGCCGCGCGGCTCGAGACCGGAGTCATCACTGACTGCGTGGCACTGGGCCTGGATGAAGAGAGACGGACGCTGGTGGGGGACCGGCCCTCGTACGGCGGAATCTTGGTCTCCACCGAAATCTGTACCACGAGACCTCAGATCGCCACTGTGCCCCCGAGGGCGTTCGAACCGGCAGCGCTTCGGCAGGGCCAGCGCGGGCAGGTCATCAGGGCAGACGTCGACTTGGCGCCACCGAAGACCAGAGTCGTCAAAGTCGCCCCCAAGGAGGTCAGAGGCGTCGGACTGGAGGACGCGAGCGTGATCGTATCAGCGGGAAGGGGCGTGGCCAAGAAAGAGGACCTCAAGATACTCCAGGAGCTCGCCAGCGAACTGGGCGGCGAGTTAGGATGCTCATCGCCGCTGGCAGAGGACCTGAAGTGGCTGCCGCTCGAGCGCCTTGTGGGCCTTACGGGCCGGAAGGTCAAACCCAAGCTGTACGTGGCGTGCGGGATATCAGGTCAGGTCCAGCACATCACCGGCATGAGAGGTTCGCGCACAGTCGTGGCCATAAACACTGACCCCGAGGCACCCATCTTCCAGCAATCGGACTACTGTGTGAAGGGAGACCTGTACGAGATAGTGCCCCTGCTGACGGAAGCGTTTCGGAAAATCCGTCAAAAGTGATCGGCGGAGGGAGGCCTCTCCCTCTGAATCCTCACCTTGCCGAGACTGAGCTGGGTGATGCGTTTTTATGCCCAGTGGAATGAGGATGCTCAAGTGAGACGCATTGGACTTCAATCTAACCGCGGAGCAGGAAGGGTTCAGGCAGGCAGTCCGAGAATTCTGCCAGAAGGAGATCGCACCGAGGGCACGGGCGATGGACACGAAGAGAGAGCTTGACGAAGGGCTCATAGACAAGATGGGCGCCCAGGAGCTACTCGGCATCACGATCCCTCCGGAGTACGGCGGACCCGGGGCCGACTACGTAAGCGCGGCAATCGTCGCCGAGGAGATCGCGCGCGCAGACGTCAGCTGCGCCACGGCCGTGATGTACCTTCTGACTACGGGCTGGAGTTTTCTCCTTACAAAGCACGCGACGGATCAGCTGAAGGAGGAGCTACTGCCGAAGGTCGCGAAGGGGAAGTCCCTCGTAGGAATACTGTCCACGGAGCCCCAGGGCGGGTCCGACATCGCGGGCCTTAAGACAAGAATCACGCGCGAGGGGGGCAAGCTCCAGGTGAACGGTCAGAAGTCGTACATCAGCCTCGTAAGAGAGATTCAGAGAAGGGGAGGGGGCTACTTTACGCTGGGTTCCTCTGAGCCGTCGCTGGGGCACAGGGGCATGACAGCTTTCTACATGCCTCTCGACAGGCCGGGGGTAAGCACCAGCTTGGTCGAGGACATGGGGAGGATGGCTCTCTCGACGGGCAACATCGACATGAAGAAGGTGGAGCTGCCCGAACACTACGTCGTCGGAGAGTGGAACAAGGGGTTCTACGTCGGGATGGAAGGCTTCCAAGCCGCAAGAGTCTTGGTCTCGGCCGCGTGCATAGGGTGTTGGGAGGGCGTGCTGGACATGGGGATGAGTTACATCAAGGAAAGAGAGACCTTCGGCACTCCCCTGGCAAAGTACGAAGGAATTCAGTTCCCTCTCGTGGACAGCTATGCGGCCCTCGAGGCGGACAAGCTGCTGGTCTACAGGGCCGCCTGGGCCGTGGACGAGATGTACCGAAAGGGCGCGACCAAGCAGGAGTCCAGAAGGGTGGCCATGCTGGCGGCGCAGGCGAAGCTCAGGGCCCCGGTCGACGCCTTCCAGGGGTGCAGCACCGTCATGGACATGCTCGGTGCATACGGCTACACGACCAAGTGCGACGTCGAGATGGCACTCAGAGGCGTGAAATCATACTCTGCGGGCGCCGAAGGAGGGCAGAACATCATGCGAATCATCATCGCGAGGGAGATCCTCGGAGACGAATTCGTGCCGCAGCATTGATTGAGCCATCACTCAAGTAGTCCTCGTCGGCCAGAATCCCGCTCGAGGGCCCGAAGGGCCATCGAGCGGGCATGCCGAGGCGGAGTATTTCCAAACCTGGGAACCGACCCTCATCTTTAAATCAAATCTGGCGGGGCGCCCGCCGTCGACATGTCGCAGAATGAGGATCTCGCTGGGCCCGGAATAGGCACGTATGAGGAAGTGGAGAAGGTTCTACCCACGGACTACAAATCCCTCCTCGACAGGAAGGAGACACAACGCGCAGTCTACCTTGCCAAGAGTTACATTGAGCAACACCTCTGCAAGGAGCTGAACCTGATGATGGTGCAGGTCCCTCTAATCGTCGACGCCGCGAGTGGGATCAACGATATGCTCGACAGGGACGGCTCCCGGACGCCGATTCAGTTTCACATATCTAACGACTACAACAAGCACCCCATCGACGCTCAGGTCGTCCAGGCGGCGACCAAGTGGAAACGCTTCGCCCTAAAGCAGTTCGGGATGGGCGTGGGAGAGGGCATCTGCACCGACATGCGGGCGGTCAGGAAGGACTACTTCCTCGACCACGACCACAGCGCCTACGTCGACCAGTGGGACTGGGAGAGAGTCGTAAGCGCTGACCAGCGGAACCTCGCCCACCTGACAGATACGGTCACGAAGATTTGGAAGGTCCTCAAGGAAGCCGAGACGCGGGTCCAGGAGGATTACCCCAAGCTGAAGGGGAAGTACCCGAGCATGCCCGACAAGATCGAATTCATGCACGCAGAGGACATCCTGGAAGCGTACCCCAACCTGCCTAGGAAGCAGCGTGAGACCGCCATCCTCCAGAAGCATCCAGCCATCTTCATCATAGGCATAGGCTGGGTACTGAAGAACGGACACCCCCACGAGATGAGGGCAGCAGACTACGACGACTGGGTCACAGAGACGAAGTCGAAAGACGGGAGGCCCATGCACGGGCTCAACGGCGACATCCTGGTCTGGAACCCGGTCACGAAGCGGAGGCACGAGCTGAGCTCCATGGGAGTGAGGGTCGACGGTGCGACCTTGAGGAAGCAACTCAAGTTGAGCGGGCAGCTCGACTTCCTGAAGTACGAGTACCACAAGGGGATCATCAGCGGCGACCTGCCCCTCTCCATCGGAGGGGGCATCGGACAGTCCAGGACCCTGATGCTGCTTCTCAAGAAGGCGCATCTGGGCGAGGTCAGCGTCTCGGTCTGGCCCAAGATCCTCAAGGACATGTGCGCGAAAAAGAACATACACGTCCTCGAGTGAAGCGGCGGTCTCTTGGTCCGGCAGGATGACGCAAGGCCCGGGCTCACCTGACCCGAGGGTCAGGTCAGGCCGACGGCTCGGTCGAAGTCCCATATCCCTCCCGCGGGGGAGTAGGGCTTGCGTCGGAAGCCGTCGAGCAGACCGGCCTCGCGGAGCCTGGCGACGAGACTGGCCGAGTACGAAGGGGCGCCCGTGGCTCCAGGCGAGTTGTAGTTGAGGATGTGGACCGACCTCTCGTCCTGGACAAGAATCGCCTCCGGGACGAACCCCTCCTTACCGACGACAGACGCCCTGACCCCCGAGACACCCCGTGAATTGAGGGCCCTGTGGTCAAGCCCAGGAATGAACCTCCTGACACGCTCGCACATCACCCTCTTTGACAGAGAGGTGCGCCACTCACCCGCAACCATTGAAAGAAAGTCTGCGTCTCTTAGCAGGTTGAGTTTGGGGCACTTCGGAGACGCGAACAGCCTGGGAAGAGAGTACAGACCGAGCCCCTGGTAGACGTAGGGGTCTGTGACCATCACCGCGTTCGGCCCGATCTGCCGCATGCCGTCCGAACGCACTATGAAATGCGGGTCGAGAAACGGGAACCGGGGATGCCGAGGGAGACTGTAGACATTCCTGCCAATCCTCGAAGCGAAGGGCTCGTCGACGACCCAGTACTCGCCGCGGAAGTTGAGCGTCGAGTACTCGCTGGCGAGCCCCATCATGTGAGCTATGTCGACTGAGGCACCGCCAGCCGCGTTGATCAGAAGGCTGCACTTGACACCTGCGAGGTGTTCGTCTCCCGAGAAGGAGGCGTCGAGAGCCGCGCCTTCGGCCTTCAGCGAAGAGACCTGAAGCCCGCCTTGGAAGGAAAGGCCTTGCTCGAGGGCGAGCTGGTGGACGCATGCGGTGAACCTCCCGAAGTCGACCGACGTGTCTGTCTTCGAGTGGAGCGCGGCTCTGCACTGGACCTCCGGTTCCACTGACTTCACTGACCTGGCGTCGAGTAGCTCCAGTTCGGTATTCTCCATCCCGTTGTCCGCCCCCCATCGCAGGTACTTCTCGAGGAGGGGGACGTCATCCTCGCGAAGCGCCACTTCGAGCGTGCCCACTGGATTCCAGGGGAGGCCGTGCACTTTGGCGAGATCGCGCCAGAGAGGGTAGGAGCGCATCGCAGAAAGGGCGAAGGTCTTCTTGGTCTCCGGATTGAGATAGAAGGGACGGTGGATTACGCCCGTGTTTCTTGAGCTGGTATGCCTCGCGACTCCGCGTTCCCTGTCCACCAGCAGGATCCTGCAGTCATAGAGGCTCGACAACCAGTATGCCGTGGTGACGCCAAGCACCCCGGCTCCGACGACAAGAATGTCGACGTCCTTGCGGAGGCCGGATGCAGGTGGCATCGGCTTCAGGGCTTCGGGGGCGGATTGATTAGTCTGTCCGGTCGGAGGTCACGAACGATCTCCGAGCCAGCGGATGTGTGCGGCTGTCCTTCAGGTCAGATCGTCTTCAGGTAGCCGTTTTGCTCAAGCCATTCTGCGTGGGCCTTGATGTAGCGCCACAGTATGTCCGCCTTCCTGTTGTCGAAGTCCCAGGGAGCCACCAAGACGATGTCGCCTTCGCGTATCCACATTCTTCTCTTGAGCTTGCCCCTAATCCTGCAGTTACGAGTCTCTCCGTCGGCGCATTTCACTATGACCTGGTCTCCGCCCGTCATTTTGATCGCCTTTCCGAGGATCTCTCCCTGACCGGGCATCACGAGTTCCTTGAGGTTGGACTCGCTGAGTACCTTCCGCTTACCCAATAACTATCACCTGTTGGCCCTCTCCCAACCCGGGACTGCGTCCAGATTAAAGTGCTTCACCTGTACCGCCTCCATTTCATTCCGCCGCCTCGCTGGCCCCGGTTGCGTCTGCGCCCGCTCCGCCTCCGATCCCGCCCGGAATCCTCGAAGTCGCTGCGTGAGAAGTGTATCTCGTCTTCAGGCCTCAGCGGTTTGATGGGCGTCTTCGTCAGGGCCATTATCCTCGCAAAGTCTGGGCTCTCGTCCCGACTCACAAAGGTGTAGGCCTTGCCAAGGTCCCCCGCCCTCGCGGTCCTGCCCACCCTGTGGAAGTAGACCGTGGAGTCCTCGGGCACGTCGTAGTTTATCACGCACCCGACCTGCCGCACGTCAATGCCTCGGGCAGCCACGTCGGTGGCCACCAAGACGTCGACTCGGGCCGATCGGAAGAGGTTCATCGAGTGGTCGCGCTGGTTCTGGCTCAGGTCGCCGTGCAGTTGAGCGACGCTCAGGAAGCGCCTCTCGAGCTCTTTTGCCAGCCTGATGGTCCCGTATCGGGTCCTGCAGAAGATCACAGTACTTCCCCTCTTCTCCTTCTTCAGGACCTGAAGCAGCAGCTCGAACTTCTCAGGCCGTTCGGCCTTTGCGTAGAACTGTTCGAGCGTTGCGACCGTGAGCTCGTTCTCATCCACCAAGATGTGCTCGGGGTCCGTCATGTATCTCTCGGACAGCTCGATGATCTTTCTAGGCATGGTCGCCGAGAAAAGGCTGAGCTGGCGGTCGTCTGGTGTGGAGGCTAGGATGAAATCGACGTCATCGATGAAACCCATGTCGAGCATTACGTCGGCCTCGTCTATGACCACGTATCTGACAGAATCAAGGCGGAGCGTCCGATGTTGGAGATGGTCAATCACCCTTCCTGGAGTGCCCACGACGACGTGCACCCCCCGCTTCAAGGCGTCGAGTTGGACGTTCATCGACTGCCCGCCGTATATCGTCAGCACGTTGATGCCAGTGTACGCACCAATCTTCTTGAGTTCCTGCGTGATTTGGACGGCGAGTTCGCGCGTCGGAGCGAGGACGAGCGCCTGCACTCGGTGGTCCCGGGGATTGACTGCGTGTAGCAGAGGGATCCCGAAGGCCGCGGTCTTTCCTGACCCAGCCTTGGCCTGCCCCACGATGCTCTTACCGGCCATCAGGGGGCCTATTGCCTTCTCCTGAATCGGGAACGGCTTCCGATAGCCTACGGAGTCGACGCCCCTCAGGACCTCAGGGCTCAGTTTCAACTCTCTGAAACTTTCCAAGTTCTCTTGCTCTTGCTACAACGTCGGAGTCACAATATCAGTCAGGTGTTCGCCGCTGAAACATTATGACGCAGAATTGCAGTGAATGATTTGATTCGCCCAGTATTTAAGCGTCCTTGACTCGATGAGATTCGGTCGCTCGTCGTCCCTGATCCTCGACGTTCGGGGCGAATTCACGGACGCTCCGCGCGCGCGCACGCGCCCCAGCGCATTAACGACACCGCGACCTTCAGCTTGTCCGTCGAGGAGTCTTCGTCAGACGGGTCCTCTCCTTCAGCAACTCCATCGGTGTCACGCAATTCCGTACACCTGACCTACAATGATTGAGGACTTGACAGGGAGCGTGGTCATGCCATGAGCCGAAGAACTAACAAAGCCTAGCTCGAGGAGTCACATCCTTCTGAGACGTTCGCTTAATTACGGGTGTTGTCTGTTCGAGAGCGTGCTCACCTTCACTCCCTTCAAGACCACGAGAAGAAGCTCCGCGTTTGATTTGCCAGACCTTATCGATGAACTCGTGGGGAACCAGATTGGCGAAGGGGATGTGCTTGTCATCTCAAGCAAGTTCATTGCGATATCCGAAGGAAGAATAGTACCTTTGGACTCGGTGAAACCCGGCAGTCGGGCAATTGAGCTGTCTAAGAAATTCGAGATCCCGGCAGAACTCTGTGAACTCATACTTCAGGAGTCAGACCTGATAATTGGCGGCGTCCCCGGATTTATCCTCACCCTGTGGAATGGCCTGCTCACACCCAATGCTGGAATAGACAAGTCGAACATCGAGCACGGAAGAGTGGTCCTCTATCCGAAAGACCCATGCGAGTCCGCCGCCAGAATCGCCGACGAGCTGGGGAAGCGTAGAGGCGTTCACATAGGAGTAGTCGTCTCCGACAGCAGATTGACGCCCACGAGGATGGGCACCGTCGGCGTGGCCCTCGCCGCAGTAGGCGTCCAGGCCATTTGCGACATGCGGGGCCACCCTGACCTCTTCGGCAATCCTCTGAAAGTCACCAGACAGGCGATTGCTGACGACCTCTGCTCGGGAGCCCAGTTGGTGATGGGGGAGGCCGACGAAGCGACGCCGGTAGTGCTCGTCCGAGGCGTGCAGACGGCCGGCGCCGAGGGAGCTAGCTTCGCACCGGAGGACTTCGCAATCCCGATCGAGCAGTGCGTCTTCATGGCGAGCGTGGGGTACTCTAAGGGAGAAGATGCCCGCTGACGGATGGAAGATGAGGACCCAATACCGCGCACAGACAGTCCGCGGACGGGCACGGCTGACTCTGAACGCGAAGGCCGTCCAAACGATCTCGACGGGGTAGGAAAGCAGACGCCACCGAAGCTATTAAACCTCAAACGCGAGAACCGAGAAGATGCTGCCCGCAAGACGAAGGACATACGCGGTGGCCTCGGCTTCGCTCTTCGCGGTGGTCTACGCCGTTCTCGGGTTTTTCCCAGTTTCTGCTATTATCGGCGCTAGCGGCTTCCTGACCTTCAGGGAGGTGGTCAGTCCGCTCGCAGGGATGCTCTTCGGCCCCGTCGTCGGGGGGTCCTCGATGATCCTAGGAAACTTCGTGGACTTCGCTATGGGGAAGCCCATCGTGTTCGATTTCCTGGATTTCATACCTGACCTGGTCTCGGCTGTGGTCGCGGGTCTGGCCTTCACCGGTCACAGGAAGGCGGCTGTCGGCTTCCCCGCGCTCTTGCTCGTATGGTTCACGCTCGACCCTCTCTCACCCGTGCTGGTGAGTGTGGGAGGTATCCAAGTACCTTTCCTATGGATGCACTTGATCTCGATAGGCGTTCTGTCAGGCGCGCTTCTGTACGAGAAGAGAGGAAGTCTGGCAAGGCTCAGCCCGGCATTTGTCAGTGCGGTGGCATTTGCATCTACCATGAGCGGGCATGTGGCAGGTAACATCATGTACGAGAACGTCATCTTCAGGCTGGACGGAGTCATACCCAAGGACGGCTATCAGGCGTTCTGGGCTCTCGCGTTCTACGCCTATCCTCTCGAGAGGGTGTTCTACGTGGTTCTGGGCGCAATGGTAGCTTACCCCGTGCTCCGGGCCGTCTCTAGAAGGCAGGAGTAGTGCGCGCGCTTAAGGGACTTGGCGGGCCCGGTGGGATTCGAACCCATGGTCTTCAGCTCCGAAGGCTGACGCCTTAATCCGTGTTTGTGAAGAGCATGCATTTCACAAATACATGCTTCCCCTCAAGCGGAGTCTAGGCTACGGGCCCGAAATAGCTGCGGTTCGATTACTGATAAGCCTATCAGACAACTGCGGTTGCATGAGCTCCCTTTTCCATTGCCATCTTACCCTAAGGAAAGAGGCGCCCTGGCCGGGACTTCACAGTTCAGGCAGGCGCCCCGAATTTGAGGGTGGATCAAGCGGTTCGAATTCTCGCATTACGTGGTCAATGTCTCGTTTAAGTTGACTAATCGATTTGAATCGAAATGCCCAACGAATACCGTAGTCCCTTGCCGCTTTGACATTCTCGACCCGATCATCTACGAATACAACTTCGGTGGGCGATGTGTCCAGGAAACGGAGTACCTTCTGGAATATCTCTCGATTGGGCTTTACGCTTCCAAGCTCAGATGAGGCATAGATATGGTCAAACTCGTCAGCTAGTCCCGTCCGTCTGAAGAATTCCAGATGCGGGGAAGATACGTTAGTCAAAGCGTATACCGAGTAGCCATTCCTTCTCAACATCCTTACACAATTGATCATCCCCAATTTGGATTTGAAGAGTCGTTCGAGTGGTAGAACCCACAATCGCGTAGCTGAGTCACGTCTCTTTAGACTCCGACCCAAATCATGCAGGGTGTCATTCATGAACGTCGTTATGGAGATTTCTCCGGACTCGAGTGAAGGAAGTCTGCAAACACAGACGCGTTTGACTTCGGCATAGGGTCGATTGTACCTCTCGGAGAGATACTTGTAAATCGGGTCATTGTTCCGCCACTTGATGATTACCCCACCTATGTCAAATATGAAGATTGGAAACCTGCTTGATCGCGTTGTCTTCGATTCAATCACAGTTCTTGGAGTGAGCAAGCGCGAACGGAGTCGAGCCTCGGAAGGGGTCATTCTATTTGAAGGGTTCGTCTCAATTCAGGCTCTTTAATGTGTCTCATTTCCCACAACTTCCTTGATATATTCGACTTACTCCGTGTTTGTGAAGAGCATGCATTTCACAAATACATGCTTCCCCTCAAACGGAGTCTAGGCTACGGGCCCAAGAGAGCTGAGGTTCGATTGCTGATAAGCGATTGCTGATAAGCCTATCAGCCCAGTCGCACACCCAACCTATCGAAGTATTTGTGCAAGTTCCACTTTGACTTGTCCTACATGAAGTTCAGGACTAGTCCGTGCTAGGCTACGGGCCCGAAGAGGCCGACAATGACCTAGGCAATTAAGACATGACCCGAGTGATGCTCTCCTCGAATGGCCTCTCGATCAATCCCCTGTCCGACACCATCGCAGTAACAAGCTCCGGAGGTGTCATGTCGAAGGCCGGGTTGGCCACGGAGACGCCTTTCGGCGCGATCCTTCTCCCTCGGATGCGAACGACCTCGTCGAAGCTCCGCTCCTCTATGGTCACCTGCTCGTGAGTGTTGGAGAGGTCGAAGGTAGAGCGTGGCGCCGCAGGGTAGAACGGGACCCCGTGCCTGTCCGCTAGGACCGCCTCCTGATACGTTCCTATCTTGTTGAACACGTAACCGTCCCGCGTGATCCTGTCGGCCCCCACGATGACCTTGTCGACCCTGCCGAGTCTGATCATGTGGCCCACGGCCGTGTCAGGAATCACGGTACAGTCGATGCCGTCAGTCACCAGCTCGAAGGCCGTCAGGCGCGCACCCTGAAGCGCGGGCCTCGTCTCGGGCACCAGCACCTTCACCAGCTTTCCCTGCTCTACGGCCGCCCTCACCACGCCCAGTGCCGTCCCGTACCCCACGGTCGCAAGCGCGCCGGCGTTGCACTGGGTCAGGACCGTCTCTCCGTCCTCGATCAGGTCCGCGCCCGCGCGTCCGAGCCTCCTGTTGGCCTCGACATCCTCTTCCTCCATCGTCTTCACCTCTGCGGTGATCAACATCCTGGCCTCACGGGCCGACTTCGCCGATCGGGCGACCTTCATGACCCGGTCGATCCCCCAGAAGAGGTTGACCGCCGTGGGCCTGGTCGAACGGAGCAGGTTCGCGCTGCGTTCGAGCTCCTTCGTGAGCTCCCTGAGGTCTTCCGTAGCGGAACCCGTCGCGGCCAGGGCAACTCCCATCGCGGCCGCCACCCCTATCGCAGGCGCGCCACGGACGACCATGGTCCTAATCGCCTCGGCCACTTCCTCGGGCCGGGTATAGGTAACGTGGGTGAGCCTTCCTGGAAGGGCCGTCTGGTCGATCATCTTCACCGAGCCGCCGCTCCAGGTCACGGTACGCATCGTGAAGAAGTCGGCCAAGGAATGCCCACCGCGCCCGGTCGGCTCTAAAGTGTTTCCGCCATCGATTCGTTTGAACCTTCAAATATGGTCTGACGACCCTCGCCAAACCGAGAGAATTGGGAGAGGCTGTCGTCGCCCATGAGCAGGTTCAGCCCTTCAGCGCGGTTCTCCAGGAAGGCACCACAGTGGTGGTCGATCGAGAGCGCTTTGGCGAGCTGGAGGAGTCCGGCTACGGGTCGAAGAAAGACAAGGCCCTGGCCCTGCGCGATTATGAGGCGCTCTATCTTCTCTACGCAGGGAAGCTCGACCTGAAGGACGAGTCGGGGAAGGCGGTCACCTTCGAGATGCTCGCAGAGCTAACCCAAAAACGGGCCAGAGACGCCTGGACCAAGTTCATGGTCTACAGGGACCTGAGGAGCAGAGGCTACGTGGTGCGGGAAGGATTCGGCTTCGGGACCGACCTGAGGGTCTACGAGAGGGGAGACTACCCGAAGAAGCCCGCGAAGTACGTCGTCTTCGCCCTGGACGAGGGGATCGAGAAGGGAATGGGAGAGCTCCAGAAGTCGGTCAAGGAGATGGCCAAGATGGGGAAGGAAGCGATAATCGCAGTAATCGAGCGCAGAGGCGAAGCGATCTACTACAAGGTAAGCAAGGCGAGGTTCTGACCTGATGAGCCTCAGGGCAGGTCTCGACCTGATACGGCCGGCCAACTGTGCCATGATCGGCTTCGCCGTCATCGTCGGGGTCTTTGTCTCCAAACCGACTGATGTGAAGGTCGTCCAGGGGGCCCTGGGGTTTCTGACTGGGTTCTTCCTCTGCGCCTACTCCATGTCTACGAACGACATCTACGACGTCGAGGTGGATAGGGTGAACCAGCCGGAGCGCTCCATCCCGAGCGGCCGCGTCTCGACTCAGGCGGCAGTCAGGCTCTCCGTGCTCGTCCTGGTAGCGGGCGTCGCCTCCTGCGTCCTCACCCTGAACCCCGTGGCTGTCGGCATCGCCCTACTGTACGCATTTCTGATGTGGGTCTACAACAGCCGGGCGAAGCTGACGGGCCTCCCCGGGAACCTCCTCGTCGCTTCCTCCCTCGCCGTCCCCTTCATCTACGGCGGCGTCGTCTCCGGCGGGAGCCTGACGAGGTCCCTGCTGCTGATGATGGCGTTCACGTCGTTCTTTTCCGGTGTGGGGAGGGAAGTGGTGAAGGGGATGGCCGACGTCGAGGGAGACGCTAAGCGGGGGGTCAACTCCGTGGCGAGGAGCAGAGGGCTCAGGGCCGCGTCCTCCGTCGGTGCGGCCTTCTTCCTTCTCGCCGTGGTCACCAGCTGGGTGCCCCTCGCGCTTGGGCTGGCGAACGGGTTCTACACCTTCGGGGTCATCGTGCCCGACGCGGTCTTCGCGTACCTGGCCGCCTCGATAGTCGCGAGGCACGACCCCGCCAACGCGCACAGAGTGAAGCGGATCGCGCTCGCCGGCATGGCCGTGGGGCTGATCGTCTTCGTAGGAGGGGCTTACTGATTGTGGTCTGAGAAGTACAGGCCAGTCAACCTGGACCTCATGGTGGGCAACGAGGAGGCGAGGGGCACGCTCATGCTGTGGTTGAGGAAGTGGAAGCGAGGCGCCAGGGCCGCCCTCCTCGTGGGCCCTCCCGGGACGGGGAAGACGACCTGCGTCCACCTCGCCGCCAAGAAGCTGGGGCTCCAGCTCGTGGAGCTGAACGCGAGCGATACCCGCACGAAGGACAGGCTCTCGAAGCGCATCGGAGAAGTGATCTCGAGCAGCAACCTGTTCGGCACCAAGACGCTCGTCTTCCTCGACGAAGTCGACGGGCTGGCCGGGAGGGCCGATTACGGGGCCATCGATTTCATCAGGGATGCGGTCCGGAAGAGCGAGAACCCCGTGGTCATGGCAGCCAACGACCCGGAGTCGGACCAGGTGAAGAAGCTCTCGGGCGTGACGAGCCGGATCGAGTTTCAGAAGCCGGCGCCCGAAGTCGTGGAGGCGCACCTCGCCAGAATCGCCGGGAACGAGGGGCTCTCGCTCGAGGAGGGGGAGCTGGCCTCGATCGCGAAGGTGGCCAACGGCGACTGGCGGTCGGCGATCAACTTCCTGCAGTCGGGAGCCCCTTCTGCAAAGGACGAGGAGATGACCACTTCGCAGGCGATCAACGCCTTCTTCGACGCCGTGGACGAGAAGGCAGTCCTCAAGGCGCTGAGGTCATACCCTGGCCAACCCAGAGACAAACTCCGCGACCTGTTCACGGGCGTGGTGAAGGCCAGGGTCCACGAGGAAAGGAAGGCGGCCGCGCTCGAAGCGATCTCGAGGGCCGACCTCCTCATGGGGCGGATCATGAGAGGGCAGGACTGGAGGCTGCTGAGGTACCTCGACCCGATGCTGGCGTACGAGCTCTGGAGGGCGCTGGGCGACGGGGGGGCGTCCTACTCCATGGACGGCGCCCCTTGGCCCCTGCAGGTTAGGATCTGGAACGACTCGAAGAAGCTCAAGGAGATCGGGCGCCTGGGAGGCCGGAGGCTCGGGATAAGCCAGAAGGGCTTCCTCGTCGAGGACATGCCGTACGTGCTGCTGCTCTGCAGGGGAGCGGCGTTCAGGGACGAGCTGGTCAGGAGCCTCGGCCTGGAGGAGAGCTACGCCGAGTTCGTCGCCAAGGAGGCGGGCCGGGCTCGTCCGGCTAGTTGAACGGTTTCGGGTAGGACGCTTCCCTGGCCTCCTGCCACTCCGAGAGGAACCTCGCGATCACGCCGACGAGGGGGTTGCTCCTGTCGACGCGGAAGATGCGGATCCTGTTGAAGCGCTTCTCGGCGAGTATCCCCGACTCAGTCAGGAACTCCAGGTGGCGCACGGCCGACGTGTGCGAGAGCCCGGACCTCCGCGTGATCTCTGAGATGTTCAGCTCTCCGCTCTTGATCATCACAGTGAGCACCTTGGTCCTCCCGTAGGAGGACAGCAGCTCCTCAACCTGTGGACCACCCACGACTGAAGCACGTGGGCTTCTTGCTTCACTGGCCAAACTTGCTTATCCTCTTCCTTCGCTGGACAAGTAGAGGCTCGGCCTCTACGTGGGCCAGTTCCTGGCCCGCCTTCAGGATATTCCTTGCCGCGTTCACATCCCTGTCCACGACAAGCCCGCACCGTGGGCAGTGGTGGACCCTCTCTGACAGCTCCTTCGGAACCACTTCCCCGCATCCAGAGCATTTCTGCGACGTCCCCCTGGGTTCGACGAGGATCACTCGTCCGCCGTGCCTCTCCGCCTTGTAGGCGGTCAACTGACGCAGCTGCCCCCATGAGGCATCCGTTATTGCCGATGCCAGGCTGTGGTTCTTGACCATCGACGGAATGTGAAGGTCCTCAAAGACTATGGTGGAGTAGTGATTGGCGAGATGATGTGAGAGCTTGTGGGCGTAGTCATCCCTCTGCCTCCTCACCTTCCTCCATGCCTTTCCAAGTGCCACCTTCGTCTTCATCCGGTTGTTCGAGCCCCGTTTCTTTCCGGACAGGTTCCTCTGAAGTTGCTTGATCTGCTTGATCGAGCCGGGCAGGTATCTTGGATTCGGGAACTTCGTTCCGTCGCTGAGAGCAACGAGGTTTGTGATTCCAAGGTCAACTCCGATTGGTCTGTCTAAGACCTGGGCTTCTGTGGGTCTGGGGCTGTATTTCTCTGCCTCCACTGAGATGCAGGCGTACCACTGGTCCACATCCCTGACGACCGTGCAGGTCTTTGATGCCCCCTCGATGGACCCGTGCACCTTCATCTTCACAGAGCCTATCTTCGAAAGTCTCAGTCTGTTTCCGATGATCTTGAACCCTCCAAACTGTGGGTACCTGAACGAGTTGTACCTGTCCTTGCGCCTGAACCTTGGGCGCTTCGCGAGGCCCACGAAGAACGCCTGATATGCCTTGTCGAGTCTCAGCATGACATCCTGCAGGACCTGCGAGTGGATCGCCTCCAAGAATTTGTTGTCTCGCTTCAATTCCACGAGCATCCTCTTCTGCTCGTAGAATCCAGTCCTGTTCTCTATCCTGTCTGCGAGCATCGCGTTGTAGAGCCTCCTGCAGGTCTCGAGCGTCTCCTCCATGACACCGCTCTGGGTCTCGTTTGGGTAGAGCCTGAATCTGTATGTAATCAGCATCTCTGTTCTTCCGCATCCCTGCAGGATAAGAGGGCCACTCCTGGTTGGAGACACAGATTCATCCCACCCGTGAATGGTGTGGGGTTTCTTTGTTTCCCCGAACCCCTTTCGCTATCTAACGTCGGCGACCATCCCCTTCTCGAGCTCCCCCATCAGCTCCTTCGCCGACACGAGCGACAGCCCGATCAGGGTGGTCCTGCCCTTCATGCCCCTGCCCGAGAGCTGGGTCTCTATGATGCCCTTCCTGGACAGCTCGTTGACGTCGTTCCACACCTGTGTGTGGTGGTTCGCCGCCACCCCCATGCTCTCGCAGAGTACGCTGTAGCTTCTCTCGACCTCGCCTATGGTGACGTAGGTCGAGTCCCCCTTCTTGAGGAGGGCAGAGACCGCCATCAGTATCAGCCGCTGGTGCCTCGACAGGTAGCTCAGCTCCTCCTTGCTGAACCCCGGAGGCAGCGAAGCCTTGGCAGACCTGATGTGTTCGGGCAAGATCCGTGGTGACTCGGAGATGTCAGCGAGCTTCCCGGCCCTGTAGACCAGGTCGAGCGCATACCGAGCGTCGCCGTACAGACTCGCTATGTCTGCCGCCAGCTGCATCGAGTTGTCGCCCAGGGCGCCGTCGGTGAACGCTTCGCTCCGAGAGACTATGATGTCCAAGAGCTGGGCAGCCGAATAGGGTTCGAGCGAGACTTCGTTCCACTGCACCGAGCTGAGGGTGCTGAGGTCCACGGCCTTCATGTAATTGAGCGTCTTCGAAATGAGCAGGGAAGAAAAGACCTGGCTCCCCTGAACCGTCTCTCTCAGGCGTGTTATGGTGTAGAGCGCAGAGGGGTCTGAAGTTATGAGGGAGTCAACCTCGTCGAACGCTATGACCAAGTGCATGTGGTTGCTCCTCAGTTCTTCGACGAGGACGGAGAGGAGCTCCTCGAAGCCGTATCCCCTCGACGGATAATTCTGACCGAGGGTGCTGAGCGCTCGGACCATTACTGACTGCAGCGTCTTGTCGATCCTGCAGTTGACGTGCAACATCTTCACCAGGTTCCCATACAGCGCCGCCTTCTTCTGCAGCGATTCGCCGAGCTTCTTGGCGAGCATCGTCTTGCCAGAATTGTGTGTTACCGTGAAATCATCTAAGAGGTATCGTTGATCAGAA
>JBEKIO010000024.1:0-37148 GCA_050011715.1 Nitrososphaerales archaeon | reverse complement strand
TAATCCGAGGAGGGCCGGAAAGTGGTCAAGATCGGTCAGCACCACAAATGCGGGCACAAGAATGATAAGTCCAAAGTCAAGCTGTTTTCGAGCAAGCGAGACAATCAGGCCGAGTCCGAGCCCTAACGAACCCAAAATCAGCTCATGAAACGGTATTGTTGAGACAGGCCGGAAAGTCCCTATCTGCGAATTCTGGGGAGCGACGAAGAGTGATATCAAGGTGAAAAGGAGAACCATCGTACCGTAGATCCCGCAGGCCACAACCACGGTCCGTACTCCTATGCCCACTGCTTGACGGCTGCCAGGCCCAGCCTTGTTACCCGCGGAGGTGGCATCCGAGACCAGGCCCTGCGATTCTTCATCAGCCTCCTCGTCTTTGAAAAAAGGAACAGTCAAGATTCTCGCGTAGGGAAGGTACTCGCAGCCGTCCCGACCCTCAGAAATCTTACTCCTCCCGTCCTGAAGTGCTTCGGGTCGAATATCCGTCTGCCATCCACCACTGCGGGGGACCTCATGAGCCTCCGGAATTGACTAGGCTTCAGAGCCTTGAATTCGTCCCAGCCGGTTGCGACGATGCAGATGTCGGCTCCCGTGAAACAATTCTTGGCGGACGCTGCATAGGTGACCTTGTTCCCAAGGAGAGACCTCGCATTGATGGCCGCCTCGGGGTCATAGGTCACTACTTCGGCGCCCTCGTTAAGAAGGGCCCAGATCACCCGTATGGCAGTCGACTCCCTGACGTCGTCCGTGCCGGCCTTGAAGGCGAGACCAAGGACAGCGGCCTTCTTCCCGTTGAGAGTCCCCACGAGTTTTCGCGCCATTTTCACTGCTTCAAGGGCCTGTCTCTCGTTCGCCCCGATAACAGAATCGAGTAGTGATGCGTCCACGCCAATCGACTGTGCGAAGGCAAACAGCGCTTTCGTGTCCTTCGGAAGGCAGCTCCCACCATACCCCAACCCTGCTCCGAGGTACCTCTTGTCCAGCCTGGCTATCCTCGCGAGACCTGCAACCACGTCGCGCATCTCGCCACTCTCGATTCTAGAACAGATGTTGGCGAGGAAATTGACATAGCTCACTTGCAGAGCTCGAGCCGCATTGATAGAATACTTGATCAACTCTGCGTTCCCTAGCGTCGTGCTTATCGTCGGAGGGAGTCTTCCGTAGAACTCTCTGTACAGCGAAAGCAACAGATTGGAAGACTTCCTGTTGGACGCTCCCACGACTAGGGCCTCAGGCTGAAGGGTGTCCCGGACCGCTGACCCTTCGCGGAGGAACTCCGGGTTTACCGCAAGGCCAATCCTATCCCCGATTCTGGTTCTCGATTCGGCCTCGAGAACTGGCTTGACCTTCCCGACAGTGGTGCCTGGAACCACGGTGCTCTTGACTACGACCAGGTGGAAGTCGTCCCTTGACCTCAGACAATGCCCTATCTCTTTCGCAGCGCCCTCTACATAGCTGGTATCTATGCTCCCATCTCGTCTGCCCGGCGTGCCCACAGTGATAAACGAGACATCTGTCTCGTCCAACTTCACAAGGTCTGACCGGAACTCGAGGTAACCCCTCCTGAGCCCCCTGTCTAGCAGGGGCTGCAGTCCGCGTTCCTTGATCACTGGTTCCCCCACTAGTATTTTCCTCACTCTTCCTTTGTCGACGTCCACCCCGACCACCTTGATTCCCCTGCTCGCGAAGCACGCCGCCGTCGTTAGCCCTACGTACCCGAGACCGACAATGGAGACGGACAGATTTCTCAATCTACACTCGCCGATACCCTGCTCAATCGCTTCACCGGTTATAAGTCATCCAGAAATCTAATATGAAGCCCAGAAAGGAGACTCCGACGGCTATTACCAGAACCCTTCGGTCCATTAGTGGATTCATAGCCTCTGGAGAAACAATAAGCTTCATGAGGCAGAGACAAACGGAAGTGAATCAAAACCATGCATGTATCATTCTGCAACGAGATGGCATGGAATGCATGATTTGAGGGGGCCTTCTTTTGCTTGCTGATCTCTCAAAAGCAGGCCTCTCACAGCAGAGTTCCGCTCAAGTTTTCCTCGCCTTAGCGTGAGCCTTTCATCCAACTGAACACTTCCCTCAAGCCCCTCTGCAGTGTGTACTCGGGCTTGTACCCAACCGCGGCGGATATCTTGCCTATGTCCGCGAAGCTGTGCTTAACGTCGCCCATCCTCTCCGACTTGAACTCGAGCTTCAGTCCAGGCTTGGCCCCAAGCTTTGCCACAATCCTGGCGAGCTCCAAGATGCTTGTCTGGCTGGCGGAACCTACATTGAATACCTCTCCTGGTCTGACGTTCTTCTCGATGCAGAGGACGTTCGCCTGGACGGCGTCCTGGACGAACGTGAAGTCCCTGGTCTGAGAACCGTCGCCGTTGATGATCGGGGGCTTGCCGGCGAGCACGCGACCGACAAAAGCTGGGATGACGCCGCTGTAAGGCCCTTCCCTCTGCCTTGGGCCGTAGACGTTGAAGTAGCGCAGCGATACGGTCCTCAGGCCATATACCCTTGCGAAGGCCCTGCAATAGTTCTCTGCCGCGAGTTTGGAGACGGCGTAGGGGGACACGGGATTTGTCTGCATGGTTTCAGTCTTTGGTAGGGTCTCGGTCTCCCCGTAGACTGAAGATGAGGAGGCGTAGACCACATGCTTCACCCCCAAGTCGCGTGCTGCAGTCAGGACGTTCAGCGTACCTCCGAGGTTCACCGCATTTGAAGCAAGAGGGTCTTCCACGGACCTAGCCACGCTGACAAGTGCCGCTTGGTGCGAGACCGCCTCGTAACCCTTCATGGCTTCCCTGACAGCGTTGAGGTCACGTACGTCCCCCTTGTGAAAGCGGACGCTTCTGCCAGTTCTCAGGTTCGATTCAGTGCCAGTGCTGAGGTTGTCAAGGATCCCGACCTCCCAGCCCCTCCTGACGAAGGCGTCCACAATGTGGCTACCGATGAAGCCGCAGCCTCCAGTGACGAGGATGCTCGAAGGGCTCTCGGTCAATCTAGGTCGGGGCAAGGCCCGAGTCGATTTAAGGCTCTCCATCGGGTCTGGTAACTCGGCAAGGGATTCCTTTCCATCTTCCTGCAGCTCCGACCGCATTGGATGCGTCGAAATGAGAAAAAGAAGGCGGGCTCAAACTTGCGAATCGCGAGTTTGAGTCTTCTTTCGTCTGATGTCAGGTTGTCGTGTCGATTCGTCCGAATGTCCTCTTTCTTACGAGGACAAGTGCCAATAGGCCGACCGTTGCGACTACTGGGGCTGCGAAGCCAAACTCAGGGACGCTGGTCGGGGTAGAGGGGGCGTTGGAACCGATTGGAGCGGGTGTGAAAGAGGTCGTGGGGATGATGCTAAATCCGCTCGCTGAGCTCGTCGCCCAGGATAGGTCGATTCCAGATTGGGAATCACACGTCTCATAGTAGTCGACCTCGATTGGGTAGTAGCCATTGGAAGTCACAGTGACAACTCCCGAAGCAGCAGAGGTGGGAGGCTGCTCTCCGCCATTGTTTATTACGAGGTTCGCGGCAGAAATGGTTGAACTCCCTGATGCGGTGTTGATGTAGAGCCATGACCCGTCGTCGCTGGTGAGCTGGAAGTAGTATGTGGTACCGGTGGTGAGATAGATGTACCCGGTCCATTCCGCGGTGAAGGCTGTGTCGTAGAATTGAACTGCGCCAACGTAGAATCCGGGAGAAGTCTCGTCCCAGTAGAAGCCTGTTGAAGCTCCGTGGGCTATGTTGGGATCAATCTTCGTAGCGGTTGGCGGAGTGCTTGACGGCACGCCAGCGGGCGGCGACGACTCTGATGTGCAGGATGGCCAGGAAGCCATTGGGCTTCCGAAGAAAGTGCCTTTCCAGAATGCGGCGTCGAGTCCGCTGGCAGGGGCTGTGGCAGCGACTGGTCGAACTGCTAGCGCGGGGAGGACGAAGAGAAAGGAGATTCCGACAACCATGACCAGAATCTTTCGATTCATCGATTGGAATTGGGCCTCAGGATGGTAATAAGGTTCATGAAGTACAGACAAATAGAAATGAACCCCAAATTCATGCCTAGACCATTCCGCAATGAGAGGACAGGAATGTGTGATCGCAGGCGCCTTCCTTTGTTAGCCGAACCCCCTCAAAAGACGGCTGCTGAGCGCGCGCGACTCGATTCAAGGCTCATCGGGTCTGGTAACTTGGAGGCGGATTCATCTCCCTCTTGGCTCTCGTCGGACGGTCAGTTCTGCGTGAGGGAATGTTAGGAGGCGTAAATCGCGCAACTCGCGTGCGTTTGTGAGCGACTGAAAGGAATCCTACAACAGCACTGTCCGAAATGGGCGAAACAATAGAACTTGTCCGAACGGATAATGATAGTCCATGACTATGTCCCAGCTTCTCCTGATTCCTCTTTTGACCTCCGCCCACAGCGTGTAAGGATCATCTTCCCCCAAGCTGAAGCTTGGTTGAACCTTCTCAAAGGCAAGTGAACTCCTCAAGAGCTGAGAAGCTCTTTGCAACATGAGAATGCTGGGCGGGTCTGACTCTGTACTCCGAAACAAGTGAGTCAGGGCGCTTATGAATTGGGATTTGGATGATTGTCTTTGAGAAAGGGCATCGAGCATGCGAAGACGAGAAATGCGATGATAAGTCAGGAGGTACGAAAGTTGCGAGAGGAGACTTGTGTCCTTGAATTGATCGCTCATCTTCTCCAGATAGTCTGCACAGGTACGGGAGACAACTCGCAGATCGGGATTATCCTTCATTGCTTCAGACCTTATGCCTGAGACCAAGTCTGTTAATCGCTGATCTGACCAGCCGGTGAGCCGAGCATGAACAGTAAGAAAGCGGCCCATCTTCTGCAGTCCTTCTTTATCGATCGTAACACACCCCCGGGTTCTGTCGACCCTGAGTTCTCGGAGTAACCGCTCTATTGTGAAGCAATTGAGGTCTCTAACTGATTCTTTGTTTGGGGCGAAGGATCCGACTTGCAAGTCTTCGAGGATATCTCTCGTTCCATAGACGAGTCTAGTTTGCTGATTCCACGTCAACAACAGAAGTGAATCGCGAGCACGCGAAACCGACTGTGGAGTGAGCAAAGTCAATTCAACCTTCGCTGGATAGGTCTCTCGGAGGACACTTCTTAGGCGAGTGAGTCTTCGCCTTGAGCTCAGAATCGACGAAGCCTTAGCAACAACCATCAAGTCGTAGTCGCTTTTGTCACTCAGTCCCTCACCCGTTGCTCGACTCCCGGTGAGGTAGATGCACTCACACTTGATACTAGAATTCACCGAGTCTACTAGTTGTCTGACATTGTCGTCAACACATGAGAGTTGAATTTGCTGCAAGATGCTGTTTGCGTCCCTAAAACCCCCTCCCGACTTTTCTATGTTATGACCGTAAAGTCCAAAATCCTCACTTTGATTCTTTGAAACAGGATTCAACGCGGGTTCTTTTGGGATTCACGTCCCCCGGGCCTTCTTGACTCAAATTGGGTCCCAGGAGCCTCTTGGACACACCCGAGTACTGAATTCTGGTTCCTTCAGTCTGCCAGTCTGGGGAGGCCTTTCGAATCCTTCTCTATGCCTTGATAGTTGCGTATTGGTTTGGAGTATACTACCCTCTTTAGTGAAATGCGTAAACGGTTTATAGCTATGTCTGCTCATGAAGAACGCAGCATCGTGTTGAAGATAAGCAGACCTCATCTTCTCGTCCTAAGCATAGCTGTCGGATACCTCCTTCCACTCGTCATTCCAGGCGTTGGGCTTGACTTCCAATACTTCTTCATCATGGTCATAGTGCTGTTTGCTTGGTTTCTCTTCAAATGGGATGCAGTGAAGGCCATTTCCACGCGTAGTGGGAGGGTCGAGATGGCTCTCGGGATCTTTGTGATAGGAGCAATCTACCTTTTCAACGCGATGAGGGGATCGAGCGTGGGCATCCTAGACCTCCTAGTCATCTTCCTGGGGGCGGTTGTCTTTACCTACGGGATGCGGTCGTTCAAACTCTTCTGGGTGCCTGCGACCTACGGGATAGTCCTTCTCCTGGGATACCAGATCGAGGCCTATGCTCCGAACTACGTTGTGCTGCAGAATTGGCTTGCAGGTGTCATGGCTTCGGCGGTTAGCGCCATGGGTATTTCCGCCACTGTCTCGGGACACATCGTATCCATGAACTTGTCAAACGGCCAACCTGTTCTGCTCGATATCGCGGGCGAGTGCACGGGGTTGCAGGGAATACTGGCCTTCGGCCTGCTTTCCACTATGGCTCTGTTGGACATGAAACCCAAGATTTCAAGACTAGTTCCTCTGCTCGCGATTGGTTTCACAGGTGCTTTCCTTGTCAACATCGTCAGGCTGCTCGTTGTATTCCTGACCTTCGAATATTTCGGATTGGACGCAGGCAGCGCGATGCACGTGTACTTCGGGTACTTGATCTTCATCGCCTGGGTGATGGTCTTCTGGACCCTTGCCTTCAGGTATCTAGCCCCCGCGGGAAGTTTGCTACCCCCAGACGTGAAAACGCCCGCTCAACTGGGTCAAACTGCCAGATAGACTACAGAACTGAAAGTGAATCCCTGTTTCCCTGGGAAGACAGGGCACAACTCCTTCTCATTCGTGGTCAAATGGGTAAAAGAGAGGGGGGAACCAAGATTGTGCCGTCATGGCTGGAAGCCACAGTCTGAGAGCGCAGGCCAGAAGAAAGACCTGATGATCAGAACTGAAAAGACCACGGCAAGCAGCATGAATCCCATTGACTGAATAGAGCACGAGTACGTGTACGCAGTCGAAAGAAATTCCCATTGAATGCTGGCCAGGGAAAAACCGATCATGCAAATGGACGCCAGCTTCGCGAAGGGCAAATTCCACTTCCGAATTGTCAGAAACAGCCCGAAAAAGGTCACAGAACAGAGGAAAGTCTGAGCAAGCTTGGCTACGATGAACTGCTGGCTAGCGGCTGAGACGGCCACCACTCCAGCGGGCAGCGGTCCTGCAAGGACGAGGTGGACCTGCGCGCCCGTACTTGCCAGAACTAGGAAGTTCCACAGCTCATAGACCCAGACAGAAAGGACGAAGAATGAGGCTGTCAGCCCCAAGTCGAGGACCTTTGACGACAATGGCCGACGCATCCTTGCGGGTTTTGTGGATAAAAGGAAATAGGTGATTCAGTTCTTTTCGAAGAACGTGGATTCCTTACCTGCCCATTTTGGCATACCCGGAACGAAGTCAGAGACTAGACTTCAGTACCGAGCATGATAGTCCTCAAAGAGTCTCTGCGCACGGCGACCCTTTCCGCGGTGCCTCCTCCAGACTGTCATCGTGGTCAAGACAACCAGAAAAGCCCCCACAGCGTACATCAGTGGGTAGCTGAAGACGATTGTTGCGTTGGTCTCCCTCTGAGCCAGGCTGCTTCCCGTTATCCATGCGGAGAATCCTAGGTAACTCAGGTATGCCGTGTAGGGGCTTTCAGGTACCTGAGAGAAGACGGCGACTCCGGAGGAGTTCGTGTCAGAGGCAAGCTGAACGACATCTCCGAGATCCATCACGACCGACGCCCCTGCTACCGGATATCCGAAGACATCGGTGATTCGGATGTAGGCGTCACACACTCCAAGTTGCTGTTGATGGACGGCAAGCCCATCGGCTACGAAAAGGCCTGAGGAAGTACCTGCGACGTTGACCCCCATCCATTCCGCCTGGACAACTTGGTATGTTACGCCAGCGTCGAGCCAAGCACTGGAAGAGGAATTCAAGGACATGGTGTTGCCGGCAGAGTCCTGAACAACAACGTCCGTGGGTGAGATGGCCGAACCCTTGCAGTCGGTGAAGGAGAATGATGTCTTGGACTGGACTACATAACTTGGAGAAAGGTCATAACTTGGAGAGGAGAAGACCACGAAGTCAATGTCTGGTCCGGAACTAAATGGATAGCCTGCCCACCCTATGAATAGTCTTCTTGTCTGTGAGCCGTCGTTGATAATCGGACCCGCCTCTACCTCGTGCTGCGAACCCTCCTGCCAACTGAAGCTGACTGGTAACGAATAGTTCACCCCGTCGACGATGATCGATTCATTCAGAGAACTGCTTGATGAAAAGATGACAGAATGGAACCCGGGAGCCCGCGCACCGCGGACAAAAACTGCCTGAAGGGAGGAGTTGGCAGTGACTAGAAGGCTGATTGAAGTGCCGTTTCCTCCGTACCGGCCGTTCACTGTCCAGTGGTCCAAGCTCCATCCCTGCGCAGGAACCGCTGTGACACTGACGTTTTGCCCTCCTGGGACAGTATACCTTCCTGGGATCAGACTTGTCGTCCCTCCATGCGAGGGCGATGCTGAAACTGAGAGGTTGTACGTCACCAACAAAGAAGACTGGACAGTCAGGATGAAGGTCTTGCTTTTTGTGGTTTGGTCCACCGTTGCGCGTATGTCGATTGGATAGACGCCTGGGATTGCACTGGAAGTGATATTGAATGTTACAAGGGATATTGCCCCTGATTCATACTGCACGATTGAGACGTTCCTAAGGACGCCCGCGGGAAGATTCGAGGTACTGAACGATACAGGATGAGAGCTACCTTTCGGAAACATCACCGAGGCAGTCACCTGAACGACAGAGCCTAGAACGCTTGTGGCAGACGGGCTTGATAGTGCCAACGAGAAATTGGTTAGTCTTTGAGTTGAAGTAGTCGAGGCGGTTGTGGTCCGGGTCGATGTAGTAGAGGTAGTAGAGGTAGTAGAGGTAGTAGAGGTAGTAGAGGTAGTAGAGGTAGTAGAGGTAGTAGAGGTAGTAGTCGAGGAGGTGCTAATGGTTGAAGTGGAGCTCGTTGAGGTTCCGGTCGTTGAGGTAGTGGTCGACGTAGATGTCGATGTGGTTGTAGTGGTCACTCCTGCTGCAAGTATTGGCAAGTCCTCTAGGACCCCGTTGCTGGATCCGTATGTGGAATTGCCCAGAAACGCCGGATAGAAGAACGCCTGGTTTCTTCGCGTATTTGGTAGAGATGGACTTGGAATTACTATGGTGCCTACTGAACCCTTTCCGCCGTAGTATCCGTTGCTATCAGTCGTCACGACCAATGGAACCCCATTCAGCTTGACTGGATTCCAGCCGCCGGTCGTATAGTTGAATTCGTAGATGTGAACCTGTGCGTTGGCGATCCCTTCCCCATCTGACAGTCTGATGAGTTGGCCGTTTATGTAATACTTGTCCGTCCCGCAGCAATGCACTGGGTCTGTTTGGGAATAACTGGGCTTCTGGCTATCCAGCGAGGCGTCGCCGATGATATGCACGTAGATGCCGGTTGGAGCCGAGTAAGTCGACGAAGGAGGTATAATTGGGGTAATCGTCGACGGCGTGGGAGGGGTAGAGAAGTCAGTGAAGAACCCATACTCAGTGGCGTATTGCAATATCCAAGAAAGGAACGGACAGGGACCGTACTTGGCGATACTCGCCGAATCATCGTTGGTCAGGTAGGGCATACCGTAAATGAGCCAGTATTGGCCTGCGATCGGGTTGATGGCCGCTCCCTCAGCAAAACCCTCCAAAGAAGACTGAATTCCGAACTGGGTGGCGTGGTAGCCAGACTGAGAGTAATTAACCACGAACCAGTTCGGGTCCCATTCTCCGAAAACAGTCCCCACGCTGACCCCGGACGCCCTGGGAGGATTTGTTACATCAGTCTTGAATGTGTTCAGGTTGTCCGTATAAGAGGCGCTGGGAGAGGCAGTCACGCTCGGGTAGATCGAAGCCCCTTCAATGAAGAACTGAGCCAAGTTGTCGCTGTAGTCCTTCGGGGAGACGCAGGTGTCCATCTCGGACAACCCTGTGCTGATTCCTAATGTGTATCCATTAGCGTTGACCTTTGTCTCAACTTGATTCCACATCCTAGCCTCTTGCGAGGAGTTCTGGGGGAAGGAGTCCATGCCGCTGGGACCGTACACGACATTGGAGGGGACGAAGTTCGATCCTTCGCAGCCTCCACTAGACGCGCCGCCACCTGTGTTTATCCCCTCTTGAGCGCCTCTGAACTCAAAACCTGCAACCGCTGGGTTGTTTTGTACAGGGCCCAGCCTGTTCAAGAAGTCGTCAAAAGCACCGTAGACCGTGGCGTCGAAGTTGTTTTCCAAAACCAGTCCAATAAAGACCTTCGCCTGTGTTCCATCATGGTCGGCATTGGCTGCGCCAATGAATTGTAGAATCCAGTTGACGTCACCAGAACTTGCAGGTGAAACATACTGAGGAGGATAAAGAGGAGGATTATGCATGTCATACTCATAGGCTGTAAAGAATCCGCCAGAACACGTCCTACCTCTTGGACAGGTGCCGTTCGCAAGACCGCCTGAGTCCTCCCAACCGTGGGTGAGATATTCGTAACATGCGGTAGCATTCGCGTTGCAGTTGACGCCATGAAGGCTCCCGAACCCATTCTTGATGTACCAGGCGAGGTCCAGCCCCACCCTCATCAAGGGGCTCCCTGCCGTGGCTGCCGAAGTCCGAGCGATCGGAATTATGCTCATGACGGAAAGTATCGAAACAAGGAGCAGAGCGGAGACCATTATCGAAGCAGGTTTCTTCATCTTCCACAACCTTGCTTTACCAAGGGCTCTCCTATGGATGACTGTCCCTGCCATTGGGGGTCTGAATCTTGGTGAAATCCATAGAAGTAATAAAAGATGTGGACGCCTACATCTGGATTTAGGTTACGGATTTGGGAGACCATGGGCGGTTAATCGAGGTCATGTTTGCGGGGGAAGGCGCTTGGGCCCCCCCTTTCCGATGGATCAATCTGATACGATAGGGCAACGACATGATTCTAAACTGCGCAGAAAGGGAAGTTGGTTCTGGCGTTTCTCACGCGATGTGAGAGACCACTACTTTCTTCTTGAGGAAGATCAGTGCCAAAGCACTGAAGCCCACCGCAAGAAACATCGACCCGAACTCTGGGGTGGTGACATGATAGCCGACGTCAAAGTGCAGGAGCTGCGTAACTGAACTGGTAGTAGTGCCGCAAGTCATCTGGCCTTCGATATCAATGAAGTATGTCCCCGCGATACCGGTTGGGCTAGGAGTCGGATTCGTTATGATGTTCCCGCCGGTCACTGCACCGTTGAGTCTGATTCTGTACCACTCATAGCTGTTCGAACCGATGACGATAGGATTTGATTCTGGACCAAACGGTACTGTCAGGGTCTGGGACGGCCCTACAACGATCGGCTGGCTTCCAATTCCAGCACTAGACGTGGTGCCCAGCATGTACACATCGGGTTTGCTGGGATCATTGGGAGTGAAGACGGTAATCTCGGTCACTTTGTAGTTAAGGAAACCCACCGTACTCGCACAAGCCGGACCAGGGGGTATGTATGGAAGGGTTGCACACGAGCCGCCGTCCAAACCTGATCCATCCATCTTCGAGTTCCACTCACCGTTGATGCAATACCAGTTGACTCCACCCATGGGAATTGTGGAGCTAACAGTGGTTGTTAGTATTATGTTGGTAACACCGTTCATTGGGGCTGTACAGTTGGTCCCATCGGGACTCTGCGGATTGCAGTTGAACTCCAGATATGTGTAGGTGGTAGGCGCTTTGGTTGCAAAGGCCGCTGCAGGCAGGACAAACAGAAAAGCCATTGCTACACCAATCAGGAGTTTCCCCTTATTCATTGATACCTTCTCCTCGCCATCCGAATATAAGCCTTCAGAAGCCCAGACCAAGTGCCATGAAGCCCGAATTCATGCTCGAGACGGAGAATAGACCCGATGCCACTTTGCAGTAACCCTCAATTTTGCAGGTTTTTGGACAAGAAGTATGGAACCTATTGAAGAGTTATCCGCTTTTGAGAAGTCAATGCTACATCTCAAGATTCGGGGGCCCAGAATCTCGACCCGACGATTGCTCGACGGCAATGGCGCCTGCTTTCTCGAGCCTGATTCGCCCGCGGGATTTGAGTTGGATTCCAAGGTTGCAGGTCCTCCGCTTCTCGCTATCCGATAGGCCTCGAGGTCCTAGACCATATTAGGGCGACTAATTAGTGTTGTTTTATGGGGCATGAGCCGAAAATCGCCCCCGGAACTTGCTCTAGTCCAAGACGGTGATCTACGAACTGCTGCCGACCGTCTCCGCGTAATGCAGGCTGTCCTTGCGTATGATGCTGGCCGTCACTAGATACGTCAAGCATACAAGGGCAGTAATTGATTGTTGCTTTATAGGCTGTGGACGCAGAACTGGCCTGGACCTCCTCAATCACTGGTCCTGCTTCAATAGCCCGGCTAGGTATATGGCTGTTCTCTCAATTATCCGCCTTGGACTCGGCACTGTGGGAGAAGACGCGAGGGGTGGACCAGGTTCGGGCCCGGTGGGGTCCGCCCCCAAACGGGTTCGGAGAGTGGATTCCGCGCGCGGTCTGGATTCCACAAGGCTCAAGGATAATCGCGGCTCCCAGAAGGGCAGGGTTTAGTCGGCATGAAACACAGGTCCTTTTCGAACGGACAGCGACCAACTATCGGGTTCTTTGGCACCTGAGTTCCTTCCACGCCAGGTAAAAGCGCGATATTTCTCACCCCAAGACCAGTTTGTACGGGGAAGCTAACCAAACATCCTTCTCTTGGAGCTCTATATGTCGAGGTCGCACTCCTCGTCCGTTCCCTTGCTAGGGCACGTTGAAGTGACGATCCTAGGCTAACTAGCCGTCAGAACTGCCAGCTGGCTTGGCCCTGTCCCTGACATATTTTACCCATATAACCACGTCGACAGTCACACATGAGACGATAACCAAGAAGGGAGCAGCGAGCATCACACTCGCAGCCAACTGATTTTGCGGAATCGGGGAAGTCAAGACGATTCTGACAACGTCCTGACCTGAAGACTGAAACCTGACCAAGAGAGTGCCGTCAGTGCGCCGTGACCAGCCGCTCGTGGCATAGGGCCCGTTCACTAACGACGAGTTCCCCCAATAATTCGTAATCTGGTTGCCGTTCACCTCCACAGACTTCACTGCCCGCGTCGAGTTGACGAGGATCCATTCTGCTTGGCCAATAGGAGCAGTGAGTTCCATCAGAGCCTGGTTTGGGTAAACAACGACGTTCAGGACTGGAATGTTTGAGTACAAAACCCCCAGGTCGCCACGGCTTCGCAGTAGGTAGGTAGCTTCCAATCCCCCACTGCTGCTCCCCGGGCTCGCGGCGGGAGTTCCAATGCCTTTCCAAATGACTTGCATGTCCCCCACATCCAGCAACGCGAGGGGTTGATTCTGGAGTTGGGGAACGGGACAAACCGTGTATTTTCCGCTAGCCTGTCCGAACCCAACAACCCAAGGGCCAGTCTTAGTTAGGTTAGAGTATGTGGAGGAGTTCAATATAGGCCACGAAAGTCCCTGGCTCCTCATTTTGGCCAGAAGGTTGAACGAGTTCGAGAAACCACCTAGGCTTCTGAAGAATGCCACCGGATCGACATTGATTAGAATGACCGATCGGTTGAGAGAGGAGACGACAGACGAATACTGTTCCACGACCCCATTAGCTTGGTTTGGTGCCAATGAAAAAGCCAGAACCGGGATGGAATTGCCGGGAACATCTGACGGTAAAACGACGGGGGAGCCCGGAGTCAGGTTGACAACCGGATACAGGTCGAGTTGAGCCGTCCCAGGTCCAGCAGTCATGAACAACGACGGTGGGTTTGCGTCGAGCGACATCCAGGTCCCCTCTCTAGGCGCGACATGAGGCGACCCAGTCGCCAAGTATGCTGAGATATTCTGTTGGTTGAGCCATCCGATGAGTGCGGTCTCAATCCTGCTGGTCGAAGAGGCCAGATATGCTCGCCACCCCAGAGCCTCATTCTCCCCGGAGCCGATGATGAGCTGTCTGGACTCGATCTCCTTCGCCAACTCCCCAAGGCTGGGCTTCTGCGCTGCAAGAGGCGAGTAGGCCAGGCCAAATATCAGGTCTGAATGCCGGCCGTCGACGAGATTCCAAGACGCACCAGAATCTTGAGTCTGAAGAACCCCCAGGGATGAGCCGCCGTAGCTGGCAGAATCGTTGGCAAAGGCGAAGGCCTGAACCGCCATTTCTGAGTTGACCAAGCTCCTGAAGACCAGCCAGTACTTGACGCCGGGCTGGAGGGTTATCGGGTAGCTCAGGTCCACAGCCCATATGCCCTTCCAAGTCACAGCGTCTTCGCTGGGTCTGAGAATCCCAGTCGAGAGAATCATTTGTGACGGTTGCCCATAGCCGTCATCGACCCTGATATCAGCGATGACCGTTCCGGTGGGGTCACCATTGAATCTGGAGAGAAAGACGAGAACGGCGGATACGTTGGTTGGGCGAGGTACCTCGATGGACTGTGCCACCCAATCTCTGCTCCCGAACTTGACAGTGAGTTCGTACTCGGGTTCTGTCGTGAACGACTGTGCAGTTGTGAAGACGTCAACGAACATGTCAGCGGGTTCGCGCGGTCTGGACCACGTCAATCCTCCATCACTGGAACGGAGAATCAAATGCTGGTATGCAGACTCTTCCTTCCAGGGATAGTACCCTCCCATTGTCCCGTTTGTGGTCGACAGGACAATCCAGTACGAACTGCTTGCATTCAAAGTCAGGTTCCAACCTGTCGCGTTTACCCACACTCTTCCCCATGGGATCTGGGACTCAGGAATGATTTCCTCTGCCAAGACCCTAGGGCCTGGTGAATTCGTTGTTTCATTATCTTGCCTGACCTGAAGCACTAGGTCTCCAGGATGCTGGTCAGCAGGGCAAGGCTGAAGGGCACCGGACACGGAACCTGGCTGGCAGTACTTTTCCACATCTGCCTGTACCAGAGTCAACTGAGCGCTCACAGACACAACATACTCTTGGGCGTACCAAGTCTCGTTCGTCGCTCCTGGGAACCCATTCTCAGGACCGAGCCTGCCTGGCGGCCCAATGTGCATGAAATTCAAAGAAACTATGCTGTAGGATTCGAGCCGGAAAAGCTGGACCTTGGACTTTCCTTCGAAACCTGCCTGAGAAGGATTTGTGTACAGGTAGTGCCACTGCCATCCGTTGCCCTGCGCGACTCTTTCCAGCACCAAGTTGTAGGGGTGATTGGCTTGAAGGTGAGCAGCCTCTGGAAGGGAAATGGGAATCCACCAGTAGGTGCCATCAAAATCGGCCTGTGAGAAACTCACGGAAGCCACGACCGAGGAATTCAGGGCATCTACAATCTGCAGCGTCGAGTTCACTGCGCTGTAGAGTTTGTCGGTGACGTGGATGAAGATGGTCCTTACGTCAAGGGCTTGGCCAGTGGTGAATTGTTGGACGACCGTAGACCCATCGTTCCTCGAAATCCCTATGGTTTGATAAGGGTAAATCCGAACATCTTCGCCGGCACTGTTCGTGATCCAGGCGATGGCACTGCCCGTCGAGTACCAGACTCCTCTGGAGCCTTCGGTCGCAATGGCCGAATCATCAACATTGAAATCCCGGTACCAGACCTGGTACGAATTGGTCTGATTTCCCGAAGACGTGCTAAGCAGAATCCAGTAGGTCGTATTTGCTAGGAGCAGCTTATCAAGTTGCAGAGGAGCAGTCCAGGTCGCGACGCTGGGAACGTCCGAAGGGTCGAGTGTCGCACTCGCCAAGACATCCGAGGAGTTTGGGAACCCAGTGATATTGGACGCTTGAACCAGGGAAAGTATGACCGGCGTTGTGGGCGACCCGGTCTTGCCGAGGTAAAGCCGTACACTAGGGTCGAGAGTCGCCACTGGCACAGAAATACGGACCCCTATGGCATTCTGGCTGCCGTTGTAGAGAAGGAGGTCATCGGGGGACTGCCAGGAGGCCGAAACGAGTTCGGGTGAAGAAACGGGCTCATCGAAGGCAGTCCAGAGTGCAGACCTTGCACCATCTTGGTAATAGCCTGATTCGTTCACCGTTCGGAGATAGAACGAGGAATTGGCAAATGCTGAAATTGAATACTCGTCGAACCCAGTCGTAGAGAGTAGCTCGTCGGATTCCGGAGTGCTCGTCAGACTGTCGCTGACGAGGCCGACCCAAGACTGGTGCGCGCCATAGTAGGACAACAGCTGTGACAGGTCCTTCTTCAGTTGCTCCACAACGATAGGGGAGTTGAGTATCAAGGATAGGGCCGTGCTCTGATTGACTGCCTCCCCGTTCGACATGTCAGTGCGCAAGAATGGGTACTGCGCCTCGACATCATTCCACCAGCTTTGTCCAGGTGCGTTTGATCCCCAGTCGGGCAGATGGAAAGCCACTGAAATGTTATCTTGATCGGCTGCCGTTAGGAAGTCGCCGACCCATTGCTCAAAGGGTATGGGCGAGGTCGTGTTCGCTTTTTCCGTCCAACCGACATCCAGGCCGACGATTCGCGTCTGACTTGGCCAGAAATCTGTCTTGATTAGGTTGGAGAATCCATGAACGGTCATGTTTGAACTCCCGCCAACTAATGAGAGCAGGTCCGCGCGTGTGAGATTCAACAGTCCCTGGGTGAAGACGGGGTGAGGAAGGACAGAGGTCCCAACGGTTGGCGTTGAGCCTGAGGAGGACTTCTGAGAGAGGACTTGCACCGGCACAGAGAGGAGTATCATCGTCAGCAGTAGAATCGCCGTTTGCCTCTTCACGATAGCACCTGGCCGCACAGTTCGGCGTCGCAGTGTTGTCACCGCTTGAGCCTCAGCCAGAGTCGAGGGGCGGCGAGAATCAGGCGTCTTAGGGGCTCCGGATACCGCCCGAGTGAGTCCATTGTCCTCCAGTAGTTCGCCCGTTCGCGCATCAGGCACACCTTCGGCACGTCGTCGTGCTTGGAGATGAGGAGCCTGAGCTTCCTGTTGGGGAGCGTTGCCACTCTCAGCTCCTCTTCGCTGTCGGTGACTTCGTACGGCCCCTCTCGTTCTTCATGATCGGAGGACATCACGTGGGGCATTGAGGAGCTGGCAGGTGGTAGAGGACTTCCTCGCTGCAAGAAGGAGGAAAGAAACCACAAGTTCCAAGAGTTCAGGCCCGGTGTCGGCAAGATGTCCCTCCATCTTCGTATCTCGGGCCTCGACCTCATCACATCGGTGTACCACAAGTCCTCGAAACCAAGTGAAAGAGGGAAAGCCCCTGATGGGTATTGGTAGGCAAGAACTTTCGAAAGTGAGAGGTCATTTGCCCGGTTCTCTGTCGAATCGTGCTGACTGTTTGCCATCCTCTTGACTAGGTGGCACAGAATAGTATCTGTGATCCACTCTGGGTAGCCAGTGCGGTGATAGTGGCAGATGAGGCCTGTTTCTTGGTCGACAAATTGCGATAGGTGGTTGAGAAGCCTTTCCACGCTGATGAGGTACTTGGGGTCCCCAGTGACTCGATGCAGGCCCAGAAGCCCCATGCAGGTCACAAGAGAGTACAGCGTCCTGTAGTTCGTGTCTCTGTCGGCATACGGAAAGGCCCCTGCAAACTCGCCCTGCTGAACCTGGCAAGAGAGTATGAACCCCGCCGAAGGTATGGCGTAGCTTCGGGTCATCTCTCCATCGGGCATGTTGCCCTCTGAGGCGAGCACTGCTAGGATCGCCATCGCGCTCTTGTTGTGGATGTGCGCCTTCTTTCCGTGATACGTAACTGTGAATGACTCTCTCAGAGGATCCCACTGCTTCGCTACATGCTGAGTGACGTTATCGCGCGCAACCCTTCTGAAATCGCCGTCGGTTGATCCGGAAATCTTGGCCAGTTCGAAAAGGGCCAGGCTCGGGATAGCGTTTCCCTCTAGGGCGGGCAAGCCAAGAGGCTTCTGGTCGAAGTTCGAATCCCGATAAACGTGAATCTCAGAGAGGTAGTTCTTCACCAAGTAACTCCCCAGTCTCCTGGCGGCGTCCAAGAACTCGGTGTTCCCTGATGCATCATACATGTTAAGGAGACCTAGAATCGTCGCCCCCTGGGTCCAAGTATCGGGCCTCAGCACCTTGAGATTGTCCCTGTGATGATAGACCACGGGACCGTGAATCCCTCCAGCATCATCCTCCCAAGTATGGAGCCAAGCCCATAGGTTGCTAACGCTCTGACTTAGGGACGGGATCTGTGGCAGTCTGTCGACAGCCAAGCTCTATTTCGCCTTCCAGAGGAGTCTCAGGAGCAGTCCCTTCAGCGGGAGGGACGACGATTCGACCATCCGCCGATCAGTATCATTGAATACCTGCAGGATTCTCAGTCCGCAGAGGTAGACCACCACGCCGATTGTCATAGCGACGGCCAGGCTCACGACATTCACCACCGGGAAAACGAACCCCATGGCATAAACCACAACCGCCATGATAAGCGAAGCTAAGCTCATCTTGACTATCGCGCCCAGAGGGAGAAAGCTTCCCACCTTGAATCGAGTCCAAGCATCGTGCGTGATGATGACTCCATAGATCACATCAGAGACCGACACCGCTATGACAGCGCCCATCACTCCCATGGGGGGTATAAGGAGGATATTCAGACCAAACAGAATGACTATATCCAAAGCGGTCCAAAGGAATACGCGGTATGCCTTCTCCAGGACGAACAGGAGGGTGCCGCTTATCTGCAGTATCGTGGATATGCAGCTCTCGACCAACAGGACTCTGAAGGGAAGAACGGCGGGGAGGACCTGGGAGCCGTACAACACCGTCATAATCGGGGAAGCCAAGACAAAACCTCCTGCCATCACAGGCAGAGCATAGATGCTGACGAACTTCGTGAATTGACTCGCCGCCGCCTTGAGCTTTGTCGAGTCTCTCGCATTGACTTCGACTAAGGAGACGAGGCTTAACGCCCCGATTACAAGTGACACCTGACCGAACGCCCGTTGGACGAAGGTGTTAGGGATGTCGAAATACGCGACGTCGGTGGCGTTTGTGAAAAGGCCGAGGAACACTACTCCCCCGTAATAGCTTGCGAATTGTGTCATGAGGCCGATCGCGGCGCTTGGAACAACGTACTTTCGAATGCGGATCTCAAGCGTCTTCCCGATGGGCATAGACTCCCCCTTTACATTATGGGCATATCTTGAGCTCATCCGATAGAAGTACAGCATCCCTGAAGCCCCATAAGTGATTATTCCAACGAGTATCGCTCCTGTTACTCCCCAGTGGAAGAACACCACAAAGGTAATCAGCAAAACCAGACTTGTGGCCGAGAAGAAGCTCTCCCAAATGCTCAAAAATCTCTGGTCATAGAACGCGTTTAGGATTGCCTTGAGAATCCCAAGGCCCGCAGAAATGATCATAGCAATCGCCATTAATTGGATGTAAAATGCCCAAGCGGGATTTCCGAGCGAACTGGCGATGGGTCCGGCAAACGCCAAAAATGGGAATGCGAAGCCAAAGGCCAGGAGAATGTTGATTCTCTGCCCGACTTTGATCAGCTGGCGTACTTGAGGATACTTCCCCTCTGCCATCAGCTCTGGGATGTATCGTTGTTCGGCCTGGTGAGTCAGTGGCATGAAGAATGCCCCCAAGAGCGAGAATATACTGTCAAGGAAAGCGATCACTCCGAAGTTCTGGACGTGGAGGAACCTCACGGCGATCACACTGTAGACCAGTGACAGGACCGCGGAGAATACGGTCCTGAACGAGTTCCAGGCTAGTCCTCGTGCTATCTTTTGACCAACTGTCGGCTGCGTGTCCTCGACCAACTTCTATTCTCTGATCTCGGGGTCTTGGCCTTTGGAATACCTGAGGCCTTCAGGTCTCTGCCCGGCCGGTCCGGACGATATTGTCGAGCATGAAGCAGAGTTTCGTTGCCTTGAAGGCGTCCTCGAATGAGATCATCGAGGACGCCCTGCCTGAAAGCGCCCTCGCCAGCTGGGCAAACTCTTCGGAGTGTCCTTTGTCCTGGTTGCTAAGTCTAATCCTCTTCTCTGGATAACCCAGGAAATCGGCCGACCTGAAATCATCTATCACGATGCTCCTCGAGCCAGCAAAGACTTCAATCCTCTCCTTTGGCATGAGGTTGCTCCCAATAGAGGTGTAGGTGAGAGAGCTCACGGAGCCATCATCCCACTCCATGCTCGCCACGAAATTATCATGGGAAACGATGTTGTCCCTCCCCGAGGGTACACTTGACACTTTCAGTGAACGGACCTCTGAACCAATCAGGAAGTTGAATAGATCGATGAAGTGCCCACACTCGCCAATTATCCTCCCTCCTCCCACCCTGGGATCCTGCAGCCAATTTGAAAGGGGGATGTGACCCGCGTTGACCCTGTAGTTGATGAGACAGGGGCCCTGCGACTGGGTCAGGAGCTGCTTCGTACGAGTGATCAGCGGAGAGTATCGTCTGTTGAAACCCACATAGACGGGCAGCTTGGTCTCATTCACGGCCTCTGCCACTTCCCGAAGTTCCTCTTCATTCAAGCAGAGAGGCTTTTCAGTAAAGACGGCCTTGCCTGCCTTGAGAGCGTCCACTACCATTCGTGCGTGAAGATTGTGAGGTGTCGCTACGATGACCAAACTGATATCACCGTCTCGAAGGATGTCGCCAAAATCTGTGCCACATTTCTCGAATCCGTGTTTCGAAGCGGTTTGTTTGGCGTTAAGGGGTGACGACGTGACCAAGGTCCTGAGGTCGAACTCTGGGATTCTCTCGATGTTCGGGATGATGAATTGCTTGGCAAACTTACCCGCTCCGATGAGGCCGACTTTGACCGGGCCTCCGACTGCGCGAGGTTTGAGAACCTGAAGCTTTGGCACAGACAGCGTTGGCGACTCCGCAGCGTACTTTCCGGGATCGTACTTGAGCAGGACGCTAATCGGCCTCTTCTCCGTTGAGAGAAGACTCTCGTATCCTCGTGACGCCTCAGCGACAGGGTAGACCTCTCCTATCAGTGGCGACATCGTCACCTGTCCCGTTTCGAGAAGATGGAGGAAGGCCTGCATGTTCCTGTTCTCGGTCCATCTGACGTAAGGAAATGGGTAGTCGATCCCCTTCTCTTCATAAGTCGGGTCGTACCTTCCGGGCCCGTACGACCGAGACATCGAGACATCGAGCTCCCTCTCGTACAGGACCCCGCGTGCAAACTCCATCCCCACCATCCCTACGACTACCACTTTCCCCTTGTCCCTCGCAAGCCTGCTCGCCAAACGCACTGCGTTGCTTCCCCGTTCAGCTGCGAAAACTACCACCCCGTCGGCTCCTCTCCCATCAGTTAAGGAGTAGAATGTCTTCACTTGGTCCGGGGTCTCAATCAGCATTGCGTGGTCGGCCCCGAGGGATTTCGCCAACTCCACCCGGTGAGGGTCCTTGTCGATTGCCACGACTTTCATTCCCGCGGCGTGAGCAACCTGGACGCCGATCAGTCCGATGAGACCCGTTCCTACGATTGCCAGCGTCTCGCCGAACTGACCTCCCGCTCTTCGAATTCCGTGTGTCGCGATAGCCCCCAGAGTGGTGAAAGCCGCCGCGTCTAGTCCTACCGGCAGCGGCACCTTGGCCACCAGGTTGCGTGGAACACTAACGATCTCGGCATGGTTGGCGATTCCTGCCCCAGCGCATGCAACGCGATCCCCAGGATTGATGTCAGTGATGTTCCGACCAACGGCGATCACGACTCCCGCACTGCTGTACCCGAGAAGGTCCTGCGGACTTCTCGACTCCTTGATCACGTCGACGGTGCTTCTGACACCCGAACCTCGCAAATGGTGTAGAACCTTGCCCAACAGCTGAGGATTTCTCACAACGTCGAGGTATGACCTCGCTTGCGTCCGCCCAATCGTAACCGATTCGGTCCCCGTGCTTACCACGGAGTACGCGTTTGCGACGAGAACTTCATCGTCTCCGTTCGTCGGAATTGGGACTTCCTCGACCGTAACCCCTCCTGCCTTCGCTATCACTTGCTTCAAAGACCTTCTATTCCTCCCATCCCTCTCGATAAGGGTGTGGCACCGTCGCGTCCCGCTGAACCGAGTCCTGGCTTCTGGTAGGCGGGTTTCCGATTGTCATGCCTAGCAGTGTCCGAAATGGCGTGCTTGTAAATTCTCTCCAATCTCTCCCCGACAGACTCCAATGAGAAATTCTCTTCTGCGTACTTCCTCGCAACTCGAGATACACTCTCATAGTGGCCAGCATCCCAAGCCAAGACTGAATTCACTGCGTCGCCCAGTGAATTCTCTCCGCTTCCTGCTTGGACGACCCCGAACTTGGCAAGCTCTTCGTCGAGGGTCATCGTAGTGACTACAGGTCTCCCCGAAGCCATGGCTTCTTCTCCGACAAGGGACAAGATATACCCAGCGTACCTAAGAGGAATCACCACCACCCGTGAGGAACGGTAGATTTCTGACAGTCGCTCCGTATCTCTCACTTCATCCAGAAAACTGACTGAGTTACCGAGCCCAAGCTCAGTGATCTTCCGAGAAAGCGAATCCTTCAACGGCCCCTTTCCCACGAGGAGCAGTCTGGTTTGGGGGTGTTTCTCAAGAATGGAGGGAAGTGTCTGCACCAGTGTGTCGGGCCCGTGGACCCTCATCAATGAACCAACGAACAGTACCACGGGAGGGTTCTCTGACTGTGGAATGCCATATTCAAACCTGTGAATGTCGATAGGGTTGGGAACGACGGCGACCTTCTCAGCAGGTACCCTGTACAATCGAATAATGATCTCCTTCAGCAGGTTCGACTGAGCCAGGACCACCGTAGCCGACCTCACCAAGGCCCTCTCCAGGGGAAGGATGAAATTCAAAGTGGTCTGATTGCGCCACCGAGCTTGAGTCGACCAAAGCCGTTGTATCCCATGAAAGCTGACAACTACGGGTCTTCCGATGCAGATTCCCAGGGTAGCGCCCGCGAAGAGGGAGGTGAAACCGTGCGCATGAATCACATCTGGGGGTTCGACCTTGCACTCTTTGAGCGCCCCACGGAACTGCTCAAACGCCAATGAAATCCGGGCGATGAGGGAGAAGCCAGGCTCCCCGACCCGGACTATCTTGATTCCATTCCATACTTCAAAAGGGGCAGACCCCTTCTCCCCTCTAGTCACAAGACAGACCTTGTTGCCCATTCCCACCAGACTGCTCATCATGTTCGAAACGGCGACCACGCTTCCGTTAATCTTCGGATAGAACATGCCTGAGATCATCAGAATCTTCATTCGCGACCTAGTTCCTCCCCGATTGATACATGTCCAGGAACCTTTCGGTCGCCTTCTCCCAGGTATATCCCGAGAGCACCCTTTGACGCGCGTTTCGGCCGAGCCTCTCAGCGAGCGCCCTGTCGGCAAGGATGGTCTTGATCTTCAGGGCGAGCCCTTCTACGTCGTCCTGGTCCACCAAGAGGCCGGTCTCTCCATCGACAACCGCCTCTGGTATGCCTCCCGACCTTGTTCCGACCGCTGGACGCGCGAAGTAAGCTGCTTCCAGAAAGACCATGCCAAAACCCTCTGTGTCGACACTGGTCGTCTTTGACGGCATGACGAAAACATCGCAAGATGCGTACTCGCGATAGAGCGGTCGGCCCGTGAGTGTCCCCTTTATCTCAACTCTCTCACCAGCTGGCGATTCTTTGACCAAGGCCTCCAATTCGGAACGGAATGGTCCATCGCCAACAATCACAAGTTTCGCATCGGGGTTGGACCTCGACACAATTTCGAATGCTTTGAGCAGTTCCACGAGCCCCTTCCGCCTGACAAGCCGTCCGACGAACAATATACTGCCTCGCTCCCCCTCCGGACGGGGCTCCAATCCCGTCTCCAAGGCGTTTGGGTCGACGCCCGGGTAGAGGACTGTGGCCTTCTTGCGGAAGCGAGGAGGCAGGTGCTTCAGTGTCGAATTTGAGTTCACCATGACACGCCCGGCAATGGTCAATGAAAGGAGCAAGGGGACGAAGAACAACCTGTTCGGCCTGGAAGCGAGGAAGTCCTTGCCGAAGACAGAGACCCCAGTCTGTTTACGAGCAAGCCTGCCGAGCAATAGGTACATGAGACCGATGACCGTATTTGCACCCGTGAAAACGTGAACAACTTCCCGATTGCGGAAACCCGAGTCCTTCATAGAAGCCCGCAGTGTTGAGAAAGTCATCTGGACTGAGTAAGGATACCTAAGGAGTTTGGCACCGTAGAACGATTCAATGGACCGTGGTCTATCCCCGAGCAGTTTCATGCGGTCCGCAGGATTCAGAAGATGGACAATCACCAGATCTTTCCCCTGACCTATCATCTCTTTCACGTAGTTCATGGTTCTGGTCTCGATTCCTCCGACGCTCGGAGGGAAGTCGAAGGTCAGGAACAGGAATCGGCTTGCCATTCTACTCGTGTCTCTGAGCGTATTTCAACTGCCCCAGGAGTTCGACTCGTCCGTCGGGCCAGTAGACTTTGGGCAAGACAAACGGGTCTTCCGACTCAAACCTGAGGACCCCGTCCTCTGAGGTAGCATTGAGAGCCGCCTTTTCCCGTCTAGTCCACCAGTCAGCGCACTCCTTGGCCGTCGAGACCCAAAAACCGGCAGCTTTGCATTGGGAAATCAGAAACTTGTATGCCCTCTCGATGCCCGGGAAGAGGTCCCTGTCGACATAGGTGTTGTGAAAGTTCACACACAAGCAACCGTTGAGGGAGGTCACGGAACCCATCAGCCGGGTCAGGAGAGTCTCGATCTTAGCATAGTCCATTCTAACATGAATCGCAGTCCAGTCCATGAAGGATGTGGGAATCTCCAGCAAGGAATAGGTGCTTCCGTCTGTACCCAACGGGTGATAGGGGTGACAGAGCCCGGCCCTGAAGCCCGTTGTCTCGTTCCCACCAAAGGTCATGTCGTACAGAAGACCTGCAGTCTCGATGCACTTCCAGGTCATGTCGTAATCGAACTTGAGCGAGTGTTCTCGAACGCCCGAGACTGGTGAACCGGTGATTCTCTCCGTTGCAGACCTCTCGAGAACCATGGCTTCAGGGCTCTTGTGGGACTTCCTCGCTGCGTGCAGCGCCACCTCGCATCCCGATTCCTGGCACTGATGAATTGCCCCTTCGAGCTTCTCTGCATGGGAGGCGTAGTGGGTCCTGAAGAGAAAAGTCGACTTCACGCCGAACTCGGTTTCAAGCCCAATCGTCGACTGGATGTTATATCCGAACCGTTTACCCATGGCGTATCGAAAAAGTAGTCCCAGGTACTTGGAACGAGGCGTTCCCCGAAAGACGCTTTCGTGTAGTGGCGAATAGCTGAGCCAGTCAACGTCATGGGTCAGGACGAGGCATCCAGGCGCATCCTGAGGCCAGCAGATCTTCGTAACAAACGGCAGTCCTTTGGAGAAGAAGGATTGTCGAATTGAGTCGAAGAAGACCCTCGACCTGACGCTCAGGTGCGGTTCCTCGTAGAATCCGTCTGAAGCCACTGGCCGACCCTGCAGAGCCCGGAGTGTCTCATTTATGGGTAGGAAATCGTCGATGAACACAGTCACACCAGTCCGAGCGGCAGAAGAGAGCCCCTCCTTCTTCTTCCCGTCTCTCGTATCGACCATGCAAGGGACCTTCTCTAGGTCCGATGAGGTGTGCTCCACTCCAAGCTGGTTCAGGATCCCTTCTATCAGGGCGGCGACGGCGGGCTCCTGTCTTGCCACTCCGACCTTCAGGACGACTGTTTCGCTTCTCATCTTCTCAGATCTTACTACGACACGTCATCCGTGCCCTAGACCAGATGCAACATACTCCACCAGACCGACCAAGACACCTAGCGCGGAGACCGTGTGGGAAATGAGGGCGAAGAATGGGTAGATCAGGAGGTCAGATCTGTCCGGTGCGTCCTTCCAGATGAGCGATGCTGTGGAGATGCCTCTATATGCTAAGGCCGCGGCCAACACAACGAGCATCGAAACGAGCGCGAATGGGAACACAAACTGCAGAACGAACCCTCCAGCCACAAGCCAGACGATGCCAGTGGACCTGAAGAACCCAGAATAGTCACTGCGCTTGGCGAGGTATGGAATGCGTCTGGCTCCCCCTGCGAAGGTCTTCTTGAAGTAGGCTTTGTTCGACGAAGGTCTCCTGTGGAACCAGTGAATGCCATCGACCACCTGAACGCCATAGCCGAGTCCCATCACTCTCTCGAAGAGATCCTTGTCCTCCGCCTGACTGAGCCTCTCGTCGAACCCCCCTGACTCCACCAGGGCCTTTCGCCTGTACACCCACGCCCACGTGGGTTTGAATCGAGAGTTCGCCCTCACTCTCTGCTGGATGAGGCTGTAGAGTTTGAGCATCCGTGGCGCAATCCCCCTCCCCTCGATGAGTGAGGCACCTGTGACACAGACACACCCGATCTTCGCCGTCGAGAAGGCTTCGACCGCTCTTCTGAGGTAGTCTCCCTCATAGAGGTCATCCGCGTCAGCGAAGAAGACGAACTCACCAGTGCCCCTTCGCCACCCAATGTTCCTAGCCGCAGATCTGCCAGTGTGAGGAATCGAGACCAATTTGAAGATCTCCGGGTTTCTTGCCGATGCCTCCGTTGCCTTCCTTACGGTGCCGTCGGTAGACCCCTCATCGTAGACCATGATCGTTTCATTCTTGGGATAATCCTGTCCTAGAACCGAATCGACACATTCTCCGACCGCGTCCTCATTGTTGTAGGCGACTATCACTGAAGTCACCAATGGGTTGTTGTCCATCACGACGCTCTCCCCGATGCGACGTCTTCTAGAATTCCATGCAGTCCTGAGGCGAACTTGCGCCAAGAGTACCCTTGTTCAACGAGCATCCTCCCGGCTAGGCCCATGCGGTTGGCCAGTCCCGGGTCAAGGAACAGGGTCCTCAGAGCACCTGTGATGGCTCCTGAATCCCCAGGTGGGACCAGAAGCGCGGCGTTCCCTAGGCCAGGAATCCTGTTTGTGGGTTCCAGGTCGCTGGTGACCACGGGTTTCCCGCAAGCCATGTACTCCAGGACCTTGAGCGGAGATCCGATTCCCCGCTCTGATCGGATTCGGGAGCGTCGGGGGTCATACGGCGCGACCATTACCTGACAGGCGTTGACATAGCCGGCGACATCCTCATAGGCGACGGGTCCAGTGAAGACGCACCTTCCGAGCAATCCCATCGACCTTGCCTTTTCTCGGACAGGCCCGAAGTAGGGGCCCACCAGGAGGGCCCTAAGGCTCGGGAACTCCCGGGCGAGCTTTTCGAGGGCGTCCAGAAGTGACTCGAGGCCGTGCCAGGTCTGGAAGGTCCCTACGTATCCCACCACGAGGTCCCGCTCTCCGATGCCGAGCTGGCGCCTCACACCCTGGCCCAGTGTCGAATTAGGCGAGAATCTTCCCGAATCCACTCCTGCGTCAACCAGCACGACTTTCGCATTGTCAGCCTCTCTGATCATGGTCGAAGTGTAGGCGAGGATCTTCTTCGCGACAGCCATGGACCTCTGGCTGTATCGTGGACCGACCACTTCAAGGACCATTGGCACTCCGCTTGCCCTGCTCGCCACTGCTCCCGCACCAAAAGCGGTCTCTCGTTCGAGGATGACCTGGATCCGATGCTTGTGGATGAGACTCAGGGAAACCATCCCCGCATAGAGTGAGAACAGGGTTGAGAGGTAAAGCCTGTACGTCGACATCAGAAACCCTCCGCGCTCGCTTTCTCCTTGCTCGACTCTGGAGTACCTTGAGCCTGGCAGCGACCTGAATATACCCCTGTAGATACGATGAATCAGGACGCCATCGAGAGACTCTGTCCTGGCCTGAGACCTATCGAGCCTCCTGCTGAGGACGTGGACGTCGTCCCCCAGCTCTGCCAAGGCCCTTGCGACCTCCAGCACGTGCGTCGAGGCCCCTCTGTAGAACGGGACCACCACGTCAGGGGCCACGTAGAGTATACTGAGCTGTCTCAGGATTTCTTGACCAGGCTTGCGCGGAACGAGAGCGAAGACGCTGCGATTGCTATCAGCGGGATGAAGAGGGACTGGTTCACACCGCTTCCTGGGAAGAAGGTCTGGAAGAAAGCTGTCAATCCCACGAGGAGGCCAAAGCTTACCATGACGACTATCGCCAGCCCGTCGAGAACTCCAAAGGGGTGGTCGACTATCCGGATGAGGGCGTATCCGGGGACTAAGAGATAGTACAGGATTTGGACCAAAGATGGAACTCGCACGGAGGGCAACAGAGCCGCGAGCATCACGATAGAGGAGAGCAGGGCGACGAAGTTGAGCACCAATCGGATGCGGCGGTCGTGGAGTCTGCGGCCGATCAGCTTCAATCTACCTTCGGCTCGGGAAGTGGTGTCTGACAAGGCTTTCGACTCTGTTGACGCCCAAGAAGGCGATGGCTATCACCAGGCCCGAGAGAACTCCGGCGACCATAGACGGTTCGGTCTTGTATGCGGTCATCTCGGCCACTCGCACGATACCGTCGCAAGCCGCGAATCCGCAAATAAGGAGGACCAGAGTCGCGGTGCTTCTCTGCAGCTTTGCTATCAAGGCCAGCGGGACCGCACCAAGATAGTAGAACATCTCGCCGGAGGAGATTCCGAAGTTGCCGGAGATCCACCCGGCGGCATCGGCCCCTATTTGGTTCAGGAACGACTTCACGCTGATAAGGGTGCTGTTGGCTAATCCGAGCTGAGGGCCTCCCGTCAGCAGAAGGGCAAACTCGTAGAACACAGTCCCTCCCGTAAGTGGGTCAGCGACGATGAAGAAGGCGAGGGCGCCGATTGCGATTATGATGTATTTGTCTATCTTGGGCCACATGGCGGGCGCAGCTCCTATCACTAGGCCGATAACCGCGGCGAGTGTTCGCGGTTGATTGCCAGCGCCCAGGTGGAAGAGGCCGAGCACTGTCACCTGAGTGCTCCCGCTGGTCACTGCGTGCAGCCCCAAAGGCCAGCCGAGCAATGCGCTACTTGACATATAGACTGCCTGAGTGAAAAAGAAAACCCCCGCCGAATAGAAGATCCCTTCGACCAACGATGACGTCAGGGGTTTGCCACCAATCTCGATCAGCTTTGAGACGAGAAAGGCGATCCCAAATGTCACAAGAAGGAAAGACAGCAATCCCACAGTCGCGGCGACCAATTCGAAGCTGGTGACACCGAGGCTCAGGCCCACCGAGTTGGGACGCACGACTCTCATAATGTCTGCTGTGATGTCAGGAGAACCAAGGTCTGGAATGGTCAGCGGCTGGCCGTTTAGCGTACGGACTAATGGGTTCCCAGAGTTAACGGAGGTCTCGGTCACTGCATATTGACTGAGGGTTGGATTGGCATTGACCAAGACGATTGTCAGTGGAACCAGATCCAAACTGCTCAGGATGTATTTTTCGATAGACAGCACGTCCAGCTTGTTGTAATCCGCTATGACGACCACTTGGACCGTACCAAGGGTTGCCATCGTGTTGAACTCGGAGACAGTATCAGACGGAGTCAGAATCTGGACGTTGCCCAGACTCTGTTGTAACACATCTTTGATCTGCGCCGTGGTGCTGGTTGATGCTATGACGAATACCTTGATTCTAGGATCAGGGCCTGCCGTAAAGGAGAACGAGAGCATCACTACAGAGATGATTATGAAGAGTGAAAGGAACTTGTGAGAGTCCAGGCGGCCCAGCATAGCCCAGACTCTTCTCAGGGTTCTGACGAGCCCAGCGACTAAGGGGGCGCTCTTGGGAATCCTATCTCGAACACGACGGTTCGGAAGGATTAGTAGGAATGCCACGACGAACCCGACCAACCCCCAAGCAACCACGTCCCATGAGGAGGACTGATAGAGCACGACGAGATTACTCTGTGGTATTGTGCTGTTCTGGAGAATCGTCTGGCCGACCGTGTAGAATGTCTTGTTGTAGCCAATCAAGCCCTGAGCCACAATCTGCTTCACTACTGATGAGCCAGGCTCGGAAATCACTGACGTGTAGTTCGACAGAGGGGCGTATGCCCATGAGACAATGACAGGAGCAACCTGAATCTGGTCTTTCCAGAAGATAGAGGAACCCGTGTAGGTACCAGTAACAAACATTGACACGCTGCGAACATGGGCTGGAATGTCGAGATAGAAAGTCCAGGGTTCAACGACCCTGGCGGGCGCCAGATAGCTAATCCCATTGCTGAGGTTAATCGGTTTGGTTCCTGAGGTAGTCTGCTCGGTGCCGCCGACCTGGTTCGGTGTCATAAAGGTCGTCATGGTCAGACTGGAACTCTGGTCAATCGAAACAGGAATAGTGATGTTGACCCATAACGTAACAGGGTCCTTGACATCAAGATCGAAGACTGAGTAACTTCCTGCAAGAACCACGTGTTGTTGCACGACAACGGTTGGGAGAGTAGGAGTTGCCGCCGAACTCGATGGAACGGTGAGTAGAGATAGGACTAGGAAAAGTGCGCCGAGAGTTCCGTAGGTCGATTTCAAGGCTTCTCTAGAGCGTAGTAAGGCGCCAGAGGAGGTGGATTCGGCCCTCGGTGAAGGTGGCCGTCTGCGTGAAATAGCCTAGTCTCTCCAAGTACGCAAGCCGTCCGTAGAAAGTCCCTGAAGTAATGGGCGAAGGCTCCGTAGAACCGAGGCCCGAGAAGAGCTCGGCGCCTGACTTTGGAGCTCGGTCCATACGCAGCCTTAGTGCAGTCGCGAGTATCTGTCGGTAGTCGTAGCTGAGACCATCGACTGCATCGAGCAGCCGTTGATCTTTCCTATCGACACTCAGAACGGAGCTCGTCAGTCCAGCGATGAGGGCTGCACCGGCTCCGAGAGGGATGTAGGGCTCCACCGACGCGAGTGTGGACGACGCCCTTGCGAGGTCCCCCGTCCAAGCGCCGCCAACGATCAGCTGCGCCCCGGGAACTACGAAATAAAGCAACATCTGCCGCTTGATCGCCTCATACGCTTGTGGTGTCACCTCGAATGACGGTTTGGCAAGAACGTTCACGCCTACGTATGTTACACCATGCATGAAGGCGTGCGTGCCGTTAAGCATGACCGCAACAGGAACCTCGTACGAGATCGCGATGATAGAGGTCCCGTTTGCCTTCAGGAGAGTTGAGTACACTATGATCGGACTAGAGCCGTTCGTGTTGAAGGTCTCGGTCGTCCTGTTGTATCCACCAAGATACTGCCAGTGCTTAACGAGGTATGTGTACGAAGAGGCCACTTCAATGTAGACAGTATACGAGAAGTTTTCAGGATGCACAACGGGGAAGAACTGTTTCGTGATATAATAGTAGTCTGGGTACAGCGTCCTATTAGCCGGGGAAGCCGCACTGTAGTTCTCCAAGAAACCAGGGGGTGCCGCAATCAGAGGCGCACTGGACATCTGGCCGGGACTGGCAGTAACCAGACTCACATCAGTGGCGGTCACGGAGGCAAGGGGGACAGAGACAAACCCGATGAGCAGTGCCACGACCGCTAATGTGGACAGCACCAGGACCTCGCTCCCGACGTGCGAGGTCTCTCTCCACTCGAAGAGCCGACCACAGTTGACGCATCCGCGCCTTCCGGTGTTGATGGGGGAGGCGTCAAGCTCACAGGGCGATTCTGTTTCGTCTTGGGCTCTCCTCAGGAAGACTACCGAAGCCGAACCAAGGACAGCCGCTAGGACGAAGACGCCAGCTAGTGCGTAACCGGGCACGAGGACGATCAATGCCTCGAAGGCAAAGGGAGCCACTGCAATCGGCCTTACCCACTTGGGCAAGAACTCAGATAGAATAATGAACACCAGAATCGATGCGCTGAACAGCAGCAGGAGGGCAGACTCGTACTCCGCGATGGGATTGGAGATGGATGGGGCAATCAAAAACAACAGCGAGAGGAGAGGGAAGGAGAAACTAGAATTCCTTATTCCGAGTATGAGGACTGTGATGCTCGGGACCAGAATCCAGAGTGAAACCCAGTGAAGGAAGTCAGGATAGCTTGAGATTGTTCCAAGAAGATAGAACAGGATTCCGCCTGAGAATGGCACCCACCCGACCCATCTCCTGCTCTCCGAAAGCGCCTGGACCTGAGTCCTGACCCTTCGCGAGTAGAACAAAACAACAGCCGATGAGAAGATGGAGGCCGATGCAAGAGCAAGGGTCGCCGGGTTGAGAGACGTTGAGAGCGGGACTTCTAACCTGCTCAAGTAGAGGATGTAGACGAATCCGATGCCCGCAGCGACTGCCGAGATCGTCCGAGTGATGCTCATTCCTTGACTCCGCGACCGAGAGACAACTTGACAGTCGCACCTCTGGTAATCGGGTCGATCTGAGCATCGAGCCACTTTACCTCCGCGTTCATTCCGTAGGAAATCCATTCGGCAATGGAGTTCGTCACTGGGCATCCCACCCTTGCGTACACGTCCTTGACCAGGTCTGGATGCCTCCCGATTTCGGCGAAAGTTGTGTTCCTGATGCGGACCTCGATCGTCGATTGGTTCACCTCAAACTTCACGTCCTCTACAAGGTCCAGTCCAGAAGTCATCACGGTGCGAAGCTGGTCCAGCAGAGGGAGTAGTTCCTTCACAGTCCGTCCCCCCATCTCCCTGAGATAAGTGGTGAAGAGCTCGTGACCCAGAGGCGGATAGTAGTGTCCTTTTGTTCCAGCGCCGTTGATGGGATCTTTCAGGCTGTCGTCCTTCGGTATGAACATCATGACCTTGCGACCCGTATCGTTCTTCGGGATGAACACCGCATGTCCCTCGTCCGAGTTGTCCTTTAGCGCCTCCTGAAGCACCTGCATGGTAGATACCACAGACTGCCCAGCCAGGGAGGACTTCATGTAGGGCTCATTCCCCGATAATGAGAAGAAAGCACCAAGCGGAATCATGACACAAGCGAGAAGCTCGAAGCCGAAGTAGGCTATGAAATAGCCAGCGATGAGGGAGGCGAATCCTCCAGCCAGGAACAGCCTTCCCATCAGCTTCACGCGTCTCCGCCGGCTTCTCCAAACCTGCAACCTGAGATTTTCCATGTCGGCTGCCTCTCCTTTGGGCACTAGGCCGTCATCCTTGCGGCTGGACCTTGGGCCCGCGGCCTTTGGGCTGTGATTAGTCAATCGAGCTCGTGGTAGGCTGACCTGACTCTGTTCGCTACGGCTTCCCAGGTGAAGAGCCTCTCTATCTTGGCCCTCCCCGCTGCACCCATACGCCTCGAGAGGGCCTGGTCTTTCAGGAGCGTTGCGAGGGAGGAGGCGAGCACCTCGACAGAACCGTAGGGCACGACCATTCCTGTGACCCCATCGTCAACGACCTCTGGGATCCCTCCTGAATTCGTGGCAACTACGGGGAGGCCGCATGCCATGGCCTCCATGGTCACCTTCGAGATCGTCTCATAGTAGGAGGGCAGGGCGAAGACGCTTGCGGCCCTGTAATAGTCCGGGAGGGAGGTATTCTTGACTTTGTCCAGTAGGGTCACCGAGTCGGTGACCCCGTTGGTCTTTATCTCGCGGTTCAGAATGCCCCAGTAGTCGACGTTCCCAAGCCATTGGGGGACCCCACCGATGCAGACCAAGTGGCTGTCGGGGACCTCCTTCTTCAGCAGCCTCATGGCACGGATTAGGAAGAATATCCCCTTTCTAAGCCCGAAGTGCCCCACGTACAGGACGATCTTCTTGTCTGCCAGGCCAGCCAGGGGCTTGGGTAGATCTGAACTCCCGTCAGGTCTGAAGAGAGCGGTATCAGCCCCGTTGTAAACCACCCTCAACCGTTCCGATGGTATACCGTACGAATCGTGAATGTCGTTCATGAGCGTCTGGCTCACGGCAAGGACCCTGTCAGCGGAGCGCCAAAGAAGTTTCTCACGAATCATGTCATACGTGATCCCGAGCTCAGAATAGTCGACAACGAGATCCCCACTCTTGAACCTCATTGGCACGTGATGAGAGCGAGAGGTGCCGTGGGAGTGGGACACAAGCGGGACCCGACCGATTTTTCTCAGTCCTGCCATGAAGACGCCGCAAGTCGCGTGTGTGTGCACGACCCACTCACTTCCGTCTCCGACCATTCTGCGGATTAGGCCCAAGGCTTTGAAGTTGAAAGGCACGGACACCCTGTGAATGCTGACCCCGTTCCACTGCTCCTCCTCTGGTTGGAAAGCCTTCCTCTTGGCTATGACGTGGACATCGTATCCTTGCTTGACCTGCTGTTCCGAGAGGTTGACGTAGACAGGCTGCAGTCCATAGGTGGACTCACCCCGGACCGGATAGTCCCAAACAAGCCGGCAGACCTTTGAAATCAATCAACGCCACTCCCGGCTGGATTGCACAGCTGCACCAAGACAGGTCGTCGGGCCGGACGGGTCAAGGCCGGCTGACCTTCTGTACATTCTTTCCTGCATACCAATCGAGGAATTCGTTTAGGCCGTTCGAAAAACTGACCTGGGGGGCCCAGCCGAGTCTGGTTCTCGCCTTCCTGTTGTCGCATAGAGTCCTCAAGAAGTCTCCCCCGTAGGCAGGGCGATGCACCGGAGCCAGTCTGCCCTTGAAGTACTCGTTGATCCTTGCCGCTGCTTCGTTCATGGAGAACTCCGCCCCATACCCTAGGTTGAATACCTCTCCGATGCAGTCGTCATTCTGAGAGGCCAACACCGTGCCTTCCACGATGTCGGAGACAAATGTGAAGTCGCGGGACTGTCTCCCATCCCCGAAGATTTCCGCAGCACTCCCGGCTGCGACCCTGCTGGCCATCTCGTAGAGGACTTGGTCCGGCCTTCCCCGAGGCCCATAGACCGAGAAGTATCTCAAGCAGGTGACTGGAAGCCCATAAGACGATTGGTAGGCCAGACAGTACTTCTCGCCGGCTAACTTCGAGGCGCCATAGATGTTCGTCGGATTCAGAGGATGCTCCTCAGAGATCGGCACCTTGGTCGGGTTGCCGTAGACCGACGACGACGATGCATAGATGAGTCTCTGGACTTTGAGCTCCCTCGCGAGGCTTAGGACGTTGAGGGTCCCGGAGGCGTTTACCTGGTGGGCCTTTTCGGGGTGAACCAGCCCATACCTGACCCCGGCCTGGGCGGCGAGATGGAACACGATCCGGACATCGGCCATGGCTTTCCTCATCGATTCAACATCGAGAATCGAGGCTCGCACGACCTTGAACCCCTTGGCCCCTGAGCGACCTGCGAGATTGCCTTCCTTCCCTGGATAGAAGTCGTCGAAGTTGTCGTACACAGTCACGGCCGCGCCCATGCCAAGGAGCCTCTCAGTCAGGTGAGAGCCGATGAACCCGGCCCCTCCGGTCACCATGACATTCGACCCGCTCAGGTTCAATTGGCTGAACACACCTCCAGGTAAATCCTTTCCAATGCTTCTGTTAGTACGGAGTAGCGCTGACTCTGGACCCTGACCCTTCCCTTTTCTCCCATTGTCCTCGCTAGCGCGCTATCGCTCAGGACGTCGATGAGCCGCGAAGCAAGAGCCTTGACGTCCCCGTGAGGAACGAGGAACCCTTCTTCGCCATCAGTGAACTGGTACGGGACGCCGCCGACCCTGGTCGCCACCACTGGTCTCCCCTGTGCCATCGCCTCGAAGATAGCCTGGCTCGTCCCCTCGTAAGAAGTGGGGAGGGCGAAGGCGTCACAGGAGGCGTAGGCCCGCATCTTCTCCTCGAAGTCATACACGGGACCGAGGAAGTGGACATGGGATTCGATCCCAAGCCGCGCCACCCTCGACTTCAGTTCTTCGCCGTACCCAGCCTGGTCTGGGCCCACAAAGACGAACGTAGCATCGGGGAACCGCTTCAAGACCGCTGGTGCTGCCTCGACAAGGAACTGGGGGCCCTTAAGAGGGTTGAGCCTACCCATGTAGAGGATCTCCGGAGAACCCTCGATCCCCCTCCCCCTCCTAAACCCTGGTCCGTCGAAGCTGCCCAACGAGTCGTCCCTGACGCCGGATGAAGTCACGACCGTCCTGCTGGCGACTGCCCCCATCTCCAGAAGCGGCTTGACCAGGTTCGGGGCCCTAACAAGAACCCTCCCAGCACCGGGCAGCGTCCTCCTTGCCATGTAGCCCTCCATTAGCCTCATCGGGAACTGCTTGTACCATGCCCGCGGTATCATCGAGTGGATGTCGAAGACCGTGAGCACAGTCCCTGTGCCGGCGTCGCGCCCTGCCCTTATGGCCACCGCGCTGTGGGGCTGAGCGTAATCATAGGTGTGGATCACGTCGAAGTGTCCTGAAGCAAGAGCGTCATGAAGCCCGTTCCAAACCTTCAACCTGTAAGTCAAGTCCACTTTCAACGGGACCCTGTGGACGTTGATGCCGTCTATCACCTCGAATGCCGCCGCGCTCGTGCCGTTGCACTTGTCCGCCGTGAATACGTGCACTTCATGGCCCCTCCTCACCAGTTCGGCCGATATGTTGCGCACGTACCACTCGGCGCCCCCCAGCATGAACGGCTCGAAGTAGACGTTAACCTGAGCTATCTTCAAGCTAGCCCGTCCCCAGTTGTTGGCGGTGAAGGAAGGAAGAAAGCCTGCCCATTGTGTTGAGGGACAGCAGCCCCGCCCGGCCTTTCTCTTCCATGTAGGCGAAGACTGGCTCCATCACCTCCGAGGCCATGGCATCCGGCTTCCCGTCTATGGCGAGACTCCAGGGGTGCATCCACAAATGGAAAACCGCCGATCTGGCTATGCAGGCATCGATGAACTTCCGAATCAGGGGCGCGGCGCCCAGCGACTTCTGGTCGACATAGTACACAGGGCGGATGTTCCAGAGACCCTCGTTCTCAACCGGCGCGCCGATGACCCTGAGAGCGCCTCTGTAGCATGTGAAACCCATGCGCTTCAACAGACCGAACTGTCCCTCCCTGTTCTTCGGGAAGACGAAGGTTGTGGGCCGTGACGCAAGGCCAAGGACCGAGATGCAATGCTCTATGTCCTCCTCGTATACGGCTTCGCTGCACTGATCAGCGTAGATGTGCGAGTAGGTGTGCACCCCTACCTCCTGCTTCACAGATGACCCCAGGATGGAATGGTAGGATTGTTGGTCTTCGTCGGCAGTCCTTCCGCAGACCGCCCATGTGAGCGGGATCCCGTGTTTCTCCGAGAGCTTCAGCAGGGATTCGGTCCCCGCCCTGTTCCAGGAGTATCTCTCCTGTGAAGTGACATCGAAGTCCACGCTTGTGCAACAGGCGGCCTTGGCTCCGTTTTCGTAGCCTGTGCTCAGACCAGGGTCAAGGCCTATCTTCATCATCCGGAGTGCCGCAGTGCTGAAGATGTCTGGCTCTGGGGAGGCGCGGGAGGCAACCCATCCAAGGGCGGTAGACTTTGCACGTCTCTTGATTATTGGGGACAATGCTTCGAGGAGTTAGTGCCAGGGTGAGAGAATCGTATGA
>JBEKIO010000023.1:0-38657 GCA_050011715.1 Nitrososphaerales archaeon | reverse complement strand
CTAGACCTAGCATGCAATTCTCTGTGTTGTGCGCGCGCCAGAATCTAGCTATTCCGGACGGACAGAGGCTATTCTGAGCTTATCTAAGGCGGGCCCGGTGGGGCCAGCCCCCAAACAGGTTCTGAAAATGGATTCCGGTACTCGGGAAGGATGGGCGCAAGGTGGAGGCGCCCTGGCCGGGCCTTATCATATCACGTAGGCTCCCCAATTCGGAGAGCTTGTGCCAGACCGGAGGCTACTTGCCGATTCTGACGCCGCGTCTGGCAAACACGTACGACATCACTATGACGACCGTGACAAGAAGAGCGAAACCGAGCTGGGCCGGAAACTCAGGTATGCCGCCGCCCCCTCCGCTGGATGACGATGAAGATGAAGTGGTCGAGGTCGTGTGTGGAGTCGTGGTGGAAGCTGCCGAGGTGGACGTAGTCGTAGATGTGGATGTGCTAGAGGAGTCTGAGAACACGTCTATTCCCGTTGAAGTGGTTGCGAGAATCTCGCCCTTCCCAGAATCGTAAACTATGTTTCCGATTCCGGCCGGAAGTTGTGCGACTACCGTGTTCGTGCTATCCGAGATTACCGGCCCGGCGAAGATCTCACTCTTGCCCGAATCGTACGCGATGCTGGTGGAACCCCCCGATATTCCGTTTATTGTGGCTACCACTTCGTTGGTGCTATCGGATATGACTGCAATGGAATTACCGTTATACGCGAACACTTCGCCCCTGGTTCGGTCATAAGCCAAACTGGTTGCGGATACGCTTATGTTGGCAACGACTTTGTTCGTGCTGTCGTTTATCACAGAGACTTGGTAGTAATTCGCAACGAAGACTTCGCCCTTGGCTGAATCATAAGTCATCTCTCCGGCGGAAGGTTCAACCCCTATTGTTGCAACGATGGCATAGGTGCGGTCAGATATGACGAAGACGTTACCATCGTGAACATCAGACACGAATATCTCTCCCTTGCCGGAGTCGTAAACCATCGCAGTGGGTTGGACCGGCCAGTTGTACTGCGAGTTTCCTGGCGTGTTCCAGCTTATGGTAGTGACAAGGCTGTTGTTGCTGTCCGATATGACTGAAAACAGTGGAGCCACGCCAACCCCCACTCCCTGCGCGCCGTAGGCTGTGAATATCAGACCCCTCCCAGAATCGTAAACTACGTCTCCAGTGTAGCACGAGAATTCCGCGCATGCAAGTCCTTCGGTCACATTTGCGACTATCTTGTCAGTGTTATCCGATATGACCCAGACGAACGCATTGCCAGATATCGAGCCGGTCTGCGCAAATATCTCGTCCTTGCCCGGATCATAGGCCAACGTGGCTGGAACTGGGACTGAAGATATCGTAGAGGCGGGCGTAAGAGTTGAACTGGCATTCACCAGTTTTGCTGGAGACAAGAATAGAACCGCGATCAATGATAGACACAGAATCCTCGAGACCTTTGCTTTCATGTCAAGCTGGGCTAAAATATTGGCTAATTAAGCAGTGTCACAATTCCCAACTTTGATAGCGCGCGAAAGAGGGGGAACTGAGGACAACGTTCTGAGTCTCTTTGCATCCGAAGTTCTCGCGCAAATAGCCCGAATCTTAACCCGATTTGTCAGAGAGGCTGGAATCTGCCCCGGGGGGAAGTTGGACTTTAGGTTCGAATCCCTTCCTCAAGGGAATCGGGACGGCCATGGCCAAGCAATCTGTGTTCGAGTCAAGTGCGAGGAGCGCCCAAACTCTGAGGCCTCAAGAGCGACATCAGGACGTGGGGATTCCTTCGAGCTTAGGCGCGGTTCAAGGCGGTAGCGACCACCACGTGCTCACCGTGGGACTGTCAAGTTGTGCGCCCAAACCAGCCGCAATCGTAGTCAGGGTTCGACTCACATTGAGCCCGTTGCAGATCAGGCGTCGCGCATCCGAATCCGGTCAAGCATTGGTCGTCGTGAAGGATGGCTGCGCGGAGGAGGATTATCGAAGACCATTCTTGCTGTGATTAGGGACTGATTTGGGAGCATTCTTGGAACAGGGATATTACTACGACCTCGTCCGGCTGTGGTGAGCTGGCGTCTTTGGGGAACAAGCTTCGGGCCCATGGGACATCGTTAGTCACGTTGGGTTCACTGATGCTCCTGGCCGCCGATAGGTTGATGGCTTGGACTCCTGGCGCTTGGTTGAACATTGGCGGGCTAGTTCTATTCAACGTAGGCTATCCAGCCCTGAACCCATTGCGGCCGACCAAGGCTTCTTCAAGGAATCATGCGTTGGGCTTAGATTCGTTTTCTGCTGTGAGGCAAGATGTGCTTCCGAGAGTCTGGAGCTGATTCGACATGTCATCTATGAGCATGGCGATCAGAAACCTCAGGCACCGGAGGATGAGAACCATCCTGACAGTGTCGGGCATCGTTGTCGGTGTTGCCATGATTCTCGTACTGCTCTCACTTGCGGCCGGAACCTCGGCGCAGACTGGCGGCCTCCTGAGGAACGTGATCGGCTCGGAGATTACGGTTGTGAACTCAACAACTCCGACCTTTCCAGGGGGTGGATTCAATTTCACCAGGACCGGCGGTGGCGGGGGATTTGGCGGAGGAGGCTTCGGGGGGTTCTTCGGCGCGGGGAATACAATAAACGAAAGTCTCGTCGACTCTATCGAGAATATGAGCGGAGTCTTTGTGGCTTCGCCTCAGCTTACAACTTCGGGCTACGTGGACGGGGACAGCGTGTTTCTCTACGGCATAGACCCAGGCACATACTCGCAGGCCGCAAGCAATCTGACTCTAACAAGTGGCTCGGACCTCTCCGCGACAGGCCAAATCCTGTTGAACAGCGTGACAGCGGCGAATCTCGGCGTGAAGGTCGGCTCGCAGGTCACCGTCGGTGCCAATTCCACCGGGGGTGCAAAGTACACGGTCGTCGGCATCTATACAACCGGAAGCACGTTTGGACCACTGGACAGATCGGGGTACATAGAGCTCTCGGACGCGCAGAGCATTAGCGGCAAGAAGGGGCTGGTCACTGAAGTCTACGTCAAGGCAACGACTCCGTCGCTTGTAAATCAAGTTGCGTCGGACATAGACTCGATATCAGGCGTCACGGCCAACGTTGCCAACGCAATCGCGGGTTCCGCGGCGACACTGACGAATACTATGACCACCTTCTTCATCGTGATCGGCTTGGTTGCCCTCCTGGCGGGAGCTTTCGGAGTGATCAACACCATGATGATGTCAATCGGCGAGCGGACCCGTGAAATCGGGACTCTTCGTGCAATCGGTGCAACGAAGGGGCAGGTCTTGAAGATGTTTATGAGCGAGGCATTCCTGATCGGGCTGATCGGAGCAATCGTCGGGGTCTTCATCGGAGTCGTCGTGTCTTTCGCACTCCCATCCGTCACAGGCGCGGCCGCTTCGACAGGAGCTAGGGGCTTTGGAGGTTTCATCCCGGGCAACCAGGGCAGACTTCTGCCGACACTTACATCCTTCAACCTCGTGCTGAGTTTTGCTCTAGGGAGTCTTGTAGGAATCGTCGCGGGGGTCTACCCCGCGCTCCGTGCGTCCAGGATGGACCCCGTGGAGGCCCTGCGACATGTCTGAGGCTATGGTCACGACCGTCGATCTTCAGAGACGGTACAAACGCGGTAAGTTCCCTGTGCCTGCCTTGAATGGAGTGAACCTGAGTGTCGGAAAGGGCGAAATCGTGGGCATAATAGGACCCTCTGGTTCAGGGAAGACGACACTCCTCAACCTGATAGGCGGGTTGGACAGGCCCACAAAGGGAACAGTCCGTGTCGATGGGGTGGAATTGGACAAGCTAGGCGACGCGGAACTGACTGCCTACAGGCTGCGCAAGGTGGGGTTTGTTTTCCAGTTCTACAACCTAATCCCTACACTAAACTCTGTCGAAAACGTTGAACTCCCGATGGCCTTGGCTAAAGTGCCTGCTGCGGAACAAAAGGAACGAGCGCTGAACCTGCTGGAGGCCGTGGGGCTGGAAGCGAGAGCCGATCACATGCCTGACGAACTGAGCGGAGGCGAGCAGCAGAGGGTCGCCGTCGCACGCGCCCTGGCGAATCACCCATCAGTCGTGCTCGCCGATGAGCCTACAGGGGACCTGGATTCGAAATCAGCGAAGAAACTGATGGAAGTGATGAAGTCACTGCGGAAGGAAGAGCACGCGACCTTCGTTGTGGTGACTCACGATCCGATCGTCGTGGCAGAGTGCAACCGCGTGTGTGCGGTCCGCGACGGCAGGATCACGCGAGAATCACGGATAGGAGCGGACGGCAAGATCCTCGACAGCAGCAGGTTCGTCATGGATGCGCTGTTCTAGAACTCGCAAGGCGTGGTTCTGGAGTCATATCGGGCGTCTTGGTGACGGATTCGGAAGGCTACTTCGATGCGACCTCAAACGCTGGCTCTAGGTGGAACCCGATTTCTGGACCTACCTGAGAGCAGACCCGACCGGTCTCCCACCTCAATGCGCCGCTGAGGTCGGTCTTGGCACACAACTCGACAGCTCCACGGTGGCCTCACGGGAGCGGGTAACGCCTTGAACCGCGCCTAGACTCGAAAGAATCCCCATGTTCAAGCAGCATTGTTCGTTCTCCGCAGTTTGGGCATTGCTTGCTGATTATCACCGCGACGGACTAGAGCGCGTTTCGAAAGGGCATCGCACTTTAGGTTCAACTCCCCGGCTTTTTGGGGTTCAAATCCCTGATTTGGGATTCGTCTCATGAAACGGCGTGCCCCGGGGGGGATTTGACCTGCTTCCGTTCCGATGTGTTTCGGGCTGAGACTGCTTGTCCCTCCCGCTAGGAGGGGTCGAACCAGGAAACCTTCGTTCCAAAGTGTCGCAAATCTAAATACTGTAAGAATCCCTCTCCGGTTATGCAATCCCTGGGGAGGCCGGCAGGGATTTGCGCGGCTCAGTGTTCAATTCCATTCAGGGCCCAGTGGAAGTCGCTTGATATTCTAGGCGAATCCCAGCTCGGGTACATGGCACGGTCAGGGGTTCGGGCCCAGTGGGATTCGCCCTCAAACAGGTCAGAAAAGTGGATTCCGTGCTGCTCAGTGGGAAAGGCACAACTTCTTGAAGATCTCAGGGAAGCGCGGGTCCTCCCTCACCTTGTCGCGCGCGCCAAATCATCAAGTACTTTCCTCGTTCCGACTGCCCCAACTGCCAACTTGCTCAGAAAGCCCTCGTCTGAGTCTAGGGAGAGAGGTCGCGACGACACCAAAAGCTCTCGAAGCTAGCCAATAATTCATGAGGAGCATGATTGCGTCAACACGCTAGGGCATGAGATTGGGGTTGATCAGCAGGATGGAGGGGATTGATTAGAGCGCGCGCAGCAGCTCCGATAATGAGCTGAACTCACTCCGAGGGAGTGTGCTGCCGAGGCCGAGTTGACACCTGACTACTGCAGGAGCCTGGTTCTTCCCGAAACCTGGGGAGCACGCATCTCAGAAAGCAGGCCCTCGAATTCCCCAGGGCCGATTATCCGTATGCCATAGCTCGAGGCGAGCCGGCGGACTTCGCCTCCAGGGTTGCCTTTCACGCAGACTACGAATGCCGTTGCGCCTGTGTCGAATGCTTTGATGTATGTCCGGAGCACGTCAATTGTCCCTGGCTCTCGATAGATCTCAAATCCGAAGAAATGAGAGTCCTTCTTGCCAACGAGGCTGAATCGATTATTCACGCCAGACTTCCCCAAGATAAGGGGTGGTTTGATGATTTTAAGTCCCGCCAGGGACAGCTGGACGTCTAGGGCGAGGCTTTCGTAGCACATGAGACTCAGCTCGGAAGAGCTCTACTTGAGGAAAATGAGAGATTCAGAGCTTCGTCTGGGGAGACAATTGGCGATTCGGCAACAGTCCAGATGGAACTCGACTTGACCGAACGCTGATTTTGGCTCACTATACAATCAGGACGAGAGAAAGAACGGGCCTTTCTTTCAGCAGGTCCAACTCGCACTCAGAGACGAGGTTGACCCTTGCACGTCTAGAACCAGTGTTCCGGCAGTGCAAGACTTGGTCCCCATTCTGTAGTAGTATATGGTGACAGTGTACGTTCCGGGGTTGGGGAGTGAGACCGTGTAGTTCCCACCATTCATCCAAGCGGAAATCGAACCGAAGTCGATTCCTGATATGGTTCCTCTCGTGGTTGACGCATTTCCCGACAGGTCAACGTAGGAAGGAGGAACCGGCGATGTCGTAACCGTAGAAGTCGACACGGAACTCACAGTCGAAGTCCGAGTGACTGTCGTCGCCCCAGATTTCGAGATAATAGTAGTGGTCGTTGGGGATGTCATCGTTGTGGTTACGGTATTAGTGACCGTCGTGGGCAACAGAGTTGTCGCCGACGTTGAGATTGAAACGGTCGTGAGAACTTGCGTTGAGGTGACCTGCTCTGTCACCATAGTACTGACCGTAGAGGTGGTTCCGAAGGTGGTAGTTGAACTAACCGTAGTCACCGAGCTTGGCGGGCGGGAGAGGACTGTTGGATTGTCCTGATAGAGGATGCCTGTGGCTATGCCGACGACCAGTACCGCGAGTGCGGCCACCATGCCAGGTGTGCCAGCGATACCCTTGCGTCTCACCTGGATGTACTTCAACCCTGTTTCGCAAATGCTCGAAAGCATAATAGTCTTATTAATTGAAAAGCTGAATTCTGGATTCATTGGGTTTGGCGTTCCTGGTTCGTATCATGGGCGTTGGTAATTTCCAGGGGCATCAGACTAACACTCCTCGTCTCCAAAATCAAGGGCCCACACAGATTGAGAATCCATAATAGGTAATAAGAGTAGTCGGGTCTAAAATCCAAAGTGAATGTCGACTTCGAAGAAGGACAGGTTGTCGCGGGAGGAGAAGTTACGTGAACTGGTCCGGGCCTCCGTTACAGAGTCCATCAGGGGCGCGCTCGGAGATTCCGCGATGAAGGCTCTGACTTACTACGTTCAGCCAGACCTACTCATCTCGTCCCCCCGGGAGTTTCATCAGACACTCGAGAAAATCATCAAGGACGCGACACCTACTCTGGAGTACCTCATCGTCAAGGACCTGTCCGAGCGTCTCGGTGTTCAACCTCGGTTGGGCGCCTCCGACCTCGAGGGAATCATTCAGATGGCCAAGGAGGCCATGCTGGACGGATATGGAGGAAGCTCGGAGTGGTGATCAGAACTTGAGTGGTGATCAGAACTTGAGTGGTGATCAGAACTTGAGTGGTGATCAGAACTTGAGTGGTGATCAGAACTTGAGTGGTGATCAGAACTTGAGTGGTGTCGCAGAATCAACTCTGACGATGCTCCTCTCTTCGAAGGAGAAGGGAGAGCTCCTACTTCTCTTCCACAGAAACCCCGGCCTGATGGACGATATCGAAGGGATCGCGAGACGGATAGGAAGGAGCAGCTCAGCCATCCAGAGCGATCTGGACGACCTAGTCAGCATCGGCGTCCTGGGAACCGTGCGAATAGGATCAACCAACGTGGTCTACCTTGACAGAGCCAAGGACAAGGAGGTCCAAGACTCGATAGGTGAACACATCCGGAGCATGAGGAAGTGATATTGAAATGTCCAGGGTAGCGACAGGGATTGAAGAACTCGACAGGATGCTGAACGGAGGGTTCGTTCGGGGGGATGCCGTACTGGTCGCAGGGAGCTCAGGAACAGGGAAGACCACCCTGGGCCTGCAGTACCTAGTGAACGGCATAGCGAAGGGTGAATCAGGCATCTATCTCAGTTTCGAGGTGCTCCCAGACCAGCTCTACAGAGACGCGAAGAACTTCGGCTGGGACCTTAGGAAGATGGAAGAGGAGAACAAACTGAGGGTTCTATGCACTTCCCCCAACCTATTCGTGGAGAATTCTGGGACAGAGGTCCTGCTGGAGCGCGCCATCGCAGAGGTCAACCCGAGGCGCATCGTGGTCGACTCCATAAGCCACATCTCAATGTACGTGGAAGACGACGATTTGAGGAAGGAGCTCTACAGGACGCTCATGTTCTTCAAGACGAAGAGGCTCAGTTCACTCCTGTTGTGGGAGGCACCCCAGTTCACCAAGGAGTCCATAGCGATATCGGACGCGGGGATGAGCTTTCTCGCCGACACCGTCGTGCTGATGAAGTTCGTAGAGATCGACTCGACAATTAGACAGGCCATCGTGATTCTCAAGATGAGGGGAAGCAAGCATGAAAAGCATCTCAGGGAATACGAGATAACGAGCAACGGGATAGTAATGAAGGAGACTTTCGGTCAGCTAGAGGGGATAATGACGGGCAGTCCAACCCGCGCACCTTCTGACAAGTTTCTGGAACTGTTTGCGAAGGCTGGCAAGAGCTGAGCTCATGAGCATCTTGTTTGCTTGTGCCACCTACGTCTTCGGTACCGTGGAATCGGCCCTCTTCCTGGGAGCGGCTTTCTACTCATACAGGTTGACGAGACTTGCCGGCGCGTTCGGTGCATGGATTCTGATGATCACCGCGCTCATCATTCTGACGTCACACAGTGTTGCGGAATTGCTCCAGTTGGCCATACAGGTTCCCTTCAATCAGCTGGTGGTTTCAACGAACGGCATGTCGGCGGCTTCTTTCATTATCTCAAGTATCTCCGGAGCGGTGCTTGCAGCTCTCCTTTTCTCAGCGATGTATCAACTGCACGGGAAATTCAGGCAATTGAGCAGATAACGGCATGGGACACCGGAAGACGCGCACGCGCGGCTTGATGATGGTCATCTCCCCGTTGGCTGCGTATTTCTGGCGAAGACCCTTAATTTGAGCTTCTTGACGAGGAATCAACTTGGCTTCGCTCAAGATGCAATGTCCCAATTGTGGAGAAGTAAAGGAATCAACTGCATTCGAGCGCTACATGATTCCAGCCATGAATCCTTCCGAAAAAGCGAAGGGAGGGTTCGGTAGACCGGACCTCGCCGTTTTGGTCTGCCCGCATTGCGGGATTCTCTTTTCAACAGAAACAGACTAGCCGTGTCAGTCCAGTTGACACCGAGAACTACGTTGCACCAAGTTAACAGAACTCCGTCTTGGCACATCTAAATACTGAAAGAACCCCGCTCCGGTTATGCAATTCCTGGGGAGGCCGGCTTCCGCCGACCGATCCTCCGGTTCACTGAGGGTCGACCCTTCTCTCGCCAGGGCCGATCCGTCAAGCACAGCCAGCAGCCTCGGAGTAAAGAGGTTCTTTTGGAATCAGATGACTCGAGCGAAGAGGGCGGGAACTTGGTTCAGGCTCTGCAGGAGGGAGAGGACGATGTACGGCCTGGCCCTGAGACTCGACGTGAAGTTTCGGAGCCACGACCTCCTGAAGGCCTTGGTCTCGGTCCTGAAGAACCTCAGGGATTCCTGCGACGGGAGCTACGCTGCGCTCATGGAGGGGACGCGGCTCGCCTGGAGCTTCTCGGAAGCGGCGGTATCCTGGGGGAACGAGCGCGCCCGCGAATGGAGGAACGACATGGCATACATCAGGTTCCTGGCGATGGCGCTGAAATGAACCCGGAATCTCTAGGTCCTGTCGGGAGGCAATCCTAGTGCCGGGTCTGTCAGACTTAAATAACGAATTATCATCTGTTATCAACAGAAAGATGAAATTCCTACCGACTTACCTCGAAGCGCTGTCCGGCTGCCTCCTCCTGGCCCTCGAAGGGAAGTTCCCCGCGCTCTCGAAGAGACGCGCAATCTCTGCCACGATAGCGACACTCGTCCTCCTGTTGATCATCGCATTCGGCGCGTTACTGGTGTACGCTATCCTGAGCGCCCCTAGTACCAAACCATACCCGTAGACCTGCGAGCGACTTTCATAACCGCGGAAACTGCCCTCTCGCTTGAGTGAATCGGACCCGTCGCCGTCCGCTGAACCCGTGACCCCCGACCCCGGAGACGAGGGGTTCAGGCGCGTCTGGCTCCTCTCGCTTGTCGTGAGCGTGGGGGCCGTCGCGGGCTTCTTCTGGTACGTGAACCTCACTCAGGGGCACGGCTGGGTCCCGCTCGGGTACGACCCCTACTACTACGTCGGCTACATCAACCAGGTCGTGGCCTCGGGGCCTCTGCAGTTCGCCGCGTCCCAGCACTACGTGGAGTTCCTCTATCCGATCGTGGCCAGCATCCCTGTGTATCTGGGAGCGTCAGCCGACAGCGTGGAGGTGGTCTTGCCGGCGGTCCTGGCGTGCGCGACCGTGGTGGCCACGGGGGTCCTCGCGCTGGAGTCCAGGGACCGGAGGGTGGCTACGATGTCGGTCGCGTTCTCGAGCGGGTGGTTCGCCGTTTACAGGATGGGCGCAGATTTTCACGCGAACCTTTTCGCGTTTCCACTCCTCATCCTGGCGACCGTGTTGCTGATCCGGGTCGCGCGAAGGGGCTCGGCCTCGGCGCCGGTTCTCGGGGCGTTCCTGTCGCTCGTGGTGCTCGCTGGGGCTGCACATATTGAAGCGACGGACTTCTTCATCCTGATGTGGGCCCTGGCCTTCGTTCTTCTCGGAAGGCGGACCACTTCAGGCTCGTGGCGGTGGAGCTCGTCCATGATCTTGGCTGGGGCTGTGGTATCATCTCCCCTCACGTACGCATACCTGCATGGAGTGGCCGGTGGAATCGGCGGCCAGTACTGCGTCTTCCCCACTTACTGGCTGGAGGTCTTCGGGCCTGTCGTGGGGCTGGCGGCATTGGGGCTCGGGGTCATGGCGTGGCAATACGGAAAGCTGACCTCTGACGGGTACATGTTGAAGCTCCTGCTTTCTTGGTCCGCGCTGGCCGTGGCGGTCGGGGTCCTGGGCTACGTCACCCAGTTCCCGATTTCAGATTCCGACAGGGCGCTTCTTCTCTTCCCTCTGCCGCTGGTCTCGTCGTTCGGTTTGATCTGGCTCGTCGACCAAGTCCCGAGGCTTCAGCGGTCTTCTCAGATCCGCCTGCTGGCCGTCCTCGCGATAGTCATTCCGCTGCTGACGGTCCCTGTCGTCTTCGCCTACGCGGCCCCACACTTCAAGTACTTCGCGGAGCACGGCCCCTCCATTGTCACTTGTGCATCAAAATGAGCCTCAGATTATTCACGAGGAAGGGCTTTCACCCATGACTCAGGAGGGTCACCGCGTGCAAGAAGGCAGCGTGAGGATGGTGGTGGTGGCCATTCCGGCCTACAACGAAGAGAAGAGCATAGCTGATGTGATTGTCCAAGCCAAGAAGCAGGCGGATGCAGTAATCGTCTGTGACGACGGCTCGACCGACTCGACATGGAGGATCGCTGCATCTCTTGGGGCTGATGTTGTCCGTCACGAGAGGAATATGGGTTACGGGGCTGCCATCGCCTCTCTGTTCAGGAGGGCGAGAGAGATGAACGCCGGAATCATGGTAACCATCGATGGGGATGGCCAGCACGACCCCTCAGTCATCAGGACCCTCACGAAACCAATTGAAGAGGGCGCGGCAGACATCGTGATAGGATCACGCTTCTCTGAAGGGGGGAGTTCTCAGATGCCCGAGTACCGGCAGGCGGGTGCAAAGGCGATTACCAAGCTGTTGGAGGTCATGTCGCACAACGGCATCACCGATGCACAGTCGGGGTACAGAGCCTACGGTAGGAAGGCACTCGAGACTGTGGCACCTACGGAGATGGGGATGGGCGCCAGCACGGAGATACTTTCTCGCGCGAACGAAGCGGGCCTGAAGATCCTCGAGGTTCCGATCGAGGTCTCCTACGACGGGGATTCGTCGACGCACAACCCTGTCATTCACGGGCTCGACGTTGTCCTTTCGACCTTCAAGACCTGGTCAATCAGGCATCCGCTTGTAGTCTACGGCGTTCCGGGGATGGCCTCCCTCTTGGTCGCGGTCGGATTCTGGTGGTGGACTCTTTCTTTGTTCGCGAATACTCACACGGTAGTGACGAACGTCGCGCTGATCGCAGTCGCATCCACCATCGTCGGACTGATACTGATGGCCATCGCTGTCATCCTGTGGGTGATGATAAGCGTCGTGCGCGAGAGGTAGTTCCCACCCGTAGGACCGAAGGGGCAAGCGCGCGCTACAGGCAATACAAGATTAGCCACAGAGTGGAGGAGAAAGCCCGTGAGCGATGGTTGAAACTCTATTCAATGGACTGGCTTCACTTACAGCTAGGAGTAGTTGTGATTGGTGTGGAAGGTCAAACCAACAGACTGAATTAGAGGTAGACCATATCTCTCCCCAAATGCTAATGACTAGCAAGACTGCCATCTCCCATGCCATCAACCAATTTGAGGCTGGGGAACCACTACGCCTCCTTTGCGTCCGATGCCACTCTATCCGACATGGAGGATGTTTCTGGTAGCCTTGCGAGTTCTAGTCACTGGTGGCGCGGGGTTCATCGGAAGCCACCTCGTAGACAGACTGCTGAATGACGGTCACGAGGTCCTGGTCATCGACAATGGGATAAGCGGGCAGTGGAACATAGGCTCGAAGGTGAAGGCCCTACGAGCGAGCGTCACCCAATGCGAGGACGAGAGGTTCCCTGGTTTCGATGTTCTCTTCCACATGGCTGCCTACCCCATCCGCATAGACAAGCTCTTCGACTACCACATCTACCTGACGCAGACCGAGGGCGGGACGCTCTCCGCCTTGGAGATAGCACGGAGGAACGGCATCCCCCTGTTCGTCATGCCCGCCTCGACGACCATCTACGGGAGGGCGAAGGTCGTGCCCACGCCTGAGGATTTCATCGGGCCAGACATGAGCTTCTACGGCACATCGAAGTTCAACTCCGAGCGGTGGTGCGAAGCCTACTCGGGCCTGTTCGGGGTGGAGGTCCTCATCGCAAGGTTCGGCAGGATACTCGGCCCCCGCTCGAGGAACGGCTCCGTCTGGGAGCTGGTGAACAAGCTCAAAGCGAGTCCTGGCCTCCTCGAAGTCCTCGGCGACGGCAGCCAGAGGAGGTCGTTCCTCCATGTGGATGACTGCGTGGAAGGGATGATGGTCGCCATGAAGAACCGTAAGGACGCTGTGGAGCGGTTCAACATCGGCAACGAAGACACGGCGTCGGTGAAGGACATGGTGCGAATAATCCTGGAAGAGTCGGGGCTTCGTCCAAACATCGTTTATGGCAAGGAGCCTGTCGGATGGAAAGGAGACAACGAGATCGTGTTTCCTGACATCTCAAAGCTGCGGTCATTGGGATGGAAGCCGGGAAGGAACAGCGAAGAGACAATCCGGGATTGCGTTCAGTGGACGATGCGGGAAGTCTTCAACGAGAAGCCTTGATAGTCGTGGGGGTTCCCGCGTACAACGAGCAAGCGCACATTTCCGGAGTGATACACGGCTGCAAGAAGTACGCCGACAAAATCCTAGTGCACGACGACGGGTCGAGAGACCTGACTGCGGGCATGGCTAGAGACGCGGGCGCACAATTGGTATCGCGCAGACACATGGGTTACGGCGCGCGTGCGCTTGCAGTTTCCACAATAGCCGCAACGAAGCTTCTGAGGGCATCCCATTGAAGCTCTGTTTCGTCAATCCTGCTCTTCAGAAGAGGTCGGAAATCTACAAGGTCGCAGACAGCATTTCACCGAGACACGAGGTAACGATATTGCAGCCAGATACCTCCGAAAAATCACGTGCAAATCCTACGGTGTCGCACTCCAACGTGACGGTGAGACGCCTTCCTGCGAGGTTCATAACCTTCCAAGATTCTGTGTTCGTGCTCCCTTCTCTGGGCGCGTGGTCGGACGCGCTGAAGGGGTTCGACCTCATCCACATCTGCGACTACTTCTACACGACATCGTTCCTTCCTTTCCTTCATAAGACGTGCCCGGTCACTCTGGTCACGAACGCCCTGCCGGGATACAGCTATTCGACGGGTTCTCTTGCGATAGACGGGCTCGCAAGGATAGTCACCGGGACCATCTGTCCGAACCTCCTGCCCAGATACGACCGAGTGAACTCGGTGACTACCAGCCTTGTGGACGACCTGGTCGCTTTCGGGGTGAGGCGAGACAAGATCAGCGTCATCCCTTCGGGGGTGGACTGGCAGCCGTTGGACCGCGACCGCGAAGATGTCAGACGGGAATATGACATCGGAAAGGACGAAACCGTGATGATGGTGATGGGACGGCACGTCCGGGTGAAGAGGTTCGACCTTGCGATAAAGACGGCGAAGCAGCTCGGCGCCAGACTGCTCGTGCTCGGGACCGGCCCGCAGAAGCCTCACCTCGAGTCTTTCGCAAGGAGCATTGGGGCTGACTGCACCTTCTTCGACTTCGCCCCTGAGAAAGTGAAGCTGGACTGCTTCGCAATGTCCGACCTCTTTCTACTGACATCGCTGTCAGAGGGGCTGCCCACGACCGCTCTCGAGGCGATGGCGAACGGACTGCCGGTCGTCTCGAACGACCTGCCTGGGATGAGGGACATGATAACGCAACGGGGCACAGGGATTCTGGTGAGCGATGGGGACTACGCAGGGGCCTGTTCGCGGCTTCTCGCAGATCGGGACCTGCGGGACTCGATCAGCGCCAACGCAGCCAGCCTAATCAGGACGACGCGCTCGTGGAAGGTCATCGGGGGGAGATACGACAGGTTCTTTGAGGATGCGGCACAATGAGCGCGGTCAGACGCATAAGGCGGATGAGGGGGATCGCCTGGGTGAAGCTGTCGATTCTTGACTGCTGGGCGGTCCTCAAGATGACCCTTCGCTCCAAGCTGCTGATAGGGGAGGACTTCCCCGTAGGACTGGGCATTGCGAAAGGGATCACCAAGAATGACGTCGTGCTCGAACTCGGAGCGAACACAGAGGGCACCACGCGGAAGTTGGCGGGCCTGGCGCAGTCCGTCCACTCCTTTGAACCAGTACTGGGCTACTACAAGTGGCTGGTGAGGAACACGAAAGCAGCGCTCAATAGAATTACAATGCGAGTTTGGGCTACGCCTAGGGCGGGCTGGAGCTAAACAGAATGACAAAGACTCGTATTTGCTTCGTGGCGGACCATCCAAAGAACATTCTGGGAGGGGCAGAGCGGCAAAACTTCAAGATTGCAAGCCTAATGGTCGAGAAGGGTTTTGATGTGACAATGATCTCGCAGTCTGGAGGAGGGAGTCCGTCTGAATACTTCGATTCTGGGGTCCGCGTGCGTGAGGTGACCAGAATACGCGAGGGGGGTCCAATGAGAGACCTCGATCTGGTCAGGCTACTTACCGAGATGCAGAAGGCTATCAAAGAAGAGAACGCCCACGTTTACTACCAGAGGATTGGAGGAGTGATGACTGGGCTCGTCGGCTTCGAGTGCCGAACCATGAACAGACCATTCATCTTCGCCAGCGCCAGCTACTGGGACTCGAACGACAATTTGAACGGACGTGCCAAAGAGAGGACCCCGCTCACTTGGCTGAGGATGGCCAGTCCCATCTACCGCTACGGGTTGGACCGCACCACTGCCATTGTCGCTGAAACTGAGGAGATAGCCCTCCAGTTCAAGAAGAGATTTCCAGCCAAGGACGTTCGACAAATTCCACCAATGTCGATCCTTGAACCCAGTTCTCCGAAAAAAAATGACCCGCCGTTCGTGCTCTACGTGAGTAGGCTTGTCTGGTACAGGAGGCCACTTCTGTTTCTGAAGGTCGCCCGAGCCTTGCCGGAGATGAGATTTGTGCTTGCTGGCTTCGGTGCAATGGAGGAAACGGTGAGGGATGAAGCTAAGAAGATTCCCAACCTGACGTATCTGGGACCCGTCACTCCCGTTGAATCGGCGGACCTAATGCGCAGGGCCTCGCTGTTTCTCAACACAAGCCTCGTTGAAGGATTCCCCAACACGTTATTGGAAGCGCTCGCCTGTCGCACACCCTACGTGTCAGTCTTCGACCCAGATGATGTCATTTGCAGATTCGGTCTAGGTGCTCATGCGAGGTCATTTGATGAACTAGTCAGCTCCGTCAGAATTCTACTCAACGACCAGGCTGAAAGAGAGAAGATTGCAAGTGATGGCGACGCTTATCTGAGGAAATTCCATGATCCAGAGGTCATAGCTTCCAAGTACGCGGCGTTGTTCAGGGAAAAAACAATGATGGATATCGGGAGCCCCGCATCTCAAGACAATTAATCGGGTATCATCATTGCTACCAGTGCATCTCAAAGGCCTCAGAAGTGAATTCAGTCAATCCGAATGCGCCTCCAAAACGGAAATAGATTCGTATTGGTGGAGCCTGCTTCGACGAACTTTCTTTACTGCAGGTGTGCGAGGGTTATGAGAATCGCAGTAGTCCTGAACAGTGTGCCTCACACTGACCGAGCTGGTGGCGCAGAACTCTTTGCTTCGATGTTGGCCAGAGGACTGGCAGAAAGAGGGCATCAAGTTTCCCTGCTGTGTTACTCCAGTCGACTTGTTGCTGGGCGCCAGAGGACAGACAAATCCAAGCTCTACGCATCTCCCCTTGGGGGACTGATAGGACAACTCTTCATGGTGGCAAATCTGGTAAGGTCTAAGCCTGACGTGTGCGTCGCCGTGTCTCTGCACTCGTCATTCCCTGTTCTAGCGTATGGCATTCTCGCGCGCGTTCGGTGCTTTGTGTGGTACGCAGGCAGTGACGCATACTCTCTTAGCGGTTTGGTACAGACTCAAGGTGCAAAGGAGCTCTTGACGAGACTTATTCTTTTTCGAGCAGTGAAAACGAGATTCAATCATTTGGTGCTCAGCAGAGATATGTGGAAGGTACTAGCATCTCAGGGCGTCGAGACAGACAGGTTGCTCATAGTTCCTACTCCCGTCGACAATCGGTTCTTTTCCATTGTACGTGACCCTGACGCTCTGGCCATTGGATACGTAGGTCGGTTGGAGTTTGTGAAGGGTTGCGATGTACTGCTTGAGGCATTCTCTCGGTTGTTGCGGGATCATCCGTCAGCCAGACTGACCATAGTGGGAGATGGCAGCTTGAGACAAGAGTTGATCCGACTAGCCGAAACTCTGGGTGTGGAGAATTCGGTCGTATTCACAGGCCCTGTTCCCTTTGCAGAGGTACCGTCTTTTCTGGGCCGGTTTTCAGTCTTTGTGCTCCCTTCTCGATCAGAAGGCCTACCGAATGCCTTGCTGCAGGCAATGGCTGCTGGGCTCCCAGTCGTCGCGACGCGAGTGGGTGGTATCCCTGAGCTTGTGGAGGACCATGTCGAGGGACTGTTGGTCGAGCCAAACAGTCCGAATGACTTGGCTAAAGCCATCGGCGAGCTCATGTCTAATGAAGGCCTGTGTCGCACTCTCGGACAAAACGCCAAGGCTAAGGCAACCAAATATTCATCTGAAGGGGTTATGCGAACCTATGAATCATTGCTGTCGAGGGAAAGGTCCTTTCTCAAGGTCAAGTCATCGGACATTGTTCCCTTGCACTCGATCCAAGTATTGATTGGTGGTGACTGAACATAACAACCGCGAAGACTGGAACCTTCTCTGTCGTAATAACAACCAAAGACAGACCAACCGACCTGTCAGAGCTGCTTGGCACAATTGAGAGACAAACTTCACCCCCTCTAGAAGTCGTTGTTGTGGACAATTCGGCTGACGGCTCTGCTTCGAAAATCGTTTCGAACAGAGAACCCAGCTTCGCACTGGTAGGTTGCCGACTTCTGTATTTGAAAGGACTCGATCAGGATTTGACAGCGGCCAGGAATCTGGGAGTCTCTATCTCGAGAGGGGATGCGATATTCTTCCTGGACGATGACGTTCTCCTTGAACCTGACGTTCTGACAGAATCTGCCATCTTCTTTGCTCGCTTTCCGAACAGTTTGGGATTCTCTCCGACAATAATTCCACGAGGTGGCATCGGCAGTTCAGGGAGCGAAAGGAGCTTCACTAACGCTGCTTACAAGTTGCTGATGCTACCTTATGAGAAAGACGACACCTTGAGTGTGCGGAGGTCCGGAGCAAGCGTCCTTCCGAGGAACCTGTCTCATGTAGTAACGGCGCAGAGATTGTCGGGCGTGTGCTGCTACAGACGTCAGGTGTTCACGGAGTTCCAATTCGACACGCTCCTAAAGCGTTGGTCCTTCATGGAGGATGAAGACTTTTCCTATAGAGTGCACACCAAGTATCCCGGTAGATTGCACATCATACCCTCCATCCGGGTGATCCACAAGAGGTCACTACAGGGGAGGCTGCCCGAGAGGGACGCTGCGTACATGCAAGTAGTGTACTGGTTCTACTTCTTTTTCAAGAATATCTCCTCTACGTCTCGAGTCAATCTCATTGCATTTCTCTGGGCCCTGAACGGAAATATGTTCATGTCAATCCTCAGTGCTCTACCGCTGAGAAGAAGGCATGCAAATGCTCTGGTTCTGGTTCACCTTATTGGCGCATACTCACTTTCTTTCAAGAATCTTAAGAGCATTCTCTGTGGCCGACTCGAATTCTTCAACTCCAGGATCGCATCTACCCCAGAATGGCCACTTCGCGACTAACGATGCCATCTTGTGGAGCGCTAGTTCCAACTTTCTTCTCCAGCCAGATTTTGTCAATCTGGGCGCTGTCCGGGAACGCTGCAGTCTGCCCAGTGGCCATTGACGGTCACCGACGAATCCTTAAGGCAAATGAGGCTCACACCTGTGGGCCAATGGTAACGTAAGTCTGATGGCTTTGTCTCGATTTGCTAGTGGCCGGCTTGTTGCACTGGGCTTGATTTCGACGTTACTAATGGCACTCATCTTCGTCACTGTTTTCCATCTAAACTACACATCACTCGTTGTATACTTTCTACTTGTAGTCTTCACGACACTCGCACTGGCCCGCGACGGTCAGGTCTTGATCAGATTGAATGTGACAAGACTCCATATTCAGATTGGCTTGACGCTAATCAGCGGAGGGCTGTTGTACTCGCACCTCTCAAACATCGAACTGAACGGAATCTGGCTAGCGGTTTTCGTGGTTGTCATGATTCTGCTGCCTGGAGTTTCCGCATTAGAACTAATCCAACCAAATCCCAAGTGTTCAAGATGGGAGGATCTGGGTCTCGCGTATGGACTTGGTTTTTCCTACGATTGTATTGCTGGAATCCTCGTGCTGGGAGTGTCTGCGAGCGCGCGAGGAACATGGTTGCTTTCTAGCACCCTAGCGTTCTCCTTACTGTCTGCTCTCGTCGGAGTTCTACAAAGGAAGCATAGCAATCACACCCGGCAGCCGAGGACAATATCAATTGGGTATGACGACCTGCTCTTGGTTGGGATTCTTGGGGCACTTACGCTCTTCTACATCGGGCTTTATCCTCAACTATCTACTCACGTAAATGACATCTATCGAGGTTATCTTCACGCGAAACTGGTTTCAAGCGGTCTAAGTGCTGGGGCAACAACCGCAGACGGCCCACTCCTGTATGTCTTTCAGTCGCTTCCGTTTTCAGTCGCTAGTCCCTCGGCAGCGACATTTCAGACGACATACATTCTTCTCAACCTATTCATTGTCATATCATTTTACGCCATGGCGAAGGTGGTCCTGAGGGGAAAGCCGCATCAGACCCCTGTCATCGCCACAGCCTTCTGGTCCCTGTTTTCAGGATTCGGCTGGATTGAGTATCTTGTACTGACCATCAATGCTCATTCGGGCACCCTCCTCTCTGCCATAGAGATGGCCGATGCTGTTTCCTATGGAGACTTGACTTGGAGGAGAAACTTCTACTTCCTCTCAATGGAAGCATCACTTGCAATAGCCTTCCTGATAATCTATCTGGCTTTGAGGACCGACACAGGAGCGAAAAGAATCGCTCTGTTGGTGCCCCTAGCGATCCTAATTCCATATCTCCATCCGTATACAATCTATTTCCTCGTCCTTTTCCTGAGCATTCTGGCCATCGTCTTGCTCGAGCAGCAAAGAAACGACTTGCGGCAAGTCGGCTTTTCGGTCCTTCTCGCAGCATTGCCAGGCTTCGCCGCGTCCTACATCCTTGGAATGCGGGGTCTTGAATCATTCCCCAGTTCTTATGAGTTTCTCGTCTGTGTTGGAGTTGCAATTCTGCTTGTATGTTCGCCAAGTCTGGGACACAGAGTGCACATACGTCTTCCAGCGGTACGGCACATAGTGAAACGCGACCACGCAGTTCTATCAATTGCAACCGTCCTCATGGTCGTGTATCTTGGATTCCTTCTAAGCTGGTATGCTGGAGTAGTACCCTTCAGCCTGCAGAGCCTAGACATCTTCGGGTACGTACCGTGGGAACTCTACCCCGTCAGACTTGGAATAGTGGGGGCTCTTGGTATCCTGGGCTTCTTCCTGACATTCAAGAGAAGCAGCGGCATTACGCGCGAGCTAGTGTCTCTGTTCATCCTCACAGTCCTGATGATTGCTGCACTCCGCGCAACATCCGAATTCCAGCTTCTCGCAGCCAATCAGATTCAGCTGTCTGCGCCTGGATCGGTTCTCAATAATATCACCCAGATACTTCTAAACATAAGGGAAGAACGTTTCCTCGACATCCTCATGATTCCGCTTTCTCTAATCGCCGCAGTCGCCGTGACATCTCTGGTTTCCAGCCAGAGCAAGCATACGTTATCTAGGCAAGTCGTAATCCTTGCTCTCGTTTCGATGCTGGTGGTTTCAGGAGTGTCATCGACGGTGATAAACGTCAAGTACGACCAATCCATCGCGAACAACCCCCAGCTGAACTCATTCGAAGTCGACGCACTTCAGACTGTCCAATCCCAAGCACTGAGACAGGGGACCTCTGTGATAACGAGCCCGACGACGGACCCGTCGCTATTGGTCTCGAGCGAATCTACAATTATCGTTACCGAATCACCCGCTATCTGGGCGTCAACGAGTCCTGAATTCCCACTCTTGGTCCTTCGCAATACACAGAGCACGCCCACCTACATTTTCCTAAACAACGGGTCTGATACTGCAGCAACAAGCGAAAACAGCACGTATTTGGATCAGCTAACGAGCCTAGCTGGAACGACTGTCCAGAACCAGGGGGCCAAGGTGAAGCTAGTTCAGAACATGTCCTCCCCTTCATCCTCGTCGAACACTGCCCTCGTAGTCCCCTACGATGCCTCAACCGAGTCAGTAGTACAGCCGGTCAGTTCAAAAGGTGGAGGCCTTGTCCTCGGGTTGTATTTCACTCCAAACTCATCCTCCTATGACTACTCAAGGTCTACCCCCACCTATTCCAACGTGCAGATGAATGGGACTGCGGTTTTCAACGGAACGAAAAGCTACATCTCCATCCCAGACACCAGCAAGTACCCAAGTCTCCAGGTTGAGTTTACGTTCCAACCCCTGAGCGTATCAGGCAACCAAGTGGTCGTCAGCAAGCTAGATTACGGGGGGAATCCGCAGGAAAGCTGGGAAGTTGCACGGTACGGACAAACCCTAGGATTCAAGGTCTCCCCTGACGGCAGCACGGAGTTCTTTGTCCAGACAGGAAACATACTCACCCTGGGAACGACCTATAAGGTCAACTGTATCTATGATCATGGCGCCCTGACCATCTCAGTAGACAATCATGTCGTCGCGTCAAAGCCATACGACATGGGAATCTTCAACGGAACGAGTGACATTCTTGTAGGGGGAGAGCTTTCGTCAGGTCACCCCACCGCGTTCGCCCAGATGCTCCTCGACAACGTGACGGTATCCAATTCCGTGCAGACTCGAGACTCTGCACTCTATGACGCATACGACCTTCTGAGCTCGGCTGAACTGAACTTCACCACCGTGCTTGCTCAGGACAGCCGCCTTTCCGGGTACAACACCCTGGTGCTCCCGTACGACGACGTCAACGACAACGCGACGCTGGAATCAGCACTGGCCCAGACTGCTGGCGCGAGGACGTTTGTCGTCATGAACGGCAACGGTTTCGGGCCTATTCTGGGAGATTTCGGGATGCTCTCGTCTCAGAGTATCGTCGCGGGCAAGGTCGGGAGTCCTGAGGCCACTACTGCACTCGAGCAGCCGGTCAACGTGTCAGTCATCATTCCCAACGACAGGGTCGATGTCGTCGCCTGGTACTCGAGTGGAAAACTGACGGCGCCATTCATCATGTCTCGGTCGTATGGGGATTACACGATGGTCTATGTCGACACACTCCCCCTCGTCCAGAAGGAAGAAATCGTCGGCAGCGGCGCGGCACAACTTGCAGGCACAGCGCTAGAACCCTTCATCGCACCCTCAGATCCTGCTTCAGTTTCGCCGTGGTTCACCTCGCCTAGCATCATCTTCAGCTCCATGAACTCTACTGGATCGATAGTCATGAAGTCGAACAGCATCATCATCGCAGGTCTGAATGAAACGAACGGGTTGGTGTTGGAGTCGGGTGGGACAAAGATCACCGTCGGTCCGACTTCATCTCTCGTCGCCACTGGGTACGATAAGGTGGAGATATCGGCGGCCAGAGCTTCCATTGGCGGCGGATACGGCTTCTACTCCTTCGTCACGCTGTCGAACAGCTCTCTTGTGTTCAGTGGCACGAACCTGGTGAACGTGAACGCTGGGGAGTCCCACCTTAGCGGGCAACAGGTCTCCGTCATCATACCGAAGACCGTGATTCTCCTCGTGCGAGAGCCCATGGTCTCCATCGACGGGTTGACAGACTTCAATGGATTCTACTCCCTTCACCCACCATCGCTATATTCCGACGGAAGGCCGATCCAGCTGAAGGGAAGCATCTCCTTCCAGATGTACAGCGGCGATACGTCGTCGGTGGCCCTCCCAGTCAGCTTCGGCGCAGGCGCCGTCGCCACATACAAGACACCAGTGATGAGCTTCAACGAGTGGTCCGCGTTCCTCGCCTCTGCTCCCTACGTGGCGGCGATAGCGTGCGTGACTATTCTTGGCTGGCTCTTTTTCAAGATGAGGAGTCGAAAGGAGCAGACCCGTGCAGATTCTCCCACGGGCTATCACAAGACAGACACGGTGTCGGAAAACATCTAGGTACGCTAGGGCCCGGCCATCAGAGCGAACAGGGAGGAACCTCACCAAGGCCGACAAACCTTCGATCGGGGGAAGGCTCGTCTAGCCTTGGCCGAGCTGCCGCGGCAACCTGAGACGTGCGCATGAGGAATGCGAGTCCATACTCTGGTGATGACCTCGTCAAGGCGACAGTCTCCACCGACCCAAGTCTCGAGAGGAATCCAGCAGAAACTACCACCCGGATCTTTCTTAAGCGTGGCATCACCAGTTCTATGAGCGATGCCGACATCGAAGAGCAAGGACATAGAAGATGCGTACCGATGGGCGAGCTGTCTCACGAGTGAAGGCAGACCCCCAGGCTGGATTGCTGACCAGTTCCTCTGGACGGACCAGGCCACAGCTGCAAGAACGAAGTTGCAACTCGGAAGCGGTATTCTGCTTGCAGTAGCGGGCGCTATCGGGACTGGAAAGAGCAGCCTCCATCAGGCGTTGACACACTTCACCAGAGGGAGGGCCTCTGGCGGCGCCTATGTTCTGAGCCTGAAGTGGCCTGAGTCAGGCGGCCTGCACGACAATGTGTTCCAGAGACTGCTTGAAAGCTCAGAAAGCTTTCAACGGGTTTACGAAGATGCGCTTCGCTCTAGGCCAGGATTCGACCTGAACAGACCATTTGGGCACCAGCCGAAGATGTCACTTGCTGGAGGCTTCAAGCACCTCGACCACACACTGTCAGTGCTTGCAGCTCAACGACGAAGTCCAGCTGCAGCGTCTGAGATGGCGCTTCCTCCGGAGGAGGTGACCCGGGCTCGGAGAGAAGCGCTTCTAACCTACTTTGCAAACGCCGATGCAATCCTGATCGACTTGCCTGACTACAGTCGATCTGATCTTCGGTCCCTGACGAGGAACCTCCTCGACATGCAGGAGATTTGGAGGGCGACCCTGGATTCGCGGATGGTCAAGAAAGCCGGCCACCGAGCCAACCTAGTCATCTTCATCCAGCGTGAAACGCTGGACCGGAGGGGAGCCCCGACTCACTACTTCCTCGCGAAATTCCATACGATTCGGCTGAAGTCCCTTTCTTCGAGCGACCTGATTCGGATCTACAAGCTGGGACTGTCCGGCACACGGCCGTTCGACGAGCCTCTGCTTGAACGCGTTGCTGCGCTTTCGAGGGGAAACCCTAGGAGATTCCTGAGTTACGTGTGCAGATGCCTAGAATTCCGGCTGGCTCAGGGGAGTTCGGGCGGGGCCTCGCTGACTCTGGAAACGCTGAGAAAGGCAATTCCTGACGAACAGCTGGAGGCAGACCTGGAAAACGAAATGGTGGACCTCTTCCCACGCTCTGCAGAGATGCGCCGAAAGGCCACCTTGCTTGTCCGATTCCTGACTGAACAGGCGCCTGACCAGTTCTCTCAGGCCGAGCTGGCTTCGCATCTGGGGCTGGACGCGGTGGAGGTCAGCAGGTTGCTGCCACCGCTCGAGCTGGGAGGTTTCGTGGAGAGGGGGAAGGGAGTCGGTGCGGCCAAGACGGTGAGCGCCAAGCTGTGATCAAGTGTTAGTGTTGTAATATTGAAATATAGAGAGCCTAGCTGAGCTTCGTCGCGCTTAGCACGTCTGGCTCGCACCCGACAGTCTAGGCGCACGACGCGGTCCACGCTCCGCCTACCTGTGCTCGACCACCAGGCTAAGGGGGTCTTGGGAACGAATGGAGAAGCCGCCCTATCCTGCGATACGACGCGCCATAGACCACGCTCGAGACCGCCATGTAGAACCCGAACCAGAGCACCAGGTCGTGGGAGCCTCCTCCTCCCCACACCAGGGCCTCGCCCGGCGCCCGGGACCAACCCGTGAAGGCCCTGACCAGGTCGCTGAGGGGCATCCCCAGGACGCCGATCACGTACAGCTCGGCGGCCCTTCCGAAGGCCGACACGCTCCTGCGCTCAGAACCCCACCCCGTCCAGAATAGTCTGAGTGATGATTAACTGTTGTTACCAGATAGATTCCAGCGTCTCATCAAGAGCATCCTTCAGCGATGGCTCTGCTTTCACTCTACCCTCTCCATCAGACCGCCTTGGCTTAAGGTCGGATTTGAACCAGTGATTTTGGTAGGTTTGGACAGGAACACATCGTTCAGGAAGAATGGAAATAGAGAGACAAGAACCCAAGGTTTAGTAGTAAATAGCCTGTCTAACTAATAGAATACAGGAGAACGAGGCCATGAAACAGAAATGGGTCGACATTACCTTGGTCGCAACCATTCCGGCCCTCATATTCGCAGTTGTCGGAACGTTGGATGAGGTCGGATGGCTTTCCCTAGATTGCATTTCTTGCGGGTATCCCGGATTCACCCCTTGGGGGTATTTGGAATCCAGTCTGATGCCTTTTTTGATTCTCAGTCCAATCTTTCTCACCTTTCACTTCTGGAATGGACTGAATTGGTCGAAGCGTGGAGTCCTAATCGCTTCTGAGGTCATTTTGTATGGTTACGCCCTCGTCATTTTTGCTGGGAGGCTTTCCACAACCCAGCCCCTCGCGCTTGGATTCTATGCTCAGATTAGTATCCTTCCGGTGGGACTCGTTTGGTTAGTTGGGAATCTACTGGTCAAAACATGAATCTCTTCTAGGGACTGCCCAGCGATTTTGATGCTGTCGGACAACAATCCAAGGTTGTCAGACCTCGACTTCCTGTCAGGTGGGCAAGTTTTGCGGATCTACCTTGAAGCGGGCCGTGACCACCGAATCCCCCATGCTTATTCGCGGCTTGACATTGAATGACTGCTCCACGAACTCTTCAAGATAACTTCTGTCAATGATGCTCCACTTGGGGCCAGAATCATGGCGCATGACGATTGTATACTCGCCCTCTTCTTGCGTCACTCTTATCGTGTTCTTGGGATTGAACCGAGACCGCAGCGCCAAGAAGTTGAGTATCCCCTTCGGAGAGGAGTCTTGAAGAAAGAACTCTGCCATCTCTTTCTGCACAGAGAATATCTCTCGCCCTATTCGAGCCAGCGTCTCGTCATCGCACCCCTCAAGTAGGCTCCTGAATGTCGAATTGGGAATCTGAGCGATTCCAAACTCCCGAAGCTTCCTGTCCCAATCGAAGTGCCGATTGAGGATTGAATTGATTTCCGCGTTGACGGTTGTGCCTTCATCGGCTGCTTCCTTCTGAAGAGAACGTTCCAACGACTCTGAGAGTCTGATTGTCCTGAGACGCGACTTGCGCTCTTTCTTCGAAGGTTCTGACAAGAGAGTGGCCTCTGATAGGCTGGACTGCCCCCTCTACTTAGGTTGAACGATTCCGTGGCAATTCATGCAAGCCCCAAGTCCCTGAGGCTACGTCTAGGTTCACCTAACCCCCTCTGTCAGACAACCTTGCATTTGGAGGTGGGGGCTAATATGCTGGAAGCCAGTTTCGTAGTTCATGAACGATGAGGAACCTGAAGACGAAGAGATGTTCGTAGATTGCGAGGTCGTCCACGACAGCATCGGTGTCACCCACTTCCTTCCCCCGAAGAGGTGCAGGAACTGTGACGACTGAAATGGGAAACTCCGAGTTCTGTTCTAGGCACAACCTCTGGTATTGGAAGGACGAAGGGTGCAGTTGTTGCAAGGCAGGGCTGTCTGGAGAGATAGGCGACTACAAGTCGTGGTAAGATTTGAACCAGCAGTTTTGGTGGGGTTGGACAGAGACCACGTTAACTCGTTGGCTCACTCGTAAGGAACAAGAGCAACGGTCATGTCAGTGATACCTGTCACAGTCACCCCGCTAGGATCGTCAGGGAAGTAGGGACAGAATAGAATTGGAAAGGGATAGGTCAAATGGGTCGGAAGCTTTCCGATGCCGAATGGAATCATGATTTCGACACAAGGGCCACCGAACCAATACACCCCAGTGGCATTCTTGTCCGACTGAACCAGATATGTGACCGTGACATTCTGGCCCGACTGGTGGTAGAACCAAGGTATCGAAGGAGTGAGTTCAATGTCGCAGGAGACCCCGTATTGGTTGTTGGTTTCGTTCTTGGTCATACAGACAGGGCTATGTCCTCCGTAGAGGGTGGTCGAGAAGTTCCCAGTGCTCGAGAATTGGTAGTTGACGCAGATGACTCCAATGGATGCAGGCTTGACCTGGAAGACTTGAATCGTCCCACTGACGTTGGGAGCCTCCACATGAGATGCACAGGCCTCAGGCACGAACGACACCGTTGTCACCGTTGTGCCGTGACCAAATGAACTGCCTACGTAGTACCCTGCCATGCCACTGACAACGACCAGAATAACTCCAATAAATGCGAAGGCCTCATTTCTCATGTCTCTCGATGCCCGTCTGGCTGGATTTACGCCTACCCATGAGAACAGCGATTTTGATGGTCTTGGAAGACTAGTGCTAGCGTGGGAGTGCGAGCGCTTGGACTCTCACCTTTCGTCAGAAGGTCGTGCTGTAATTTTCGTTCCCCGGATTCTTGGCTCAAACGAACCTGGATGCCACCACTGCGGCATCGTGGATGAAGTCTGAAGAGGTCATCACCATGGGAACGGCTATCGATGCGACGAACAAGAGATACAGAAGCCCTCTGGATGCGCGCGCGCGCGCTGCGCGGGCTCAAGACGATGGACTCCCCGATAATCAAGGGGTTCCAAATCTACCATAACTTCATCAGACCGCACGAAGGCTTAGACGGAGACACTCCTGCCGACAGAGCAGGAATCAAAGTCGAGGGCGAGGATAAATGGAAGACGATTATCCAGAACGCGAAGCACAAAGAGATGGAGCGGAAGACTTGAGCGACGAGAGAACCGCCAAGGAACTGTGGAATCGGAGAGTCAGGTCGTTCTACCTCAAGGTCATAGGGTTCCTTGTCATCGCCGTTGTTGTCTATGAATTGGTCAAGCCGTTCGTCAGTAGTCAAATATCTTCTGTCCTATTCCTCGTCCTCGCAGTCAGTTGTGGCCTCTTCGTCAGCGTTGGAGGTCGGAGGGAATGGAGGATTTGGCTTAGGGAAACCCAACACGCGGGGGAGACAGAGGACGCTAAGCGCGAGAGAAGGCGCTTCCGAATCCTAGTCTTTGCCCCTGTGCCTCTGTTGGTCTTGGCCGTCATAATAATCCCTTCATACTATCAATACGCAATGGCTCTCTATGTCATCTGGGGAGTCTATCTCGGTTCGCGGCTACTTGTCTTCGCGAAAAGAGTCAGGGAAGAGACCGAGCACCAGAAGCGCAACAGGGAGGATTCCCAACACCCATGAACGCAACAGAACCCTCGGAAAGGTTCTGTCCCATCAGCGCGGGGTTTCCCCGACTGTCCCGTGTCGGGTGGTTTCTGAGGGTAGCATCACGGCAGGTAGATGCGGATGTGGTCAATGGGACAACCGAGGTGAAACGCCGAACCCCAGTATCCCGTGCCGAAGTCCCGTAAAGCGCAACCGAGAGATTCGTATGCAGGGTAGGTTTGTTGGAGGTGTCCGCACTCCTTTGACACCGCAGGGCATGGTATTGGCGAACTATACACTGGCGCGAAGAAGAAGAACAGAAGGAAGGCACCGAGGCATACGCCGACAATCAAGAGGGGTTTCCTTCTCATACCTGAGACATCGTGTCCGTGTTATTTACAGCCTCGGTGAGCATGGCCAACCATCTGTTCTTCCCGCTCACGCCGATTCCCGCGACCTCTGCGGGAGTCTGTCCCTCTAACGCCATGTGGGTCTTCGGCGTTCTTCTGGTGCAACTCGGGAGACGCAAATGATTCTGTGGTAACTAACCCGAAATGAACGTGCAAGCGGTGCCGTTCCAGAGGGCGATTGGCCCCGACAGAGTGCCCGTATAGGAAACCATGGTGGTGGTTTCAAACCCAACCGTATGCTCTGCCGAAGCCGAGGTCTGGTACGTCTGGACGGGATCGCTCTGTGTCGACGTCCCTCGAATCGTATTGCTATTCGAGACCTCTTCGACCGCCCAAACGGTGTATACGGTGACGACGCACCGTTCGACGTGCGACTCTCCTGCGAGAGTTGTGGTTGCGGTGTACGTCCTGATGACCGTCTCGGTCGTCGTTCTGGGAGCGGCAGTATTCCCGAAGTAGCCAATCCCCGCACCGATTATCAGGGCAACCACTATCAGGAAAGAGGCGACTTGTCCCCTCAATCAGAACCGAAAGAGGGGTCTGTCCCTTAAAGCCTTATCACTCTCTGGATTATGTTAACTTCGTTGCACGGCCCGTCTCATGTGGAATATCCCAATGGAGAGCGCGCGCGCGGAATCATCACTCAGACTGAATGGGAACAGAGAATCAAGAAGAAGTTGAAGACCTAGATGAACCGACCTTTCTTGCTCTTGGTTATCGGCGAAGCCACGCTCGTCCTCGGAGTGTTTCTCTTCCTTATCGCGCTTAACTCGTATCACGCCATTTCTTGCGTACTATTCTGGTTTCTCGATTACGTGCCCTCTCTCACATTCGTGCCCTATTGTTATTTCGACTTCTGGGGGAAGGTCGAAGTTGCAGGGTTTGACCTGGTCATTGTTTCAATGGTCATCATCGGAATTTCGCTCTTCTTCTTGTATCACAGACTGAACATGCTTGAAAAGGGAAGAGTCGATTGAGTTCCCTATTACCATGCAACGAAGTTGACAGAATCCATTCTCTGTTCGGGCTCTGTTCACCCTGCGGCTCGTTTTCTCGCTGTTAAGCGTCGGCTCGTGGGGCGTGTCGGCTAAGTGGCTGGACACAGATTTTGGGTCAACTTCTTTCATTATGCTGAGCGATGGTGGTCAATCTGGGCCCCATCTGTAACTGGATTGGGCTTAACTGGTGCCATTAGCCTTCCTCCAATGACAAAAACCCCCTTCCATAGGAAGACGGGTAGAGCATTCATACTCTCCCGTATCAGATGCTCAGAAACCACGTTTTCTTGACCTTTATAGTGTTGTCAACATTCTTCAAAACCTGCCCTCCCTGAGCCTCGCTATACATTAGATTGAATTCTATACTAGGTGTCTCTTACCACCGAGCCTACACATAGGTCTCTGGATTCGTTTATGGACATAAACTGATGTTTCAGTGATTCTGTAAAGCCTGCGGTTGATTGACCAGATTCAGGACGTTGCAAAGAATCGGTTGGTGGCAAGAACCTCAACGCGACCCCAGCTTTTTGTACGCGAGGCCGTAGACAAAAAGGAATGACGCGACCATCAGCACCAACCAGTTGCTCACCAAGTCGATACCGTACAGTGAAAGCTTCGATACCAACAGCGTCACAGGCGTGGTCATTTCAAGGCTGTCGAACACGAGCACCATCACAGTGAGATACAAGATCGCGGGTAGGCCGAAGGCTTTCAGTGCCCATGTGATGCCTTTACGCGAAGAAAGGGCCAGCATAGCCAAGCCCCACGCTCCGATCGCCATGATGCTTATCGGAGGGCCGATGCCCCACATCGTGTCCCACAAGACGAGGAAGGGCGCGGTGTGCCCGAACGGGGTGTCCCACATAGAGGTGAGTATGATAAGGGGGATATAGATTGAAGCGCCCACCAGAGCGAGAGCGATGGACAGCCACTTCGGAAGCCACGACATCAAAGGTTTGTGCAACCATGAAAAGTCGAGCCTTCTTGCCGTCAGTAGAGAGAACAGCAGGGCCAGCACGGCTGAGCCCTCCGCGACGTCGGCGTAGGTCTGGCGCCACCACGTAGGCCACGGCGACCATGCCGCCAGCGCCGTCCTGTACTCCACGACCTGAGCCTGACAGGCGGGCGTCATCTCAGGGTCGCCATATTGGTTGTTCACGGTAGAACAGAGCGGGACAGACGGCGGAGACTTTACGGGAGACAAGTACGCCATGCCAGCGAAGGCCGCAGAAACGCACAGGAGCAGGGCCACTGCGATGGGCGGAATCTTCAACGGTTCAGGATACCCCTTTCGAGGGTTCCGTGAACTGATTTAGGCTTTCTTTGAGGCGTTCTGGATTATCATTATCCACTTGTTCTCTCCCTTGACCTTGATTCCTGCCGAGACTACTGAGACGAACCCTTCTAGTTACTTGCATTTTGAAGCGCTCGGAAAGGTTCGGTCCCATTAATGGGTGATTCCTGAGGGTGTCCAATGACGGGTGACTTTGTCAAGGGCAGATATCTGAATACATGAACTCGATGTGGTGAGTAAGGAAGGAATGGCACGTCATAGGAAATACGGCATCGGAACCCGTCGGGAGCCAGACGACACCCACCCCGAAAAGAGTGTACGAAATGGATGCGTAACCATGAGCAGGGGGCAGAACCACAAAGCAGACGAAGAAGGGACTGCCACACGCCACGGGAAGAGTGAGAGGTACTACCGGAGCCAGAAAGAAGAACAGAACGACGGCAACACCCGCGAGGGCTACTACAACACCCTCCGTTATTCTCCTCATAGACTCATTCTTAGTCGTTGGACTAATAGTCCTATCGACGAGAACGCCTCCTCCTTCGCCGCGTTCTGAATCAGCGTTACCCACTTGTTCTCCCCCTCAACTCTGATTCCTGCTCTGTCAGCTGGCGTGTCTCCGTTTAATCCTTCGTGCGGTCTAATGGAGTTGTGGTAAATCTGAATCCCCTTCAGAATGGGCGTGTCGGTTCGCTTCAGTCCGCGCATCACCCTCTCCCTGTCTCGAATCTCGCCGTTCATCCGCTCCATCTTGTTGTTGTGAACCACTCCTGTCAGTCGGATTTCATTGATGTGCGCCGTGTGGGGAAACTCGAAGGTCGAGGCCAGCGCGCGCTTGCGTCGACCGTGCACAAGCAATCCGAGACCTAGCGGATAGACTTAATTCAGAACGCAGACGGATACTCCCACTGGGGACGTTGGGCATGAAAGCGGAGGAGCAGTCGGTGATAGGCGTCTTGCTCGTGCTGTTTGGGGTGACCTGGGTCGGTTTCGCTGCCGTTCAGCCGATTCCGGTCTACGCAGTCTGCTACAACGGCTTCCCCGCGCCCTATGGGGGCCCGAGCTGTGGGTTTCCAGGCACGATTGCCGTTCTCTTCTACAGCCTCGGTGTTGCTGGCATTGTGATTGGCGTCGTTCTACTCTTCTTGCGGGTGAAGAAAATGGCTAGCGCTTCAGGTTCTTCTTGACTCTCTGTTCCCATTCTTCCTGAGTGATTACGCCCTTCTCTTCAACAGGCTCCGCTGGTCCTTGAACGCGCAACGAAATTAACAGTGCCGCCCTAGTGTCAATGTGATATACCGACGTCAAAACGAGTAATGGAGCAGCCCATGGCCCTGGACATAGCGAAGCGGTCCGTGCGCGGGAGCCTCATCCTCTTCGCTTCGAACCTGGCTGCTACGGCCATCAACGCCGTGACGATCATCGTGGTGGCGAGGTTGCTGGGGGCCAGCGACTACGGTATCTACTCTCTGGCGCTCGTCATCCCGGGCATCCTGCAGCTCTTCATCGGGTTCGGAGCGCTCCCTGCTGTAGTCAGGTACGCGGCCTACTACACTTCGGTCGGAAGGGAGGACGAAGCGAAGCGGTTCACCATGAACGTCATGATCTTCCTGTTCGTGACCGGAGCGATCCTCACCGTCGTCAGCTTCTTCCTCGCCGGGAGCCTCTGCAACCTCGTCCTCCAGCGCCCGGACCTTACGACGTACGTCCAGCTGACCTCGTTGACGGTGATTGGAACGACGATCCTTCAGACCGCCACGACCGCGGCGATCGGCTGGAACTCGATGGCTCTGTCCGGATCCACATCGGCCGCGCAGGCGCTCATCAAGCTGGCCCTCGCTCCGCTCCTCGTGCTCGCGGGCTTCGGGGTCACCGGGGCCCTGGTCGGTCACTTGGTGTCCTTCTTCCTGGCCGGGACCATCGGGGTGGCGCTTCTCTACCTGAGGAAGCTCAGAGGCTTCGGGAGCCTGAAAGGCTTCGCAGCCGACGTGAAGGAGATGAACGTCTACGGCCTCCCGGTCTACGCGGGTGGTGTCATCGGCGGCCTGGCGACCTACTTCGTCTTCGTGCTCCTCTCCCGCATAGCCAGCTACGAAGTGTACGGCTACTACCAGGCGGCCGCCAACTTCACCGTGCCCATCGCCGTTCTCGCCTCGGCCATGGTCAGCGCTCTCTTCCCGGCCTTCGCCTCGATCGACGGTGTGAAGGCTGACGTCAACTCGGCCTTCAGGCACGCGTACAGGTTCGTGGCCTACCTCCTGACGCCGCTCATCGTCTCCCTGGTCGCAGGCGCGGGCCCTCTCGTGAGGCTGCTCTTGGGCACCGGGTACGACGCGAGCGTGCCCTACCTCCAGCTCCTGGCCCTGGCCATCCTTCCCATCGCGTTCGGGTATTCCGTCCATCCCGCCTTCTTCAACGGCTTCGGGAGGACGAGGCTGACCTTCGTGCTCAATCTCACCGCGGCGGTAACCCTCGTCCTGGCCGCCCCCCTCCTCGCGGAGACCTACGGCCTGGGGGTCGACGGGCTCATCTACGCCACCTTCATCTCCTACTTCGTCGCCTGGGCCGTGGGGACCTACCTCGCCTACAGGTACCTCCATGCGGTGCTCGACATCCAATCGACGGTCAAGATCCTGCTGGTCTCCGCGGTTTGCTACGTCGCGGTCACTTCCCTCCCCGCGACGCCCTACTCGCTCGTGACCCTCGTCGCGGACTTTGTCGTCTTCTTCGGGATCTACATCACCCTGACGCCTCTCGTCAGGGCCGTCACCAAGGGCGACCTGGACCTCGTCGAGCTCACCCTGAACGAACCAGCGTTGCTCGGGAGGATTGCGTCTCTCTTCCTCCGCTACGAGAGGTGGCTCGTGGATCTGACCAGGACAGAGGGCGGGCGATAGAAGGGCGTTTGCGCGTAGGCGGGACTCTCGCCTCGAGAAGACGAATCGTACCCGGCCGGATTGTTATGTTATTCCCATAGTATCCCTATGCGCGCGCGACTCGCACCCAAACAGGTTCTGAATGTGGATTCCGCACTGCTCAGTAGGGAAGGCCCAACTTCCTGAAGATCTCGGGGAAGCGCGGGTCGTCCCTCACCTTATCGAAGCCAACACAGTACCGAAGGTGACTCCCCGAAATCATCTTTACAGACATTGCCTTGTCTATCCATTCGAAGAACTCTTCTCTGTTGCCAAGCATCGCGTAGCACTCGGCGATCCACTCCTCCGTGACCAGTGACTCTCCGACATTCGGAATTAGCTCTTCAATCATCGGTAAGGCCCTCTCTCCTTCTCCAAACAAACAGAATAGGACGGCCAGACCGAACTTGTATGTGCCTTCATCCAGGGAATGTTTCTGAGCGGCTTCCATATCAGCGTAGGCCCTCTCCTTCATGCCCTTCCTCGCGAAGCACCAGGCACGACTGAAGTAGCCGACGAAGGACGTAGGCTCCTTCTCGATCAGCCTGTCATAGGTTGCAATCGCTTCCTCCAGGTTTCCGTTGTATTCGTTCGTGCTTCCGCACGCGCTACGTCATGCCTTGGGTCCAAATCCCCGACTTTTCGGTTCAATGCCCTGCGGGTTTTTCGGTTTTCGGCCCGTCTCATGTCAAAAGTCTGCCCCGGGGGAGCATCTAACTATAGGTTCAAATCCCTCCAATCCCGCAGAAATACTGTCAGAACTGCCCTCTCGCGACCCAAGAAAGCTCTGATCCTTAACATTACGACTTCATCGTCCTCCACGCCCCCGCCTAGTGTGGACGAACTGTGGTTCGTCGTCGCCGCAGTCCTCGACATTTGTGGGTTTGCGCGGTTGAAGATACTTATCTGATTATCACGTTTTACTTATCGACGTACCAAGACGAGGCACGTCCAGCCGCTTGAGAGAGCATAATCCCTCTCATCCATTCCTTTTGCTCCGGACGAGCCGCCAATTCTATTCAAATCTCTATTGATTGTGCACGTTCATTGTTCCTCGCGGCGATGCCGACTTGTACGCATACCATCCGCCCAGGAACATTACGAGTGCCACTATTATCATGCCTACTCCTAATGGGACATCATAGCTTGTCGCAACGAATTTGACAGCTCCTAGTAGAACCGCAATTCCAAGAAGCCCTAACAGAACGGCCAAAATACAGAGCCCTACACCACCAATCCAACTTCCAAAACCCATAACCGTGCACCTATATCTCTGGCTATTTGCTCGCCGGTCTGTCCGCTGGTTGGCCTGTGACTACATTTCTTCCTGTGACTAGTCTGTAGACTATCACGATGACAGCGATAACTAGCAACAGATGGATCAACGCTCCGCCGAATCCAGTGATGAATCCGAATAACCAGAGAACCACGAGAATTATGGCCACGGTCCAAAAAAGGTCCACCGCGGACCTATTCGAGTTTGACATGGCTGCTTGTGCAGGGCAAGATTATTTATGATTTACCGGCGAAGGCTCTGTCAAGTTCTCGTCACGTCGCCCCCTGAATCTTCTCTGTCAAGATTCGTCACGTGGCTCTGAGCCGCGTTCTGAACCAGCGTTAGCCACTTGTTCTCACCCTCGACTTGGATTCCAGCAAGTCAACGTAGAGCTTGCACAAATACTTCGGGAAGCGGAGTGCGAGAGCCTATCAGAGAAACAAATCCAGTTTGCACTGGCCGCCGATCCGATGCAGCACTGTTCTCTGGTAAGACGATTCTCTATTTCTTGGTCCAGTTGTGTTGGCCTATAGCGTCCTTAGGGCAGGCTCCGCCTTCTCTTCTGTCAGGAACTCCGGAGGTCACTTCCACGACCAATTTACAGTTGTTGCACTTGTATTTTTGTCCCATGGACCCAAGTCAGGGTACGTCCTATTTATTCCTAACCTGGCGGAGTCCGATGAAGCCGTTTCTTGGGATAATGATTCCTACGGCGCTGTGACAGTGTTGGCGTCCAATGTGACCTGGGTCTGTGCCAGCGCTCTACCGGTCAGCGTCGCGCCGGTGTTCAGCACGATCTGAGTTTGACACAGTATGATTCCTGAGAAGCTGGACGTCGTTCCAAGGGTCGCTTGGCCGGCGACCTGCCAGAAGATGTTGCTGGCACTGCAGCTGCCGCTCAGAGTAACGATAGCACCGTTGCCTACGGTGAGGTCTTGCGCAACCTGGAATATGAAGACGGCATTCGCGTTGCCCTGGCAGTTGAGAGTGACACCAGTGTTTATCGTGACCCCGGTCGACCATTTGTACAGGCCAGGAGTGAGAGTCATCCCGCTAATGTCTCCGGCGCCCAGTTCAGTAGCAGTAGGATTGGTTCGTCCTGCGGCATCGGTGTAAGCGGTTTGCATGTCACCTACGGCCGTGGTCAGCGTAGATGGAGTGGGAACCGTGTAGTCGGCCGCATATACCTTTCCGGTCACCAGAGATGATGTCGCGAATGTACCTGAGGAGTCCAGTACCAACCCGAACCCAGTGATGGCAGTGCTGGTGATCGGACTTACTCCGATATCCCCTACAATCGAGGTGGCTCCAGTGGTTGAGATTCCTGACTTTGATAGAATCACGAAGCTGCCGGCGGTTCCAAGATTCACTGGTGTCAGAGCTGAACCGCTCGTAGTTGTTGTGCTGGTTGTCGAGGTAGAAGAGCTGCTAGAAGAGGAGTGAGAACTGGAGCTTGTCGATGTGGAAGAGCTGCTAGAAGAGGAGTGAGAACTGGAGCTTGTCGATGTGGAAGAGCTGCTAGAAGAGGAGTGAGAACTGGAGCTTGTCGAGCTCGAACTTGATGAGGTTGTCGTAGTCGGAGTCGTTATTGATGAGTGGTTCTGCGAAACCCATATCCCCCCTATCAACAGTGCTAGAATAATAGCAGCAATAACTGGAATCAGACCAGTACCTCTCATCTTCACTGTGCGTCTTACCTAATCCGGAAATGAGCAATCGTGTTATATATGCCTTCAGCGCCCATGGAGAACGAAATCCGGATTCCCAAGAGAAAGCCCATCAGATTCATCCAGTATTAAGCGCACAAGTATGGCCAGGCATCGAGGAAGAAGTATCTGCAGAGGTTCAACGAAGTGGCCTCCGAGTATAGGACGATGACCAGTGCCACTAGGACTACTAGACCATAAGCTAGGCGAACAGCTCTCCTTCTATTGCTGAAGCGCGCGCGAGAGACGTAGCGGACCAGGTGGGGCCCGCACCCATACCAGTTCTGAAAGTGGATTCCTAGGCGTGGAAGCAGTCTGCCTGACTTCCCAGTTTCAGGTCTTCTGCTCCCCTTCAAGAAAGAAGAGGATAATGCGGTTCACCAAGTCAGGCTTCTCGGCAGTCAAGCCCAGACCCGCACCTGGAATCACGCAGAGCTGTGAACCTGGGATTTTCCGACTCATCGCAGTGGCATCTTCGATGGAAACGACATCACGATCCCCAAGCATGATCAGGGTCGACGCAGCAATTGACCCCAGTTCCTTGTCCGGAATCCTCCAATCCGTAATCGCCAACGCCCTGATCTTCTCGAAGAAGTGGGGAAACTGCGTTCTGCCGTTCGGAGCGACCCTCTCGTACATCTCGACGATGGTGGGGAACCTCCTGCGGAAGTCCTCAGGCGTGACCGAACGCGCGTACTTCTTCTGTTGGTCGGTCAACTCGTGTCCTGATTGTCCGCTGATTGCAATCAGCTTGGAGACCAAGTCTGGCCTCGAGACAGCAATCAGGAGTGCTATGTTGGCGCCGCCATGGTCGCCCAGAAGGTTCGCGTGTCTTAGTCCGAGTGAGTCCATGAAGGCGATCGTGTCCTTTGCGAAGAGTTGGTACGTGTAATCACCGGGAAGATCAGGGGTTCTTCCGTGCCCCCTCCGTTCAGGTATGATCACCCTGAATCTTGCGGCGAAGGCAGGAATCTGGCAGGAGAAACTCTCGGCGTTGGTGATGTCTCCATGCAGCATGACAAGGGGTTCCCCTGACCCGTGCTCCTCATAGTACGTTTTCAATCCTCCAGCACTGATGAATCCACTCAAACCGAACAGATTCCAGAGGGGGCCTAAATCAATATTCACGCCCTTGTTAGATTATGGGTCACGCCCGTGCGAGGGGAGAGAGGCGCGGCCCTCAACAAGATACAGGCCCGGTGGGGCTCGCACACAAACAAGTCCTGAATGTGGATTCCGCACTGCTCAGTAGGGAAGGCCCAACTTCTTGAAGATCCCGGGGAAGCGCGGGTCGTCCCTCACCTTGTCGTAGACGGGAGAATACCGAAGGTCTGCGGGACCAATCCTCTTCGAAGATATGGCCCTGTCAATCCAATTGAAGAACTCTTCTCTGTCGCCAAGAGCCGCATAGCACGCGGCGATACCCCCCTCCCCAAGTGATGACTTGCCGGCATTCGGAATGAGCTCTTCGATGACCGGCAGAGCCTTCTCCCTTTCTCCAAACCATCCGCCTAGCACGACGGTATGGAGCTTGTATTCGTCTTCATCTCGGTAAAGTCTGTGCCACGCTTCCAAATCGGCGTAGGCCCTTTCTTTCATGCCCTTCTTCATGTAACAGTAGGCGCGCCCGAAGTAGCCAAGTGCAAAGGTGGGCTCGTCCTCAATCAGTTTGTCACTTAATGCGAGCGCTTCGTCCATCCTTCCAGCATAGAATCGTGCGGCTGCCACATTGAACGCGATCACTGGAGACAGCGGGTCTAGGGCATGGGCCGTCTCGATCTCTTTCGTCGCTTCCTCTGCCCTTCCCAGGTCCTGGAGACATAGACCGTACCAGTGATGAGCTGAGGCGTAGCTGGGGTTCAGCTCGATGGCCCTTCGGAACTCTCGTAGAGCATCTTCGTACATCAAATCATCTAACAGGCTGAGCCCCAGCGAAGCATGAGCTTCGGCCAGGTTGTCATCCAGTTCCAACGCCTTCATCGCCGCCTCCTTCGATCTGGCCAGTCCGTCAGCCAGATCCATGTAGT
>JBEKIO010000022.1:0-42624 GCA_050011715.1 Nitrososphaerales archaeon | reverse complement strand
TCGCCGTGTTCCCGGTGAGGGTGTTGCTGGAAGAACTGGAGAGGTAGAAGCCATCGTTGACGTTACCACTTGCCGTGTTCCCGTTGAGTTTGTTGCTGTTGGAAGTGCCGTTGAGAAGGAATCCATCATAGCTGCTGCTCGCCGTGTTCCCGGTGAGGGTGTTGCTGGAAGAACTGGAGAGGTAGAAGCCATCGTTGACGTTACCACTTGCCGTGTTCCCGTTGAGTTTGTTGCTGTTGGAAGTGCCGTTGAGAAGGAATCCATCGACGTGATTGCTGTTTGCCGTGTTCGTGATGAGGGTGTCGTTGGAAGAACCGGAGAGGTAGAAGCCACTGCCGTTGATGTTGTTGCTGGCAGTGTTCCCGGTGAGTGTGTTCTTGTTGGAAGAACCGGAGAGGTAGAAGCCGAAGTAGGCGTTGCTGCTGGCAGTGTTCCCGTTGAGTTTGTTGCTGTTGGAAGTGCCGTTGAGAAGGAATCCATCGACGTGATTGCTGTTTGCCGTGTTCCCAGTGAGGGTGTTGCTGTTGGAGGAGCTGTTAAGGAGGAAGCCATACCGAAACGCCGTGACCTTGCAGTTCTCGACCGTGACTCCTGTCTTCCCATCAAGATAGATTCCTGCGAACATGTTTGTGCTATTGCCGGTTATAGTGTGCCCGTTGCAGTTGAAGGTTATGCCGTTGTGACCTATGACCAGTCCATTCTTTTTGCAAGGGCCGATGTTGTTACCCAAAATCGTGTTTGCGTTGATTGTAGCGCCACATGCCAATGTGGAGAGGACGGTGGTCAGCTTAGCCGTTCCGTGGCTTGCCCTATTGTTGGCGTCTCCGCTGTATGTCCCCCGTACCGTGCCCTTGCCAGCAATTATCGTGACTGTCACGGAGCAATTTCCCCCTGTCAGTGTGCAAGTGTTTGAGGGAGACGTGATGCTCACCTTCCCCGAAACAGTGAAGGAGGCGGTCCCAGTCTGCGACGGGTATCCGCCGGTCACTGCAGCCGTACAGGTGATTGGAACGTTGATGGTAAAGAGAGGCACGCATGATATCGTAGTGATTGTAGGCGCCTTCCTGATAGTCAATGTGGTTGTTCGGGAACTACCTTGATTGTTGGAGTCTCCCGTGTAGTTGGCGGTTAGTGTGACATGCCCAGCCGTGGACCCCGTCGTTGCCACGTAACACGTTGCCCTGTTGAATTGTGTCAGAGGGGTGAGAGTGCACGTTGTCGAGGTGAAGGAGACGGAGCCTGTGCCGCTCTGGGACCAGCTGACCGTTCCCGTTGGGAGGTAGCCAATCACCTTGGCCTCGCAAATCATGACCTTCGGCGAGCCGGCGGCCACGGACCTTGGCGTACAGAAGACCATCATCTTTGTGACCTTCTTCGTCACGGCAAGGTTGTACGTTCCAGCAGATTGGAAGTTCTTGGCGTCACCTCCGTAGCTCCCCGTGAGAATCACGGAAGAGCCTGCGGCGGTCGGTTTGAATGTCACTCCGCACACGCTGTAGGTTGTGTGTGGTGAGAGTGTACAGGGTGTTCCTGAGAACAAGCCCAAGCTGCTGCTTGACCAAGCGACACTACCCGTCGGCGCAGAGCCGAAACCAGAGACCGTTGCCTTGCATGTGATTGTTGTGCCAATGACCACGGAGGCGTGGTTGCACGCTGCAGTGAGGGTCGAGGGAGGGAGACTGCTAACGAAGACCGTGACGGATCCAGAGGTGACAGACTCGGACGCACTGTCATTGACCTGGAGCTCGAAGCTCCAAACCCCAGGAGTCGACAGAGCGCCCGTCGAAACCGAGAGTGGAGGGGAAGTGTCACAGCTGAAGGAGCTTCCCAAGGGGCTATAACTCCCGGCTCCTGGTGCCATCTGCAACCACTCGCATTTGTAAGGAGAGGTGCCTCCGCTGAAGGGAGTGGTGGTGGTGAGAGTAGAAGTCTGGCCACTATCAATTATCGTGGGACTAGCGCTGATAACGGGAGGGGAAAGAGGAGGCTGAGCGTTCGCAGAATAGAAGACGCCAACAAGCAATACCAATCCAAGAATTACGAGCGCGAGTATCGAACGACCCTTTACGACTCCCTCGCCGGACCTCCTTCGTGACGAAAGCCCAATTCCTGTTGCCAGAAGAATCCCTCGTTACCCTAGCGGTCTGCTCGATGTGCGAGGATTTAGGTGTTTTCCAAATCCCGGGTCGTTGAATAGCTGATTTGTCCGTCTGTCAGTCGAACTTGCACTGACCTGTGCTGGAACGAAGCGCGCGCGCTCCCCCTCGACATTAGAGCCACCTCATTCGAGAACAGAGTCTGGAGAGAGCTTCAGGCCATTCCATACGGATCGACCCGTTCTAACTCAGACATTGCCAGAGAGATATCTCGGCCGAGGAGCTCAAGGGCCGTAGCTAACGCCTACGCGAAGAACCCTGTCCCGTTGGTCGTCCCTTGCCACAGGGTCGTGCGCAGCGACGGGAGCCTCGGGGGCTGTGGATTCGGGGTCGGGAGAAAGGCCTCCCTCATCCAGCGAGAGGAGGAGAACTTGAAAAGAGTGAAGGCAGGCAAGACAAATGAAGACTGAGCTTTCTCCCGAGTTCTCCTGGCATCGGCCCCCTGGCCCGGACTCCGGTCTAGATCGGCACCCTTCGTTACCTGGATTTTTGGGGGATCGTCTTCCTCATCAAGATTAGGCTCGTTCCAAGCGGGGCGACCTCTCTGAATCCCTCCTTCTCGAACATGCCGGGGGTCCCGAACCACAGCCATTCGGGGACGGTGGCCATCTTCTTCGACACCACCGGATAGGCCTCGACGACCCCTCCGCCCCGTTCCCGGATAGAGGCCAAGGCTGCCTTCAGCCCTGCTTTCGCGACCCCCTTCCCTCTGTACCTCCTGTCAACGAAGAAGCAGGTTATCCTCCAGAGCCTTTCGGCACCGGCCGGAGAGCCGACTTTGCGGTAGTTGCGTCCCGCATCGATCCTAGGGAGCTCGTCCTGGGTCCCATACTGGCACCATCCAACAGGGATTCGGCCTTCGTACACCAGAATCGCATGAGATCGGTCTTCCTGAACCAGCCTCTTCTTGTCTCGCTTGTTCATCCGCACCCAGGTCTCTCTCTTCTTTTGTTTATCCATCGTTGCCCATGCAGTCTTCTCTAGCGTCCTTCCAATCGGCTTGGCTCGCTGATAGTACATGCACCAGCACCCTCCCTGTTTCGCGGCGAGCCTCTCGAAATCCGGATATGTCCGCGGACTCAATTCCCTCGTCGTGTAGGCCATCCTTCCTTCCCGCTCTGAATCCCACCAAGAAAAGCTTGGCGCATCCGGACCCAGGCTTGTGGCGGCTTCTTCGGGAAGAAAGCAGATTCGGACTCATTGAGGGGCTGACCCCACTTGGCCCGCATACTTCGTGCGTCTATCCGAACTTGCCCACACCGACGGACGCGACACGCCCTCCCACGAAGACTCGAAGCTTCCCTCCCTCTTTGCGAGCCTTCAAGTAGATTCTGGAAGGCCGTCCGATTTCGTGTCCCTGGTCAACCTTGGCGTCCACCTCTTCGCTTTGGAAGTACCTGTAGTGGGAGAGATAGGCCGCCAGGCACCCATTGCCGGAACCGGTCGCCGCATCTTCAGGCACTCCGAATGCCTCGACGAACACTCGCACGCTCAGGTCATCGCCAGCTTCGCGGGCTTCAGGAGAGAAGACGAGCATCCCTTCCTCTCTTGTCTTCTGGAGTAGCTCTGCGTATGACTTCCCGCCGACCCGGCAGCGCTTAACCGCGTCAAGATTGACCAGCGGGACGATGACGAAGGGCACACCAGTCGAAACCTCCACTATGGGAAACCTTTGGTCTATGTCGTCGAGCCTTACTCCAAGGGCTTTTGAGAGTTCCTCGGCAGTGAACCGCTCTCTTCCAAAGGTCGGCTCGACCTGCCTCATCCAGAGCCTTTCCAATCGTCCGCCCCGACCGTAGACGAGAGTAACGGGAATCCTGCCGACCTTGAGGTCCAGCGTTACGTCCGGCACTCGCTTCCCTATGATGAACTTCTGTATCACGTAGGCTGTGCCCAGTGTCGGGTGGCCAGCGAACGGGAGCTCCCGCGCCGGAGTGAATATCCTCGCTTTGAAGAGACGAGCGGCCTTGGCCCCCGAGTTCTCGCTCGTGACGATGAACGTCGTTTCCGAGAAGTTGAATTCGCGCGCGATCTTCTGCATCTCGCTGCTGGAGAGTCGGCTCGCGTCGCGCACCACCGCCAGCTCGTTGCCGCCGTAGGGGGACTCGGCGAAGACGTCCACCAAGTGGAAGGTCAGTCCCCTCGCCGTCAACGTGATTGCGCCGGGCTTGTAGGTAATATAGGTGATGGAAAGGATGTGGGGCTGCGTCCAATTCATATAGGGTTAACACGATTATCGTTCCGAGTTCGCATGTCAGAGCTCCGCAGGCTGGACTTCCTACTCGGGCGGTGGAGAGGGCTGTCCACGGATCAGTTCGGCGAGAAGGGGAGCCTTGTGTCGAGCATGGAATGCACGAAGGAGCCGAGCGACCGCTTTGTCCAGATCAGAGGGGAGACGCGAAAGAATGGTGCTCTGCTCAACAGCGGCATCGGGTTCATCACCTACGACTCCAAGATGAAGAAGTACATCTGGAAAAGAATCTGGTCCTATGGCTTCATTGAGAACGGTGAGGGAGACTGGGAAGACGAGAATACCATGGTCTTCCAGATCGTCAAGTTCGACGTCGAGCCTGAGGGGTTTGCAGGGTCTCGGTGGAAGAGCTTCATCCGGCGGTACGGCGAAGACGAGATAGGGCACGGTCTGTACACTGCCAAAGCAGGAGAGGAATACAGACTGTACGGCGAGACTCGAGCCAAACGAACGAGCGACTGAACCGCAATCCGAAGACGAGGAAGGGCAATGCACCATCCGTTGGCTGCGGGAGGTGTGCCCAGCAGACCCGTTCTGGTGCATCTGAGGGAGATTCGCCAACCTCCTGTTCTCCTCGGGCGACTTGGGGGATAATCTATTATCCTTCTGGTGTGGACATAGGAACGAGATTGTCAGGACCCGCCGTCGAGTTTGAGGTTGCGCCCAAGATCATGGTGGCATCGCTGGAGAGGAGAGGACCTTACGCAGGCGTAGCGAAAGCGATGAGCGAACTGAAGTCGTGGATTGATTCCAAGGGGATCGAACAGGTTGGGTACCCTTTCTGCCTGTACTACGATAACCCGACCGAGAGGCTAGAGCCGGAACTCAGGAGCGAGGTCTGCATACCGATTGCCGAAGTCCTTGAGGGCGAGGGAAGGTTCCGAGCCAAGGAGATGGCAGGGACCCAGGTGGCTGAGACGCGCCACAAGGGCCCGCCTGACCAGTTCGCGATGACCTACGGTCCATTTCCGGAGGGTCTCCTGAAGGGCGGATACAGAATCCTCGGGCCCGTCAGGGAGTACTACATGACCATCTCGGACGCAACTGGCCCTGGGGCCGGCTTCCCAATTCAGCAGTCGATAGCGAAGAGATAGGATTGTGTTGTCAGAGAGGTGCAACCATGATGCGGAGCATGGTGTTCTCCCGTCGATGACGTAGGTTCGAGTGGTTCTATGGTTGATGACAGAATCTCCAGAGAGTGGGATGAAGCTTCGAGGTCCTGGGCAGACTTCGTTCGGATGGGTAAGGACCACTTTCGGGAGGAAATGAATAAGCCTGCCGCCTTGAGGATGGTAGGGAACGTAAAGGGCAAGCAGCTCCTGGACCTGGCGTGCGGTGAAGGATACAACACTAGGATGTTGGCCAAGAAGGGGGCCAGAGTGATCGGTGTTGATTTCTCAAGAGAAATGATCAAACTGGCAAGAGAGAGGGAGAGAAGAGACAGGTTGGGGATAAGGTACTACGCATCAGACGCGGCTGACTTGAAGGAGCTGGAGAGCGAGCGTTTTGACCTAGTGACCTGCTTCATGGCGCTTATGGATATCGAACGGTACGAGGATGCCATTTCACAGGTTGCCAGAGTTCTAAAAAAGAATGGAAGGTTTGTCTTCTCAATCACTCATCCCTGTTTCGAATATGGCGATGCCGCAGATGGAGGACCGATCGCAGAGTGGAAATACGAGGAGGGGACGAAGAATGCAGCAGAGAGAAAGGCCGTGCACTTGGAGGTGAGAAGGTACTTCGGCATCACCAAATCCGAAGTCTCATGGGACATGAAGAGGATTGTCAGACCCTTCCGGACGACCTCATTCCATAGGACCCTGACCGACTACTTCCAGGCGCTACACAGAAGCGGACTGGTAATCACAAGACTTGTCGAACCGAGACCCACATCGAAGGGAGTATCAGAACATCCGTCACTCAGGAAACACATGCTCATCCCGCATTCGATAATCATCGAAGCAAGAAGACTGTGACCCGTGCACTGCTGAGTGTGTGTGCGCGGCTTGACCCTGGTGACCTCTCCCCTTGCATCATTGGGTGCCGACAGAATCGAGGAAACGCAACACATACTTAGCGGGGCGGCATCACGCTTCCGCGATGATCGTCAGGCAGATAGGAGTGGGCACCATGCAGAACTTCGTGTATCTGCTCGCCGACAGGCCCGGCGGCGAAGGGCTGGCGATTGATTCTGGGTGGGAGACAGGACCCATCGTCAACGCCGCTAGGGAGGTTGGCGTGAAGGTCAAGTTCGCCGTTGCCACCCACAATCACTTCGACCACACATCGACCCTGAGGGAGCTGGCCGGGGAGCTCGGGGCGAAGGTGGTGGCGTACGAGCGTTCACCCATAGACCATGACGCGTCAGTGAAAGGAGGCGACGTCTTGATGGTCGGACAGAACGAGGTCAAGGTCATCTACACACCGGGACACACCGAGGACAGCATCTGCCTCTATGATGGCGAGAACCTCTTCACCGGAGACACTCTTTTCATCGGTAACTGCGGCAGGACCGACCTCCCTGGAGGGTCGATGGAGGAGATGTTCAGGAGCCTGCACGACGTGATCCTCAAGCTGCCGCCCTCGACGACCATCTACCCGGGTCACGACTACGGCGATGTGCCCTTCAGAAGGCTTGAGGAGGAAGCCCAGTCCAACCCTGTCCTCTCGGCGAAGACCTACGCGGATTTCTTCAGCGTCCCGTGACTGGCCTTGCTCTTCTGCTCAATCAGCTCACGCATCAGGTTGCCAATCGTTAAATAGAAAACGCCGGCGACTCGCCTCCAGAGGCTGCTCTCCACAGTTTGAAGACGTGGGCCATGATGTACGCAATCATTTGGGTCGCCTTCATCCAGATCCTGATTGTGTTGTTCCCTGTGATTGGGACCTTCCCCACCTACGACCTCCACCTCGTTGTCGGGGCGATAGTCCTGGTGCTGGCATACCTCATCTTCGCGCGAGTCCGGGCGACCTTCTGCCCCAACAGAATAAAGAGAATCACCAAGGCGACGTTCGGCTTCGCAGTATTCGAGGCGTTCCTCGGAGCCGCCCTTTACGGCGCCGTGAGCGCGAACGTTGGTGGGACCCTTGTAGATTTCATCAACTTCCTACACGCGGCCGCGGCCCTCGCAATAATCACTCAGGCGTCCTCCTCGGCGACCGCCTTCGATATGTGGGAGGAGAAGGAGTTCACGCCAGCGCCTGAAGCCGTCGGAAGCCCGATGGAGCAATTCGGATGAGGGAAAAAAGGAGGACCGAGTCCCGTCTATCCCTGGACGCTTCCGTTCAGGATGACCTGGTACTCGGTCGTTCCGTTCGTGAAGTCCAGTGACACCGACGCGCTCGAGCCGACGAACGTCCCGTGCGCCATACCGTGCACGATGAACTGTCCGGTGGGGCTCGTCGTCCCTTGCCCCGATATCATCGCGCCGGTTGGGTCCATCTGGGCTGATCCGGATGATATCGTGTATGTTGTGCCGGTAATGGTCAGGCTACCGCTGGTGAGTGATAGGGTGTATCCCTGAGAAAGCTTGCCCGTGACCGTGAAGGTCAGGGTGCCAGAGGCTGTGCCGTTGGTGCTGGAACTGCTTACGGTATTGTATTCGCCCGACGTGCTGGTCACTGTGATGGTCTGTCCGACTGTAAGGTTGACCTGGATTTGTTGTTGGCCGAACCAGCCGCCCCGTTGCATTGTTCCTCCGGGGGGCGTGCTACCCCATCGGAATGGATCTCTGCTGTCTGGATGACGGCCTGCACAACAGATTGATTGGTTGTTCGAGTTGCCAGTCTGTGTCGTTGTTTGGGATGTGGTTGTCGACGTCGAAGAGGAAGTAGCTGTCTGCGCCGAGGTCGGCGACGCCACGGCCGAGTAGGCCAGGAGTGCTACCGCGAGCGCTACGGCTACGGCTCCGATTGTTGCTGTCTTGGCGATTCTTGTCGTCACTTTTCTTCAGGATTGTCAAGCTTCTCGAGACATATATCGGATTTCCAATATTCTTCCCGGATTGATATCGAATCGCTGAAAGATGTCACCAAAGTCTGGCGACTCGAGGTCCGTACTGCGAGCTCGCAGGCAAAGATGCAGTTGCAGGAGAGCCCCTGGGCCATCAGCCGCGTCTTTCAGACGTCCTCCATGTGGTGGTGCACTGAGGACAACGAAGACAAGACTAGCCAAAGTTGGTTGATACGACCCAGGTCGACCGACTGGTGCCCCCGTACTAGGCTCAGGCCCGATCAACATCGCCATGGCGCATTGGTGCGGATCGATAGAAACCCTTGTGCCTTGAAGAGTAAGGCCGAGCTCGTCATGGTTGTCGCGGAATTCCGAAAGGCTGGATGAAGAGGGCGTACATCCAAGCAAAAAAGGCATAAATCTTCAGAGGCGTCGAAAGTAGTACGATTGACCTACTCGATTGTCGCTAGGGACAAGAAGACCGGAGAGATGGGCGTCGCCGTCCAGTCCCACTACTTCTCGGTTGGTTCTGTTGTCAGCTGGGCCAGGGCAGGAGTCGGGGCCGTGGCCACTCAATCCATGGCGGAAATCAGCTACGGACCACTGGGTCTGGAGTTGATGGGATCCGGCAAGAGCGCGCCGGAGGCCCTCGAAGCGCTGCTTCGGGCCGACGGAAAGCCGGAGAGCAGACAGGTGGCCATGGTCGATTCAAAGGGGAGGGTCGCCACCCATACGGGAACCAAGTGCATACCGTTTGCAGGCCACGTGGTAGGAGACGGCTTCAGTTGCCAGGGCAACATAATGCGGAGTGAGATGGTCTGGACTTCAATGCGCGACTCTTTCCTGAGAAACGGGGACCTGTCCTTCGCAGAGCGGCTTGTGGCTGCCCTTGAGGCCGGTGAAGATGGTGGAGGGGACATCAGGGGCAAGCAGTCGGCCGCCCTGTTGGTGGTCTCGGCGGACATTTCGCCTTCCTACTGGCCCGGGAGGCTGATCGATCTTCGGGTCGAGGATCATCCTGAGCCAGTCCCGGAGCTGAAGAGGCTGCTGCGATATCAGAGGGGCTACGACTGGGCGTCCAAGGGGGACGACTTCCTGTCTTCTGCGAATTACTCCGATGCCTTGGGAGCGTATCAGAAGGCTCTAGACCTCGTCCCTGAGGTAGATGAGCTGAAGTACTGGGTAGGAATCAGCCTCCTAGCCACCAACCAAAAGGAAAGAGGGCTGAACCTGGTGAAGGAGGTCTTCGAGAAGGACAGGAATTGGATTCAGGTGACCAAGGGAATCCTACAGACAAGATCTCCGCCAATCGACTCGGCCCTACTCGAAGAGCTTATGCGCTAGAAGAGGGCCAGATGGTCAGCGTACTCGTGTTACCTAAGATGCTCGTGGTCGACATCATTTGACCGCAACCTCCTGCCGCCGTCGGCAGTGTCGCCGTCCCGCGCCTTCACATTAGAAAGACAGAGAAGAATAGTCATCTGTGTGTACCACAGAGGCGGGGTGCTCGAGAGTGGCTAGGCATTTCTTGGCGCAATTCCTTCGACTGATGCTTGTGCCAGTGGGTGCGATGGTGGTGATTCTCTCCGGTTTTGGAGTTCTAATCAATTACTCCGAATTGGGGGGCGACTCATGTTCGGAGCCACAGCCTCTCCAACCTGTCTGCGGCTCCATCGCCTGGTTCATCGTCGAGCTTCTGATATTGGCTTCGATTGGAGCAGCCTTGGTCTATTTTGGGCTCGGCGTGAAACTCAATCGGCGTGAGACTTGAGCGAGAAGAATCCGCCTCGCAAAGGGATAAATCGAGCTGGACGGACTTGGATTCGGTGACCTTGGAGATCAAACGGGTAGCCGTGATCGGTGCTGGGGATATGGGCCACGGCATAGCCGAGCTTTTCGCGATGAACGGGTACGAAGTGGCCCTGATGGACAAGTTTCCGGAAGCCCTTGAGAAAGCCAAGGGTAAGATTGCGCAGAGTCTTGAGAAATTCGTCGAAAGGGGGAAGCTCACGAAGGCCCAATCAGACGCGGCCTACTCGAGAATCGCATTTGAGGGAGACATGGCAAAGGCCGTGTCGCGGGCCGACCTTGTGCTAGAAGCCGTGCCTGAGATCCCGGAGCTGAAGAAATCCGTGCTGAAGGAGGCCGGCCAAGCGGCACCGAGCGGGGCTATTCTCGCCTCGAACACTTCGAACATAAGAATCTCAGAGCTGGCAGAGGGGGCCCCAAGACCCGAAAGGGTTGTCGGAATGCACTTCTTTAACCCCCCCGTGGTGATGAAGCTCGTCGAGGTCGTCCCCGGGGCCAAGACAGACCTCGCAGTCCTTGATGCCGTGGCCTCGGTCTGCGCCAAGCTCGGAAGAACGCCGATCAAGGTTCTGAAGGACAGTCCGGGTTTCATAGTGGACAGGATAAACGCCGCCGAGACTCTCTTCTTCTGTCTGGTGCTCGACAAGGGTATCGCCACTCCCGAGCAGGTCGACAGCTATGCCAAGAGCCAGGGGCTCCCGATGGGGCCCTACGAACTTCTGGACTTCGTAGGCGTCGATATCGCTGGGGCTTCTCTCTCCTACTTCTCCAAGGCCCTGTCATCCGAATATGGCAAGGGGATGACCTTCGCGAAAATGATCGAAGCGAACAGGCTCGGCAAGAAGACGGGGAAGGGCTTCTACGACTGGTCGACCGGAAAGGCGAGCATCCCGAAGGCTCCCCCGACCGACAAGGTCTCGGTACTGGACATCTTCAGCATAGAGATCAACGAGGCGATAAAACTGATCGAAGAGGGAGTCGCCCGCCCCGAGGATATAGAGAAGGGAGTCTGTCTCGGAATGGGAAGGCCGTTCGGCCCCATTTCGGTGGCAAAGGGGTTGAGCAACTCCGAAGTGAGGTCGAAGCTCGAGGAGCTCGCAACGAGGTTCGAATGCAAGATTTTCGCCCCAGCAAAGTCCATACTCGAGGGGAAGATGCTGGAGGTCATCGAGAGTAAGCCAGGCGCCGGGGCCGAACCAGTGAGTCAGCCCGGAGCCAAGCCGGAAAAGGAGCGGGGCGCGGCAGGACCCATCTTCGTGGAGAAGCTGGGCGGCAGGGTGGCCAGAGTGGTCATCAACCGCCCGAAGCAGAACACCCTGAACGCCGAGGTCCTAGACGGGCTCGACCGAATCCTTACGGAGCTCTGGAACGACAACGAAGTCTCCGTGGTCGTTCTGACCGGGACCGGTGGCGTGTTCTCGGCGGGCGCCGACCTCTCCCAATTTTTCAACAGCTCCGCCGCGTTCGTCGAGTTTTCGAGGAAGGGCGAGAGGATCTTCAAGAGGATCTCCGAATTCCCCAAGCTGACGGTCGCCGTCGTCAAGGGATACGCGCTGGGAGGCGGTCTCGAGTTGGCGATGTCATGCGACCTCAGGCTGGCGACGGAGGACGCCAGACTGGGACTCCCAGAGGTGACCCTCGGCCTCGTGCCGGGCTGGTCCGGGACTCAGAGGATGACAAGATTGATTGGACTCTCCCGGGCGTCTGCCCTGGTCCTGACCGGAGAGAGGATAAGCGGAAAACAGGCCTACGAGCTCGGCCTCGTAAACAAGCTCATCCCCGCCGGCGACCCCGACGAATATGCACTTCAGTACAGCAGAGAGCTCGCCTCCGCCCTCGCCCCCGTCGCTGTGATGCTGGCGAAGAGGCTCCTCAACAAGGGAACCGAGGCGCCGTCCGACGTAGGCCTCGAGATGGAGGCCCTGTCCTACGGAGTCCTGTTCGGGACAGAGGACCTGAAGGAAGGCATCTCGGCCTTCCTAGGAAAGAGGAAACCGGAGTACAAGGGGAAGTAGATGAAAGGCCAGGCAAGCGCTCTGCGCGAAGTCTACGTAGTAGACTACTTGAGGACTCCTTTCTCGAGGTCCAAACCCAGCGAGCCTGAGAAGGACGTCTACAACTCCATGCGGATGGACCAGGCCCTGGGGCTCCTCATCAGGAAACTCATCGAGAGGGACGCGGTTGACCCGGAGGAGATCGGCGACGTCATCACGGGATGCGCCTTCCAGGTGGGCGAGAACTGGCTCTACGGCGGGAGGCACCCGGTGCTCCTGGCGGGGCTGCCGGTCACGGTGCCGGGCGTGGCGATGGACAGAGCCTGCGCCTCGTCGATGAACGGTGCGGCACTGGGAGCCATGGAGATCATGACAGGCAACTCAGAGATTGTTCTCGCGGGAGGCATGGAGCACATGACCCATGTCCCGATGAGTGACAATCCATGCATAACTCCAAGCATGAAGCTGCTCGCTGGTCCCGAATATGCAAGATATCATATGGGTACTGGGTACGTCATGGGTCTGACCGCCGAGAAGCTCGCCGAGGAGAGCGAAATCACCAGGGAGGAGATGGACCTCTTCGCCGTGGGGTCCCACGCGAAGGCGTCGAGGTCCCTGGACGAGGGCTGGTTCAAGGGGGAGCTGATGGAGATGAAGGTCGAGGTGGGCGGCCAAGAGAGGGTCATCGATGGGGACCTGAGCATAAGAAGAGAGACCAGCATCGAGCAGCTGCGGAAGCTTCCGCCAGCGTTCAAGGAGGGAGGAACCCATACGGCAGGCAACTCGTCTCCCCTGAGCGCGGGAGCTTCACTGGTGCTCCTGATGTCCGGCGACAAGGTCAGGGAGTCCGGCCTGAAGCCGCTGGCTAGGATTCGCTCTTTCGGCTGGGCGGGCGTCGACCCGAGCGTGATGGGCAAGGGCCCGGTTCCGGCCTCCAGAAAGGCCCTCGCGAACGCGGGCCTGGGCGTCGATGACGTGGACCTGTGGGAGATCAACGAGGCCTTCGCCGTGGTGCCTCTCTACACCATCAAGGAGCTCCGGCTCGATCCGAGCCGTGTGAACGTCCACGGGGGTGCGATAGCCATAGGGCACCCTCTCGGCGCGTCGGGAGCCCGCGTGCTCGGGACTCTGGCAAGGGAGCTGCAGCAGACGGGCAAGGAGTACGGGGTGGCCACCCTCTGCGTCGGGGGCGGGCAGGGTTTCTCGACGCTGCTGCAGAGAGCCTGACCGAGCCCAAGTCCCAACACGATCATCCGTGCGAGGGAAGAGGGAGCAAGCACTAAGTAACAGGGCCGAAGTGGAAAGATGCGGACAGAGATGGAGTTCGAGCTGCCAGAGACGCTGATGGACGCTCGGAAGAAGGCAAGGGAATTCGCGCTCAGGGAGATGACCCCAGAACTGGCGCGGAAGCACGACCTCGACGAAGAGTTCCCGGACGACCTGAGGAAGAAGGCCTTCGCGAGCGGAATCCTCGACTATTCCGACCCCTGGAAGATCCTGGTCACGATGGAAGAGTTCTGCCGGGTCGATGCAGGAACGGGGATTGCCTCCATCGCCACGCTCTTTGGAATGGAGCTGATTATGCTATTCGGCACTGAAGAGCAGAGGCAACAGTACCTCATGCCTCTGAACAGCGGGCAGGCGATAATGGGCCTCGCGGTTACCGAAGCAGCGGCGGGGAGCGACGTCGCGGGCATCAAGACCACGGCGGCGAAGTCCGGTGACGGGTACATCCTCAACGGGTCGAAGATGTTCATCACGAACGGCCAACTCGCCGACTTCCTGGTGGTCCTGACGCGCACCGCGCAACCGGACGGGAAGAGGCACCACGGCCTGAGCGTGTTCATCGTCGGCATGCGTTCGAAGGGGGTGTCAAGGAACAAGTTGAGCGGCAAGCTGGGGGTGCGCGCGACGAACACCGCAGAGATAGTCTTCGACAACGTGGAGGTCCCGGCCAAGAACCTGCTGGGGGAAGAGGGCAAAGGCTTCTACTACATCATGACCTTCTTCAACATCAGCAGAATCTACGTAGCCGTGCAGGCCGTGGGCATAGCCCAGGGCGCGCTGGACCGGACCCTGGAGATCATTGAGCGGAAGGGGACTGGAAGCATCGAGACCGAAAAGGAGCACGTTCTCGTGACTCTAGGGGAGATGGCCACGAGGATCGAGGCGGCGCGTCTGCTGACCTACGAAGCGGCTTCGCGCCTTTTCAAGTTCAACCCCGACCCGAAGCTGACGAGCATGGCGAAGGCCTACGCCGCAGAGACCGCCGTCTACGTCACCGAGAAGGCGCTGGAGCTGACCGGGGTCGAAGGCCTGGCGGGAGACCTCGAGAGATCGTTCAGAGACGCGAAGATCATGGAGATTTGGGAGGGGACCAGCGAGGTGGAGAAGCTGATCATCTCAAGGACAATCGGGAGAGAGAGGACGAAGGCGAATGCCGAAAAGAGCGGTGGCCCGACTTGATGGCCGAAGAGTACCAGCTGCTTCGGAGCAGCGTCAAGGAGTTCGCCCAGAAGAACATAGACAGCATCGCGGTCAAGATAGAGCGGCAGGGGCTGAGCCCCGAGACGGCGAGGAGCATGGCCTCACAGGGGTTCATGGGAGCGAGAATCCCGACCGAGTACGGAGGGACAGGGCTGGACGAAAGGGGCTACATGATTGTGCTAGAAGAGCTGGCACGGATCTCGCCGTCGGCCGCCGTAAGGGTGCTCATCGCGAACTCGCTCTTCCTCCCTCTCGTCATGGTATCAGAGAAGAGCAGGGAAATACTCCGAGATGTGGCGTCGGCCAAGACAAACGTCGCGGTCGACCACTGCGGCCCGCTGGAGGGGCACGGCGGAGTCTCGGGCGTGACGACCGAGGGCGGCCGCGCGCGGGGCAGGGTGGACTACATTCTCAACTCGAGCGCGGACGCAATCATCGTCGCGGCGAATGGCCCCCAAAACAACCTCCTACTGGTAAGGGCCGGCTTCAGGCCCGCAGAAGAGCACCCGCGCCTGGGACTCCGAGGACTGGGCTTCTCCTCGCTCACCATCGACTCGACTGACTTCGAGGAGCTTTCGGAGAACGGCTCCAAGCTGATCGAAGCTGTCGTCGACGACATGGACCTCGAAATCGCGGCCGTCTCGTTAGGCATCGCCGCCGGGGCGCTCGCCAAGGCCGTGGAATACTCGAAGGCCAGGACCACCTTTGAGCACCCGCTCAAGGACTACCAGCCCGTGGCGTTCGGCCTTTCGCATCTCAGGGCGGAGGAGGAGATGATTCGGGACTTCGCCTACGGAGAGCACCACGCCGCTGCATGGAAGATAATGGCGAGGGTAAGGGCCGCGGCTCTGGCCAGGAGTGCGACGAATCAAGCGCTTCAGGTCCATGGCGGGTATGGATACTTCGAGGATTTTGGCGTCGAGAAGTTCTACAGAGATGCGATGGCGCTTTCCATCCTCTTCAGCAGGGGGACGAAGGACATGGAGAGGTTGTCAGAACAGGTCTTCGATTCCAAAGCCGGATTCCTGTGAACGGCTCGGGAAAGTGGCGCCAGTGGTCTAGTCTCTATCATTGTTGAGCGGTAGTCTCCTTGAGCTTTCTGCGAAGGACCTTACCGACCATAGTCTTCGGGAGCTCCGGGATGAACTCCACCTTCTTCGGCACTTTGTACTTGACCAGCCTAGCAGCACAGAAGTCTATGACGTCTTTCTCCGTCAGAGAGCCGGCTTCATCCCTCCTGACCACGAATGCCTTGACGGCCTCGCCGCTGAACTTGTCCGGAATGCCGATGACCGCGGCCTCTTTGATGCCCGGATGCTCGAAAAGGACCTCCTCAACGTCCCTGGGATACACTTTGAACCCTCCAACATCCACCATGTCCTTCTTTCTGTCCACTATGAAGAAGTAGCCATCGTCGTCCATCTTCGCTATGTCTCCCGTCAGGAACCATCCGTCGTGGACGACCTCGGCGGTCTCTGCCTCGTTCTTCCAGTAGCCCTTCATCACCTGAGGGCCTTTCACCGCGAGCTCCCCCACAGAACCTGTGGGGAGGGCCTTATGGGGGTCGTCGAGGGCCACAATCATGGCATCGGTCTCAGGGTACGGGATCCCCATCGAGCCGTCCTTGACGCCGTCCTCCGTCAGCGGATTGCAGTGGGTTATCGGGCTGGTCTCGGACAAGCCATAGCCCTCGACTAGGTTTCCCCCTGTCAACGCGATGAACAACCTGCGCACTTCTACGGGGAGGGCGGAACCCCCCGACACGCACACTCTCACGGACCTGAGATCGAAGTCCCTGACCTTGGGATTGTTAATGATGGCGATGTACATGCTTGGCACGCCGCAGAAGGCGGTGACCTTCCTCTGCTGGATAGTCTTCATCACTTCGGCGACGTGGAAGCTGGGAAGGAGGACCGTCTGCGAGGACGCGAAGAAGGGAGCATTCATGGCCGTGGTGAGCCCATAGATGTGGAAGAGAGGTAGCACCGCCAGCGACACGTCCTTGGTGGTCAGCGGCAGATAGTTGGCAGTGCGGACCGCGTTCGAGTAGAGGTTGTAGTGGGTCAGCATTGCGCCCTTGGAGACCCCCGTGGTTCCTCCGGTGTATTGAAGCACAGCGACGTCCTCCAGCGGGTCGACGTCAGCGAACGTCGCCATGGGGGTCTTCGACCTAAGCAGCGCCACGAAGTCCAGGGTGTTTGTTCGACCCACCTTCCTGATGCCGGCCAGCCTGGAGAGGTTGCGCTTCAGGCCCGGAAGATAATCGGTGACGCTGGTTGTGATGACGTGCCGCAGACAGGTTCTCTCCCTGCAGCGTTTCAGGCTCGCGTACAGGTCATTCCCCTTTACGACGTCTTTTGGTGCGACGATGACCTCCGCGCCGGAATCGTTGATCTGGTGTTCGAGTTCCCTCTCCTTGTAGAGCGGATTGTTGTTCACCACAATGGCTCCTGCTTTCAGGATTCCGAAGAAGGCGAAGACGAACTGGGGCGTGTTTGGCAGGAAGATTGCCACCCTGTCTCCACGCTTCACCCCAAGAGAGACGAGCGCGGATGCGAACCTCGAAGAGAGGTCATCCAGCTCTGAGTACGTGAAGTTCCTTCCCTGATAGTGGATGCTGACGTTCTTTGGATACTTCTTCGCGGATTCTGTAACAACGGTGTAGAGCGGTTTCTTCTCGGGGGAAGTCTCCACGACGCCTGCACGCACCAGTTCCTGGACCTGAAGTCTCGTCCACGGGCGCTCTTTTTGCAAGCCCCTCGTAGATAGGAATCTGAGATGTTCCTTAAGCGTATCGTCGCATCGTTCGCCCCTGGGTTCCGTGTCTCCGATACCGACCTGTGTTTTCGCCTGGTGCGGCATGCGCAGAGTGTGCAAGCGTGGCTCAGGTTTTTAGCGCAAACGCACACAACGGAAGGCGATGGCTCTATCAAACGCCGCGAAATCTGGCGTTGCTATCTTCGTTGGAGCCGTTCAGTTCGGAGTCCTCCTAGTGGTCTCAGAAATAACCTACTCTGCCAATGGCACGAACAGCTATGGGTACCTACACGGGTATGCTTACAGTGTTTCCACAAACTACGTGAGTGACCTAGGCGCAAACTGCCCGAGCAGCGGCACCTGCTACACTCCACCGTCAGCGTTGCTCTTCGATTCGTCCATCGCACTCATGGGCCTCCTCATACTCCTAGGCGCATATTTCCTGCACCGGGCCTTCAAATGGACGCCTGCCACTGTGCTCGTCGCCCTGACAGGCATCGGTGCGCTGGGAGTGGGGTTGGCGCCTGAAACGACGGGAATATGGCACGTTGTCTTCTCCCTCATCGTCTTCCTCTTTGCGGGACTATCAGCAATCGCGACCTACAAGTTTCAGAAGAAACCAATGGCGTACTTTTCGATCATTCTTGGCGCAATAACGCTCATCGCACTAATCCTCTACATCCCCGACATCTACCTGGGTCTGGGACCAGGCGGAATGGAGAGGATGATCGTCTACCCGGCTCTCCTGTGGGCAATCGGCTTCGGCGGGCATCTCATGGCTTTGGAAGACAAGGCCCGGACGTAGGCAAACCAACGGTAATCAGCAGCCTCCGATGAAGTCTTCCGACCCCGTTAGCGAAGCTCACGGACTGACCAGCAGCGTCTGCGTGGGATGGGAATCTGGCAGTCTGGTCGAGGCGCCCTAGACAACCGCGGCTGAACTGGAGATCTCCAGATCGAATACAGCGTGGCCGCCAGAGGACCAGGACGGTTCCAGTCTACGCCACTACTGACTTGATTCCGGGTACCTCATCCAGGGGCCGCACAGACGTCTCTCTTCCTCGGGAGTCAGCAAGGCGGTGTCGTGGCCGACCCTCAGCTCGATGCTGTCGCACACGGAGGTGAGGAGCACGAGGACTTCGTACCTGGCGCATGTCGCGAGCCTATTCATTCCGGTCCTGTAGCTGGCGCAGATGTCGCACGACTTGGATGCGCCCGCTTTCCCGTTGGACCTGTAGTTCGGAGGTTCCATTCCGTCCGAGAGGACCATCGACAGTATTTACACAGCCGTCGGAGCTTGTCGACCTAGGGGAGAGAGATGACCGAACCTGGAGGTTCGACCGCTATCGGCGCAGGTCGGGTTGGCGACTGAGCGCCTTCTGTCTAAGCTTGGACCCCGTCCGTCGGCGCAGGGGCACCCCCACTGTTTGAATGTAGACGGGCATCTCCTCCGGTCTGGCTCCTATGACAGAACGAACCTCCTCTTCGTTGAAAGCGCCGACGACGACGGCGCCGAGTCCAAGCGAGACGGCCTGCAGGAAGACATTCTCGGCTGCGTGTCCAGACTCCTGGTAGATGTACTGGAGTGCCCTCTCCCCGTACTTCGACCTCGTCCTCTGCACGACGGCGGTGGTCACGATGTTGACGGCAGCCAGGCCGACAACCTCCTGGTCAAGAGCAACTGCCCTCAGTTCACTTGACCTGTCCCCATCGTTCACCAGGCTTATCTTCTCATCCTCAGGCGAGTAGTGGTAGACGCCGGCGGGTAGGCCCACAACGCCCCTCTCCCTCACGACGACGTAGAGCTCCAGTGGGTACAGAGCGCCCGCCGAGGGGGAAGCCCTGCGTCTGCTCCGTGCGTCTGTCACCCCCTGCGCTGACCAGAGCAGTTGGGACAGCTCTGCCATGGTGATCGGATCAGGCGCATACTTCCTGACCGACCTCCTCTTCGCTATTGCCTCCTCGACAGACATTCCACCGATGAAGTTCGGAGCGGGCAGAGGTCTTGGTGTAGGCTTTGAGACGCCAGAGTCCCGGCCGGAAGTCAATCCGTGTTCTTGACGGCCGTGGTTTATTTAATGATAAGGTCAGGGTTTTGATTCGAGTTCGTGTCCTTGTTCAGCGATCTTCGAAAGCAACGGGAGTAGTGCCGATCCGCGACGTTCATCCAGTAAGGCTCAACACGACTGTGTCATGAGTTGTTTCATGAAGACTTTTGGAGTCCTTCGCGAAAGCCAGCCTGATCTGCTTGGTACTTCTTCTGAATGACCTGACTGTAGAGACGGCCGTGGACATGAAGGCCTCGATCTCGATCATCGAAGATGTTTTCCGCAAACACGCGAATGGAAAGACCCTGATGCCCAAGAGGCTGCATCTGTCAGTAGAAGGGATGAAGGGCGGATTACGCATCATGCCAGCCGCGTTGCTCGACAAGCGCGCCGTGGGGTTCAAGACGATCTCCGGCCAGCCTGGCTCGAGACGGCTCGGCTCAACGTACTTCCTCATGGTGCTCTTCGACCCCGACGACGGGAGTCTGTTGTCTATCATGGCAGCCGACGCCATCACACGACTCCGGACCGGAGCGGCCAGCGGGGTCGCCACCAAGTACCTGGCCAGAGCGGACTCCCAGACGCTTGGGCTCTACGGCGCGGGGGTGCAGGCTCGGACACAGCTGGAAGGGGTCGCAAGCGTACGTTCGATAAGGAAGGTGGAGGTATACGACATCTCGAAGGAAAGACTCGAGATCTTTCGCAAGCAGATGTCTGCTAGGCTCGGAATCGACATAACAACGACCTGTGAAGCTTCAGAGCCCGCGTCGGCAGACATAGTGGTTACCGCTACGACTTCTGACAAGCCGTTCTTGATGAGCCACTGGGTGCACGCTGGCACTCACATCAACGCAATGGGAGCGAATGCTCCTACGAAGAGCGAGATTGACCCAGGCCTCATGAAGCGTGCGAAGATCTTCGTGGACTTCAAGGAGCAGGTCCTGGCTGAGGCTGGCGACATCATTGCCGCTATCAAGAGTGGAGAACTGAAGGAGACAGGAATCTCCGCCGAGTTGGGCGAGTTGGTCACTGGTGCCAAGGAGGGACGGAGCAACGCGGAAGAGATAACGCTCTTCAAGTCAGTTGGTGTTGCCATAGAAGACCTGGCGCTGGCCCTCGAAGTCTACGAGAGGGCAAGAAAGATGGGCATCGGCAGGGAAGTTACCCTCTAGTAAGAAACCAACCCTCAGGGAACTCTCAAGGGGTTGAGAGGGGCGACGCCGGAGGACGACAGGACCGCCCTCTCTACCCAGTCCAGAACGTCTGCCAGTTCTTTCTTCTGACTGTCAGCCAGCTCCTTCTCTCGTAGCTTCATGTTGCTAGTTCGAATTACGCCTCTCTTTACCAGAACCTCTTTCCTTACGGCCAAGCCTAGCTCACTGCAGTAATAGACCAGGGGCAGCGTGTTGAGGTAGATGTCGAATGCTTTGCCTAGGTCACCAGAGACATACGAGTCATACATCGCGACCAGATATTCAGGAGTGGGAGACGAGGTCATTATGCCCACCGCGCCGTGCACAAGATCCCAGAAGGAATCTCTCCCGTAAAGCGCGCTGAAGATCTTCAGTCTATCACCTGCGATCTCGCGTATCCTGGTCAGCTTCAGAGGTGTAGGCGGGTCCTCAAGTTTCAGGTACTTTGCGTTCGATATCTCTCGGTTCAATCGGCCTATCAGCGCAGGCGACATCTTCGGACGATCGGTCTGAGGGAAGTCCTGCATGACAATGGGAATCTCGATTGCGTCCCCGACGGATGAGAAGTAATCGAATATCGCATCTTCGTTCGGAACTCCGGGCCCAGTCTTCAGACGTCTGGGTGGGGGGATCATGACAGCCGACGCGCCCAAGTCCTGGGCAGAAATGCTGGACTGAACTGTCAATTGAGGGCTCTCGTTTCCGGTACCCACGACTATCGGCAGCTTGCCCCCAATTGACTCGAAGGTCATCGCTAGGATTCTTTGTCTTTCCGCTTCGGACAACAGATCTCGCTCAGCAGATTCTCCCAGGATGGTCAGGCCCTTGACCCCGGCCCTGGAGTAGTATTCGATAAGACCGCGATAGCTATCCTCGTCCTGATTTCGTTGGCCATCAAGTGGAGTGACGGTGACCACGAATGTCCCGGCGAGTGATTCTGACACGGTCAGTTTGGAATGCTGATCGGTAATAAATTCTCTGTGGATAGGGAGGCCGTCATAGATGCGGTGGAGCAGAGCGGAACGGAAGCGCTTGCTTTCCAGAAGACCAATTAAGGTGGACAAGCGTCTTGGTGTGGTCGCCTCGATGCGAAGCCTCTACTCGTCCTCCCCCAGAGAGGCCAGATAGTTGACTGGCCGGTACGACATCGTGATCGTTGGAGCGGGCATAATGGGCGTGGCGTCGGCGCTTCATCTGAAGAGGAATAACCCGGGCAAACAGGTCCTGCTGATTGACAGGTTCGGTGCCCCCGGCCAGGGAAACACGGGAAGGAGCAACGCGATGTTCAGGAACACCTTCTCCTCGACCGACAACCAAGTCCTTTCCAACAGCACGATCGACTTCTACCTGCACCTTCAGGACGAGCTGAAGGCAGACCTGGGACTGCAGCAGATCGGCTACCTCTGGCTGATGAGCGACGAACAGCTGTCAATGAGTGAAACGTTCCTGGGTGGGATGGAGAGGAATGGAATCGAAATCCGTAGGCTCTCAAGAGAGGAACTCAAGCATCGAATACCAGGCATGGTGACAGATTTCGATTCCAACGAGGAGGCGCGGCTGATGGCTCTTCCGAGCATTGAAGGCGGGGTGTTCGGACCGAAGTGTGGAAGACTAGACCCAGACAAGCTTGTGAGATACTATGCCCATGAATTCCTACGGATGGGAGGCCTCGTCGCCTTCAACACGAATGCTGAAAGGCTACTTGTCGGTCCACCCAACAGACTCGGTATCGATGGCGAACCATTTGTCTGGCAGGACTCCAGAATCGAGGGGATTCAGGCGAGTGGCGCCTTCAACGGAACGATCAACGCTGACGCCGTTGTCCTGGCCTGCGGTGCGTGGGGCAACGAGCTGCTGGAACCCGCGGGCATCGACGGTCACGTGAGCGCCAAGAAGAGGCAGCTCTTCAGCGTTTCAGCAAGAGGGATCAAAGGGTTGGAGGAACTGCTTCATACGAAGGACTTCAGTCCCCTGCGCCTTCTACCCATGGTGATTCTGCCGAAGGCTGGGGTTCACTTCAAACCTGTCAGTGAGGAAGACGACTTCTGGATTGGCTGCGAGGACGAGGTGAACAGACCCTTCATCCACCTGCCAAACCACGACCTTGCCGGATGTGCCGCCGAACAGGAGTACTACGAGCGAAGTGTTAACCCGATTCTGTCTGCATATTTCCCCAAGTTCCGAAATGCGAAGGTGAAAGCTAAGTGGGCGGGGCTGTACTCCTACAACACCCTAGACAACCTGCCGTTCGTGTTCAAGCAGAGCAATCTGATAGTCGTTGGGGGGGACAGTGGGAGTGGGATCATGAAGGGTGATTCGCTCGGCCGGATAGTGGAAGCCGTCTACAGAGACGAGGGAGAAGCCTCACTCTATGGGGACGTTCACTATAAAACATCGAAGATCGGCATTACAAGGAGAAGTGTCGAAAGAGAGGAATGGGTTATATGATTGCCTGAGCACTTCTCGGCGAGTTCATCCTAAACCCTTTGTACCAAAACGCCGTATCTCTTGAGATTCTCGAGCGCTAGGAGGAGATCATCGAAGCTCGAGAAGTGAGAGAGATGGGATTCGCATTCGCAGTCGGAGCAGCCGAAACCGTCCACTCGTATATCGGCCCTGCTCGAGAGAACTGCTGCAAGTCTGCACTCTAGGCCAGTCAGCATAGTGCTGGCTACGGCGATTGGCACCACCGCCGGTTGTGTTGTGAGCCAATCGATGTGCCACCTCTGCTTCTTCTTTCGGGCAAGGTGTCTGGCGACCCTGGATTTCATTCCCCATCTTGCAGATCCGACGTAGGCGTAGCACCCTCTCGCGAATCGAATCCTTCCGAGAGAACCGACCCTCATTGTTCTGTGTCGGATCAGCTGCAGGACCAACACGTACGTGCCGCGCTTAAACAAATCGATCTGACGGTCTTCCTTCGGTTCCCTGCGCGGTTCTTTCCTTCCCTGGATGAGCAAATCATCACCCCCCCCGCCTTAGGCGCTTCTGGTCCTGCATGATTGAGTAGATCATTGCCGCTTGGCGCCTAAATGACAATGCCAACATTGCGATCGAGGCTTTACCAACTTTAGCCAAGTTTCAGCCTCTTCACGCGAATGAGTTGCGCGGGCCAGAAATGCCAAGCTCGAAGACTCTTTGTGAGCGTATCAGAGTATCGAATCATTAATGCTCTCGTCAGAGTTTCGAGTGGAACTCTTAAAACCGGCTTGACCCGCGGACACACAACGATGTCAGTAAAGCCAGCGGGAAAGGCAACCCCGCAGAAGGTCGAGAACGCCGTTAGGACAGAAATCGAGTGGATGGTGGACAGGCACGACGGAGCGCCCAACTTCGAAATGCGCAAGTTCACCATAAAGCCCGGCGGAAGCATCCCTAAGCACTACCATCCCGACATAGAACATGAACAGTACGTCCTGAAAGGAAGATACAGAGTGGGTGTCGGAGACCGTGTTTATGAGGTGAGGGAGGGGGATTCACTATACATCCCAGCCGGCACGACCCACTGGTACGAGAATACCGGTGCCGAGAACGCAGAATTCCTCTGCATTGTGCCGAAGAAGGAGAAGTACGATTCGGTTTACGTGGAAGCAAATAACCGGCCGAAGTAATTCCTCGCCGGAGAGAACGGGCGCCTATGTGAAGCGAAGAGGCCCCGCCGGGAGCCTCTTCGTTCAGGGCGAGGCCGACATAGAGAAAGAATCCAGATGAGCACAAACCCTACCGGACTCGCGAAGAACCAGAACGGATTGCAGAGACAGGATAGGAGATTGTCAGGAGTACTTGCCTGAGGTCGGTGTGAAACCAGTGACTGTGAACAAGGCTCAATTCCATGAAGCTCAAAGGGCTGGGGGAACTCGTGCTAAGCGAAGTCTGCTGCGGCTCTCGCCGCCTCATGCTCCTCGGCAAGATAGGCCAGAGGCACTCTGACAGCGCTGAAGAGTGAAGGTAGCATCATCAGGTAGAGCAACGGCCTAAGGTCTAGCGACAGACCCATCCCGGCCGCTGTGAGCGCGAGCGTTCCACCGTTCACGGCTGCGTAGATATAGTAGGCCACCGCGATGTGCGAGCCGGTCACTAACGGGACTGAAACTGTCATTCCTTCGGTGAGGGCGGCCAGGACCTGCAGCCCTATGATTATGGCGCCGAAGGTGTAGATGAACGTAGACGTAATCGGCATAGGGCTTGAAGACAACGACCCGGAAATGAGATCCAAGAGGTACAAGGGTATAATCACCCAGAGAATTAGATTGATCACCAACTCCATGAGGGCGCGAGAAATCCGCCTTCTCCATGTGACTGGTCGCCCTTCGAACAACTCTAGCCTTCTCCTCGTGCCACGAGAGTCCCCAGGTCGACAGCCACAGTGATCGAGGCAAAGGGCTCGAGGGTGACTATTACCTGCCCGTCGACGCGCATTTTTCCGGCAACGAATTGCGAGTAGTTCTCTACAGTCATCACGAACTGTAACGTCTGGGATTGACCCGGCAGGAAAATGATCGATGGGGACGTGCAGGCTATCCCGCTTCCGCCTGGAGGGAGACAGGTCAGGGAGAGGGAAACCGGGTAGAGGCCCCTGTTCGCCAAGGTCACGTTTAGGTAGACGGTTGCCGCCGAACCTTGGACGACCGTCTCAGAGGTGATCGTGGTGGCCGGCGAGCCGCCGCCCACGGTGTTGATGACATTCGACACGTCGGCATAAGCCGAGTATCCAACTGTGGTGAGGGTGACGATCGACACCAGCGTGATGACGAGCGCCACAGCCCGGAGCGAGCTGACCAGAATCGAAGGTTCGTGCTTCAAGAGCCCTTGGTTTCTGATTCGGGCTGTTGGGTCACGATTCCCACCCCCTTGTCTACCTTGAAGGTGACGACTCCCACCCCTCTCTCGACCTTTTCGAAGTCTAGGCCTCTTAGCATCAACAGGGAACCCACCCAGCCCATCATCCCCAAGAAGAGCGCCTGGATCGCGGCGTAGAGCAGAGTTCCCATGGACCCTGCGAGGTCGCTGGTCGGTGTAGCGTTCCTGTAAGTCTGGAAGACGGAGAACCCCTCCGCGAAGGTGAAGAGCAGCAAAGCAAGCCCAACAATGGCAGAGCCCAGCCCCAGCGCCCGGGTTGTGCGCACGGCAGATGATGGGCGCCGAGTTGATATTTAACGGTAGGCTGGTCTGGCGAGGCCGCACGGCTACTGGCACACGACAGTATGTTTGATCAGTCGACGGGTGCCTGCGCCAAATGACACGGCCCCGCCTGGGACTTTCGCTGGCCTGGCTGGACTAACAACCTCATTTGGGTTCCTTCGAGAGCGTACTGACAAGGATAGGACTTTGATCCGACAATGCCCTCAACGATATTCATTCATCGTAATGGCTCAAACGTGTAATTGCGAGAGGCCCAGTCTGACCATGCCTCTGACAGGCATTACCGCTTCTTCCGGAGCGGGAAACCCGACTTCCTGACCGGCCCCTTGTAGTGCTCGTTCCGGGGGCAGTGCGGGCCGCACTTCTCCTTGAACGAGTGGTTATGCCCCTTCGTCTCTTCCTTCACTTCGGTTCGCTTGTGGTAGGATGCCAATCTACGAGCCCCCATTGCGTTCGACCAGCACCTAATAAGTGCTGAACATTGGATGACAAAGAACGCGGCTGGATAGTGGAGGACAACCCGAAATGGCCGTGTCGGATTGTCTCTCTTTCTGGGCGAGTAGGAATGATTTTAACGGGCAGAAGCCGGAGGAACCTGATTTGAGTGCGCCTTCCAGGAGGAAGAAGGTCGGTGGGAAGAAGGAAGCGGAATCGAAGCGCATTGTGAAGGGGAAGTCTTCGAAGCCCACCGGCGCTCCTCCCACCGCCACTGTGGAAGTGAGGCATGGCGGGCGTATGATGCAGAGACAGGCAAGGGGATACTCTCTGGGAGAGGTCGCACAGGCTGGATTGAACTTTGGGCTGGCCAGGAGGTGGGGCCTCCTCGTCGACGACAGGAGGAGGAGCACCCTCGAGGACAACGTAGCCTCGCTCAAGAAATGGTCTCCTCAAACGAAGGAGACGGCAGAAGAGAGGGTCGAAAGCGAGGTCCGTAAGATAGAGAAGGCGGTCAAAAAGGAGGTCCGCAAGGCGGAGAAGAAAATAGAGAAAGTGGGGAAGGAGGTAGGGAAGGAGGCAAAGAAGGCGGGGAAGGAGGTAGGGAAGGCAGAGAAGGAAGTCGTGGAGAAGGTCGAAGCGCCCATCAAGAAGGGCTCGAAGAAGAAGGCGGCAACGAAGTCGGAAGCCTCCTGATTAGTCCGTTCCACCAGGCCTCCGGTGAGCTGGGCTAGGGGGTTCAGTTTGTCGTTCAGGAGAGTGAGCCGGCGACTTCGGCAAAGAGCCTGGGCATCGCTTCTTCCTTCCTCGCGTGGATGTTAAGAATGAAACACTCGTCGCTGCGCGGACCACCTCGCACAAGAAAGCTCTAATTCGTCTGACATTCGCGAGTAGGGAACAGGGAAATTTGTCTTGGATGAATTCTAGGTCAAACTGGGAACTCTTCATGAAGATGCTCTCACCCGTTCCGGGCGACAGAATACTAGACGTTGGCGCGGGAAAAGGAAAGGTCGCAGAGCGGGTGCTGGAAGAGGCAGGCGGAGTAGAAGTATACACACTCGAACCCGACGAGAAACGTGTTGCGTCTATGGGAAGAACGATTCCTCAACTGAAATGTTACGTAGGCGGATCGGAGAAGATGCCGTTCGAGGACTACTTCTTCGATAAGACATACACAACCATGGCCGCACACCATTTCAGAAACGTAGACTTGGCCCTTCGGGAGTTTGCCCGAGTATTGAAGAAAGGAGGACGCCTCGTGATTCTTGACGTTGAACCAAGCCGAGGAACCGGCAGGCTGCTCTCGTTCTTCGAGAACTCAGTCATGCGGAGGCATTTGAAGTTCATGGGGTCTGAGCAGATGAAAGGAAAACTGACGGCAACGGGAAGATTCGAGATTTCGGATTCCAGTCAGGGGACTTCCGGTTATTTCCTCTCCTGCGTGGCTAATCCACAAGCCACACATTGATTAGGCTGGGAAGAACCTGAAGGACTGCCCCCTGCTATTCAGTCGTTGCAGTGTCCACATTTCTTGGCCGACGTGATCAACGTGCCAGAACCATCGGCATTCTCACCTGAGGCTTTCTGTTTGTACGTTTCAAGGAGAAACAACGCGCCCCGAAAGCAAAATCAGGGTTCTGCCCGGTCTGGTGACCACATTCGAGAAGACACAGCCGCGAATGCCAAGTCATACCTCGGCAAGGCACAATCAGGCGTAGCCGTACTCGCGGTCCTGACTTCTCACGTCTTTGTTCCTCAGCCGCCGACGGCCATACCCTCCTCCCCCCGCCGTCTCGATCGACAGCGTGTCTCCCTCTTCGAGAACCAGGGTGTGCTTGGAAGGAAGGCGCAAGACCGTTCCGTTCGCGTGCTTCACGCTGTACCTTGAGCATCCCCCGCCTTCCCCTCCGCGGAGACCCCACGGCTGAATCCTCGCCCGGTCGCCTAGTAGGGTGGTCTTCACGCGCGCCTTGGCGGTGAAGGACCGCCTTATCCCGAGGCCCCCTCTCCACATGCCCTCTCCACCAGTCCCGTCGCGCAGCGAATACTCTCTGAAAGACAGCGGATAGTAGTGCTCCATCACCTCAATCGGAGTGTTCATCGTGTTCGTCATGTTCACCTGCACCCCGTTCACTCCGTCCGAGCCGGGCCTCCCCCCAGAGCCGCCTCCAATCGTCTCGTAGAAGGCCCACAACTCTCCCGTCCTGGGATCGATCCCTCCCATCATCAGGTTGTTCATACTGCCGTGGGAAGCGGCCGGAATCCGGTCTGGGAGAGCACCCGCCATTGCCCTGTAGAAGACGTCCACGATCCTCTGGCTGGTCTCTAGGTTCCCGGCCGCGACAGGCGCGGGCCTCTTGGGGTTTACGATCGACCCGGGTTCGGCCACGACTTTGATCGTGCGGTCGAAACCATCGTTCAGCTGCACATCGACTGAGAGAAGGGACTTTACCGCGTACGACACCGCTGCTCTTGTCACTCCCAACACGGCGTTCAACGGTGCCTCCACCTGGTGGGCTGTCCCACCGAAGTCCACGCTCACCCCCTTTTCCGTGTAACTGATTGTGGCCTTTATCGAAAGAAGGCCGGTGCCAAGCTCGAGGAAGTCCTCGCCCGACCACCTCCCCCTCGGCATGCTGGCGAATTCGTGCTTCGTCAGCTCTTCCGTGTGGTCCATTATCGATTCAACGACCGAGAGGAACCGGGACTCCCCCACTCTCGCGACGAGTTCCAGGAACCTCTTCTCCCCAAGACGGTTTGCGGCAATCTGCGCCCTTAGGTCTCCTTCCGTGGTGTCGGGCTGGCGGGAGTTGCTCTTCATGAGCGTCACTACGTCCCGGTTTTCCTTCCCTCTGTCGAAGAGCTTGACTGGCTCCATAATCAGCCCTTCTTGGTATAATTCCGTCGCATCGGGGGAGATGCTACCCGGCACTCTTCCTCCCACGTCCACGTGATGGGCCTTGTTCGCCACGTACCCAACGACTTCGGAATGGAGATAGACGGGCTCTATCAGAGTCACATCGTTCAGGTGAGTCCCAGATATGTACGGGTCGTTGACCATGTATATGTCGCCCTCCTTCTGCGGGACGCCGTGTCTTTCGAGGTACGCGAGGGTGTTCTTCAGTCCGAACGGAAGGGAACCGACGTGCACCGGTATCTGCTCCGCCTGTCCGATCGTCCTTCCTTGGGCATCGAGGAGCGCGCAGCTGTGGTCCGCCCGCTCCCTTATGTTCGGAGAGAAGGCCGACTTCCTCAGCAGGACGGCCATCTCCTCAGAGATGTACACGAGGGAGTGCTTGGTCACTTCGACCTGGATCCTATCCTCGCTCATCGGCGGCTCCTCCCGAGCACGAGACACCCGGAGTTCACCGATTGGAGTTTCCAGCCCGGTGGGATCACCGTGGTCGAGTCGTACTCTTCAATTATTGCCGGCCCGTCAAGGCCATGAGTCTTCCCTAGGGCGCTTCTCTGACAGACGCGGACGGTGCGGGGAACCCCGCCAAACCTGCAGGTCCTCCGGCCTGAGGAGCCGGCTCCGGGAGGAGACGAGATCTTCCCAATGTCGAGGTCGGGTCTGCGCGTCGTAGCCGTCAGCCTCAGGGCGACTATTTCGACCTGCTTCCCTTCGTGCACGAAGTTGTAGACCCGCATGTGCTTGCGCCTGAACGCCGCAAGGGCCCCTCCGGGGTCGAACGGTCGAGACGCCTTCACGTTGATCTCATAGCCCTGCCGATAGTAGCGGAAGTCCACGCTCCTCTCGAGCCTGATCTCATTGTCCCGAGCCGGAGACAACCTCTCAAGGACGGCTTCCTCCATGGTCAGGAAAGAAGGTTCGATGTCGCCCGCCAGGTCCTGGAGCAGGCCGACCTTGGGCACCACCTCGTCGTACCTGTTCCCGGTCATCAGCATCCCTAGGGCGCTGAAGAGGCCCGGGACCGGTGGGACGATGACGCTGTCGACCCCTACCAGCTCCGCGACCTCCGCGGCGTGCATGGGTCCAGCTCCGCCGAATGCGACCAGAGAGAAACCGCGGGGATCGAGCCCCCGCTCTACGGTCACTATGTCGATCGCCTTCGCCATCTGGGTGTTGATTACGCTGACAGCCGAAGTCGCGAGGTCGAAGGGGTCGAGTCCCGCCCTTTCTCCGACTTCGCTCAGGGCACGCACCGCGGCCTCGCGGTCCAGCCGGAAGGTGCCTCCGAGGAGGGATACCCCCAGCCTTCCCAGCAGGAGGTTCGCGTCGGTCAGCGTGGGCGAGTACCCTCCCTTCCCGTAGCACGCGGGCCCCGGGTCAGCGCCGGCGCTGGTCGGACCGACGACAACTCCTCCCGCCGGGTCGGCGCCTATGATGGTCCCACCTCCGGCGCTCACCTCCGCGAGGTCGACGCCGGGAGCCCTGACGGGGTAGCCGCTTCCCTTCACCGTCCTCCCCTTGTTCGACCTGCCCCCGACCTCAATCTCCGGGACCATGCCCACCTCTCCGTCCACGACCGTACCCGCCTTCGCCGTTGTGCCGCCCATGTCGAAGCTAATCACCTTCCTCAGCCCAAGAGCCTTCGCGACTTCGGCCGTTGCGATGACCCCCGCCGCGGGGCCTGACTCGATGGAGATGATCGGTTTCTGCGCGGCTTGCCATCCTTCCACGAGTCCCCCGGCCGAGGTCAGGACCTGAAGAGGCGCAGAGACTCCCTCATCCCGAAGGCTCTCCTCGATCTCCGATAGATAGCGAGAGAACAAGGGCGCAAGCAGCGCGTTCACGACGGTCGTGCTTGCCCGCTCGTATTCCCGGAGCTCAGGGTCGACCTGGGAGGAGGCATGGGCGTTCAACCCCTCCCTCTCGAAGACAACCTTCGCCTTTGTCTCGTTGTTTCCATTCGCGAAGCTGTTGAGGAAGCAGACTGCGACGCATTCGATTCTCTCTCGTTTCAGTCCCTTCGCGAGAATTCGGAGTTCCTCTTCCTCGGCTCTCTTGAGAACCCTGCCCTCGGAGTCGACCCTTTCGTCGACCTCGAACCTCCAACGGCGCGGGACGAGCTGCCTCGGCCTCTCGAAGAAGAGGTTGTAGACCTCCTGCCTGTTCTGCCTCCCTATCTCCAGAACGTCCCTGAATCCCTTTGTGGTGACCAGGGCGCACCTTGGGAGCTCCAGCCTCATCTGCCCGAGGAGCTGGTTACTCGCCATGGTCGTGACGTGGACGAGATTCTTGACTTCTTCGGGGCGCACTCCCTGCTCCCAGATCCGCGCGAGAGACTCGCCGAAGGCTGTTTGTGGGTCTCTGGGCGTGCTCGAGACCTTGGCAAGACGCACTGCCCCGCTCTCTGCATCAAACGCGATGGCATCTGTGAAGGTCCCGCCTATGTCGACGGCAATCCTGACCAACTAAACTACCCTCCCCTCGCTCGTCATCGCCCCAGCATAAGAGTGACGGGTGAGCGAAGCAACTTTCAGGCTTGAGCAAGCAAGCGCGCGCTAGCGACCTCATTCGCACCAAATCGATGCCAAGAGGACCGCGCTCTTCCAGCAGGAGTTCATTTGATGCCTGTCTTGCTAAGGTCGCCCCTAAACTGCAGGCTAGAAGGGAATTAGAACGGTCTGGCAGCAATGTCTGCGGCGGCACCGGATTGATCGTAATCTTCGACCTTGACGACACGCTGGTCAAGAACCCCTTTGGAAAAGGCGTGCTTCCGCACATCCAACGAATCATGTCGCGGGAAGGAAGCAAGACCGACTGCGCCAGAGCATTCCGACAGGAGACGGTAAGGCTGCGCCGGGAGGGAAGGCTTGTGGATTCATTCGATTGGGATTTCGTAATGCGCAACATCGCGCGGGCGAATCGCATCCACTTGGGAATCGAGGTCGCAGAGCTGGTTCGGACCTACAGCAAGGCCCCTTTCGCGAGCCTGGAGCCTGGAGCGAACGAGCTGCTGAAATCTATTCATGAGAGTGGCCACAGAATAGTAATTCTGACGAACGGCTACGAGAAGTACCAACTTCCGCTCATCGAGTCACTAGGGCTGGAGAATTATGATCTTCTGGTTACACCCGACAAGATCGGCTACATCAAGCCGCAGCCCGAGGCCTTCAAGCTGGCCGCCAGGCCCTTCATCACTGAGAAGTCGCGAGAGCCCGTGGTAGTGGGAGACTCGATACTGTTCGACATCTGGGGCGCGTCACTGACCGGGTTTCGAGCCATCTGGCTCAGGAAGGACCGAGAGGGAAGGACAGGATCTGTCAGGCTCTCGGACCTCGGCGGCCTCGTCAGACGAACGGCCAGAAGGGAGGGACTAGAGGGTCTTGTCAAAGGCGTACCAAACCTGACCGTGCCCGTCGTGACGGACCTGCGCGGAGCAGGCAAGCTGGTATGAGACATTGAAGCTCGCAGTCATCATGAATCTTCGGTCCGTAGGAGAGATCCGGGTTCACTGACACGGAGGACGATCTAGCAAAAAAGGCCCTTCGATGTTAAATCAGTCGACCGAGTATGGTCTGGTATGCGATACGTCCTGAAATGCCTCGCATGTGGGAAGCAGTACTCCATGTTCTTCCCGAGGCAGCTCTGCGACAAATGCGGCGGCATCCTCGAAATCGTCTATTCCGGTGTTGCGAACATAGAGACTCTGAAGAAGGATTTCTGGAGCTATGAGGCGCTTCTTCCCGAGGGCGAGTATAAGCACTACAAGCTTGGGAACACGACCCTGCTTTCCGCAACCCAGCAGGACCTCTTCATGAAGCTCGAGATGGAGAACCCGACCAAGTCGTTCAAGGACAGGGGTTCGGTGGTCGAGATAGCGAAGGCGCTCGAGTACGGTTACGACGAGGTCGTCTGCGCCTCCACCGGCAACATGGCCTATTCGGTTGCCTACTACGCGAAGCTGGGCGGGATACGCGCAACGATCTTCGTGAGCAAGAACGCCAACTGGCTCAAGATCAGGAACATTCAGGACACCAATGATGCCAACATCATAAGGGTCGACGGTGATTTCACCGAAGCGCAAAGAAGGGCCATCGGCTACGCGAAGAGAAAGGAAGCATTCCTGACGGGAGACTATGGCTACAGGAAGGAGGGTCAGAAGACACTGGTCTACGAGATGATGGCGGAGCTTCCGAGCGTCAGGAACATCCTCATCCCGGTGGGCAACGCCACCCTGTTCAGCGCATCCTACAAGGCCCTGACTGAACTCAGAAAGCTCGGGCTAGTGCGTAGATTGCCGCGCCTGATAGCGGTACAGGCGTCGCTGACCGACCCGCTCGTCGCCGCCTTCAGGAAGAACGAGAAGGTGAAGTACCAGAAGCCACTCACGGAGGCAGGCGCCATAGCCGTCGGCTATCCGACGTACGGCGACCAGGCAATGGTGGGGGTAAGGGCAACGCGGGGCGAGGCAGTAGACGTAACGGACAAGGAAATGGAAGACGAACGGAAGGCATTCTACAGAGAGCACGGCCTCCAAGTCGAGATGTCCGGGGTCGCATCGTTGGCCGCCTTCAGAAAGATTGACCTCAAAGGACAGAGCGTTGCGGTGATCAGCGGAGGAAACACGCTGAAGCCCTAGGAGAAGCAATCCCAAGCAGTGACCTAGTCACCTCCCCATTCCACGCGAGCGTTTTTTCCGGTTAGGCTATGCATATGGTAACAACCCTAAAATAAAAGCGGGCGACCTTATGCTAGACCGGATGTCGCTGAACGGATTCGGACGGGTCGTCTCGTTCGTCTCCAGGAGTGAGGTCCGGAGTCACGTCCTAGAAGATGTTTTGAGAGGCCCGAAAACGACATCCGAGCTAGCCTCCATCGAGAACAAACACATGAGCCATGTCAGCCGCGCCCTCGCTGAGCTTTGCGCACAGGGCCTCGTGGAGCCGATTTCACGTGAATCGAGACGGAAGTACTACCAGGCCACTGACCTGGGCTTCCTGATGGCGGCCACGTTCGCGAAGACTCCGAGATGAGATTCGCTCAGTAAGCCGAACCAAGACCTTCGTCGCATCTGCTCGACCGGGCGAGCTTACCACCGCACGCGCGCTACTCGAGAGGTCGAGGCCCGCCCAGAGCGAAACTCATGGGATAATCTCGCAGCCGTTGTTGAGTTCAGGGTACTCGAAATCCGACCTGCTCACTGACCCATCAGCGATGAGTGCCTGAACCTGAGGCAGGGCGTCCTGCAACTCCCTCACGAGATGCCTCACCGTTGAGCAGATGAGGGGATACCCGTTCTCTCGGAGCAGGTCCTGCGACCTGTTGACGAAGAGGCACCTGCCGCCGCATACGTCGAGTATGTCGCAGGACGCACACGGCTTGCCGACGGTGACGATGTCACGGAGTGAACTCGGGGTGTTACCAAATATCGAGCCGACGACCGAGAAATCAAAATCGACGGACACTGGACATGCGGAGATTCTGCCGTCTGGCATGACCGCGAAGAAATCGATTCCCGAGCCGCATCGCAGGCGCGACTTCTTCCCGGAGAGCAACGAATTCATCACGCCGATGAAAGGGACTATTCCACCGACGCGATGTGAGTGTGACATTTCGTCCACCCACGAATCCACTAGTGAGGAGACACCGGAGTTGTACGAGGCGAGCCACTCCACAATCCCCGGCTCTGTGTCCTCCCCGGCCTCCCAGAACATGCTGAAACTGAGTTGCCAGTGAACGTGGTCGAAGAACCCCGTTCTCAGGAGATGGCTGACGTTATCGTAGATGTCGGTGCCCTGCACCACCGTCATCCTAGCCACGAGGTCGCCGTGAAAGCCCCTGTCCCGGATGAGCCCCAGGTTGCGCGTAACGCGGTCATACACACCCCTTCCCCGTTCTCTGTCCGTGACTTCCTTCGTCCCGTCGAGTGAGACTAGGATGGAGTGGAGTCTCGCCAGGTACTGTGGTTCAATCCTGTCCACGAACAGGCCGTTCGTCTGGACGACGAACCGCCCCGGAATCGCATCCATGATGTCCTCCATGGCCCTGATGCGGAGGAGGGGTTCCCCTCCATAGAATTCTACGACCGGGTCGCTGTCCCGGGACAGGAAAGACTTCAGGTCTGCGATTGAATACTGAATCTCCCTAGGAGGAGTCTCGCTTCCTCCGCCGCAGTAGCTGCAGAGGAGATCGCATTCCTTCGTCAGGATGATGTGATAGTGCATGCTCCCGGGTTCGCGCCGCCTCGTTTTCTCTCGTTAAAAAGAACCCCTGAGAACTCCGCCGCAGGTGTGATATGTGTCGGCGAGTCCTGTCGCCGGTCCGCGCACGTGATTGCCTCCAGAGTCGGCTGCCTAAGACTGGCATCACTCATGGACTGTGTTTATTTCTCCCCTTCCGAGGATGCTGTCTTAGAGGACTCGTGAGCTTCGTTTGGCTAACGGCGAATTCAACCTCCGCAGTTCTGGAGGGCCCGTTGCCCCGGATGAAGAAGGAAAGCGACGAGCCAGAGAAACGGTAGGCAAAGTGGCAGAACCGAGTCTTCCGATCTTTTCAATCCTTGACTCGATGGACTTCACGAATCATTTTGTGATCATCGGTGATGTTGGGACAGGAAAGAGCACCGTAACCCCGATTCACGAATTCGAATTGTGCGACAGGGACAGACAGATTGTCATCCGCGAACCGTCAAGGGCGACGTGCAACGCCCTGTTCTACTCGCTTCAGGCGCTTCATCCGGAGCTGAGGGACGAGCTGGCAGTCATCACGAAAGACACCAAGATCAATGTCGGCGGCAAGATCATGATAGTCACGGATGGCGTTCTGCTCAGGATGTTGGCCGACAACTCGATTTCCGATTCCTCAATCTACTTCGATGAGAGCCACCAGATGTCTTCCCAGCTTGAGCTGTGCCTGTCGCTCGCAAAGAGGGAGGAAGCCAGAGCGAGGAACCTGTTCCGGATCATGAGCGCCACAATAGACCCAAAGGAGTTCCTGTCATTCCTAGGAATCTCCAGGCTCTACTCGATGAGTGGTCGAAGGTATCCGGTCGCGCTCGAGGTGGAGCTTGTAGACGACCTCGATGAGATGTTCAAGACCCTGTCGCGCTATCTCTACACTCAACCCAAGGACGAATCATGGCTGGTCTTTCTCCCCACAAGGCGCCTGGTCGAAAGGTACGCCAGCAGCTATGGCGGCGTCTACATTCATGGAGGCATTGAAGGCTCTGAGATCAATAGAATCCAGCAGAGAGCCGAGCTCGACAAGAATCTGAGAATCTTCGCGACGAATGTAATTGCTTCCTCGGTGAACATCTACGTAGACAACGTGCTGATATTCAACGACGTGATTGATGGTAAGGACAAGCTTGGTCAGAAGACGCTCCACTACATGAAGATAGACAACAATTCCCTCCTGCAGATGGTAGGCAGAATCGGTCGCTTCAAGCCAGGTCGGGCCGTCATCCTTACCGACACGCCCATACCGAAGAAGGTCAACCCGATTCCGGTGCGCAAGGCTCTCGAGACAGAGACCCCGTTCGACCTGGTGCTTCTCATGTCCAAGTACGGCCTCAAACTCTCAGAGCTGGAGTTCATGTCGAAGGTAGACCATCGCGAGGTTGCCTTCGCAGAGGATTGGTTCGTCGATATCGGGGCGATCGACCGTCACACCCGCAAGGCCACCTGGAAGGGGCTCTTGATGAGCGAAATCCCCTACGAACCAGACTTTTCGCACATGATCTCCAGCGCCCTGATATCAGGCGACTACGAGATGGCGAGGTTTCTCCTTGCCAGCGGTGCTTTCGGCGATTCACTCAACCACGCTTACAAATCGGACGCGGAAGGTGTCGCTCGTCGATTGCTGTATGGCATCGACAGCTCGAACGAGCTCAACATCAAGGCGCATCTCCTCAAGGGGTATGCCGAGGATGGCAGTGGCTCATTCGTCTCGAATCTGGTCGCGAACGGGCTCTTTGTCGGCTTTGTCGAGGAAGCATGGAAGAACTATGAAGCAGCCAGGGAGGCGTTGAACGATATGCTCCTTTCATCGAAGAAGGAGCCCATACCCAGGGAAGTCGTGGTGGACTCTGACGTCTTCAAGCTCAGGCCATACCTTGAAGATTGCTTGTCGTTCGAAAGGTTCGGCCTGAACGAAAGGAACGAACACGATCTACGCGAGATGGTCGTCAACGGTCAGTTCTTCGCGAGAACTCTGACGATAAACTACAGGCGCATATTGTTCGACATCGTCGTGATGAATCCATCGAGAAGGCATCGCCATCAAAGCAGGCGATGAGACGACCACCAGGCTCAATCATCCATGACAGATGTGTGGGGCCGGGGTTCGAACCTGAGTTGCTAGCTCATGGCGGTGAGCGCGCCAATCGACTTTCTCTTGACGCCTTGAAATCGAGTCTCAGATTCCGAGGGCCTCTCTGAGACCCTTGTACCTGTTCCTGATTGTGACCTCGGTCACTCCCGCGGCTTCCGCGACATCCTTCTGCGTCTTCTCATTGCCTTCTAGGGTGCACGCGACGTAGAGGGCCGACGCGGCCAGCCCCATCGGATCCTTGCCGGCAGAGATTCCCGTCTGCTTGGCCCTGAGCAGAATCTCGCGCGCCCTCCTCTGTGTGGTTTCAGACATCTTCGCCCTGGACGCAATCACGGACACGCACCTGCCCGCCTCTGCCACGGGCATCTTGAAGTCCATCTCCCTGTGCAGGAGCCTGTACGACCTCGCGAGGTCCTTCTTCTTGACGTTGCTCACCGCAGCCACGTCCTTCAGGGTCCTCGGGATCTCCCCGTCCCTGCAGGCAGCGTAGAGCGACGCCGCTATTATGGCCGTGATTGACCTCCCCCTGACCAGGTTCCTCTCGAGCGCCTTCCTGTAGTAGTAGGCGGCCTTCTCCGTAACTGCCTCTGATACCGTAAGCTTGTCCGAGAACCTTCGCAGCTCGCTAAACGCCTGCCGCAGGTTCCTGTCCGAGGACTCGTGTGCTTGGCTCCTCCGGTCCCACGTCCTCAACCTCTCAACTGTGGACCTCATAGACCCGGACAGTGACCTGCCCGACGCGTCCTTGTTGACGGCCCCTATCACCGTGGCCAGTCCCATGTCGTGGATGGCAATCGACGTGGGGATCCCGGTCCTGCTGCGGTCGCCCTTTTCGTCGCCGGAGAAAGACCTCCATTCCGGGCCTACGTCCACGATCTTCTCCTTGACTACCAGCCCGCAGGCGCTGCAGCAGAGTTCCGACCCTGTGCCGTCAATCACCATGCGACTCTTGCCGCACCGTGGGCATTTGTCCGAACTCCTTTCCTGCTTCAGGAGCCGCGAGAAGTTAGTACTCTTGGACACTTGTAATCACGAAATCGAAATAGCCGGGTATTTCGATTTACTAATCACCGTCCTTATATATAAAGGACGAGTTTCTTCCAACGCTTTCGCTTCAGTACCTAGGCATCTGGCGGTCTACCTCGCGTGCCCAAGCGTCTATCCCGCCCTGCAGGTTCCTGACGTTGCAGAAACCCGCCCTTCTCAGGAGCGAGACCGCCTGCGTGCTCCTGACCCCCACGTGGCAGTAGACCACGATGTCCCCCCCTTTGTCTAGCTCGCCCATCCTCGCCGGGAGCTGCCCGAGCGGCAGCAGCCTCGCTCCTTCGAGATGACAGAGCTCGTATTCGTATGGCTCTCTTACGTCCAGAAGGACGACCTTCTCCCCTCCGTCGATCGATGACTTCAGCGCCAGCGCGGTAACGTCGAACTCGACGGGCCTCGTCCTACCCTTCAGTCCGCAGAACTCCTCGTAGTCGATGAGGCTGGTGATAGCGGGGTTGGACCCACAAACCTTGCAGATCGGATCCTTCTTGATCCTGACCTCGTCGAAGGTGGTGTCAAGCCCGTTGAAGACCAGCAGCCGGCCGATGAGGGGCGAGCCGGTCCCCAGCAGGATATGGATGGTCTGAACTGCCTGGACCCCTCCCATCACAGCCGGAAGGACTCCGAAGACGCCCGCGTCCTCGCACGACTTCACCGACTCCGGCGGGGGAGGGCGGGGGCTCAGACACCTGTAGCACGGCCCCAGGAGAGCGAAGAAGACCGAGACCTGCCCATCGAACCCGAGGGCGCTGGCGTAGACGTCAGGCTTCCCGAGGAGGACGCAGGCGTCGTTGATCAGGTACCGGCTCGGCAGGTTGTCGGTCGCGTCAATCACTACGTCGTAGTTACGGATGACCGCCAGCGCGTTCCCCGAATCCAGTTTCGTGTCGTGGGTTACGACTTCGACGTTCGGGTTGACCTGGCGGAGCCTCTCGGATGCGACATCAACCTTCTTCCGCCCGACGTCTGTCTCCCCGAACAGGAACTGCCTCTGGAGGTTCGACATCTTCACGGTGTCGTCGTCGACCAGTCCGACCCTCCCGACGCCGACCGCCGTAAGGTAGACAACCGCGGGGACCCCGAGCCCGCCCACCCCGACCACGACCACCGAGGAGCCCTTGAGCCTCCGCTGACCTTCGGGCCCCACTTCGGGCAGGACAAGGTGCCTGCTGTAGCGCTGCGCCTCGGGGGCCGTGAGTGGAACGCTCCTGGGCATCATCGAATGCCTGGGAGAAGACTGACGTAGATAGAAGCTTCGGCGGTCCTCGACAGGACGGCGAGCACTTGCTCGCCTTGACCGACGTCAGCTCGAGATGACCACTGGGGTCGTGTTTCTGGTGCCTGGGTCCCTGCGCTATCGGTCCTTGGGACGCAGGTCGTGTGGGTCGAAAGCGGGTTGGCCGTCGCGTTGCTCGCCGCCGTCTTCCTTCACTTCTCGCTCGGGAGGCTAATGAAGCAGGAGAAAATCATTCCATAGGATTTAAACGCCAGCGACCGCTTCTGCTGGTCACAATGCCAGAAGTTGGAGACAAGGCTCCGGATTTCGCGCTCTACGACTATGACAAGAAGATGCGGAAGAGTTCAGAGTTCCTGACTAAGGGGGGCAAAACGATCTTTGCCTTCTTCCCTGGCGCATTCACGGGGCCCTGCACCCAGGAAATGTGCACGTTCAGGGACATGTACCACGAGTTGGGAAAGATGAAAGGCACCGTGGTGGGCATCTCGGTCGACGCCCCGTTCGCCCAGAAGGCGTTCGCGGAGAAGAACGGGCTGGCCTTCCCCCTGCTCTGTGACTTCCAACGCGCGGTTGTAAGGAAGTACGGAGTTGTCTGGAACAACCTGGGAGGAGTCGAAGGATATGTCTGCGCTAACAGGGCCATCTTCGTAGTGGACGGCCAGGGGAAGATCACCTTCAAGTGGGTTGCACCTGAGCCGGGGACTCTACCGGACTTCGAGGCTGTCAAGAAGGCCCTTCTGTAAGGCCCCCAGACATTGGGCGTGTCATTCTGGCCCAATCGTGATAGGCTAATTGGGCCGAGGCAGGGGAAAGCGGTGAACTAGCTCGCGGTCTGGGGTGGACGAGACCGAGGAACGAACTGCGTGGACGGGAATGCTTGAACAAGCAAATCGCTGCTGGGCGAGAGCCCTAACCCCTTCGCCGTTTCATCGACAACCAACCCGATTCTACTGGAATCGATGAGGAAGGACATGCTCTGTTTGTCTCTGGGCGGATTGCCTGTGAGGGAGAATACATTGAGACCGTGGAAGATGCCACCGTTCCTCACCACCACTTCGTTTCCGATATCGTAGGCCTTCTGGAGGTCGACGTCTCTGAGCATGATGAGGAAGACCTGAACTCCCTTCTTCTCTTCGACAGCCATGCCTGCCCTTCTGCGATTCTCTCGATTAAGTCTTCTGCGGAATTGAGAGGCCGACTAACCCACGATCATGCGACTCTGTCTATCGCTATCCAACACGACAAGGCCGATAGGATCGGCGGGACTTGAACTGTCAGTCTTGATGGTGTTGGAATGGATGCTCTGTCCTTCTTCTGCTGCGACGGGATTCTTAGGCCGTCACGAGAATAGGACGACAAGCAAGACGCTGACGAAGCCGAAGAGGACGGAGAGCAGAAGACCGATTGAGCCTAGCGTGACCTGACCCCTCCTAATCGCCAGTATTCCGAGGGCTGAACCGATGACTCCCAAGGGAATGGGGAATGTCAGAATGGCTACCACCCCACAGATGATGGAGTAGTACGCCAGATTCTTGGGAGACGTCGCGCCCGTCGATTTAGGTGGCGGCGGGACTGTCTGCGCTTGAAGTGAGTGTCCGCAGTTGGGACAGGAAATGGCTTGAGGGGAGATCTCTTTACCACAGCTTGGACAGGAGGCCAATTCTTACTCGATGAGTCCAGGCGAGGTTCCCTAATAAGCGTGAACGTGAAGTTGATTGGGAAGGCCGCGGGTGGGATTTGAACCCACTTATGTAGGCTCAAACAGAGGAAAAATGCTCAATTTTTGGCCTGAGACCAAATAATTGGGTTCAACCGAAAGATGACGCTATCCAGGTCAATTTGGCCCAGACCGCAGTTGACAGTGGTGGGTATCAGGGTCAACCCTTGTGTCTTGTATGTTGAACACTGACCGCTTGCCACCCTTTGGGCACAGTGTATCTCGACCTTCCGAGCCTCAGCGAAGTGAATGAGGTAGTTGGGACATATGCGTAATCGAATTCTGTCCCGCAATTCTTACAATTCAGATGCGACACTTGAATCAAGCGCATGAGACAGTGCGGATTGTTGGCGATATTTGAACCAGTGATTCTGATGGTGTTGGAACACACGGAGAAGTATGGTAGTGGGCTGCTTTAGAACCGAGCCTACTCTTTTTCGACTGAATTAGGACTGCGGGGAACCAAGCCCCGCTTCACTTTCTCCGACAGCAGACGCACATTTGCGCGGAACTCCTCGATTATGGTGTCTTTGAGAATCTGAGAACCTTCATGATGAATCGAATTGAGCGCCTCAAAGAACTTGGATGAGTTCTCAAAGTCCGTCCTCGCCATTCGTCTCATCAAGGTTCTCGCCTCTTTCTGGCCCAATATGCTCGCAAGAGAATCGGTCACCGCTTCTTTGAATAGGGAGTGGAGGTCTTCAATCATGTCAGGCGGGAGGGCGTGAAGAGTGAGCAACTCCTCTTCGAGCGTCTGCCTTCTGGGGAAACGGCATTCCCAGACCGCTTCGTAGAGCGTGTTTCCCTTCAATGTATTCTCATACCTTCAGTATCCTAGCTTCCCGGCTCAAGATACGCAGTTTCAGCAGTTTCATGAGAACCACGCTCCGAGTAATGCGGGAAGAGAAGGGCGTTCTTCTGGTGTAACTCAGAAGATGTAGTTTGAATTACATCAGACATCAGATATGTCCGACATAGAGTGCGAGTGTGAACTGCCTAGGACTGTGACGGGAGAGTCGTGGGCAAGTTCCGGGGATTGACCTTGAAACGGGCCGTGACTACCGACTCCCCAGCGCTGAGTCGCGGCGTGGCGTGAAACGACTTCGCAAGCTCTTGGAGCGCGCTCTTCAAGGCGATGCTGTGCTTGGGGCCAAATTCAT
>JBEKIO010000021.1:0-44670 GCA_050011715.1 Nitrososphaerales archaeon | reverse complement strand
GTTTGATTCTTGGTAAGTTTGGCATAGCGCAAGTACGTGCTGTAAGCTCAGTGAAAGCGGAGACCAACGTCGTGAATTTTGAGGTTGAAGGTACTCAAAATTATGCTGTTACTGGAGTCGTGACTCACAACTGCACCAGCACCATGGAGCTCGGGATCGATATCGGATCCGTCGACCTGGTGGTGCAGTACATGTCTCCGAGGCAGGTGACCTCACTGGTCCAGCGAGTCGGGAGGAGCGGGCATAACCTCGCCAGGGTATCCAAAGGCGTCCTGGTGACCGTCTCGGCCGACGATATCCTTGAATCGTCAGCCAGCATCCTGTCCGCAGAGCGCGGAGGAATCGAGCCCACGAAACCCTATGCCAATTCCCTCGATGTCCTCGCTCATCAGGTGGCAGGGTATCTGATGGATTTCGAGACCATGGAGTCCGACCAGATGCTGGAGGAGGTGAGGAAGGCCGCGCCCTTCAGGAACCTCCAGGAGGAGACCTTCAACCGCACCGTGGGTTACCTGTCAGAGCTCAGGAAGGTGAGGTTCGACGGCAAGACGCTTTCGAGGACGAGACTGACCAGAGAATATTACTTCGAAAACCTGTCGATGATTCCGGACGAAACCAGATACCTCGTCGTCGATGTCTCGACGAACGAGACCGTAGGCATACTGGGGGAGGAGTTCGTCCTGCTGAAGGCGAAGGTGGGAGTCCACTTCATCTGCAAGGGGAAGGTGTGGCAGATAGAACAGGTTGCGGACGACAGGAAGATCTACGTCACGCCAGTGGAAGACCCCCTGGCCGCTGTCGCGACATGGGATGGGGAGATGCTGCCGATACCCTTCGAGCTGGCTCTCGAGACTGGGAGGCTCAGGAGGTCTGTTTCCGAGGCACTTGATAGGGGCGAGCAGGCGGTCGAGGAGGCGCTCAAGGAGATTCCTGGCAGCGCAGCAGCAAGGGCGCTTGTGGTCGACGAGATCGCGGAACACAAGAAGATGGGGGCTGCGGTCCCGTCGGACAAGCTCGTGCTCTTCGAGGGGTTCGGGAAGTACCTAGTATTGCATCTCTGCTTCGGGGAGTCGGTGAACAGGACTTTCGCGCACGTCTTCGAGGAGCTCCTTTCCAGGAGGGGGCTGGTCAGAATCTGGTGGCTGGATGGGTACAGAATCCTGATGGAACTCACCACTGATACCGAGGAATTCGATTTGAAGGCCATGTCGAAGGAACTGATGGGCCTATCTTCGGAGGAGCTCGAGAAGACCTATGCGGTGGCGGCCCAGCGGAACTTTCCCTTCCCGGCTCGCGTCAAGCATGTAGCCGAAAGGTTCGGAGCCCTGAAACGCGGAAAGTTGATTGCCTACCCCATGATGTGTTCCCTCCCCGCCCGGTTCGAGAAGACCCCGATCTTCGAGGAGGCGCTTCAGGAGACGGGCAGGGACCTCATCGACATGGAGAGGAGTAAACAGATTCTGGCTCTCGTCGCTAGAGGCGAGATAGCCGTAGAGACATTCCAGGCCGGGGACAGGCCGACCCCGATAGCCTATGGTCTTCTGTACAGGTACCTTGAGGTCCCGGAGGCGGTCGCTCCGGATTCGCTGGGGAGGTCATCCTATCAGCGCATGAAGGCGAGCATATTCGGGACCGACGTCAGCCTGGTCTGCATGAAGTGCGGGACAGACCAGGGCGCGGTGGCGGTAGGCGATCTGCTGGATGAGCCGAAGTGTGTCTCATGCGGTTCCGGGTTGCTGGTGCCGTGCTACTGGGGCACAGCCAAGATTATCGGTCTTCTTGAGAAGAGAGGGACCAAGGCGCAGCTCAACGAAGAGGAGAGGGCCGAGCTGTCCAAGGCGAGGAGGGCGGCCGACCTAGTCCTGTCATACGGAAAGAGGGCAGTGGTGGCCCAGACCGTCTACGGCATTGGCCCTCAGACGGCCTCCAGGATCCTGGCCCAGATGCATGATGACGAGGAGGTGTTCTACAGGGAACTCCTGGAGGCCAAGATCAGGTTCGTGACGACCCGACAGTTCTGGGGCAACTGAAAGTCCATTAAAGGGCGCGGATGGGGCAGACTCGAATTGGTTCTGGCTGGGAAGGTCTTCCTGGTGAGGGAGGACCTCGACTTGGACGTGCTCGCGGAGAAGCTGAAGGCGTTCAGAGTCGAGACGGAGAACACAGTGGAAGACCAGGAGTTCAAACTGCTCTCGGAGATCACTGACCTGACGGTAGGGAAAGGGACGCTTGAAGGAACGTTTTCCTTCGATACGGTCTTCGTGGTGAGGCACAGAGAGAAGGCGGTCCCTGTCCCGAGGACCTACGAGGCCCCGTTCTCCTTCAACCTCTACAAAGACAGACTTTTCCTAACTGTGTACGACAAGAAGAACAGGGCAAACAACATCGCGAATGAAATGAGCAAGGCCGTCTTCATGAGTCTGGGGCAGATCGTCGAGGCAAGAATCGAACCTGAAACCTTGCGGAAGTTCCACGAGAAGAACTTCGAAGATACGAAGATCATCTTCTTCGACGATATGGACCTGCCGAGCATCAACAAGCTGTCGCTCTACGGAGCGAGCCTCGGAAACACGACACTCTATTCTGATTATCTCACTCATGGGAAACTGTGGTACATCGTGCTGAAGAGCTCGAAGACTGGCTACGTGATGGGGGTGACCAGGAACTGCGTCGTCACGGGCTTCAGCAAGATGGACATGTCCGAATTCAGCTCATTCATCAGGGGAGAGATACTCCCGCTGATCACATAGCTTGCTGAAGATAATACAAGGTGACGCAGCTCTCATCTTCACGAGCCCCAGCCAGAGCACCCTCCTCATCTCCGACCTTCACTTAGGGCTCGAAAAGGAGATGGCGAAGAAGGGATTCAGCCTCCCCGCCTACTCGATAAAGATGGTTGGGAGGATCCGCGACCTAGCAGAGAGATATCACGCGACAAGCCTGGCGGTCCTGGGCGACGTCAAGCATACCGTGGGAAAGGTCGAGGACATCGACTGGGGAGTCGTTCCGTGGTTCTTCGACACGATGCTTGATCTCTTTGAGGCCGTAGATGTGGTGCCGGGCAACCACGACGGGAACATCAGGACCGTCCTGCCTCCCCGAGTGAAGCTTCACCCGTCACAGGGGACGGTAATCGGCCAGGGGCGCGGAAGAGTCGGGCTGGCCCACGGTCACGCCTGGCCCTCCGAGGAGGCGATTGCCACGAAGAACCTCGTGATCGGTCACTCCCACTTCACGTACGAGATGAAGGACGCGCTGGGATCGAGAACCAGAGAGTCTGTTTGGGTCTCGGCGACCTACGACGTTCCCCGGCTGATGGAAGGGGCGGGGTACCGCTCGGGGGCAAAGGGGAAGGGGAAGCTGACTGTGATGCCCCCGTTCAACAGGATGGTGGGAGGGCAGCCGATCAACAGGAGCAAGTCGTTTCAGTTCGGACCAGTGCTTTCATCCAGGTCGGTTAGCATCGAAGAGGCAGACATATTCCTGATGGACGGTACGAGAGTGACCTAGATAGGACTAGGTAGGCTGAGAGGGACCGCCGATGGCGGACCTCAACAGACGTTCAAGAGACGGCTCACCCACCGCGCCAATGACGGCGTCCATCGGTTGACCGCCTCTGAAGACCATGAAGGTGGGGATCGAGAAGACCTGGTAGCGCGACGAGATGTTGATTTCTTCGTCGACGTTGACCTTCCCGAAGATTACCCTGTCGGAATACCTGGCAGCTAGCCTTTCGACCACTGGGTCCATGACCCTGCACGGGCCGCACCAAGTCGCCCAGAAATCCACGAATAGTGGTTTGCGTCCCGAGCTGAGTTCATCGAAGTTGGCTTCGGTAAGCTTCACGGTTGAGTCCTGATGTTCTGTTCTTGTTGGCATCATCTTGAATCGCTTCGTCCATCGAGCTGAGATGTATATTTAAGATAATGTATGGAGTGAGCGAAACTAAGGTACGGAGGACTACTGAGGACCCCGCGTATCTGCATCTGCATTTCAAACCCAGACAGATACGCCACGTCTGCGAAGACCCGAGGAACGACGCAATCAGAGCGAACCAATGCGTCCAAATCTATCTCTCCTCTCTCCGCAAGTCGAACGGAGAACCGTCAAGGAACACGTACCGTCAACTGCTCTCTGCAGCCAGACGCTATCTGGAATTCAATCGGACTGAAGCCACTGACCACGCACTAGACGACCTCATCGCAGCGAAGGTGAACAATCCGTCAGACATGAACCCTGAACGGATGGTCCGCTTGTTTCAAGCAAGTTGGGGCAACCACATGGCGAGCCTGATTGTTGGGCTCTACCACCGCAACTTCGCAGACCTGAAGATACACGTCAGAGTGACATCAAACCACCAGACCATTCCGATTTCTGAGCCCATACTCCTCGCCATCTACAACGACGAAGAGCTAGCGGAAGAACACCGACTAATCATAGACCTGATGGCTTACGCAGGGGAGCGCATCAACGCACTTGCCTACACGGAACCAAGAAACGTTCACCTCGTTGAAGGAACCCGTTCGGCTCTGGTCGAGATTCTCGCCTTCAGGAACAAGATGGACAGGGGCCACGTCTGCATAATCCCAAAGGAACTCGCGGAGAGGGTCCTTGAGAACGCGCAAAGAAACGGATACTCTGTCCTTTTCCCCAACTACCGCAGCCTCTTCCAAACCATAACAGAACTTGCGAAAAGGAAATACTCGGTTCGCCTCACCTCGCACTACCTTCGGAAGAGATTCCAAACAATCGGGTCTTCCACCAACGCCAACGACATGAGCCCTAACAAGTGGGCATCGCTGATGGGAGACGCGCCTTCAGTCGGACATCTTCCAAGCATCTACGAACTAATGGAGAACAAGGAGACAACAGAACAGTACGAGGAATTCCTTGCCCCCAGGCTGAAGCTTGGCGAAAGGATGACACGAACAACTTCTAGACTAACAAAACTGGAACAGGAAAACGCAGAACTGAAGTCAAGGCTCGACAGGCTTCTCAGTTTAGTCGAAGACCGATTGTAGATGAGTAACCCACCTACGGGTCAGGGCCAGAAGTTTCCTTTAACCTGATTTTATACACAAGATATTTGGCTGAATTTCGCCAATCTGCAACGAATACGTAGGCTCCGATCACCACTGCGACAAAACCGAGAACGAGCATGATAAGTGCAAGAGAGGTCACACCTGCAAAGTACGTATTGAGTACCTCCGTCAATGAAAGAAAGAATCCAACTTCGATAAGCACGCTCCCCAGACCAGAAACAAATGCCAGTTTGCCTGGGATTATTCGGAAGACACGACGTGACATCATTTCACAATAATAATACTCATGTAGCCATACCAATCCATCAGCGTCATTAGGCATTTGAATTGTCTTGTTGTCCTGTCCGATTGAAAGAGACAGTGCAGCCCCTAAAAAGTGAGCCCAGACAGCTGCTCTCCTCAATGTTTCGAATACCAAGCCAACCGTCACTCCTGCAGCTGCTATTATGAACTGAAATGGCAAGGAAGAAGGTTCGATTGTTATTTCCCCAATCTTTATGCCAGTAAGCGCAACTTCGGTGAAAAAGACTACGGCAAGAGTCATGGTAAATCCAACGTACTCAGTTGTGCGCGTACGATACAAATCCATCAAGTCTGACCGTTCAGAAGTCAGCCTCCCCGTCACTGTCGGAGTTTGAGTCAACCCGCTGATTCAATTCCACAATCAGTACAGAGATTATAACACTTCATCTGACGCGCGCGCTCCGAGAACAGCCTCACGTTTCAAGAAGAATTCCGTCTAGAATGCTCCCGGCCTTCAGGTAGGAATGGGAGCGCCACACACTCCGCAGAAGACCGCCCCTTCATAGAGGGCGGAGCCGCACTTTATGCAGAACTTCACGGGCCTCTGGGCCGTAGGCGACTCGCCAACTGGCGCACTCCATGCTGGTCCCATGGGCGTAACTCCCACGACGACGTCTGGCTCACCCTTGTAAGTAAGGCCAATGACCGACCCGATCAACACTAAGATGAAACCAATGAGGAGTCCGCCCAGTGTGAACACCGCCCCGATAACCATCATGGCGATGGAGAGTATCCCGCCACTCTTCCTTCTCCCAGGCGAATCTGAGTTAAGCAGAGCGCCGCCAGTGATTATCAATGCGCCCGTGAAGATCCCGAGAATCAGTAGGGCGAGTATACCCTCACCCACCGAAGCAGAACTGGCCGTCACGCACTGACTCTCATACGCGAAAGTACAGACGCTTTGTAGCCCGAAGAGGAATCCCGCTACCGCGATTGAACCGATGAAGGCGCCAAAAATGTAGAAGGCACCCCCCAGGATCGTCAGGACTGCGGCAATCTGTTTTGAGACCAGGGATTCTCTTACCTAGGCAGTCGAGTCGTCATCTCGCTATTTAACCGGCTGATCATCCGACGGCACTACCATTCACCTTAGAGCCCTAGCCGCGGCGAGTCGAGCCTTGAACTCCCCCGAGAACGGCTTGACCTTGATATACGGTTAAGACACCCAGTGCGTTCTATGAAACCGCATGGCAGGTTCCAAGCCGAGGAGGATCAAGGTCTACGTGGACGCAAAGATTACTGAGAGACACAAGGCCAACGCAGAACACAAGACCTCCGTGGCCTTCATCGCAGACCACATGCCTGACCTGTGCGGCTTCGACTCAGCAGAAGGAGAACAGAGTCACAGAGCGGAGGAAGCAGCCATGCTATTCGCCATTCGAAAGCTGACCAAATCCCCGACGAATCTCAACCGATTCACAATCGTTTGCGACAACAAGTCCGCAGTTTTGAGAGCAAAGTGGAAGGGGAAACGGAGGAAGAGCAAGGGCGACCAGACATTAGAAGACCTCTGGAAAGAAGTGGACGCGAATCCTGAAATTAGAATCAGAACTCTTGAGACAAACCTCGCACACGCTTACCTGAACTTAAGACTCAAACAGGCAGAGTAGCCTATCCTATCCGAGATGGTCCCCCTCTTGAGGGGTTATGAACCCTAACCGTAATTCCGGGATCTGGCAAGCCGAGCCTTGAAATCCTCGGAGAACGGTCTGACCTTGGCAGAAAGGTAGTCGATGGGCATCTCGTCTGTGACGAGATTTCGAATACTCGGCACTTCAAGCAAAGAAGAGTATGGAAGTTGCACCCCGCCACTCCAGAAGGTAATCTGAAGGAGCATGCCTTCCATTCCTACCCGCTTGAGCTTGACTAAGTCGCAGAAGCCAGAGTCACCCACGGAGACCGCCTCCGCTCTCCCTGTATCCTAAGATGCACGGAACATCCACATCTGCAAAGTCTTCCCACGTATCCCAAACCGATACGAGATGCATCTCTTCTCCGCACAAGGGGCAAATCACCTTCTTCCGCTCCTTGTCCCGCTCGGCCTTCCTCTTCCACTCCAGGTCAATTATACTGAAAGCCTTCCCCCGGTTGCGATCTTGAAGCCATCCGAACCAGACGACCCGCTTCGACTTGTCAGTCCTGAGCAGAGCCCGTTGAATCCATGCTGGGTCAGCATCCACAGGGACAACGGCATTGAGGACTGTCTTGTAGAAGTCGATGGTCGCTGTCCTGAAGGAGTATTCCAGCCTATGCCTCAGATGACCCAGTCCCTTCGAGTAACGGTAGTGGATGTCTATCTCTTCATAATTCGTCCCGAACTCACTGTTCACCGCGTCACGCCAAGCCATCCGCAGCGCGTGCAGACGCTCTCCTGTCAGATGCAAAGGAATCCTAACGAACCTGTTCGAGACCTTGTCCAGAACCAAGTCGAACAGAGTCCAATGTATGTGGGGTTGCCACCCCGAAAACGGAGCCGAACTCGACCAGAAATGGACTGAGACCTCCCCCGCTAGCTGGTATCTTCCGCCTTCGGAGAAGGCATCGTTAACCACTCGTATAGCCATCTGGCGAAGTCTTGGGAAGTCAGCCTCCGAGACGGTCTCGCTGATATGAGGATTGAAAGTGAACTCCCCAGAGGCGAATTTCACCGTCATCCGTAGCTTGTTGTAGACCTTGCCAATTTCAGAAATTGCGTCATCTGTCAAGAATTTGCGATACTGATTTGCACAGGAAGGACAGAGCTGCCTCTTCCTGCACTTCAGAACCCGCCTGACTAAATGGCCGTTCACATCGCTGTAGCAAGCCCAACGCTTCCCACATCCCTCGACCGCATCCACCACTTCATTGAAGTGAATCTCCAAGAACTTCTTCCATCTAGGATTCAGCCTCCACTGTCGATACTCTGTCCGCGTCAAGAGAACCCTCTGCATCAAGGCGTCTCCCTCCTCGATTCCATGGAAGGGTCCTCGGGCTCAACTTCCCACCTGTTGGCTAGCCCGCGCCGCTTCGCGTCGCGGGGCAACATGTGGAGTTTCCCCGCTTCCCTTTCCACATCCATCTTCGCGGGCAGTTGCGTCAAGCCTTCTTCCCCTCCTTCTTAGGCGGAGACCTCTTGACGCCCTTGGCCATAGCCTCGATAATTCTCTTCGCCATCTCGATTTCCCCTATCTTCTCCTTCCGCCTCTCTTGAGCGTCGGATAATGCTGAAACGAAATTCGTTAGAATCTGTCTTGGATGGTAGAACTGCCATAGCTCGACGTCGTGAACGTCCCCAAGAGGATCTTCCCAGTCTTCGACATAGATCTTCCCGTCTACTCCTAGGAGGAACACCCAATCCGGAAAGTGGTACTCTTTCCCATCGATGGTTGAAGGCTCGTGGGGTGCATGTCCAATCTCTACAGACGTCCCAAACTGTTTGAGAAGAGGAGTCATCGATTCAAAGAGTTCAGAGTACTTTTGATACTCTTCTTCCATGTCAGCCTCACTGGGTTTGAAGGAGAAACTCCTCAGAACCGACTCAGTCACTTCTGAGAGATTGAAACCGAGACTCTTCGCCTTCTCGATTACTTTTTCGTCGACCGTCAGCGTCAGCTTCTTCTTGCCTGGTTCTTCGTCCATGACACACGTATGGTTATACGTACATTTAAACGATACGTGTGATGATACGTATCCCCTAAGTGAACATTGATTGAACCCTTAGGAGCATACTCCGACAATTGTTTCGAATACGCGTGTCCGTCCAAAGAAGCAAATCGGACTAGCATATGTTAAAGAACTCGGACTGCAGACGTAAGCCCGTTGCTCGATTCCGAACCAAATCCCGAAAGGACAAAACAGCTCAGGCCACCAACTCGTCGGAGTTCCTGGTATGAGCGCTTCTTTGAATTGCTGGCTAGTAGAAAGATCAACCTCGTCGATGCAGACTTCGTCAAGGTCAACATAACCCCAGACAGAAGTGATGCAGGAAGATTCACTCGTGGACTGAGGTTCCTCGGACTCATCGATGAGAACGGCAAGACAACAAGACAAATGGACAAGCTCAGACTTACGGGAGACGAGTTCAAGAAGAACCTAGGAGATGTCATTCGAAGTGCATACTCAATGGTGTTTGACGTTGTACATCTAGAAACCGCAAAGAGACAATATCTGGTCAACTTCTTCATTGAAAAATATGGACTGTCAGCAGACGTTGCGACAGACGCCGTCGAAATGTTCGTCTATTTTGCCAACAGAGCAGAAATCCCAGTCTCTGACGACCTGAAGACTGTTCCCCTTGTGCCTAGGCAACCCAAAGACGAAAATCAGCGAAAGTCAACAGTACCGAAGAAAGTTACACAACAGGCAAAACAAATCGAAGAGATTCCAGAAGGATGGATTGAACTTAGACTGGAAAACGTAAGAATCTGGCTACCTAAAGACGATCGGAGCGCCGCAGAAGCAGCAAAACGACTTCTTGACCTACATCTTGAGACCCACCACTCAAACGATTGATCCCATCATGTCAATACCCGCCCAAACACTAAGTACGCCGTAAGGCATTTTATAACGCCTAGTTACGAGTTCAGCCGCCAACTAGCTTGTCTCAATCTAACGGGGGGTCTCTCGCCTTTGAGAGAATACGTAGCGAGACTGATGATTCAGAGAGCACTCGTTCAGATTTTGATATCGTGACGTATCCTGCTGATTACACACTCGAAACGCTATTCCAGTTGTGGACGAACGAAGAAATCAGAATACCCAAGTTCCAAAGGCAGTTTGTTTGGAAGAAGCCTCAATCATCAAAACTTGTCGAATCATTCATGATGGGGCTCCCAGTACCTGAAATCTTCCTTTATACAGACAAGCAACAGAGATTCATCGTAATCGATGGGCAACAGAGATTGCGGTCGGTTTTCTACTTCTTCGAAGGCCTGTTTGAGCCCGACACTTTGGGAAGAAGAAAGCCATTCGATCTTGAAGGTCTGAGCGGAAACAGTAGATGGGCCGGAAAGACATATGAGCAGTTTGACGATTCCGACAAGAGGAAGCTAAGAAACTGCATACTAAGAGCAGTGATAGTCAAACAGCTCCGCCCCAATGACAATACTAGCATCTACCATATCTTCGAACGGCTAAACACAGGCGGGACACTCCTAAAGGACCAGGAAGTCCGAAACTGTGTTTACGAAGGGGCGCTAAATGACCTTCTTGTTGAACTGAACAAGTATCCCCCATGGCGAGACCTCCTAGGACACAGAAATGTAGACAAACATCAGAAAGATGTCGAACTTATCCTGCGCTACATGTCACTTTACCACGATGGAACAAGATACTTCAAACCAATGAAGGACTTCATGTCAGAATTCATGGGACGAAACATGAACCCGAATGAGGGTTTTCTCTCAGAAGAGAGAACACGATTCAACAAAACATGCGACGTCATATATCAGAAACTGGGACCCCGGCCCTTCAACCCTCTGGGGCCATTGAATGTTGCCGTGTTTGACTCCCTGTTCTTGGCCTTCGCGTTTCATCAAGGTTCGATACCTAGAGACATCAAAGAGAGACGAACAAAGCTTCTCGCGAACCCTGAGTACAATCTTGCCACACACTCGGGGACGACAGACGCGAAAGTTGTTGCGAAGCGCATAGAGTTAGCAGCAGCTATGTTGTTCACGTGAGACACCAATGTACCAACTGGACGAAATATCGAAGTTGGTAGATCGATGTGACGCTTTCCTGAAGGGTCAAAAAATCACCAATCCTGAAATCGAGAACATTATGACGTGCTATCTGTTGGTGCACATTTGCGGCGAGTATGAGAAACTCATTAAGAGTTCAATCGTCGAAAGAGCAACTAGCGTCGGAGATGACGACCTTGCTAAGTACCTTTCAACCAAGGCTTTTCGACCCATTCGAAGCTTGTTCCTCTCAGAGCTGACAGACAACATCCTCAAGAACTTCGGGCAGAGTTACGTGGATTCCTTCGAATTGAAGAAAAAGACTCTTGGTGACAAGGCAATCACAAGCTATAGCAACATTGTGACTAACAGACATAGGACCGCACATGGACAACCAATCAATTACACGTTCAAGGATCTTGTCGCTTCAACCGAAGATTCGAACCATGTGGTCAACGCCTTACTGGAAGTCCTAGCTCCATGAGAGACAAGTGCAACTCAACCCATGTCGATTGCGCGACAGAATGCTAGGCCAAAGTCTGGAACGGGATCAAGCATTCTTCTACGAATGCATTCACTATGGGACGTGGCAACAGTGTTGCTCTACTATACTGAGGTACTGAGAAAGTACTAAATACATTATTAAGATTGTGAGGTTCTCTCGGAATTCCTCCGCGGCGAAAATGAAGAACATCCAAGTTCTGAGTGGGAAACTGTGCGCCACCGAACCTTCAGCCGGACGGCTCAGACGGGCCTCAGTCGCTGTTACTCTCGATGACCCTGAATCGCCCAGCGTGCTCTTGATCAAGAGAGCAGACCAGGTGGGCGATCCGTGGTCAGGGCAGGTCGCATTCCCAGGCGGGAAGGCCCAAGAGGCAGATAGCACGTTGAAGGAGACCGCAATTAGAGAAACTCGCGAGGAAGTGGGCATCGACCTACGGCAGGATGCCGATTTCCTGGGCTATTTCACGCCGTTCAGGACTCACACAGGCTCCTTGGACGTCTTCCCTGCCGTCTTTCTTCTCAAGAGGAAGGTCGAAGTGCACCCAAACGAAGAGGTCTCGTCTTACCGATGGGTGAAGTTGGAGAGGCTGACTGCTGAGCAAGCAACATCTTCCCACAGAATTGACACGAGCGGTCAGCCCAGAGAAATGCCTGCCCTGTTTGTAGACGGCTACGTGGTTTGGGGGCTCACCCACCGAATTATCTCTTCCTTGCTTGGTTGAACTGAGCCAGTCATTGCTTTGCACTGGCGCGCGCTCACACTGAATGTCCATCTTCTACTGACCATGCAGAGTTTCCCCGCGAATCTTCCTGAGCCTGCTTACCTCGCTCAGCTCAAAGGGGAAGACTATCCACTCCCCGGTCGTCTCGAGGAAGTAGTCAGGGTGGGTCTTGCTCCAAGGCTTCTTGAAGAGGACGGCTGTTTCGACGACCTTGGCGCCCTTTTCGCTCACGAACCCTTTCACTCCGATCATGGTGTCCCCCTGGTCGACAAGGTCGTCGACGAGGAGGACGCGCTTTCCCTTGATGTCCTCGATGAGCGTCGAGAGTATCTTGATTGAGCTTCTCTCGGCGATGCCGCTGTAGGACTTCACGGTAATCGTGTCAATCTTGACACCGAGGCGGTCTGAAACAACCATGGCTACTGGTATGCCTCCTCTTGCAACTCCGATCACCAGGTCGAAGGTCTTCCCTGACGAGCGAACCTTCTCTGCTAGAGCTTCGGCCAGGTTGCCGTACTCAACCCAGCCGATGTACCTGAAATCGGCCATTTGGGTTGGAGAACCGTTGGAAGTCTAGATAACTCTTCGACGCTGGGCTTTCGAAGAGAGGGTGAGACGATTGAGCCGGGGCGGATTCGACCAATTTACTATCAAATCCGGACCCAAACTGCTTCCCCTCCTGGCGCTTTGGCCGGGCCTGGTCAATCTTCAGTATCCGTTATCGGGCGTCCCAACTGCTCAGTAGGGAAGGCCTAACTTCCTGAAGATCTCAGGGAAGCAGCTTCTCCCTGCTGATCAGTCGGCTCGAAGAGAGGTACATCAGCAGGGAGAGGACGACAATCACCCCTGCGAGAAACAAATCAAATGCGAAGGCAAGCGAAGGCACCACGAGAGGGACGAGGTAGGCGGGCATGACCATGAGAACCCCAATCGCCATCCCGAGCGGCTGGTTTGAGCCAACCCTCTGCTTCTGCAACGAACTGAACGACATCATAATCAGTGCGTCAAACGAGACTACCGGGAGGGCTAGAGCTACAACAAGTCCACACACCTCCAGCAGCAGTACTCCACTTACGCCCTCTATCAATCCCGCGACCAAATTGATGACGATTTCGAAGCCTACGAGTCCTGAAGAGAGTATCAGCGCTGCCTTGAGATACTGTCTGTAGACATCCCCCTGATTCATCCCGAGAGACAAGAAGTACTCGAGGACTCCATTGTTCTTGTCGTAGACGTAGAGCATAAGGACCGGGATCGAGAAGGTGATGGCTGCGATGACCTGCAGCGCGACCGAGACCAGCGGGAGAGCAGTGGCGACGCCCAAGCCGCCCGTGTTCGCGGCATTGACAGGGATCCCAGTTGTCGAAAAACCGCCAACCACTCCGGACAGACTCGAAATCAGGACGCCGAGCAAGGCCATGAAGATTCCGACCACGAGGTACGTCTTGCTCAGAGAAATGCTCCTCTTCGCTATGATTGCACCCTGACCGCTGCTCAATTCCTCCTTTCGACCCTCCTTCCGGTACTAGCGGGGTGCTGATCGTAGTTGTCTTCGAACAGATCTTGAAGCGGGTTGTCGAGCTGACGCATCTCGGTCACGAGCACACCGTTTTCCACGAGCTTCTTGAGCGCAAGACCCGCTTCCTCCGGCGTGAAGACGCTAAGGACGTAGTAGCCGCCTTCTCCGAGCTTCGCGTCAACCATCTTTGAGATGTCTGTCGTCGTCCTGATTCCAACCCGGTACTCCTTCGACTTTATGTTGGAAATCTTATCAAAATAGCCAATCGTCCCATCCCGTACTAGAATCAGGTTCGTGCCTAGGTCTCTTGCCTCGTAGAGATTGTGCGAAGAATAGAGGACGATCCTGTCCTTCGACAGTCGGAGGAGTATGTCGCGTATCTCCTTCGAGACCGCTGGATCGAGGTTGGACGTGGGCTCGTCTAGCAGATACAGATCCCTCTCTCTCAGGAAGACCTTTGCGATGGATACCCTCTTCTTCTGTCCCTGAGACAGGTCTGAGACTTTCTTGTCCTTCAGCTCCTCGAGGCTCAGAAGAGATAGGACCTCGTCTGCATTGCCGCCCTCAATCTTGGCGTAGAAGTCAAGGGCGCCACGTACCGTCATCTCTTCTGGTATGGCATTGTAATGCGAGAGGTAGCTGATCCTCTTCCTAGCTTCCCTGGACCGAGTCAGATCTTCACCGTCGAACAGCATCTCTCCGGAATAGGGTCCTAGTATCCCAGCGATTGTCCTGAATAAGGTGGTCTTTCCTGCACCATTGGGCCCCAAGACAACATAGATTGCGGATTCTTGCGCCTTGAACGTGATGTCGTGGAGGACCGGTCTTCCCCCATATCCCGAGCTTACGCCGGCGAGTTCTAGGGTGTGCAACTCCGTGTCTCACTCCAAAGAGCCCGATTCAGTGCCCGAGGTGATGCCTCGTTGCCTGACCGGATGCGATCCTATCTCGTAGTCTTGAGTCTCTTCGCCCTCCTATCGTGCCTGAAGGTTCTTCGCCCATGAGGAGTTCAACGCGCCACGAAGGCAAGGAACGCTAAAAGTCTTCGACAGAGACCCCGCGTGAATCGAATGCACGGTGGAAACTCGTGCATTGGGTGATGTTGACGGAATTGATTGTCCAGCATGTTGGGCTCGGTGGGGTCCGCCCACAAACGGGTCCGGAAGTGGATTCCTGCCCAGATTCTGTTGCAGGAACTAATGCGTTGACTGAGGACGCAGCAGAATCTGAAATGGTGGCAATACATTCAGTGATGGCGATTTACCTGATGGTAGCAAGTTCTATATGCCGAAGGAACGGTAATTTCATCGAAAATGAACCATATGACAGGCTCTGGGAACTTCAGAGAATCTCATTCTGGACCTGTCATCCTCGCAGTACTCGGGCTGCTCGTTCTGGCTGGCGTCGCTACGGGCATTGCTCCGGCCTACGCGTCCAGTTTCACCGTCCAAGGGCCGCTTGGCAGCGGCTTGTGCGTCCTAAACGGGGGCACGTGGAACTCGGGCACCAATACCTGCGCATTGAGCGGCACAGTTTGGACCATCGCTAATGGGACCGCTCTAATCATCCCAGGGGGCGTAACGCTCTCAAGTTCGGGAACAATCAATGTCTATGGCAGGCTGGACATCAATAACGGGACGCTCGCAAACCAGTTCGGTGGCTCGATAAGCATCAATCACACCGTATACAACGCCGGAGGGACGTTCACAAACAATGGGAGTGTAGTGAACGTGGAACACGGGAGAATTCGACTCCTACAGCACGCCAAACTAGTCAACCTAGGTAGTGGTGTCATCAGCAACTACGCACTGATAGCGAGCAACAATCATGGGTCGATAACCAACCTGGGCTCAATCACCGACTACGCCTTGGGCCGGATTGACAACGACAATCATGCAACCCTCAACAATGCCGGAACCATCGTGAACAGCCATAAGGGAAGGATATCCGGCGAGAACTACGTAGTGATCACGAACCTTGGTTCTGGAACCATCAGCAACAACGGTACCATAACTGTGTATGGCCATGGGACCATCGTGAACAACGGAACGCTGGCCAACCTCAATTCCGGGGCAATCAGGACCGACGTCCGTGGAACCTTCACGAACTTCGGGACGCTCACAAACCTTGGGACCGTGGTAGGCAGCGTCCTTAGCGTCATAGCGAATCATGGCATCATGACCAACAGCTTCGGAGCCGTCCTCCGGACCGCCACCCGAGGAACAATCATCAATTATCAGTCGGCCACAATCGACAACAGAGGCATCATGGCTACATACTGCCTTGGGACCATCGTGAACAACGGAACGCTGGCCAACCTCAATTCCGGGGCAATCAGGACCGGCGCCTGTGGAACCTTCACGAACTTCGGGACGCTCACAAACCTTGGGACCGTGGTAGACAGCGTCCTTAGCGTCATAGCGAATCATGGCATCATGACCAACAGCTTCGGAGCCGTCTTCCGGACCGACATCCTAGGAGCCATCATCAATTATCAGTCGGCCACAATCGACAACAACGGATCCCTGACAATCGGGAACTATGCGAAAATGGTCAACAGCGGGACCATCACCAACTACAACCCGGCCGTCATTCTTAACAGCCATAGGGCGGTCATCACCAACAACCTCTCTGGCACCATAAACAACTTCGGCCTAGTGAAGAACAGGGGCACCGTAGACAACTACGGGACAATACACAACACGGCAGACGGCGGAACGTTCAACCCTGCGGGGACGATAAACAACTACGGGACCATCGACTGACGACAAACGGGCAGTCGTAGTCTCGTAACTCCCCCTTTTTCGGAAACGCGGTCCTACCTGCTATGCATCTTGGCGCTGCCAGGTGGCTAGATGTCTGGGGGGTTGCGTCGCGCTCTACCTATGGACAGACGACGAGGAAGGATTTGGCAATGAGAGACGATGGTTTTGTCAACTTCATTGCACGGGAGTGTCCATCCACGGAGCGAGAACGAGGGAGGCGGGAGGTCAGCGCCCAGTGATTATGTCGCCGAAGCTTCCTGCCATGCAATCGACCCACATGCGTCCGTAGCCCACACCATTAGAGCGCGTGTAGGTCCAGGACCATACTGGTTCGCTGGTGATAGAAGGGGTATTGAAGTAATATGTGAGGTAACTGGTAGGATTGAACGGTGCCTGTCGGACATAGGTGCCCAGTAGTATTTGTGACCGATTGCCGCCCAAGTTGAACGCGCCGATGTAGCCGGTCGTAGGCTTGATGCTATGCGTCCCGCTGCACGTTTTTGTCCCCGTGGCCTTACAGTAGGGGCCCAGGAAAGTTCCTGTGAAGATCTTGACGATGGCGGCGTCCATGCCGCCAGAGCCACTGTGAGGCTCCGAGACGTTGGACTGCTGGCTGGACTGTGGGCTAAACGCTCCGGCAAAGGTCATCCAAGATCCCGAGTATTGGTCAAGCGAACAGAATGTGTTGGGGGTCGTATCATTGTTCTGCCAGATGATGAAGCTTTCCTGGAAGTTGTCAAGCGCCCAGTAGCCCACTCCTCCAACGTCTTCGTAATTGTGTACAGTCATTCTTGCGTTGATTATGGGAGCGCTTGACCAGCCGGTGGGCAGCGTGGTCGTGCACTGGACGGGCATCGTCGGGGGCGGTGCGTCTTTGGGGGTCGCCAAGGCGTATGGAATGGCCAGACAAGCGGCGAGGGATATCGCAAAGACAGTCATGAGTCTCTTATTCGCCCTGAGAATTCTCATCAGCAGCCATTGAAGATTACAGGAGATAACCCTATTGATTGGAGGGCGCTTTCAAAACCCTTGAAAGACGTCCTTCTGCTTCAAGGAAGCACGCGCTAACCTCGAAAGTGGCACTGGCCCTGTAAGAGCACTAGGCGGCCACCAACCTTGCAACAGCGCACACCAACCTTGAAGACTGCGTTCCGAAAGGAGAGGTCGTCCCCATGAACTCCACGCTGCTAGGCTTAATTGGTCAGTTGAGGAACCTCAGTCCGTTTGCTGGCTCAAGAGCCAATCAGTGACGAACACCACATGAGGGGGGGGTCCTGGCACGTCCCAGAGAAACGGGTTGCCGCAGGTTCAGCAGGGGCATACCACCGCGGCCGCCAGCCCGAACGCGGTCCAATTGTCGAGTCGAACAAATCCAACCCCTTCCGCCAAGGTAGGGTGCGAACGGTATGACCAACGTGGCCCTTGCCAGAAGCGGGGGAGAACTCAAAGGGAATACCCTCCGGGTCTACCTCTTCCTTCTTTCGAAAGGACCATGCGAACTTCGCGACGTCCAGAGGGCCCTCGGTTTCTCGACCCCCTCCCTGGCGTCCTATCACCTTAACAAGCTGATCGAGGCCGGTTATGCTAGTCGGAACTCAACCGGGGAATACTGCTCTGTCAAGGACGTCTCAGGGGAGGTCCTCGAGGGGTTCACCAGGGTCGGCGGAGCCCTCGTGCCCCAATTGACATTCTTCTCCATTCTGTTCACGGTGGTAATAATCTATTTTGGGCTGATGTCGTTATCCAATCCCGGATATGTTAGGCTGCTCGTTGCAGCCTCCATCGCGCTTGTGGCCGTCGTATGGTATGAGACGGCCAGAGTCTGGCGCAGACTGGCTTCCTGGAAGTAGCAGACTCTTTCAAGGGCCTTGAAAGCGCTTTCTAATCAGTAGCATTATCTCCCGTGCTCCCCAACGGCCACCTAGGAAGAATGTCAACAGGAACAAAGACCATCAAGTACTCGGCGGCAGCGGTCTTGCTGGCAGCCATCATCATAGCGTCTTCGATCTATTACGTATCACTTCCGACGACTTCACGATCCTCCAGCTCATCCACCATCTCCCCGTCCATTGGTCAGTCGGTACTGGTCGTCCAACTTACCGACCCTCCGAAGGTGCCGTTGGGGACGTTCTCGCTCAATCTGACCTACTCGGCGGTGATCCTTCTGGTCTCCGAGCCCGCCTTCAGCGGACAGGTGACGGTTAGTTCCGTTTCGATAACGCCCGCAGGAGGCTCAGCAACGGTGAACCTCTTCCGACTGCGGACCGTCTCGCAAACGATAGCCTTGGCCAACCTGCCGACAGGATCCGCGATCTACGCAGCCAGTTTCAAGGTCGAGTCCGTAGCCATCGACATCCGAGGGACGGCATATCAGGTTTCGCTAGCTACCGGCGGGACCGCCCTCGTTGCGACTCTGATTCATCCCGTTTCCCTGAACACGAACGAGACGGTGCTCCTTCAACTCAATCCAGTTGTGGTAAACACTCCCACAGGGTACCAGCTGATTCCCCTAACGGTCGGGGTCCTAAAGCCCCAGTCGGAGTTTCGGTCGGGCGACCAAGTCGTGGGAGCCAAGGACCAGATCACTCCGAAGGACTTGCAGGAGTTGTACCAGGCAAGGGCCCTGGCGGGCAGGTTGTTGGGCTGGTAGATTGGTCACGGCAGCCACAGCCACGAGCCTAGAATTCGTCTCCCAAAGCGAGGTGAGGGCCAGGGTGCTGACTGTACTCTCCAAGGCCAGTCGCACACCGACCGAAATCGCTCGACTAGAGGACAAGCACGTCAGCCATGTCTGCCGATCAATCAAAGAGCTCGAAGCTCAGGGCCTCGTGGAAGTCGCCTGGTCAGAATCCGGGGAGAGGTACTACAGAACCACCAGGTCTGGCTGCGCGCTCGTTCTCAACCTTTCACAGCGCACAAAGTGACAAGCGTCAGGGCACGCAATATTCAGGCTTCCATCGAAACGAGCGACACTACCCATGCTCGACCATAGGGGTAGCGGGCTCTGAGGGATTCTGGAACCGTGGGAGCCTTCACTCTCCGACCATCTGAACCACGATCTTCCTTGCTCTTGGTCTGATATCCAACTCGACAAGGACTACCTGTTGCCATGTTCCCAGAATGACGAGCCCATCGACGAAGGGCACCGAGAGGCTGGGTCCCACTAGCGACGCCTTGACATGCGACCGCCCGTTGTCGTCGTGCCAAGTCTTCTGATGCTCGTAGGGGATATCTCTAGGAGCGACGCGTTCGAGCATGCTTGGGAAGTCGTGTACCAGTCCCGGTTCGTATTCCATCGTCGTCACGGCCGCGGTCGAACCAGGCACGAAGACTGTCGCGATTCCGTTCTTCAACCCACTCTCTTTGACGGTCTTCTGAACGTCTTTCGTTATGTCGACGACATCGTTCTCGGCCCTGGTCCGTATTTCGAGCTGTCTGGTGACAACATTCATGCTGAGGTCTGCGGCGGTGCGGTATTTCACCAAGTGGTTCGCGACTTTGATCATAGTCCTTGCCACAAGTCGGGTAAGTAGCAGGAATCTAGCTATTCTGGACAAGCGAAGTCCATTCTGGGCTTATCTTGAATGGGCCGGGGCGGATTCGAACCGCCGACTTTCGCCGTGTAAGGGCTTGACGGGCTTGGCCTGACGTCCAAACCGAGCTAGACGACCGGCCCACCTCGTTCGCGATTCGGATCGCTAATAAACGTTGGAGGCCCAGATGAATTGGAGGGTCGTGTTTACGCAATTTCTCGACGAATCAGATTTAACCGACGGCCGTGGGCCAGGGTTGGCGCTAGTCGTGGGACCCAGACCTGTCAAGATAGTTGCCGTCCGAGCCAGAGAAATCCTCGACTCTCGAGGAAACCCGACCGTGGAAGCAGAGGTGATGACGACCTCAGTGGTCGGCAGAGCGAGCGTGCCTTCTGGCGTGTCGAAGGGATCTCATGAGGCCCTTGAGCTCAGAGATGGGGACCCGAATCGATTCCTCGGGAAAGGAGTCTCAAAGGCAGTCGCGAATGTGAACCGGGTGATTGGCCCCACGCTGAAAGGAATGGACTGTCGCGACCAGAGGGCGATAGATGAGAAGATGATTGGACTGGATGGAACGCCGAACAAGGCCAAGTTGGGCGCCAACGCAATACTCGCGGTTTCTATGGCGGTTGCCAAGGCGGCAGCTAATTCCAATTCTGTCGGGCTCTTCGCCCAGCTCAGGGCCTCTGCAAACTACACCCTCCCAGTGCCGATGATGAACGTGATCAACGGGGGCGAACACGCCGGGAACGAGCTTGGTGTCCAGGAGTTTCATGTGGAACCGGTGGGGGCGGACTCCTGCGCGGAGGCCATCAGGATGGGTGCCGAGGTCTACCAGTCGCTGAAGAAAGTCCTGACTGCTGAATATGGAAGGAATGCCATAAACGTGGGGGACGAGGGAGGATTTGCCCCTCCCCTGAGCAGGACAAGTGACGCGCTCGCTTCACTCAGAAAGGCAATTAGAAAGACCGGGTACGAAGAGGGAGAGGTCAGGCTCGGCATAGACGCTGCAGCATCGAGGTTTTACGACGGCAGGAAGAGAACGTACGCCATAGATGGAGAGCCTATGAGCCCGAATGAGCTCGAGGATTTCTACGCATCACTGAGAGATGAGTATGGATTGCTGACAATCGAGGATCCGTTCTCTGAGGGCTCGTTCGATTCCTTCGCCTCTATCACGAGGAGGCTCGGGAAGGAGACCAGGATAATCGGTGACGACCTCTACGTGACTGACGTCGCTAGAATGAAGAAGGGGATTAAGATGGGAGCGACCAATTCCGTCCTGATCAAGCTCAACCAGATCGGGACGGTCTCCGAGACTGAAGATGCGATAGGCCTCGCTGGAAAGGCAGAGTGGGATGTTGTCGTCTCGCACAGGTCTGGAGAGACTGACGACCCGTTCATATCTCATCTTGCGACCGCCTTCGGCTCTGCGTTCATCAAGGCAGGCGCGCCAGCCAGAGGGGAACGGGTGGCGAAGTACAACGAGTTGATGAGGATCGAGGAACAACTGGGTTCGAAGGCTCGATACGCGGGCAATCAGCTCGGTCTGTAGGCCAGTGGATTTCTGAGCGCAGGGGGTGGGACTTCCGAGCGGCCCAAGTCCCCACCTAAGGGGCCCATTTCTTGGGCCACCATTCGGACCCACGAGTCCCGTGAGAGACACAGGCTTAGCAAGCTTGCGCGACTTGTCTGCGCCTTACCAGGCTGCCCGTGTGCGACTCTAGGCTACCCCTGCGCAAGTTCAGTCTGATTCGTGGCCGTTAAAAAAGCTGTGAGTGGCGGCGGGCCCCTCGGAGTTCACCATCACTCTCCGCTCCCTTTTCGCCGGACTGGGAATCCCCCACGTAGACGAGGCAGCGTGGCCACGTCACCATAGGGCTGCTCCCTCCCGGACCTCGCCCAGTTCGGCAATCAAGAGTCAGGACCTCTCCTTCGAGAGGACTGCTCCTCATGACCGCCCGCCTCGGCGTGAGTTCGTCTCCCCCGCCCAGCGCGGGTCGCGGGGAAGGTGGTTTTACCCGAAGGTTGCTGGCGCTGCGTGAAGCCGGTTTCAGCCGAGCGGGGACGGCTAACCCCCGTTCCCTACCCACCGCCGACGCGACGGAGGCTAACCCGTGTAATTAATGTGCTGTTTTATTCTCGCCTTCATCCGGCAGACGTTGCAGAGGCCCGACGATGACGGTCTTCCGCAGTCGGAGCAAGGGACCGATGCCTTCCTGCCGGCATTTGCGTACCGCGAAATCACGTCCAAACTCGACCTGAGAAGCACGTTCTTGATCCCTGGATGAGTGGCCTCCATCCGGTCGAGGTAGTCTCGGACCTCCGTCCTCAGGCCCTCTTGCATGTACGGGCAGCTGACGCTCTGGAAGGGGACCCCGGACTGGAAAGCGAAGAGAGCCACCTCCTCCTCGTAGACTTCCATGAAGGGCTTGACCCTCCTGATTGCGAAGCTGTCATCGGCGTAGACCGGGTCGAGCCAGCCGAGTCGTGCCACGTCACCGTGGAGCAGGTTCATTATGAATGTCTGGACGTAATCGTCGAGATTGTGGGCTGTAGCCACGACAGAGACCTTCGCCCTTTCGGCGGCCTCGTCTATCGCCCGGCGCCTGAAGACCCCGCAGAAGCTGCAGGAAGAGGCATCCCTCTCTTCCTTCCAATTCAGTGCCTCATCCAATGAGAACCCGAAGAGATCCTTGAACGAGACGCTCAGGTGCTCCACGCCGAGCTGAATGGCCGTGGACCTCGCGTGCTCCAGCGCCTCCTCACGGTAGCCTGCTACTCCCTCGTCAACAGATATCGCTACGAGCTGGCTCCCATACCTGTCGCTAAGGCGATGAAGGACACTGAGCAAGGAGAGGCTGTCCTTTCCACCGGAGACCGCTACTCCGACCCGTTCTCCGTGACGTATCATCCCGTACTTTGAGATGGTCCTTCGCGTCTTTTCCACGATGGACACACTGAAGCAATTGGAGCAGAGAGACTCGCCAGAGTATCTTCTAGTGTAGAAGACCTTTCCTCCGCACCTCGAGCAGCCTTCCATGAATCTCAGTTGTCCAGCCCTCCTGCTGATATTAAGCGTGAACGCTTAAAGCGACACCGAACTCGCTGAGCCTTGAAGGCGTTTGGAAGAGCACCGGAGGTTCGAATTCCATTACGGAATTGTAATGCTCCGGACTCGAAGATTCCTGTCAACTATGGATAGGCTGGGCAGGGCCAGGGCTTCAAAGCCTGCAGGCTGGTTCTTTCTCTTCTTCATGCCTGTGGCATGCGGAATAGCGCTGTTTCTCTTCCTCAGCGAGGCAGGGGTACTTCTCTCGCCCAGGGGTGCCGCCGTCGGCAGCTACGTGAGGTCCATCGGTCCGCTGGCGAACCTCGGCCTGCCCGGGATCAACCCGTACCTGCCCATCGTGGACGGATGGATAGCGCTCTTCGTTGCGATGGTCATCCATGAGGGAGCGCATGGTGTAATTGCGAGAAGCAGGGGAATCCCGGTCAAGTCCTCGGGCCTGATCTTCTTCCTAGTGGTCCCAATCGGCGCTTTTGTGGACGTGGACGAGGACGCGGTGAAGATTGCGAAGGCCGCCGATTCAGCGAGGTTCCTTGCAGCAGGCGCTGGAATCAACTTCGTGGTAGGAGTGGTCTGCCTGCTTCTACTGTTCGGAGTCGTTTCGACGATGAAACCAACCAACAACCAAGGCTTGGGGGTAATCGTCGTTCAGGGTTCGCCCCTGAGCAACGCTGGAATCAAGACATACGACTACATCACGGAAGTGAACGGAATCCCAGTAAACAACACTTCCACCATTTCCACAAGCTCCTGGTATCGCATCGGAGACGTCGTCAACGTGACAGTCTGGAGGGATGGCACAACGTTTTATCGCAACGTCTCTATTGGAACTCAGCTCTTTCAGAATACGACGTCAGGCCAGAATTTCACCCTCCCCTTCCTTGGATTGAGTAGCCAGAGCCCTGGCGTGGGCGACCTGCGAAGTCTCGTCTCGACATACACAGGTTCGCTCCTGAAGACCCCTTTCTTGTATCTCTGCATACCAACGCTTCCGAACTGCCAGCAGCTGGCGCCCTTCTCTGACACAATGTCAGGCTTCTACACTTCATACTACGGGTCGTCACTGACGCCTCTCGTCAACTTGCTCTATTGGCTCTTCTTCCTCAACTTCTGTCTGGCCATCTTCAACTCTCTTCCAATGTACCCGCTTGACGGCGGGCAGACATTCAGAGTAGGAGTCCAAGCGCTCGGCAGGGGCAAGCTCAGCGAGGCAAATCTGACAAGGATCACCCTCGGTGCGACCCTGGCCGTCTTGGCGCTGCTGCTCGTGGTGATCGTAGGCCCGTATCTCATCTAGCCCTTCTTGGCTCATTAGATTTCGGTCGCCTTCCCTTTCCATGTTGGATGAACAGCCTTCGTCCGAAGTGGGCGCGCAGTTCAGCAGCTCGCTATGCAGTTCACCTGACCGCTGACAACGGTCCTTAGACTGTGAACTCGACCGTCAGAGACTTGGCCGGGTTGGTCTGCGCTTCAGTCCTTTTTCTCGGCAACCTGCTGTGCTTCCCGCGGATTGGTAGCAGGCGCGGTGGACCCCAATCATAGGAGGCGTCATTCTTGGCGTCCTCGCGGAGTTCGTGTTCTCGGTCATCCTGAAGCCCTGACCGCGTATCTCAGCAGAGCTACGATACCGCCGAAGGCCGAGATCTGTTTCCCGAATTCCATGGAAGAATCAGCGAGGTATACGGAACCACCTCTCTGTTCCACCTCGTTCAGCGTTCCGACCACTTCTTCTTCGTCAAGGCCGGCAGAGAAGACGTTGTCAGACACAGCGCATACGTCCACTGCGCCGGCCATCGCCGCCTCGCTCACGCGCGGCAGGGAGTAAGCAACCTTGGCGTCGCCTGTTGACACTCTCTTGACGACCTCGGCGACCAACTGCTGAATCTCGATTAGAAGGGAGCCTCTCGCGACCCGCTGAAAGGCCGGGTCCTTAACGAGGGCGCGGACACCGTCCGCGCCTGTGGTGTCCGGTCCTTCGACTACCTGCACCGTCCTCGACTTCAGTGCGTCCTTGAGCCTGTTTGCAATCAGGTTCTTGAAGTTACCCGGCCCTGATACGACGACCTCGTCACCTTCCCTGAGAGTCTGCAAGGCCAGGTCTACGACTTTCGAGATGTAAGGGTTGGAGCTCTGTTCCTCAGACATTTTGCCACTGAGGCCGGATTCGATAGTAGCGATTACTGAGAGATGGGACCCGCTTAGCACGCCCACCCCTGCGTCGCGCCTATCGGCCGCGACGATGACGAACCTCTGTGAAAGACCTCTTGGAGGGCGAACAAGTCCTATCTCGACTGGGCTCCAATGGTCCTTGCTTATTGTCAACGCGCGGCCGGGAGTAAGAGTGATCGAGTGGGACCCTGTCTTGGTGACGCTTTCGTCACTTGCCTCGACGATCGCCCCCCTGACTCTGACCCTCTCTATGCTGCTGTCGAGGTGGACTTCCTCCACCGACAGCGCAATCGTAGTCTTGACTCGTTCCCCCTTGTCAGGCCTTGAGAACTCTCCTTCGTTCTTCACGACCCTCGAGCTGCGGGTTACGATGACGTCTCCCTTTGAGATGAGTCGCCTGAGTGTCCAGAGATCCTCAGCGGACTCGATGATGAGGGAACAACGACCGTGCTTCTGGTTGAACTCGGTGACTATCAAAGGCCCGAGCTACTCTAGCCCGAGGTCCCTGAACGTTCCTATCCGTACGTCATCAGGGACATTGTTTAGCTCGCCGGTCCTGTGGCCGATGATCCCCTTTACCCCCAACCTTGCGGCTGATTCCACGAGTCTCTGGGTGACTATGCCGTCGAAGATCAGAAATTGGGCGCCGTTCGAAGTCTCCATCTTCTGGACGAGTTCGCTAATCGGGAACCTCCCGACCTCTTGCAGCCCCTGATCGAGCAGAACGGCTTCCAAGGTTCCGTTCAGGCTCGGATAGAGTTCGCGAGCCTTCACCACGACGGGCTCGTCTGGCGCTTCTTGGGCTTTCTCCTGGGCACGCTCCGCGGCCCCCTCCTTGCGGGACCCCGTGGGGGCGACCTCCAACCTTTCAGCCCTCAACATGTTGATGACATCAATGGGCGTCAGGTCTTCGACTTCCTTGCCGGTCGGCGCCCTAATGACCTTCTCCACCCTGACGACTTGGGCCAGCTCCTTCTCGATCAAGTCCCCCCCTCTGTCGCCGTCCAGGACGGCGATCAGACGCTTCTTCTTCCCGAGCTCAATTATCGAGTCGGGAACGCTCGTTCCTTCAAGCGCGACGACGTTCTCGATCCCAGCTCTGAGGAAGAGCACGACGTCGGCTCTTCCCTCCACCAAGTAGACCAGTTCCGAGGAGAAGACACCAGGCCCTGCAGGAAGGTTCTCCAAGCCGTAGTTGATCACGCGGGCTCTCTTGGTCGACTCAGTGACATCCTTCAGGACGTTCTCGCCTTCGCTGGAAGTCTTGGAACTCCAGTCCCTGACAATCAGCTTCGCTCTGTCAACAATCTGCTTCCTCTTGGTCGCCCTAACGTCCTCAATCACGCCTAGGTTGAAGCGGGCGCTGCAGGGGCCGACCTTGTCGACGCTCTCGACAGCGGCGGCTATCAGCGCGGCCGTCCCTATGTCTGTCGACATCGGCACTATCACCTCTCCCTTGGTCTTGTCGTTCTTGGACTCAAGGTTGATCTCTATCCGCCCGACCTTCCAGCTCTTCTGGAGCTCGTTGAGATTCATTTCGGGGCCGAAGAGCCCTTCGGTTTGACCGAAGATGGCGCCGATTACGTCTGCCCTTTCTACGACTCCATCTACCTCAAACTTTAGTCTTACTAGATACTTTACTATACCTGAATCTGGCAATTCCATTCACTTCTATTTCGTTCATCTGTGTTCTAACTCGTGCTTAACGGGGTTAGCCTAAGTCGATTTCTTGATTGAAAACCCGAGAATATAAACCTCGTGGTCTTCGGCTCTCAGGTCTGCAAATCTCCGCACGAAGTATCTTCCCTGTCACGTCGGGAGGGCTCCACCGCCAGCGCTGTAGGATGGACCTCCTGCTTCCTCCCACCGTAAAGCATTGCGACAAGCGCAAGACCGGCGGCGACAACGCTGATGTCAAAGACCCGTCGGGTTGTCAGACTCGACGAAGGCGCCGTGGTGCCTGTGAGAAGATGGAACGAGATGAACGGGGTCGGAGGGAGTAATGGTATTTCGCGAAGTTTCAGCAGCAGAGCACTCCCCAGAATACATACGCAGGGCGACCTCAAGCAACAAGAGTGCCCGGTTTCAGTTTGAGTTTGCGAACCTGGAGAGGTTCTCTATGTGGAGGAAGACGCCTCTCGAAGCATGCTTGAGTCGCCGCCTTTCCGCTAGTGAGGCAGAGACGCCTTCGTGTGTGAGCGCCTTCAGGCATTTCGAGGCCAAGGCCGCTCCTTCCCTGTCCAGGTCCGTGAGGATGACGACCTTTCTCGAGCCCTCGAAGGCCGCCGTCCCTCTCCTCCTCACGGAGGAGAGGGAGGCCATGCGACCCCTGTATCCCAGCCTGCGGAGAGCTTTCTCATCTCGCTGACCCTCGACCAAGATTGACCACCCCTCCTCTGAAAGTTGGTTGAGGTCTCGTATGAAATCTGAGACAAAGGCCCCGAATGCATCAATAATCTTTTGGCGCTTGTCTATCATCCTTCAACCGCTCTTGGTGTTGTTGCCCGTCTCTGACGAGCCCGGATCATGTCCCAGCTTCTAGCGGGGAGCATCACCAAGCCTCTTCAACGGGCAAACGGCCTTCGTCTGTCGCGCGACTGGGTAAACCATCTGCTCATCAAAGCGTTTCCGCCTTCGCAGGTGGCCGTTTTGCGCGCTTTGGAACGAAAGCCGTCTGGAAACAGACGGAGAGACGGTCTATTTTAGCTATTTGTGCAACGCCGAAAGATCAAGCTCAAACCCGGACACCGGGACTTTCAATCCGAAGGCGTCGATTGCTTCTGGTTTCAGTTCGCCCACATGGCCAAGTGGTTGACCGGCCGTGCTGACAGCTGCGCACCGGCCTGCAGCAAAGGCCCAGTGCTGGGACTCCTCCGCCACGAGTTCCTTGCCCGCGAGTGTTCTGCAGACAGACTCTAGGTACATCTTAGCCTCTGAGTAGGAGGCCTGAGAGTGGGCAACAAGGCAACCTAGGTGCCATGTTTCGGAGACCTCACCTTCAGTGCGCTCGTAGACCCTGCCTATCTCGAAAACGCGTTGAGGATAGTCGGACTTCGCGTTACTCGAGAGGGCGGCCATCAGGTTGGGAATCAGCGAATCCCTCAGCACAGAGTGATCGAGGCTCCGCGGCTCGTGCACAGTAATCTTCTCGTCAGAGGACCTGCCGAACTTCGCATAGAGGGATTCCTCGTCTACAAGCTCGTAAGTCATTAGCTCCACCATATCGGAGCCGGCCATCACCGTTGACGTCGAGTCAAGGAACTGTTCGAACGGGTGGAAGCTGCCCGGCTGGTTGCTGGGCGGGTAGAGCGATTCGATCCTGTCGATTCCGTATCCCAACGCGACCTCTTCGGCGATATCGACCGGATGGAGGAGGTCGATCCTGTACCTCGCGGCCATCGCAGTGCCGCCCTTGATCGACAGGCGGCTCCTTCCGAGCGCTTCGACGACCTGACGCCTCGTCAAGTCAAGACCGAGGGTCGAGGCGATTAGATCGAAATCTAGCGCGAGCCTGACCGGGGTAAGGTCTGGCGTCATACGCGGGCGAGTGGCGTACCTTATGGAGACTGCGCCAATCTTCGCACCGGCTTCGGCAAGCGTCGTGACCATTATCGCCAGGACGTCGTCCCCTGTCTCGCGATCTGTGCTGGTGACGTCGATGAACATATTGCGGGTCTTCGTTGTAACCTTGGTGAGGTCGCCGTTGATGACGGGGGGGAACGACAGGACTTCTCCTCTGGAGTCGGTGATGACCGGGAACAGCCTGCTCCCCCCAAGGACCGGCCCGTAGGCTCTTCCCTCGGCTGTCTCCGAGAGAATCTGAGATATTGTCGCTGACTTCTTGGCTCCCAGAGGGGTGAACCCGAAGTCGGACTTGACAGCAGCGTATGAAAAGGGGGGAGTCACTCTTCCCAGGTCGTGCAGCCCGACGGCGACCTTCTTTCTCTTCCTTCCGAGGCCATTGTGAAGGTCTTCCTGTAAGGAGATGATTTGTCTGATGTCTTCGGCGCCTAGGCGGAGGCCAGTTGCAGTGGCGCAGGCGATGAATGGCCTTACTGTGGAGAGCCTCTCGTCAACTGAAACCGAAACTCCTGAAGGCTTCACCGGATAGTGAGGCATCCCAACTTCCGTGCCGATGAGACCTTTGAGTGACCTGCTAATCCCAAAGTCAGTCCCGTAGTCAGGCCTGTTTGGGCTGTACTCGACTCGCACAGAGTTCTTGTCGGCGCCCTCGATGTCCAAGCCGATGTATGGGAGCCTGTCAAGAATCCTGGCTCGGCCTGCGCCGACCATCTTTGAGAATCTCCTCAGGTTGATCCTAACTACCGGCAATTTCCACTCTGTTCCTTAGCCAATCCAGGTCGCTGCCGTATAGGGCCCTCATATCGTCGAGCCCGAAACGCATCATCATCAAGCGCTCTACGCCTGGTCCCCAAGCGAGGACAGGGACCTTCACTCCCAGTGGGACCGTCACTTCAGGTCTGAAGACGCCCGACCCGCTAAGTTCTATCCATGCCCTCGCCGCATCAGAATAGCCGATTACTTCCAGAGATGGTTCAGTGTAGGGGAAGTATGTAGGCCAGAGCTTGACGCTCTTCATGTCGAGTTTCTTGTAGAACTCCTTGAGGAACCCCATAAGGTGCCTTACGTTGAGCCCCTTTCCCACCATGATCCCGTCCATCTGGTGGAACTCCGCGATGTGCTTGTAATCGAGGTTTTCATTCCTGTAAACCTTACTGACGGCGAAGACCCGGGTCTCCTTTTCACGCGACTCGGAGAGGGCCCTCACTGTCAGGACGGTGTTGTGCGTCCTGAGGACCAGGCGCCTGGCCTCCTCGATTCTCCAGGTGTACCCCCAGCCCTTGCTGCCGGTCCTCCAGCCGTTCTCATGGGTCGCCGCGACCTTTGCTACGACCCCCCGACGACTCATCTCCCTGTCCATGAGCCCCTCGAGATAAAACGTGTCCTGCATCTCCCTACCAGGATGGTCCTGCGGAATGAAGAGCGCGTCGAAGTTCCAGAACGCTGGGTTGACGCTGCTTCCCTCCAGCTCTGTGAAACCCATGGAGATGTAGGTTTCTCTTATTTCCCTGATGAAGTCCCTGACAGGATGCCTCCGCCCGGGATAGAACCTGGGAGCCTTTGCCTCGACATCGATCGGCCTCAGTTTCTTTCCGCGCCAGGCTCCTGAAGCTAGAACCTCCGGAGAGAGTCTGTCCAGGGAGTCCTCGGCCTCCTTAACGGTCGCAGCCTTCATTCCCGCTTCAGTGATGGAAATCGACGAAGAGCGGACGGTCGACTTCCTTAGGACCCCTCGCTTGACCAGTTCGGCCAGGATCCCCCGCTCAGCAACCGAAAACGACGCTTCGCTCGCGCCTCTCGAGACAGAAACCATGATTGAATTGAGGACCCCAGGCCCGTCCCTGTCTGCGATGCGGACTACGGGAGGGGAGCGCCCCTGGTCGAAACTGACCCATCCGTAGGCCCTTGCCCGCCCGAAGGCTGCGGAGAATTCGCTCTCAGAAGCGAACCTTGACTTCAGGGCCTCGATGGTGAGTGGCTCAGGCGACTCGGCTACTGCGTTGACCAAGGCGAGCTCGGGCGGGGGGTGGCCGATTGCGAGACTCTCCTCTTCCGCTCCCTTGATTGTCACCAGACCCTTGGAGGAGAGCCACTGCAGCGAGCGTCTCACCTGATCCGTCTTGAGCCCTGTCTCGCGTACTAGAGACTCGAACCCGAGTCCATCTTGGCTGGCCAGGGAGGCGAGAACCTTCCTCTCAATTGGATGGAGTGAAGTCGACATGTCTCTCTCACTTTCCAGCGGATGCGAGGTAGTCCCTGCTCTTCGAGAGGAGTTCCTTCGCGTCATTCATCAGAGCCTCCCGCCGCTTGTGATGGTCTTCGAGAAACTTCTTCACCAGGCTCGCAGCCTCCTTCTTGCACTCGCCGCAGAGTCTGGTCCCTTTCGTGCACTCTCGGCAGACGCGCTCCAAATGCTCGTCGTCATGCGCGAAATGGAATCGGTAGAGGTCGTACACTGGACATATGTCGGGTCTTCCTCCCAGGCGCCGCTGCTCCTCGACCGTGTCTCTGCCGCCGGTGAACGCGCTGAGCACCTTGCGGGAGGCCTGTGCCGGGGGGTCGTCGAGGGTAAGGAGCGAGGCCTCTGTTCGCTTCGACATCTTCTCGTCCCCGTTCAGGCTCAGCATTAGCCTGTGATAGACAGAGGAGGGAGGGATGAAGCCAAACTCCCCTTGGTACTTGGCCGCAAGATCGCGTGTCAGCCTAAGGTGAGGGTCTTGGTCGGCCCCCACAGGAACGAGGACAGGCTTCGGTCCTCCGAAATCCGGAAGTTGTGGCATCAAGATGTCCCCCGCCTGGACCAAGGCTGCCAAGTAGAGCCCGATCTGCCTCTCCCCGTAGATCGCTTTCAGCATGTTGTTGGTGACCCCTCTGGAGAAGATCGTCGCCAGGCGCATGATCCTCATCTCTTCGCTCTGGAGGTAGACGACCGCCCTGTCCTGGTCAAGCCCCAGGGCCAAGATGTCGGCGACGTTCTTGGTGGCTATCAGGGCAGTTTCCTTGAACGAAAGCCCGTTGTCGCAATAGGCTTCGACGTCTGCGATGGCGTAATAGACAGTGGATTTCTTCGAGAGAGATTGGAAGTAGACCATGTCATCGGCGGTCATCTTTGTCCCCAGATGGAAGTCCCCCGTAGGCTTTATGCCGCTCATCACTGCGTACTGCTTGTTGTTGTCGATCGCGTCGAGAATCCTTGCAAGATCCCGCTGCCCGAAGTCTATGCCTCTGCTCAGGTGAGGGCTAGGCTTCTTGAAGCGTGGCAGTAGGGGGAGCACTGGCTCGATCCCGAACTCTGCCTGGAGTCGGGAGTAGTCTTTGATCGCATCCGATCCCCAGGGGTCGAGTCTGTTCCTATCCACAATACTTCTGCCTGTCGGAGTTCAGATATAATCCCTTTCGAGGACAGGGCCAACTCATCTCGAGGGGCTGGGCTTCAGGAGCCTCCCTTCGGTGTCTATCTCTCCCTTCCTAATGCGGGTCGATGAAATGGGTTTGTCATCGCCTGCAAGAACGTAGTCCACGACATCCACTTCGAGAGGCGGGTACCCCTTCGTCGCCCTGAGCGCGTTCGCTATCGGGACCCTGGCAGCGGTCTCTCTGCTGACGACTATCGCCTCGACCTCTGGAGAGGCGATTCTTGGGCCGAAGTGGTCGTCGAGCTTGGCAATGACATACCTCCTTCCTGGGAATCTTGAACGGAGAAAGCGCTCGAGAACCTCCACCCTTTCCAGGTACGACTGATCTGGTGACTTTCCCTCCCTTGAAGCGAAGGCGTCGGAAGTGACTCCGATTACGACGATATTGCCGAGCGAGAAGCTTCTCGTGAGGAGGGCCAAGTGTCCCTTGTGGAGGTGGTCAAAGGTCCCTCCTGTGGCCACGGCTTTGTACTTCATGCAGACCTCGCAGCTGGAATCAGTTGAAATACCTCAGGCTTGTCGGTCAGACGAACGAAATAAAGGATTTGTGAAATGAGTTGACGTTGGTGGATGATCAGTACAGGGAGTCGGGGAGAATCACCAATGAAGTAAGGGCGCTCGTGAAGGCGCGCGTCCGACCCGGGATGGGGTACCTTGAGACCTGCCTGTTCGTGGAGAAGGAGATCGAGGCACGGGGCGGGAGGCCGGCGTTCCCGACGGGTATCGGCGTTAACCAGGTTACTGCACACTACGCCCCTCAAGACGACGACAGGTCGGTCTTCCAAGAGAGCGACCTGATCAAGGTCGACTTTGGGGTGCACATCGATGGGTACATCACTGACACGGCCGTCAGCACGACGTTCAACCCGGACTACCGACTGCTTCTCGAAGCAACAGAAAGGGCGCTCGGCGCGGCAATCGAGACAGCCAAGAGAGAGGTGAGGACGGGCGAAATTGGCAGGGAGATTTACCGAGAAGCATCTCGCTTCGGGTTCAAGACCATCGAGAACTTGACGGGACACACACTGGGCAGATACGTGGTCCACGCAGGGAAGAGCATCCCGAACATCTACATGCCAGGAATGCAGTCGCTGAAGAAAGGGGACGTCTTCGCGATCGAGCCGTTCGTCACCCTGGGCTCCGCGGCCGGCTACGTGGTCGACTCGCCCTCCCAGACGATCTTCTCCCTGGCGGTGAGGAAGAGGACTGGGGTTGCGGAGCTGGATAGGTTCGCGGAAATGGTCTGGGAGGAGCGCAAGACCCTTCCCTTCACCCCCCGCTGGTACGCCGGCAAGTTCGACAGGAACGAGTTAGGAGGAATCCTGGGGCGACTGATGGAGAAGCGGATTGTCAGGTCGTACCCCACTCTAGTAGAGGCTTCGGGGAAGCCTGTAGCACAGTTCGAGCAGACTATGGCGCTCGACGAGGACGGACTGATCGTTCTAACCTGAAGGCTTCGAGCTTTCCGCGTAGACGAGGCTGACCCGAGTCTGATTGCCGCACTTCGTGCACTTCGAGCCTTCCTTGGTGATGTAATCACCCACAACAAAGGCCCTCTTGGTCTTCTGGCTGCAGACTGGGCATTCCTCTATGGAGTAGACCAGAAGCTTGGACTTCTTGTCCGTTGCTGGCACTGAACTCATCATTGGGCTACACCCAGTGTATTGCCGATTCCTGCGACGATGACGTCGTCGCCTTCCTTCGTCTTCTCCTCTATCACTCTCTGCAGCGTCTGGACGACCTTCTCCGAGGCCTCAGCAATCTCCTTCCGCATCACTGTGATTGCCTCAAGGATGCTCTGTTTCACCAAGATCGCATACAGCGGAACCTTGTTCTTGGTCGCGACCTCCTCTATCTGGAACTTCTCGACACCTATGCCACCGATAGCTGCACCCACACCTTCGGCAATCTCCCCTGTCTTCTCGCCCTCGAGCTTCAGAGCCGCATCAATCATTATGATCGCGCTCGGCTTGACCCCCATCTCTTCTATCAACTTCCTGATCGCGACGCCCGGTTGACCGACGTACGCCATTGGACCGTCGGCCTTCAGCACGTACAGCTTCCTTCCCTTGTATTCAGCGATCGCCATTACGGTGTCCTTCGCAATCGCGCGCTTCTCCTTGCCCACCATAAACCTCGAGACCGCCACACAACCTATGCCGTCCCCGACCGGCTGGCCCACCTTGAACGAGTCGACCGCGTTGAGCAGCGCGTCACACTCCTGCATTATCATCGGCATCAGCATCTGCAGCTGAATGAGGGTGAAGTAGGAGTTGGTCTTCTTCCCCAGGATGTAGTAATGCCTTACGATCTTGTGAATCATGTTGAGCGCGGTGGCGACCTCGAGAAGGTTCTCCGATATCGAAACGGTGACTGGGTTGTTCTGGGCGACGAGAGCCGTGACTTCCGCTCTGACCCTGTCGTTGTTGGTCGTCACTATGTGGTCGATCTTGTTGATAATGCCCTGCGGGTCTGTGTTGACCGGCATTATCGTTACGTAGTCTAGGAACTGGTCAATCCTCTGGGTGGGGTCGGTGGGTGCCTTGCCCACGTTGACGAGGTAGTCGATCGCCTCCTTCCTTGACTTCTCCTTCATCACCTTCAGCTTGCCGAGGCCTCTTCCGATTTCATTGAGGGCGAAGTAGACCTGAATCCTCGTTCCGAAGGCGAACTGGAACACGAAGATTCCCATGAAGAATATGACGTACAAGATGGTGCTAGTGTCAGTACCCGACAACTGAAGCGCCACGCTAGGGAGCAGAGACAAGCAAGATTCGAAAAATCGGCGGCCGTCGCCCGGACTTAAACATTCCTACCAAAAATCTGAGAAATGAGAGACTAGGAGGATCTGATTGGTCGCCGGCATCACCACTTCCCGAGTCCTCTCGGAACTCAGTAACACGGTGACGACGCGTGGTTTTACTTCCAGGGTCGGAACGAGTCTGGGTAGAGCCCACACGCTATGGCCGGCTAGGCGGGGAGGCATGGGTACAGTAGATTAACGTTTCTGGCTCCCCGAGAGTTTTATACGGTCGGGAGGGCGTCGGAGCGCCGTGCAGAGGAAGCTCCTGGACATACTCGCCTGTCCGATAGACAAGCACTATCCGATCGAGCTACTTGAGTTCAACGCGAGCGGAGATGTAATCATTGACGGCGTCCTGCTCTGCTCGGAGTGCGGCCGTTACTATCCCATAATCGAGGAGATTCCGGTGATGCTTCCTGACAACCTCAGAAACAAGAAGGAGGACCTCGCCTTCCTAGAGAAGTGGGGCAGCCGCCTCCCAGAGAAGGTCGTCCATGGTGGGAAACCATGGAGCCTGTAATAGTACAGCCCGGCACAGAGAAGAATCCTCAGATTCGGGAAACCTGATATAAGAACGGTCTGGAGGGCGCCTCACGAGGGATAAACATTGCCAAGAAACGTTCTGATAATGGGTGCGGCCGGGAGAGACTTCCACAACTTCAATGTGTTCTTCCGCAACAACCCCGACTTCAGGGTGGTGGCTTTCACTGCGACCCAGATCCCGTACATATCGAACAGGACCTATCCGGCTTCGCTCGCTGGGAGACTGTACCCCAAGGGAATTCCAATCAGGCCCGAGGACGAGCTCAGAGACCTGATGGTGTCGGAGAAGGTCACCGACGTCTATTTCTCGTACAGCGACGTTTCGAACCAGTATGTGATGGACAAGGCATCAGTCGCCCAGTCGAAGGGAGCGAGCTACCACCTGCTCGGACCGGCCGACACCATGATCAGGTCGAAGAAGCCGGTGGTCGCCGTCGTTGCGACGAGGACCGGTGCGGGGAAGAGCACGATCAGCCGTAGAGTGGCCCATCTGCTCCTGGAGAGGGGATTGAAACCGGTAGTGATCAGGCATCCGATGCCTTATGGGGATCTCTCGATTGCTGTACAGAGGTTCGCCACCCACGGAGACTTAGACAGGTTCCACGCGACGATTGAGGAAAGGGAGGAGTATGAAGGTCATATCGACAAGGGTCTCGTGGTCTACGCTGGTGTCGATTACCAGGCGATTCTGGACGAGGCAGAGAAGGAGGGTGACGTAATCCTGTGGGACGGCGGGAACAACGATTTCAGCTTCTATGCGCCGGACCTGAACATAGTCGTCGCTGACCCAGTAAGGGTCGGGGACGAGTCTTCGTACTATCCGGGCGAAACCAACGTGAGGATGGCGGATGTCATCGTCGTCAACAAGGTGAATATAGTTGCCAAGAAGGCGGTCGACCAGCTGATTCAGAACTGCCGCGCGCTCAATCCCGGGGCGAAGATCGTGAAGACCAAGTCCGAGGCAGTCCTAGACAAGCCAGAGCTCGTCAGGAAGAAGAGGATTCTTGCTGTGGAGGACGGGCCGTCCGTCACCCACGGCGGGCTGTCCATCGGCGCAGGAGCTGTCGCCGCGAAGGCCGTCGGGGCAACGCTGGTTGATCCCAGGAGCAAGGCGGTGGGTTCGATAAGAAGCGCGTTTCAGAGGTTCCCGAAGCTCGGGAAGGTGCTGCCTGCCCTTGGCTACAGTGAGGGGCAGCTCAAGGAGCTGGAACAAAGCATCAACGCTGTCGAATGCGATGCGGTAGTCCTCGGAACGCCCTCTGACCTGACAAGAATGATAGAGATTAGGAAACCTGTGGCCCGCGTCATCTATGAGGCCGTTGAGGTCGGGAAGCCCTCGCTCAGCGAATTCCTTGACCTGAAGAAGCTGAAGGGCAGGTAGTAAAGAAACCATAAAGCTACGGCGCGACGCCCTCGCAGAACGTGTGGGGACGTAGCCCAGCTAGGTGGAGACTACGGACAGGACTTCACCCTGGAAAGGCAGGGCGACAGGCTCCAGTGCAAAGAATCGTTCGGCTGACACGGCAACGTGGATGATAGAGCCTTGGAGCGGCCTAAGATACCTGTAGACCGCCGGTTCAAATCCGGCCGTCCCCACACCCGTCCTTAAAACGCAGGCCCAATCGCTTGCATCACTGGAGGGATGGGACTCCGTAGACGCCGTCATACCCGGGCGTGAATTTCAGTCGGTTTTCTCTGACTGCGACGATGGCCTGGGCGACCTCCTGCTTTGAATGGAGGAGGAGATCCTCCAGAGGTGCGTCAAGGAGGACTGCGAGCTCGCTCCCGAACGCCCCAATGAGACGGTCTTGCTGTTCCAGGACGGCCTTTGCATAGAGGCGATTCACGCCCGTGGCGAACGATATCACTTCGTAGAGCGGAAGCAAGCTCCTGAACGGGATGGCGTCTCTTGACCTGAAGCCTTCGGGACGGTCCGCGAGCTCCTCCACTCTTTGCAAGACGCCCACGGTCAGCTTCTTTCCGCATTTCGGGCATTTGTTGCCCATCTGCAGGGCTTCTCCTGGAGGCAGGGAGACCTTGCACTTCTTGTGTCCGGTGAAGTGGTACTTGCCGTACGCCGGGTCGACCTCGATGGTGTGGAGGAATCGGCTCCTGTCCTTCAGTCTGATCGCATCGAAGACTCCGCGATAGCTCAGCTTCTCGAACTCGAAGACATTCGCCTCTCTTCCCAGGCGCCAGGGGTTGGGGGAGTGCGCATCGGAGTTCGAAACCAGCGCCACCTTGTCGAGAGACGAGAGCCTCCAGTTCATCTGAGGATCTGAGTTCCCACACCAGACAGGGATTCCATTGCGCCTGACATAGATTACGTGATTGGGGACGGTTACGCAGTAGACCTTCCCCGCAAAATTGACCCATGATTCAGCATAGCCGTACTTCCTGACCGTCGACGGCGTTACGCCATGTCGATTGCGCCTTATGAAGTAAACGACCCAAGCAGCGTATCGTGACCTATAACGCGATTCATTCAAGGATTTCAGAGGCGTCCCTTTCTTGCTGCCGAGTTTGTAATAGGCGGAGAAGCCCACCTTGAGCGCCAACTCTTGGAGGTCGTCGCGCAACCGCAAAGAGGTCGTTGTGGAGGAAAGGCCTTTCCCATTCCTGCCATATACGTGCCCATCGCCTTTGAGGTAATAGTTCAGGAATATTGACAGTAGATCTTTCGACAGCGACATGATTTCGCGGGGAACGAACTTCTCATGAGACTGCCCGAATTGTCGAAGATAAGTGAATAACTGGTAGTTTCTTACGCGAACCTGATAGATTTTTGGTCGGTTCTCGAGAACTACGGGATGATACCCCAGTTCTTTGAGGATGCCCACCATTTCAGACACGAGTGACCAGTCTGAATTGCTGAGAACGACACTGTAGTCACCACCTTCCCCCAAGTTTGTGTGTCCCTCGGCAGTCCACAAGCCGAGGAACTTCAACCAGGGCTTTATGGGTAAGGGTCTTTGTGATATCTTCCTGAACCCAGAGTAGAACCTACTTCCGTGCCTGATCTTGACAGCCGGGAGAACGAAGTCATTGGATGGCACGCCTTCCCAAACACCATCCTTCCTGAAGGTCTTCGATCTCCCGAAAAGATACTGCGCCTCTTCCAATCGGAAGGGTTTTGGCCCTCGCGAGCCAAATTGAGTTACGAATAGCTTGTGGTTGGGAGTGACGAGAAGATCAATCCTTCTGGTTTTCAACCGGTACATCTTGCCGCGGTAGCCGCTGTTGATTAGGCGAGTGGGTTTCTGAAACTCTATCTTGCCCGACGCAGCGTTCATCGAACAAATGCCGTCGTCGTAGGTCAGATCCTTGAACTTCTTCCAACCCGCCTCTGTTAGGACTTCGGTCAACCCGTCATAACAGGATAGCCCTGTTTCGATGGCGAAGATCTTTGCCGCCTGGTCTTGATAGCACTCCTCGAGAGAATCGAACCCTGACCTGCTCCCGAAGACACCGAACCAAGGCGTCCAGCAGTTGTGCACAGAAGCAGCGCCTGTAAGATACGAATTGTCACTTTCGACTTCAAGGTTGTACACCAGCCCAGCATAGTCTCTTCGGGAAATCTTCCGTATCGGCAGATACACGTATCTATCATCTACCCATCCATGTCTTTCGTTCGTTCTCGGTACGAATCGTTTGAACTCGTCATCATCCAAGAGATGAGAACCGTCTTCGAAGAAAGCGAGATACTCCATCATGTAATTGTCGTGATGAGCCTCTACCGTTCGATTGTCAATCGAATGATGACCTCTCCGCCTGTGACTATCGGCCCTATCGATTCGGATGGAGGGTACAATCCCCATTCGAAGACAAATAATCTTCATCTGCTCAAACAGAAGGAGGGAAGAGGTAGAACCCCTGTCGCCACGCCACCATCCTCTGAGTATCTCCACTTGTTTCACTTTCGGGAGATATATCATCCAGTCCGGCATGCATTTGTGGGAAGCAGTTCTGGAGATGCCGTCGTAGAATAGAGATTCAAAGAGACGCATCATCCCCTTTGAATGGATAAGGACATCACCTTCCGTTTTCCCACGCTTGGTTTTGATTCCAAACAGTTCCGAGACTAGGGTCTTTACATCATCAACATAGCCCGGTTCATGCCTACCGAAGGCAAACCCAATTCCATCTCTTCCATTCGAATACCCCTCTGCGAGATAGTAACCCGCTAACCGACAGAATTGAGCCCCCACATTCGGGGATTGTCGGAGGGTAGCGTCGTAGGTCCCCACGGGCAGTTCCTTCATGTCTGCTACTTGGGTAACCCTTGGATAGAGGAGGGCGTCGCCGACATTCAAGCCCCCTGCTGGAACCCATTTTGGCATGTAGTCCTTGTAGTAATGATGATAGCAATTCCTCGCGTGGATGGGTGACGGCTTGCATATGCCTCCGCCACCGTTGCAGTCTTTGACGGTCTTGATTGCCAGTACTGGATGTTCTGGAGTTAGTTCCAACCCTGTGCTAAAATACCAGGGAATGATTCTGAGGACGTCGCCGTCGTAAGGTCTGTTCAGAACCTGAATAACTCTGCGTGGCCTTCCCATATGAGTGAAAACGTAATCACCGACCTTGGCCTCTTGGATTGGCTTGGCCCCGGGATTGGTGATGATCACTTCAGTAGGCAAGAGACAATGAGCCGGTATGACGACCACCTCTTTTGAGACTCCAGTGACCTGCTCCACGAGCTCGGCCGAATCGATTCCCTTCAGAACCGGCCTGCCGTCGGAGCTCAATTTTCCCCTCTTTGAGAGGACCTCGTTGATTTGAGCTACGACCTCGAGCTCAGGAGAATAGATCAGATGATGGATCTTTCGCGTCTTCGCTCCCTGCTCGTAGACCGTGCTGACCTCCCCGGCGAGCATCCAGGTCATTCCTCTGTAGGAGTACAGCCCTGCGCCCGGGATGGGCTCCAGTTTCTCCCTCAGTTCGGCGAACCACTTCGGATGCGTGAAGTCTCCGGTTCCCAGAAGGTTGAGGCCCTTGACTTTGGCCCCTTCTGCCAAGTGTTCTAGGTCCATGTCCTTGCTCGTCGCCAGGGCGTACTTCGAGTGCAGCTGGAGGTCTGCGACTACCCGCATCGGACAGAACGAGACGACGCCACCTAATTAAGAGAGCAAGAGTCGTCATAGGAGGAAGCGGGTTGGTCTTCTGGATCGGTCGTGTTAGACCCCGCAAGACATCAGAGGGTTCGGCGCCTGCGCCCTCCTGACCTAGATCCCTGTGCTTACCCTGATGAAGTGCCCGAAGAGGTACAGCGCCACCGTGACTCCGAACATTATCAGGAGCATTTCCAGGAAGTCCCTGAGGAACGTCTTTCCTGAAATCACAGTGCTGTAGTATGAAATCAGCGCGAGGATCACTACGGCGAGGAACAATGACGTCCCAAGAGCATAGATCATGCTCGGAGTAAGGAAGTACGGGGCCGCCAGGATTATCGCAGTGATGAAGTACGAGATGCCAGTGTAGACCGCGCTCAGCCTGGCCGACCCTTGGAACCCCTGTTTGGCCTGCGCGAAAGCCGCTGAAGCCATGGCCAGCGAGGCCGCGGCTCCCGCGGTCACGCCTGCTAGACCCGCATATTCGGTAACGTCGTAGATTCCCAGCGAACCCGCATGAATCCCGGTGATTTCAACCAGCGCGTCGGCAAGTCCTAGGACGACGAAGGAGATGTAGCGTATCGCCGAGCTTTCGATCTTCTGGGCGAATTCCTTCTCGTGCTCTTGCTCGTCTGCGACCATCTCTTCGAAGGCTGCCTTGTCGGCTTCAGGTATCAAGCCGGCGAGCGTCCTGTATTCCTTGACGACCGAAGATTCATGCCTGTCAAGGAACCTCGAAGCGAATGTGAGCCCAAGTATTCTCCTCAGAAAGAGGACCCAGTATAGCTTGACCCTGTCCACCTTCGGCTCCTCTTCCGGAGCGTACTTCTTCCAGAATTCGTAGTGCTTGTGTTCAGTCGCCGAGAGTTGCATCAGGACCCCTGCGAACGGGCTGGCACTGGAGACCGTCTTGGAAAGACGCTTGTAGAGCTCCGAGTCGGTGAACTCGTGAGACATCCGCGTCTTTGCGACTCTGGCCAGCTCGGGATTGGATGATGCCATTCCTGTAGACGCTGCTCGAACAAAGGGGCGTATTTGAACACTGAGTGGTTGGTCGGTGGAGGGAGGCCCGGCTCCGACGAATCCTATTCGAGGAAGAAAGCGGGTTTCATGGGAAGCGCGTTCTTGCCCTTGCCGGCTGGATCGCGGGTTCCCTTGCCTCCGGCTTTCTGTACGCTTACTGTAACTCCTAGCTCTCCCGACATGAACTCCGAAGCATCGGAGAGGGCCCTATATTCGTCGAAGCCCCGGTGGGCAAGGTACTTCCCGACCATCTCCTCGCCCAGCTCGAAACTCAGCTTGAAGACCCTGTCCGGCCCGATCTTCAGGGCGGCGAACTTCCTCACTACCGCTCCGACGTTCTCATTCTTTTGCTTCGCAGCAACCAGATCCATGAAGTAACTCCTCGCCGAGTCTGATGAGACGTACACGTTCAACTTCGAACGTGGCCCCTTGACCACTTTGAGGACGTTGCGGGCGTCCTCGATGATCTTGCTGACCACGGTCTCGGCCAGTTCTGCCTCCTCGTTCAGGGGAAAGTCCTTCAGCGCGGGCCAGTCTGCCTGACACGCAAGTCCCTTGTTCCCTAGCTCGTGGTTGAGGTCCTCGGCCATGAACGGAGTGAAGGGCGCCATCATCCGCAACCAGGCGTTGAAGACGTCGATGAGCGTCTCCTTCCGCGGCTTCCTGGTCCTGCGGATGTAGTACCTGACGTCGTTCCACATGTCAAGGAAGATCGTGGCCGCTGCCCTCCTGATCTTCATCTCCTCCATGGCCTGCGTCGCTGTGGCGATCTTCCTGTGGACGGAGGAAAGCAACCAAGAGTCTAGTGGCTCTTCATCGCGGCTCGTCGCGCTCCTCAGGCTCTTCTTCACGAAGGGTATCACTGACGCGACCTTGGCCTTGGCGTCCTCGGCATTTCTCTCGCGCCAGTCGGCGTCATCCATCCCGTCGGCTGTCAGCGCCAGAGCCAGTCTGAAACCGTCGGCGCCGTATCTCTCTAGGGCCGCCCTCCAGGTGACGAAGTTCCCCTTTGTCTTGCTCATCTTCTTGCCTTCCACCAGTATCATGCCGTTGATGCCGAACCCCCTCGGCCAGTACTTCTCCGGGAACAGGGCCGCGTGGTGGAACGCGAAGAACGTCAGGTGGTTTGGAATCAACTCCTTCGCGGAGTTGCGCAGGTCGACTGGGTACCAGTATGAAAACTCGGCGTGCAGATCCCTCAACCGCTTTTCTGTCATCTTTGCGGCCTTTGAGATGTTGGCGGGACTGCCCCTTCCGAAGAAGATGTAGTCGAAGACCTGCGGAGTCAGGCTCTCCGTCGCCAACTTCTCCAGGTTGACAAACTTGCTGAGAGTATAGTATGCCATGTAGATTGTCGAGTCGCTCAGGGTCTCAACTATCCACTCCTTGTCCCAGGGCAACTTGGTCCCCATCCCAGAACGCCTGGCGCAGGGCCAGTCGTTCAGCCACTCGATGGTCGAGTAGAACCATTGTCGGGCGTCTTCGGGGAAGACCGCAGCCCGCTCGATGACCTGCCTGGCCTTCGCCTTCCATTCGGCGTTCGAGTAATTCAGGAACCACTGGTTCTCCAGGATCTTCACGTAGCAGCGGGTGCCACATCGGCAGACGACCTTCTCGGGTAGCTCGAGCATCTTGCCCAGGCGAGCGGTCTTGGTCAGCAGCTCGACCGCCTTCTCTTTCGCCTCGCTCACGGTCAGTCCGGCCAGCGGGCCGGACGCCTTGGACATCACACCTCTGTGGAACTCCGCGCTGTAGACCTCCTCGGTGGCCGCCTCCAGACGGGGGTCGAGGGAGTCTGTGGCGCCCGACTTCTTCACGGCGTCCTCTGCGGGTACCTGGGAGTAGCCGCTCAGCGTGATGATGGAGATTGGCCTCAACTTGTCGGCAGTCTCCTTGATTGGTCCTGTCGCATCGAGTTTCCCTTCCTGGATGTCCCTAAGCGCCATGAGGTCGTATGGCGCGTGGGCGGGGACGCTGTAGACCACACCCGTGGCTAGGGTTTCGTCGACGAACCTTCCCGGGAGTACGGGGAGCGACTTTCCGGTTAGGGGGGCCATCGCATACCTGCCCACCAGCTCGGAGCCCTTGAAGGACCGCACAGGCGCGACCTCGTGCTTCTGCTCGATCAGCCTTGTCAGTGCCGAGGAGCTGACAATCCAAAGTTCGCCGTCGACCCTCGCTTCGGAGTACTCCGCGTCTGGGTTGACCCAGACGTTGGTCGCACCGTAGATCGTCTCTGGCCTCAGGGTGGCTGCGACCAAGGCGAACTCTCCTAGGTGGAACTTGATCAGGTCGAACCCCTCGGGCGAGACCCCTTCACCCTCCAACCTGTCGGCGTCTCCCGTCGGACTCCTGTCCGAGGAGCACCAGACTACCGGATGGGTTCCTTGTACGACGTAGCCGAGTTCCCTGAGCCTGAGATACTGCCATTCCACGAACTTCCGGTATGCGGGGTCCACGGTCCGGAACTCCCTCCTCCAGTCGATTGAGAACCCGGTGTCCTTAATCACCTGCCTGCTGACTTTTGTGTAGTACGACGCTAGGTACTCCGGGTCGGTGAACTTCTCAACCTCAGCCTCGGGAACTCCGTCCAGCTCCACGAAGGCTCGCCTGACCGTCTTGTCGCCCTGCTTCAGCCTGTAGCTCATTCCGACGATCGTCTTGCCGGTCCAGTGCCAGGCCCACGGGAAGAGGACGTTGTAGCCCTGCATCCTCCTGAACCTTGCGTAGAACTCGACGCGCGCCGCAGTGAAGGCCGTGCCGACGTGAACCGCGGCATTCATGTACGGGTAAGGGACGGTGACGAACATCTTTTTCTTGCCCACTACCGGGTCGGGCTCGAAGACCCTCCTGTCTGCCCAGACCTTGAGCCAGTACCTCTCCCTGTTAGCCAATCACTTCAACT
>JBEKIO010000020.1:0-48545 GCA_050011715.1 Nitrososphaerales archaeon | reverse complement strand
GCACCCGAAGAGCGCCAGGGCCGTCGCCAACGCCTGCGCGAAGAACCCCGTCGCGCTGGTCGTCCCTTGCCACAGGGTGGTGCGCAGCGACGGGAACCTCGGCGGCTACGGGTTCGGGATCGAGAGAAAAGCCTCCCTCATCCGGCGTGAGGAGGAGAACTTGAAAAAAGCGATGCCAGATAAGGCAAATGAAGGCTGAACTCTCTCCTGAGTTCTCGTGGCATCGGCCCCTGGCCGGGACTTGCCGGCGAAAGTCCGAGTAAAGCGTTGACGACATTGAAAGAACAGAGAGTCATAGAATGGTTGCTTGGAAAGGAACAGCCTTCTGTTCGCTACCTGACACTGCGTGATCTGCTCGGCCTTCCGCAAAACGATCCGGACGTGAGGGACGCTTTCTCTGACATACCAAGGCTCGGGTGGGCGGCAGAGATTCTGAAGTTGCAATCGCCTAAGGGCTGGTGGGAGAGCGGAAGGAATCTCTACCGGCCGAAGTACACCGCCACAAACTGGAGAGCTTTGGTCCTCTCAGACCTGGGGCTCACAAAGGAAGACCCTCGCGTAGAAAGGACCGCTGAACTAATCCTTCACAAGTGGCTGTCTCGTCCATGGACGGAGGAGGAGAACGAGGTCTGCATAGCTGGGAACACCGCGCGCATGCTCACCCGATTCGGGTATGGAGACGACCCCCGCGTGAAGGGGCTCTTCCATGGCCTGACGGAGAGCCAGAAGGACGATGGGGGGTGGCACTGCTTTGCAGGGGACAAGGGCTCGCTCGACTGCTGGGAGGGGCTCGCAGCCTACGCCGTGCTCCCAAAGTTGAAGAGAACCAAGAGAATCATGAGGTCAATCGAAAGAGGCGCGGAGTTCTACTTGGAACGGAGGCTCCTTGACGATGGCGAGAAGAAGTATCTGCCGTGGTTTAGGTTTCACTATCCTGTCCATTACTATTACGACACCTTGGTCGGGCTTGATGTCCTCACGCAGCTGGGATATGGTGACGATGAGCGGCTGAGACCAGCGGTTGAGATACTCAAGGAGAAGCGCACTGCGGATGGAAAGTGGTTGCTCGACAAGGTCCATCCGGACCTAGGAAGGGGCGCAAACTACGGTCCCTTCAAGAAGGCTCCGAAGAGGTTCGTTCTTGAACAAGAAGGGCATCCGAGCAAATGGGTCACCCTAACGGCCCTGCGTGTGATGAAGAGGGTTGAAGGAACGTGAAGGGACATCGTCACCAGCCATCAGCCTCGCTTCAGTTCTTATAGGGGCTTCCACCGTCCCGGTCCATTGGGCATCAACTCCGACGCATGGTTCCTTAGGAATGCTGCTTCTCTCAAGGTTGCCGCCAGAGTGGTCTTCGGGGCGTTTTGGCTGATTGACGGAGCTCTGAAGTTTCAGCCTGGCTTCGTCGACGCCTTTCCGGGGATGGTTTCGCGCGTTGCTGCGGGCCAGCCCTCCTGGCTTGCGGGATGGTTCTCATTCTGGGCGTCGGCTACGTCATCGAACCCTGCGTTCGTCGTGTACTCCACGGGCGCGCTTGAGCTCGCCATCGGAGCATGCTTGGTCGTCGGCCTGGTGCAGAAGCTCGCCTTTACGGCAAGCTTCTTTCTGAGCCTAGTCATCTGGTCAGTGCCAGAGGGGTTCGGCGGGCCGTACGGACCAGGTTCAACAGATGTGGGAACAGGAGCTGTGTACGCACTTGCGTCAGTCATGTTCCTCGCCGCGATGGCAGCATTCGGTCCTTCCCGGCTCAGCTTGGACTTCGCGATCGGGAGGAGGTGGCCCCGCTGGAACAAGCTGGCTGAGTTTCGGAGCTGATGCGGTGTTCTCTTGCGCGAGGTCTCGACTCTCCAAGTAGAGCAAAGGCGCTAGGAATTCTCGACGCCGTCTTTGCCCGCTCCTGCGGAATCCACTTTTCGGACCTGTTTGGGGGCGAGTCCCACCGGGCCCGAACCTGTCTCAATCGTGATGGGCAAACAGTCTCAACCTGAAGTGGATTCGAACCCATGTAGACGCTAACCCCACCGGACTCGAACTCACGGCCCGGATTCGTTCGCAATTCACCGTAGACTACAGCTTTAATCCGACTTTGAATCCTCTGTGAGTGACAGGAACCACCACCTGACATTGGCAGCTTTAGCGCCCGCACACACACATTGCGACGCCCACTTGACCTTTGCCAGCGCGAGGCCTTATTACCTCCCACGAAGTCGAAATGAATGATGAAGCTTCTGGAAGGGGAGAGCCTCAGGAGACACTTACTCGAGAGTTACTCCAGGAACCCGAAAGGATGGAGTTTCGTTATTTCGCCCTCGGGGAAGCACGGGTTCTGCGACGCCATTGTCTCAAGCTCCGATGGAACCTGGATGCTCAAGATGGACTCGATATTCAAACCCACGCCGATTGTGCTCGGTTCTCTGACCGAGGACAGCCCGGAGTTGAAGCCAGCTGGCCCCTTTCCATACGGCTACCGGAACCTCCCCCCTGAGCCTATTCTCCAGATGCTCAGAGGCGAAGGATATCCACCGAGGGACGAGGCAGCGGCCCACTTCTTGTCTCTGCTCAAATCAGAAACGGTCGTGCCAGAGGAGGGGAGATCCTATGCAGAAGGACCGTTCGTCTTCACTAGTAAGGGGAATGTTGTCTTGTCCGAGCGTCAGAGGGATGTCGACATGAAGCTCGCTTCGGAGATGCAGCGACTTCTCAGGACCAGATATCCTGCATACGGCTGAGTGGCAGGAGCCGCTTCCATGGTCTTTGATGCCGACCCTCGGCTTCTTCAGATTCAACGGCCTGACCTGAGATGCTGCCCCCAATCCTTAGCCAGCGACTCGCTTGATTAGTTGACTGGCGCGCGCTGTTCGCCTTCCTTCGCAGGGTGCAAGTCCTAGAGCAAGGGTGCCAGAATGACTGCCACCAACCCAGTCAGGAAGACACCGTCGAACGTTCCCGCTCCGCCTATGCTGGCCATAGGCGCGCCGAGCTTGGCTATGCCGCGGAGGTTCGTCAGGTCGGCCCCCACCAAGGCGCCTATCGATCCCGAGACGTAAGCCAATACCGCCGGAGACCCAGGCATTAGGATGTACGATATCACTGCGGCTACGAACGGAGGCAAGAGAGCGGGGGTCACTATCCCAACCCCGCGAACCTTCTTCGCCATGAGGTGAACCAGGAAGGCCGTGACGGTCATCCCAACCAGGGCGTAGGGGAGCGCTCCAGGGTGTGACCAGAGGATGTATGCAGAGACGAGAACGGGTATTATGGCTCCCCCGACGTTCACCGCCACTACGGTCGAGACCTGCCGGTACCTGACATGCGGAATCCTGTAGCGCATCCAGAACACCGTGACTTCGTTTATCTCAACGAGTGGTTCGACGTTCTTGACCTCCACCACGGGGATGTTGATGGCGCTCCCCACGAGCGTTCCCACCATTATCAGGACGAACTGGAATGAGCTGAATCCGATTCGCTCGAATGCCTCCTCGCCGAGAGCCAAGAAGAGGACACCCACGATGCAAGCAAGGAGGAGGGCAAAGATGCCCGTGAGCAAGCTCCCGTGGTGCTGGTGGATTACGAAGCCGTCGCTCAACGGGATGACGGGGGAGCTTGGGGTCGGGGCGCTATTAATGCGCTCCCAGTGCTAGGATTTCTTCTTCTTGGCCTTCAGCTTGCTGTCCCTGAACCTTACGAACTCCTTCCCAGCGGCCCTGTTCACTTTCTCTATGGTCCTTACGACGGCTTCCGAAAGTTCCTCAGCAGTTATCTCTGTCCTCTTGGCGAGCTTTGCAGTGATCTCTTTTGCTACTTGTGCCGCTTCCTTCGCGGTGGCTCCCGCAGCCTTCGCGGCGGCCTCGACCTTGGACTCCACGTACTCCTCCCACGTTCCGCTCCTCTTCTTTACCTTGACCATGGTTCTCTGCGGATGGTGGGGTTAGGGCGTCTTATGTGCCTTTCCCGACCATGGAAACGCCGACTTAGAAGACGACACGACAATCGATGCCCAGCTTTCCGCAGCTGAAGGCAAGTTCTCGTCCCGTCCGGTGGAAGAAATCGTCGGTCATCTTGTCATCTAGGCTGTATTTCCGATACACCCAGTCGGCGTGGTCGTAGTTCATTCGGTCGACCAACACATAGTCGGCCTTTCCTTCGAGGATCTCCGGGAGACCTTCTGCCCCCGGGAGCATCGGGGCAATCATGGCGTAGGTCCTTATCCCTGCCTTGTGCAGCTCATCAAGCGCCCTGACCCTGTCCCTTATCGCGGGAGCCTTGGGCTCGAACAGCTTCCTGATGCCATCGTCGGCCGTGGTGACGCTGAGACCGACTTCGAAATCTCTTCCTTGTTTCAGGATGTCCATGTCCCGCAAAACCAAAGGGGACCGCGTCTGGACTTTGACCGGCCAGTTGCTTTGTGCCAATATTCCTAAGCATCTTCGAGTAAGTTCGTATCTTGCTTCCAGAGGTTGGTATGGGTCGCATACTCCGCTTACCCAAATCCTCCCCGGTTTCTTTCTAGCAATCTCCGCAGGTAGCAGATCAGGAGCGTTGATCTTGACGTCGACAAATTCCCCCCAGGGCTCCTTATGCCCGGTGAACCTCTTCATGAAGCGTGCATAGCAGTAAGAGCACCCATGCTGACAGCCTACGTAGGGATTGATTACGTAGTCATAGACCTTCGATACCGAGAGAATGGATTTTGCCTGAACTTCCTTGATGATCAAGGCCGTTTCACTTCTCTAGCTGCAGCTTCCAGACCAGGTGATTTCAACGTCTCGAAGCTTCTTCCGGCGGATGTCTCCGATGCGGATTTGTTCGCAGAATGCGCCATTCGAACTGGCGGACGTCCCTCTGGGCAGGGGGCTAGGACAAGCCGATCTGCTTCATCAATCCGACCAAGTCGTAGAAGAGCCGCTCCTCGAGTATCTCTCCTTTGTCATTCCAGTGGGCGATGGTGCAGAACTCTACGTGGAAGCTCCTGTTCGTCGGAGGAATCACCTTGCCACCAGCCGCCTTCATCGGGCCCTTCATGGTGCCCGAGAAGTCTGCCACCGTGCAGGTGTAGTCGCCTTGGCCGAAGAAGATCTTGTACGGGTTGTTGATCAGGTGGTTGTCCGGGAACGTCTTGAAGAATTCAACGGCCTCCAGGTCATGGTTGTGTCGTCCTCTCGTAGGCTCGGGCTGACCGGGCCAGTAGACGGCGACGTCCTCCGTATGACGTTTCCTGAAGGTCTCCCAAAGACGGCTTCCAGGTCCGGCGTTCCAGGCATCGTCCAGGGTCTGCATGAGGTCCAAGTTCCGCTTGACAACGGACTCCATATGTGGAGTTTTGGTCCAGCCATTCCTTAAATCTACTGAGAAGCATGTGGTGCAAGATGATAGGGTATTATGGATCAATCGAGGAACAGACGTTGAAGAATAGGTACTTCAGGCAGGTCCTGTTCACGGGAAAGCATGAGCAGCTGGTCGTCATGTGCCTGAAGCCAGGAGAGGAGATTGGCAACGAGGTACACCCGAACGTTGACCAGTTCTTTCGAGTAGAGAAGGGAAGACTCAGGTTCGTCCTTGATAACGGGAAGGAGACTCACGTTGCGAAGAACGGCGATGCGGTAATCGTACCCGCCGGGACCTGGCACAACATCATCAACGCCTCGAAGGGGCAGTCGAAGCTCTACACTATCTACTCCCCTCCAAACCATCCGGACGGAACCATCCACAAGACCAAGAAGGACGCCGATAGGGCTGAAGAGGAAGAGCACAAAGCCTAGCGGTTGCTCCTGGAGCTGACTATTCCCTGACGAGCGGCTTGCTCTCGAGCGGGGAGGATATGCGAGCAAGTGGATTGCCCTCGCTATGTGCGTGCTGAAGTGGGCCGAGGGAATCTAAGTGCGACTCTGGTCAAGCCCGGGTTTGAATGAGCAGATCTCTACCTGATACGAATCGCAGCGCACACTAGGAGCAGAGGAAGCTGATCGGACCTATCCTGACCGAGAAGAGGCGCGTCAGTCATCTGTCACCTTGAGTGTTCTCTGCAGAAGTCATTTATCTTCTCGATGCAGCCGCTCATCACATCTCTCGGGGCAAGAGCTACAATCCTGAAGTGGTTCGGAGCGCCGAAGCCAGAGCCCCGTGTCGTCTGTATGAGCTTCTCCTTGAGAAGAGCGTGCACGAACTCCTTGTCGCTCTTGAACTCCAGCGATCGCATGTCTATCCTCGGGAAGATGTAGAACGCTCCTCCTGGCCTGACCGTGCTGAAGTACTGGTTTTCCTTTAGCAGCTTCATGGCCGACTCCACGATTCCCTCGATCGCCTCTACCAATTGGCCGACTGTTTTCTGATGCTCCATTCGACTATTCATCGCACTAGCTATCGCATACTGAGCCGGCGTGTTTGAGGACAACCTCACTCTGCAGTAGTCTGCGAGCTTGTGCTTCAGCTCTTCTGATACCCTGTCGTCCTCCGGCACCAAGACGTATCCTATCCGAAACCCCGTGGCGTCAAACGCCTTCGACGCGCCATTGAGGATCAGATGGGGTACGCCCTTCGCTAGCTCACCGACGCTCGTGAAGCTCGCACCGCCGAACACGATCTCGTCGTATATCTCGTCGCTTACGAGAAGAATACGATGCTCGTTGGCCATCTCGACGACTTCTTCGAGCGCCTTTCTTGGGAGGACCGTTCCGGTCGGGTTGTTCGGGTTTGTTATGAGCATGTACTTAATCCTCTTCGACTTCGCTCCCCTCCTTCTGATCAGCTTGGCGAGTGCATCGAGGTCGATGCTCCAGTCATTTGATTCGTCGTACCTGCCGAGCAAGAAGTCGCCGCCGAACATCTTTATCGCGACCGGATACTGAGTGTAGTATGGCTTCAGAATCACGGCCGTGTCACCTGCGTTCATCAGGGCGCTGTTGAGGAACGTAAGTGCCTCTGCGACCCCGCTCGTCACTACCACGTCCTGCTCCTTCATGCTGAGCCCGTACCTTGATCTGTATCGTTCGAGTATCGCGTTGACCAGCTCCAAGACACCCTGCGATCTCGAGTACGAGGTCCTTCCGCTTACGAGCGCTTCCACATAGGCGTCGATGATGTATTTTGGCGTGGGAAAGTAGAGCGCAGGGTCTCCGCTGCTCAGCTTGATGACCTGTTTGCCCTGTTTTCTGAGTCCTTCGGCGAAGTCGTCCTCCTCCCTAATTGCGGAGTAGACGTACTTGCTCGGATTGGAGAGCAAAGAGGGTGTCATGTAGACCAGTCGAGAGGCTCCGATTCTCCACGTCTTTTAGGCCTTCGGTCACTTCTCAGAATTGGGCTCGGGCGGACCCCTCCGGACCCCCCGCAGCTTATGAGGAGATGAAACCGCGCCTATGGCAGGATGGCCAAGAGCAGGAGCCTGTACGCCTATGCAATGCCCTACGTAATCATCGCCTCCCTCCAGTACCCGTTCGCCAAGGACGGTCTGCGATACGCCGACCCTCTGACCTTCATGGCGGCACGCTTTCTGATCGGCGCCTTCGCAACCTTCCTCTTCGCCCGCAGCTTCAGACCCCGGGTCAACAAGGACACGGTCCTGCTGTCGCTCTTCAGCGCCGCGAGCACCCTGCTGTGGATCTACGGGCTGCAGCGCGTCTCGCCGGCGCAGTCTGCCGTCCTGAGCTTCACGATGCCCCTCTTCGCCATCCCCATCACCTACCTAGTCCTGAACGAACGAGCGTCGCGGCTGGGCTGGGCGGGCACCATCCTGGGCTTCGTGGGTGTGACGGTCTACGGCCTGACCCTGGCCGGAAGTGGCGCGACGCTGCTCGGAGCCGTCCTGACGATGGGCAACGCCGTATTCTGGGCCTCCTACACCGTGTACTACAGGAAGACCAGGAGCCAGGATGCGGCGGCTACCGTCGGGACGCAGCTGCTTATCGCTGGCACCCTGTTCGCCGTCTTCACGCCCATCACCTTCGCCGTAAACGTCACCCCGGAGTTCCTCCTGGACGTGGGCTATGTCTCCGTATTCAGCGGCTTCGCCTCGTTCCTCCTATGGAGCGGCATGCTCCGGAGGGAGAGGGTCGGAAAGGTCACGACGCTGGCCTTCGCGGTGCCTGCCATGACGACGCTCATCGAAACGATTCAGACCGGCGTGATGCCGGGCCTGGCAACCCTTGCCGGCATATGCATCATGTTCTTGGGCATCTACCTCTCGAGAATCACGACGCCAATCGGGTCTCTTCGGGATTTGCCAGCAGATTAGAGCTCAAATCCGAACCCGGAAGTTTGAGGAAAAGTCCTCGCCAGGGAGACAAGACTCGTGCACATCGTCAACGTCGCGTGAAAGCCAATAAGACCGAGGTCCGCACTTTCAGGCGTCCGCCTTGGAAGAGAAGTCTTCAACAAGTGGTGAGGGAGTCGGACTCGCTGCCGCCACCGCGGTGGGGTTGGGAGCGATCATCGGCGCTGGCATCTTCACTCTCAGCGGGACGGCGATCGCGCTGGCTGGCGACTGGGCTCTCTTCTCGTTCATCCTCGTCGGCCTCGTGGCGATTGTGGTCGCATTGGAGATCGGGGAGCTAGGCACGCTCTTTCCAAAAGCCAGCGGAGCCAGCTATTCCTACGCGTACGAAGCCTTCGGGAGCGAGCTTGGGTTCATCACCGGCATACTGCTCTACTTTAGCGAGGCAGGTTCGATCTCCGTGATTGCGCTAGGCTTTGGGGCGTATTTCGTGAGTCTCTTCGGCGTCCCAGCCCCGGGCGACGAGAGCCTGGTCGCCATCGGCCTGATCGCTGTGCTCGCCGTCGTCAACCTTGGCGGGATAAGAAAGGCGGCGAGAGCGGATCTTGGTCTGGTCGCGGTCAAACTTGCGATTCTTCTAGCAGTCGTTGGGTTCGCCGTCCTCTTCTCGGTGAGGAATGGCAGCGCAACGAACTTCACGGCCTTGACCGCCCCCGCTTCCGGTGTCGGCGGCATCTTCGGGGCAAGCGTCGCAGTCTTCTTCGCCTACTCGGGATTCCAGTCCATCAGCTCCTTCACGTCCAGTGTGAAGGGAGGCGCGCGAGTGGCCGCAAGGGCCATTCTGCTGTCCGTATCGATAAGCATGGTATTGTACGTCCTCATCGCCTTCTCCCTACTGGCACTTCTGCCGGCAAGCAAGTTCGTCATCAATGCAGACCCTCTCTCATTCGCACTCTCCGCGTCTCACGCGCCGGGATACCTGATAGATGTGGTCGACATCGGAGCACTCGTCGCAACGGCCTCCGCCTCTCTTGCCGTTCTGCTAGGCGCGTCGCGAATACTCTATCAGATTGGAGCCGATGGGCTGCTACCAAGAGTAGTGAGAACCTATGACGCGAAGAGGGACGTGGCGCGAAACGGAGTCCTCATCTCGGCAGTCATAGGAATAGTGATGCTTTACGCAGGCAACGTCTTTGTCATAGCCGCGATAAGCAATTTTGGCCTTCTGTTCTCGTACCTCATCGCAACGTTGGCCTTGGTGCACTTCAGGCGCCTTGGAAGGAGGGGTACATTCTCCGTTCCAGGATATCCGTATCTTCCGCTAATCGCTTTCGTCGCAATTTTATCATTCATGATAGGAATGCCGAGGGAAGCACTTGTAGTAGGAACCATACTGGTCCTCTCTCTAATCATAGCCTACTATTCGCTAAGGGAGTATAGGGATAAGGAGCCTGTGAAGATCAGGTTCTTCGATTGAAGACATGAACTACGGCAAACCGTCGTTGGCGCGCGCGTGAACTACAGCTTTAATCCGACCCTCCGTATGCGACAGAGGGATGCGACTATTATCCAAGGCGGTCTGGTCATCCGGCCATGAAGAAATACAGAATCCCACTTGTAGATGAATTCGGGAAGACGACAGGTTATGGCGACAGATGGTGGGCCCATAGGGTACGGGGCGGCCCTGAGGGCCCCACTCTCGGACAAAAGCACATCGGGATAACCATCGCATGCCTGGACGGGAATGGGAGAATCCTTGTTCAGCACAGAAAGCATAGGATATTCAACGAGGTATGGAGTCTCTCGGGCGACACCCATCCCAGGAAGTACCGCGGTCGGAAGGTGGAAAGCCTCTCCGATGCAGCGAGAAGGTGTGCTAAGGAGGACCTTGGCGTCATGATTGGAAGCTGGGCCGAGACCCTCAGCGTGCTATATTCTGCTAGGGACCCGCGTGACCCAAGGTACTGTGAGAATGAACTCCTGCACGTTCTAGTCGCGAAACACAGCGGCCCTGTGCACATGAGCGAGAAGAACGCCTACGAGCTTCGGTGGGTCAAACTCGCGGAGGTCTCCAAAGACTCACAGGCGGACCTGAAGAAAGAACCGATCAATCGCAAATACGGACCTTGGGTCCTTGCGGTGTTCTCTCTTCCACCTCGAAGGGTCGAGGAGGCCTTCCTGCTTCCTGTAAAGTGGGGCCATAACCCGACTTTAGCACAGAGCTTCAAGACGACTTCATCGATTTCATCCATGCGTGCAGATCGTGGAGCGACCTCTTCTCCTTAGGTCAGTGATGACTCTTCAGCAGCGTCCTACACTGTCGCAGCCAAGCCCAGCGTCTCCCTGCACCAATCGGTTGCTTCCTTGCATTTCCTCTCCAGGTCCTTGGGGTCTCGGACGTAGGACAGCCTCCGGAGCCGCTTCACGGCATCAGGCGGCAGTTCCCTGTCAACGTAGTGCATCCGGAAGTCGTAGTGCAGCGGGGAGAACTTGATGCGCAGCGCCTCGACGAGGGTAGCTAGAGTGACGGCCCGGTAGTCTTCCAGGGCCTCCAGCGAGTGTCCCCGCCCCAGCTCCTTGATGACGTAGTTGTTGAATATCGCGAACCTCAGCTTGAGCCTGCGCAGCCTCTTCCTCCTCCTTCTGGCGAGCGAAGCCCTGTTGACCGATCTGACCTTGGCTGCGCCCCTCTTGTTGAAGTAGAAGACGTTGGTCCCGTGTATTTCTGGGGCGAGGAACATCTCGGGGCTCCCAGGCGTCAGGATAGCCAAGTCGATGACGGTGAATTCGTTTGCATCCCTCAGCCTGTAGAACTTCTGGGACACGCCTTCGAACCCCGCCTCGACCACGTAGATCTGGGAAATCGGCGATAGGGTACTGAGGGTGCGCTCGACCACCCGGAAGGTGTCAGCGACCCTCGCCTCATCTACAAGGATGTAGAGGTCAAGGTCTGACCAGCGGTCGACTCGACCGAAGGCCGCCGAGCCTCCTTCCCACAGCGCGCGCACATAACGCAGGGGACGCAGCGAGGAGACGAGCGCCTGCACTATTGCATCTCTCGTGACGGGGGCTCGTACCGGCATGACCTGCTTCGTTGCTCGCATGGCAGATTCAAAAGTGTTGAGTCCGCCGATGGAAGCTCGCGATGGTAGCGCGCGCAAAACAGAACGCGTCGCTCAAGGGCCCTTGAACAGACTCCTCGGGCAGACTGAGTTATATTCACAAGCTCTGCACTTGCCCACGCTCGTGCTTGAAGTGGGTTCCCTTTCTCCGAGCCAGTATCCCCGCTTCTCCATCACGCTCGCCTCCGCCGCGGACCTGTCATACGAGAGGACATGCACCTTCATCATGTTCTTGCACTTCGTCTCGAGTTCTCCTACCTTGCCTGACTGCAGGTGGTCTGAAACTCTCTCGACCCAGAGCCTCCTTTCCTCCTCAGAGAGTCCTTCCTTTCTTAGTCTGACCAGCGCCAGCCCGAGACGAGAGCAGTCAAACCCCATCAGGTCCAGCAGAAGTGCGTAGATCCGAATCTGGGTCATCTGGTCCGGCCAGAGTGAGCTCGGGTCGCCCTTGGTGGTCTTGAGCTCGACGAGCCAGAGAGGCCTTCCTTCAGACCAGACCATGTGGTCGGGCATGCCGATGAGCCGGAGGCCTCCTACGCTGCCCCAGACCCTGAGGACCGCGAAGCTCGGCTCCTTCCTCTCTACCAGCTTCACGAACTGCTTGTTGGTGATCGCCACCTGCGGGATCAGTTCACCGTGGAGCTTCGTGCCCGTGTCCTTGGTCTCCGTTGAGATCTCCCCGAAGGCGAACTCGTTCTCCACCTTGTACTCGCAGTAGAATTGCCCTGCAATTGTGGACACCGCGACGAAGGCGGTGTCGTGGCGGAACTCCGGCTTCCCCGAGAGACGGAACTCCTCCTCGCGCCTCCAGAGATCCTCCCAGAACGACCCATCAGTACGCCGATGGCTGCTCATGTCAATAGCTCCGCGTGGGGCGTCGAGGGCGCGGTCGGCTAATATTGATGACGGCCGGGCTCGGCCGTCCGAACTGGCGAGTCGATGGTGAAAGTGAGTGTGAATCTTCTCCGCCAGGTTAGCATTTCCCCCATGGAAGCCTTAATGCCCAAGTGAAATCTGATCACGTGTCTTGCACGTCGAAATCTCCTACGTCGTGAAGGCGCAGCGGGAGAAGGTCTACGCCGCGTACGCCGACTTCGAAGCGTGGCCCAAATGGTCGAGACAGGCGACCACCGTTAGGGTGGTCGGAAGGGAGGGAGACACGGTCATCATCGAGAGCGAGACCGTATCCGGTGGGAGGCCACGCATCACTGTGGCGAGGCTGATGCTCTCGCCTCCTGAAGGGGTCGAGACAGAGGGCGAGACGACGTTCACAAGGACGAGGAGGACTGTCAGGTTCGAGGATGTCCCCGAGGGGACAGAGGTTACGGCCGCGCTGGACGTCCGGGTCAAGGGGCCCTGGGCCTGGATCTTCGCACCGCGAGGGAAGGATGAGGCGGAGTCGTTCGCCCGGGAGGGGCTGAGGTCCTTCGCTGAGTATGTGGAGGGACTGCCGTAGCTAATCACAGAGCGTCGAGCCCGGTGCTCAGACTGATCATGGGGCAAAGTGTGGGGGTGCGCGTCGAACTAACGGCTCGAATCTCCACCTTTCGCCTCACCCCGTCTGGTCATCCTGCAACCGGACAACATCAAGGACTGCATGTAGGCGTATAGGACGCCGTCTCTCCGCAATAGGTCCAGGCGAACACCGATCCGTTGTACACTGGCAGGTCGTCTGCACCGACCTGGGCTGTTCGCCAAGAGGCCGTCTCATTGTAGGTCCAGAGGAACCAGAACCTGGTCTTGGAGTTCGAGACGCCATCGATTCCCGACACGAAGTGCTCGTTCTCCGATAGCAAGTGGTACAACTGGGCCTGCAGGTCTCCGTGGCTGAGCACGACGATTGCAGTGTACATGTTCCATCCCGGTTGTACCTCGGTGTTGTTGTACCAGTGCAGGGTGCCGTTCCCAAAGTCGATCAGGATGTCCGTAGCGTAGAGGGAACTCGGCGCAGGCTTGAGGCCGAGATATCTGCTCCACAGCTGCGAGAGTTCGGTACTCGCCTGCTGGTACATCGGCAGTGATGTATTCACCACCGCGATCGTCCCCACGAGGAGCGAGAACGTCTCGTTGTACAGAGAGAGAGACGAGTCGTAATTCGACACCAGTCGGTCGTACTGACTGGCCGCTGCGGTCAGCTCGCTCACGTACCGGTCCTTCGATTGAGTCACCTGTCCGTACTCGTAGTAGTAGTAGACCCCGGCCGTAGTGCTGATTATCAGGAGCGCGACCAAAGCAAGGGCAATGACATAGGTCGTTCTTGCTGCCAAATGCTTCCTAGGTATGGATGGTTCATCCAGCCGATATTAAGCGTTCTTCGCAAACAGCGGCATCTGATGACTTGGCTGCACCGCATGAAATAGGATAAAATATGGCGAATCTCGTGGAGTGATGGTTGTCGGCTCTCACAGCGCTTCTCAAGATGGACAGCTCAAGAGGCCCGGGGCCTGCACCGACCTACAGCTCTTCGCACGTCCTGTTGGCGCTGCTGACGATAGGAAAAGCGGATGTGATTGGGAGGCACGCGCTCGCAAAGGAGGTGGGCCTGGGAGAGGGAGCTGTGAGGACTGTGATCAAGTGGCTCAAGGAGGATGACTACCTCACGGTCGAGTCGAATGGATGCCAGCTTACAGCAAAGGGAAAGCGAGCCTACTCCGAGCTCAGGAATGTGATGCCGAAGACGCTTGAGCTGCCAAGGACCGCGCTGACTGTCGGAAGAGAGCAGGTAGCAGTCCTGGTCAAGAAGAAATCAAATCGGGTAAGGAGTGGTATAGAGCAGCGCGACTCCTCGATCAGGGCAGGTGCGACAGGAGCGACCACTTACGTAATCAAAGACTCGAAGTTTCAGGTGCCGGGATCATCCGTGGACGGCGAAAAGGACTTCCCAAGCGGGGCCTGGGTGAACCTCAGAAGCGGGCTGCAGCCGGAGAACGGGGACGTGGTGATAATCTGCGGTTCGCACGACAGGCGCACTTCGTTCATCGGCGCCATGAATGCGGCCCTTACGCTCCTAACCTGACCTAGCCTCTCGAGTTATCCGGAAAGATGCAGTCGCCAGTTTCAGCCTGGATTATGGGGCATCTTCTTTCCGACGGCGCATTCTTATAAGAATGGCTGGATGAACCATCCACGCCTTGGAGCCACTGCACCTGGCGGGAACCCAGAAGTTGGCAATAGTCTCCTTGTTCACCGCTCTTGCGATCACCACGGACTACGCGATGTTGCCTTTCGCCAACATCAAGCTGATGGACACCATAGTCTTCGCCTCGGGGCTTGTCTTCGGACTGGGCGTCGGTGTCTCGGTCGGCGCGCTTACGTGGCTGGTGTACGGCTCGGTAAACCCCCTGGGTCCGGACGGGGGGCTATTCCTGGTCATCCTGATTGCGTCCGAAACCGTGTATGCCTTTCTGGGTTACTTGGCCCGGAAGGTCTTCGGCTTTGAAGAAGCAGGCATCCCTGTCAGAAGCTTGCTCTGGGGTTCGCTCGGACTGCTCGGCGCGTTCGTCTACGACCTGAGCACAATAATAACGCCTACGATGCTGACAGGGACGTCACTTGCTCTCGCTCTCAAGTCCCTGCCTCTCGCCATTCCCTTCATGCTGGCACACGAGGTCAGTGATTTCGCCTTCTTCGCAACGGTCGGACCGGTTCTCGTCGCGGCCATACTCAAGATAACAAGATCAAGGAGCAGCGTGGTCAAGCTCCAAGGATGATAAGACTAGGCTCTGGATTAGGCTCTGCGGATTCGAACCCTTCGCTGCAGTCATAAGTTGAGCCTCGGTGAAGCGCGCGCTTGCAGACATCCCCATGGAGGAGCGGATGAGGAGACATAACGGGCCCGGTGAAGTCTGCCCCCAGACAGGTCCAGAAAGTGGATTCCGCTCAGAATACAAAACCTAAGTAGACGGGACAGTCAGTCTTATCGAGGCACCTTCGTTGTCAAACGCTGGCAAGGACGAGCGCAAGACCCGTCTCAGGACACTCAGGTTCTCAGAATCGCTGGCACGTTCTCTTGAGAAGGAAGCGGCTGACGAAGGCACGACTGTCAATGCACTTGCCAACTCGATCATTAGTCGGTATTTTGACTGGGACAAGAAGGCAAGGGAGTTTGGATTCATTTCACTCCACAAGTCAATCTTCATGAGTCTAATCGAAGAGTTGGACGACAAAACACTCGCTCGAATAGGGCGAGAGGTCATGGCCCCCATGTGGAAAGAGATGGCGGAGTTCTTCCTTCAAGACTCCTCTCCGGACAGGATACTGGCGGTCCTGAACATGCGATCTAAGATAAATCCTGCCAGTTTACGAACAAGAATAGCGAGGGAAGAGGACGCCTATATGATTGTCTGCCGCCATGACTTCGGCCCCAGGTTGAGCATCATCCTGGCGAGTTCTCTCCAAGAACTTGTGAGGAAGTCGTTTCTTGTCGAGCCGCGGATCAATGTGGGGGAATCGGTCGTTACGGCGCGTTTCAAGGTCCATCCGCGGAACCTGCCCGTCTGACGGGGAGCCGCACGGGTAGATGCAGCGCGACACCTGAACAGACAAGCACCACCGTAACAGAACTGGAATCCAGGAAGATTCGCTTGCTCGGCTGGAATCCCGATCCGTATAGGTTCTTTTGGGGCCGAGTGGGGCCCGCGTCCATATAGGCGCCATTTTGTTCGAATGAGAGCCCGACAGGTCGAGCGGTCGGGTGCAGCGCCTTGTTAGGCTTTGTCGTCAGGTTCCAGTGTAATTATTACTTTTCCTTGGGCGTGCCCTTCTTCAACATACCTGACGGCTTCAGCAGCCTGACTTAGGGGGTAGCGTCTTTCTATGACAGGTACTACCTTGCCGGCTTCAAGGAGCTCCTTCATGAAGACCAGATCTTCCTGGTTCAGGTTCGCCATCAGGTTGTACATCTTCTTGCCCCCGGTCATTGTTATCAATCGTCCTAGAAGCATGGTCTGGAACAGCTGAGCCACGGAACCTCCGGTCATGACATAGGCTCCCTTGAGACTCAAAGCGCGCTTGTAAGCTAGAATCGAGTGATGCCCGTTAGCAGCAAGAATCAGGTCATAGTGCTGCCCATTCTTGGTGAAGTCTTCTTGAGTGTAATCGATGACCTGGTCTGCCCCAATCGAGCGCGCCTTGTCCAGATTCTTCGTGCTGCACACGGCGGTTACTTCAGCTCCGAACGATTTGGCAATCTGCACTGCAAACGTACCAACACCACCAGACGCGCCATTGATCAAGACCTTTTGCCCTGGCTGAATCTGTCCTTTGTCGCGAAGTCCCTGCAGGGCGGTGACTGCCGCCATAGGTACGGCCGCTGCTTCCTCGAACGACATGTTGGCTGGTTTTAGCGCCAATGCATTTCCACGAGCGCATACATACTCGGCAAAACCGCCCAATTTGCTCCCGAATACCTCATCACCTAGCTTGAACTGCTTTACGTCTCTGCCAACCGCTTCGACCCGCCCCGCAATGTCAGCGCCTAGTCTCTTGTTCTTCGGTTTTAGAAACCCGAAGCCCATCAGGCGCATAAAGAATGGCTTCCCTCTCAGGACGTGCCAGTCATATGCATTCACGGATGCCGCATGAACTCTCACCAGTACTTCATCGTCCTTGGGAGTGGGTTTCTCTATCTCTTCGAGCTGAAGAACATCCGGAGGCCCGTATCTTGTTCGTACAATTGCTTTCATTTGGGCATTCCCTCTTTGTTCGATTGACTGCGATTATATTCATTTCAACTCGCCCATTTCTACTTAGGTCCCACCGCCTTGGAAGGTCCGATCTTCTTGAGGTTCTGCTCTGCTGACTCCTCGTGGGCGCGCGCGCGGGCCCGGTGAAGTCTGCCCCCAGACAGGTTCTGAAAGTGGATTCCAGTCATGAATAGGGAAGAGCTGGCCAAAGTGCTACACCCTGGCTATGGGCTAGCCCCAAACGGGTTCGGCTCACCGGGCAGGTCCGAAGTGGTCGGACCTGAATGGTTTACCGTGCTGAACCCAAGCACAATCGACATCGCTGGGGTCCAAACAGGTGAATGAAAGAATCCAACGCAGACGCTGGATTCGCGGGAGGACTCCTCCTAGTCTTGGGACTTGGGCCCTGAAAGGGATATAAGACGACCGCGTGCGGCGCGGCTAACGGCGATGATGAGACAGCTTGTCCAAGATTCTGGCATTCGTGGATATTTTCGTGGAGTCAGCGGAAATGGACAATGTTGTGGCCGCGCTCTTCAAGCTTGAGACCCTAGAGGAGCTTTACGAAGTCACGGGGGAGTTCGACGTGGTTACTCTTGTGTCCGCCTCCGGCATAGAGGAGTTCCGAGACATTCTGAAGAACAAGATAATGAAGATCAAAGGGGTGAAGAGCACGGTTAGCTCAGTCGTCCTGCACACCCACAAGGGACCAAGGTTGAATGGCGGCTCGCAGGATCCGCGACCCACGCGTCAGTAGGTGTTCGCAACGGCGAGTACTCTCTTGAATAGACCGGCTCTAAATCGACGAGGTCCCAAGATGTGATCGATGCTGCACAGGCTCTCTCCCTGATACTGATCCTGGGCACTGCTCTCGGGCTGGCTTGGCTCATTTCTCCCTATCTCGCCCGGGTGTACAGGCGGATTCCCGGCCGGTTCGACAGGTTCCTGGATCCAATCGAGAAGGGCATCTACAGACTTGTGGGAGTCGACGACAGCCATGGCATGGGGTGGAAGGAGTACTTCCTCGCAGGGCTTCTAGTCAACCTCGTTCAGATGGGGTTGGCCTTCCTGATTCTGATCTTCCAGGGCTCTCTCCCCCTGAACCCCCAGGGCTTTCCCGGCCTGAGCTGGGACTTATCCCTTAACACAGTCGTCTCGTTCGCCACGAACACCAACCTCCAGCACTACGCCGGCGAGAGCGCTCTGTCATATCTCAGCCAAATGACAGCCATTCAGTTCCTCCAATTCACGTCCGCGGCGACCGGGATGTGCATGGGTGTAGCGATGGTGAGGGGTTTTGTCGTCGGTTCCAAGGACATGGGCAACTTCTACGTGGACTTCGTCAGGACCCTCACGCGGATTCTGATTCCATTCTGCCTAGTGGCAGCATTGGTACTGGTCGCCCTCGGCGTGCCTCAGACCCTCAGTGGGTACACGACCGTGACCACTGTGGAGGGCGCAACCCAGTCGGTACTCGTCGGCCCCGTCGCGTCACTCGTGGCCATAATGCAGCTTGGCACCAACGGGGGTGGATACTACGGAGCGAACTCGGCCTACCCATTTATGAACCCCAACCCCGCCTCGAACATTCTCGAAATCGGACTCATGCTGCTGCTCCCGACCGCACTCATCTTCGTCTTTGGCGAGCTGCTCGGCAAGAAACGTGAAGTCACGCCGATTCTAATCGGCGCATACGGGCTTTTCATCATCGACCTGGCGATTGCCTTCATACCGACCACGCCTCTCGGCATGGGAATAGAGACGAGGATAGGCGGATTCATGTCCGCCTTCTGGACCGTTGTGACAACTGCCGTAACCACAGGTTCGGTCAACGCCAACCTTTCCGCAATGCACCCCCTGGTGATCCTCTCGGCTTTCATGGGGATGCTCATCCAAGCGACGCCCGGAGGAAAGGGAGTCGGGCTCATGTACATGATAATGTACATCGTCATCACCGTCTTCATCGTAGGGCTCATGTCTGGGAGGACCCCAGAATACCTCGGAATCAAGATCACGAGCAGGGACGTGAAGCTTGTGATGCTCGCCTTCCTCGTCCACCCTATCATCATCTTGGTCCCTACCGTGCTGGCATACGCATCGGGCGCAGCCTCCGCCATAAGTGTGGGGAGCAACTCGATCGGCTTCACTCAAATCCTCTATGAGTTCACGAGCTCCGCTGCTAACAATGGGTCGGACTTCCTCGGCGCAGCGGCAAACACGCCATTTTTCAACGTGGCCACGGCGGTTGTGATATTCATCGGCCGGTACGTTCCGATCGGCATTCTCCTGGCGCTCGGAGGGTCGATGATAGGCAGGAAGCGGAGCGCCGTGTCTGGTCTCAAGACGGACAGCATCACCTTCTCGCTAGTGCTCATCGGCAGCATCCTGATACTCGTCGTGCTGACCTTCTTCCCGTTTCTTGCGCTCGGCCCCATTCTGTCGTACTTCCAAGGGAACGTGAATGGGTTTGGCTAGCCCCCCGAGCGCAGAAGGCGCCCGACGTCGCATTCCGCTCTTCTCAACAGGTGTCCTCAGGGACTCTTTTGTGAGATTGAGCCCCGTCGCCCTTGTATCCAACCCCGTCATGCTCATCGTCGAGCTCACTTTCTTCCTGGTGGCCGCCATGGCGATTGACCCCCAGGGCTTCTTGCCGGTCGCTTCGCCCGGGAGGCAGCTGTTCTATCTCGAAGTAGCTCTGATCCTTATCATAACTGTCTGGTTCAGCACCCTTTCCGACTCGCTGGCCGAACACCAGGCAAGGAACACGGCCAGCAGCCTCCGCAGGCTCGAGACGGAAGTCGTCAGCAAGAGGATCATCAAGGAAGGATGGACGACCAGCGTAGTCCCGACGAAGTCAACTGACCTTCGGAAGGGGGACCTAGTGCTCCTCGAGACTGGGGACACGGTTCCCATCGATGGCGAGGTCATCGAGGGTATCGCCATGGTCGATGAGTCACTGCTCACTGGAGAATCCGCCCCCGTCAGGAAAGCGCCTGGAGACGCGGTAATCGGGGGCTCGAGACTGCTGAGCGACACCCTCACTGCAAAGGTATCGGTGAATCCTGGGGAGACCTTCATCGACCAGATGATCAGGATGGTGGAATCTTCAAAGAGACCGAAGACTCCCAACGAACAGGCGGTGACTATGGTCCTACTCGGCCTCACCGCCATCTTCAGCATCATCATCATTGCGCTGCTCGGGCTCTCCATCACGCTGGGCCTCGACGTGGACCTCTCTGTCCTGATAGCGCTCTACGTCTGCCTCCTCCCGACCACCATAGGCGCCCTCCTCCCAGCCATCGGTCTCTCTGGGATGTCCCGCCTGTACAAGAAGAGGATAGTTGCGAAGTCCGGAAGGGCCATCGAGACTGCCGGGGACGTCGACGTCATCCTCCTCGACAAGACGGGTACGATTACGGTCGGGAACAGGAGAGCGATGCAGTTCATACCGTTCGAGGGGCACACGGAGAGGGAAGTCGGCGAAGCGTCATTCCTTTCGTCTTGGTACGACGACACCCCCGAAGGGAGGAGCATCATAGACCTCGCCTACGAGAGCGGATTCATCCCGAAGGAACTGAACACCCTTGCACTCTCTCACGTGTACGAGTTCTCGGCGGTGTCTCGGATCAGTGGCGTGAGGATTAACAGGGGTGTGGTTCTCAACCTTCCCAAGGGATCAGACGTCGGAAGGGAGCGGCTAAGGTTCAGGAGGAAGATGCCAGGGGCCTTCGAGGACTGGAATCAATCAGAGCCGGAGATCGAGGTAATCAAAGGGGCGCCTGATTCGGTGAAAGAAGGGCTCTCTTCCGTCCCTCCCAACTTCGACGAACTCGTCAACAGGGTTTCAGTGGCTGGCGAGACTCCGATCGTTGTGTCAAGGAGCGGAGACGCCTTGGGAATCATCCGTCTGAAGGATGTGCTCAAGGAAGGGATACGCGAGAAGATTCAGGCTGTCAAGGCCATGGACATTCGACCCGTGATGATTACTGGGGACCAGCCTCTGACGGCCAAGAGCATCGCGGCGGAGGTGGGCATCGAAGAGTACGTGCCCCAGGCGAGACCTGAGTTGAAGTTCGGAATTGTCCAAAGAGAGCAGGCAGAGTCGCGCATCGTCGCAATGATCGGCGATGGGACCAATGACGCCCCAGCTCTGGCCGTCGCGGACGTCGGGTTGGCCATGAGCTCCGGAACCGAGGCGGCCAAGGAGGCGGCAAACATGGTCGACCTGGAATCCAACCCGGCGAAAGTGATAGACGTGGTGATGCTGGGCAAGCAGCTTCTGATGACCAGGGGCGCCGTGACAGCGTTCAGCGTCGCCAACGACGTGGCGAAGTACTTCGCGATAGTACCTGTCCTTTTCGCCACTTCGAAGTCATCGCTACAGGCCCTGAACATCCTTGGCCTCGGTCTGGACAGTGCCGTAATCTCTGCCCTGATCTTCAACGCGATAATCATCCCGCTTCTGATCCCCATCGCTATGAAGGGGGTCACGTTCAGACCGGCGGGCACCATGTCCATCTTCCTGAGGAACGTCCTAGTCTACGGAGTAGGCGGAGTCGTGGTCCCATTCATCGGGATCAAGCTGATCGACATCCTGATATCGACCCTATAGGTGATTGAATTGGAGAATCCCAAACCAAGCTACAGGCCCGTAGTCGGACTGGCACTGGTGTCGCTCATCCTCTGCGGCTTGCTCTTCCCCCTGTTGGTCACAGGAATCGCCCAGGTCATCCTTCCTTACCAGGCCAACGGGGAGATCGTCCAGCTCAACGGGCGGGATGTGGGCTCCAGCCTGATCGCCCAGGGTTTCAATTCCCCGAAGCTGTTTCACGCCAGAGCCGCCAATCAATCTGCCTCGGAGGTGGATCCGGACATCACGTTGGAAGATGCCCTCTCGCAGGTGTCTGGGATAAGCTCAGCCTCAGGAATACCTACGGCAACTCTCCGCTCGATTGTCAACGAGAACATAGAGGGAACGTTCTGGATATTCGGAAGTCCCTATGTGAACGTGCTGAAACTCAATCTGATTCTGATCAACAAGAACCCCACTGTATACCAGAACCTGACTGCGTAGTGGGGCATCTGATGGCGACAGTCAGACGGGACTGTGTTCTTCCATTCAGGCTGCTCTCTGCTTTGCTGCATGCATCTTGGCGTCGTGGCCCTCTAAGCTGATTCCTCTGGTTCTGACCCTGCAACTAGTCGTGCAGACAGCAAGAATCTAGCTAGTCTAGACAAACAAAGACTATTCTGGGCTTATCTTGAGCGGGCCCGGAGGGGTTCGAGCTTGATTGGTCCAATCCTGCGAGTCATGGCTTCGGTATCCAAGAGGAAAATGGAGGCGTCTTCCTTGCTGTCATCTCGGCGCTGGAACAGACGGAAGCCCGAGAGGTTCGATCGGCCCCAAGAGGGCAATGCTCGTCTCGTACGCGTTGTCGGCGGTATCCTCGCTCGTCCTTGGTTATCTAATCGGACGCTCGACGTCTTCCGTAGGTTCATATATTCTCAGCAGGAAGTGGTACCCCTTGCGGCTACGTCCTGGAAGAATAATCGGGACTGTCATGGGTCTTGTCATTCTAGCAGCAATCTTCCTCCTTCCATTCGGCGGCAGCAGTTCTACACTCTACGGTATCGTCTCGCCAATGATCAAGAACCTGAGTGCAGTTCAGTCGAGTGGCGACACCGCGAAACTGGCCAACAACTATACTTGGATCATAGCATTCATTCTCCTCGTGATCGCAGGAGTGGTCGGCATCTTTCCACTGGGTGCGGGAGTCCTGGGAATGGTGGGCATGGCCATGATCACCATTTCTCCATTCCTCACTCACCCCAACGGTCCCTACACTCTCTCGACGGGTACCGGATTCTACATCGCATGGGTGGTGTCGGTGGTGGCTCTCGTTGCGTCTCGCTGGCAAGGCAAGAAGGAGACCCCACCTCCAGTCTCTATCACAATCGTACAGACCCAGAACACGGGAACACAGGTGGCCCAGCCGACCAAGAACACTAAGTGCCCTAACTGCGGGGCAGACAATCCAGAAGAAGCCACGAAGTGTTCCAGCTGCGGAAAAGACCTGCCCGTTGCGACCTGATCGAAAGACCACATCACTCTGCCTTTTCCCAATCTAGGTCCGTCCAGTTGCCGAACCGAAGACGGGCGCCCACTTGGAATGACGAGACCACAATCCATTCATCAGGACTGAACCATTGAACCCGTACGTTCAAATACCGTTCAATCCTACTCGCCTTTCATGCAGACTTACTGTGAGGCATGGCCTGTTCTGCCGGGAAAGAGGGACGTGCTGATGCAATTCATCAAGGACATCTCAGGTCCAATGAAGAAGGATTTCGAAAGGTCGGAGAAACATCTCGGGATAAAGAAGGAGGCATTGTACTTGCGGTCTTCGACTCAGGGCGACTGGCTTCTCGTCTACATGGAAACTAACGACGTGGCGAAGACGTTCGGCGACTTCGCTGTTTCAAAGGACCCGTTCGAGGTGCTGACGCGGAACACGTTCAAGGAGTTCACAGGACTAGACTTCTCCATTCCACCGCAGGGGACTCCGCCTGCGCAGTTGTTCAGCTACGGATACTGATTAGATCCGTCATCGGTCACGGAGTTTCCACCTTCCCACTAATGAAGTCCGTCTGTTGGCATCTGCCTTCAGAACTTTCTCCAGTTTGGGACGCTTCAACTCCTACTGCCTTCAATGGTGGGGTATCTACTCTGGATGACGCCGCTGACCGAGGCCTTTCGTCAGCCGAGAAGTCCAAGACCAAGCTGCGTCAGTGGTTTGCACCCATATTCGGCACAGATCTCGGCCGCTTGGACCCTCAATCTCGGATTTGTTCGTGATTTACAGGCAGATCTAGGGCTCAAACCCAACATGTCGATTGCGAGATATTCAAACCAATGGTCAATCTGGGTCTAGATTTCCACGTAGAAGGACTGGATTGGCTGTTGCCCAGGGTTGGTGATGACTACGCTCTAGCTGGGGAGCGGTCCGGTCGATGTGGCTGCGGTATCTGGAACTAAAGAGGTGGTTGAGGTCCGAAGACTGTCCCGAGAACGGGGCTCGAGTCACGTTGGAGACGGTCACGCCGTAGCCCGTGTCTATTCTTCTATGTGATCTCGTATCGCATGTAGTATCTTCGGGTTCTCCCGGAGAAAATCGACCAGTCCTTCTATCTTGCGAATGGTTGCGGGTTGGATGTGATGCTCTATCCCTTCCGTATCTTGGTAAGCTACCTTATCTTCCACGCCGAGCATTGAAAGTAGTTCCGCAACTATGCTGTGTCTCGCGATCACGGACTTTGCCACCTTCACACCCTTATCGGTCAACCTGATGCCTCGGTAGCGCTCGTGCACAAGGTAGTCCTTCGCAGCGAGTCTCTGCAGCATACTCGATACGGTTGGAGGTTTGACTCGAAGATTCTCCGCGATGTCGACCGTATTCGCATAACCCTTGTCGTGGATTAGATGGTAAATTACTTCAAGATAGTCTTCCAGCCTCGATATTTCTTCTTGCTGCCCTGTCTGGGTCACCCTTGCCAATCTGTCCCCGACGGCGAAGAAGCAAGCCGTCGCCCATTAAAAGCGTTCTCGAATGACTAGGCGAATCTAAACAAAGATGAGGCTCCTAATTATGTTAGAGGTCCCTAAATTTAAGTACGGCAGGTGACCATCCCTGGCGCGAGCCATGCGCGTGCCCTGGGACAGATCTCTGAAGACCCCTGAGCAGCTCGAGGTAGAGAAACAGCAGCGGGTGCGCGACCGGATTTCTCTGCGCAATCTATTCGTCTATCTCGGCCCCGCTCTCATCGTAAGCATGGCCTACATGGACCCGGGGAACTACGGGACGGACATCCAGAGCGGCGCGTCATTCGGCTACGACCTTCTGTGGACGGTCTGGCTTGCCAATCTCATGGCCATGTTGTTGCAGTACCTGTCCGGGAAGCTGGGAATTGCGACAGGAAAGGACCTCGCCGAGCTCGTCCGCTCATCCCTGAAGTCCAGGGAGCGTATCGTCACCTACTGGCTTGCTGTGGAGACGGCTGCAGCCGCGACAGACCTGGCCGAGTACTTGGGTACCGTCATCGCGCTCAACCTCTTCGGTGTCCCTCTCCTCGACGCGGCCGTCTTCGGCGCAGCAGACGTAATCATTCTCTTGGCCCTGACTTCAAGACGCTTCCGGATCGTCGAGTACTTTTTCATGCTCTTTGTCTCCATAATAGCCATAGGTTTTCTCTATCAGGTGGCAATTACAGGACCGAGCCTGACTTCGATAGCGTACCACTCTGTGGCTGTCTCTCTTGACAGCCAGAGTGCCTTGCTGGTGGTCGGGATAATCGGGGCAACCGTGATGCCACATGCGCTCTTCGTCCACTCCACGCTCACAAGGGACAAGCTGACCACCGGAAGTATCGAGGAGAAGAGGAGACTCAGGAGACTGCATCTCAGGGAAGTCATCATCACACTCACCATCGCCGGCCTCGTCAACGTCGCGATTCTCGTCTGTGCTGAACCTCTTTACGCTGGCAGCAGTACTAGTACTGTATCCTCAATCAAACAATTCTACGACATAATGAAGCCGCTGTATGGCTGGCTTGCAGTTACCGTATTTGCGATAACGCTGCTCGCTTCGGGCCTCGCCTCTTCGACCACGGGCACGCTCGCAGGCATGGCGATGATGGATGGGCTGCTGGGCACGCATGTGAACAAGAACCTTCGGAGGATCGTGACAAGGTTAGTGAACGTCTTCCCTACCACTATTGCCGTCCTGCTTGGACTCCAGCCATTCCTATTACTGATCTACAGCCAGGCAATCCTCAGCCTGATGATACCGCTGCCGATGATTCCTTTGATTCTCTACACGAGCAGGAGAAGGGTGATGGGCGAGTTCGTGAACAGGAAGATTACTACGATTCTTGGCATACTCACTGCTGTTGTCATTCTCTTCCTGAACTTCTATCTGCTGTCCACTTACGTCTAGGGTCCCTGGTTGGCACATGGGGACAGGGCTGTTCCAGGTGACTCTTTCTCAGGGCGTCGCGACGATGCGTCGTGGGCTTCATTCAAGGCAGGAAAGAGCCATAAAAGCGCAGAGACCCTGGCATGACCGACATTCATGCGGATAGTGAGCTTCGACGAGCTGCCCGAGGAGTGGGAACCCAGGGTGCAGCTACTTGACGCCTCAGTAGGATGGTTCCTGACGGACTTCAGGCGCATGAAGGAGGCGAGGAGGACGGGGTATCCTGCGGCAGACTACTTCGGGGTCTACGCCGTGGAGGGGAACGAGGTCCAGTCAGCGGTCAGGGTCCTCCGCATACCCTACACACTCGCCAGCGGGGCGACTGAGACAGTATCGGCCATTCAAGGGGTGGTCACGAGGAGGGAATGGTCGCGCAGGGGGCTGGCCAAGGCGCTTCTCAGGGAGGTCCACCGCAGGGAGGCGGCCGTTGGCAACAAGTTCTCACTACTCTGGATGGGATTCTGGAACTTCTCGCACGCACTTTACCGCTCGATTGGGTACGTCGACATCTACTCTCCGAGGCTCGCGATGCGCAGGTGCGATGGACCCAAGTCTGAGGGGCAGAAGTACAAACTCAGGACCGTCAAGAAAGTCGACGCGTCCACAATCGAGAAGCTGCACGCCGAGTCGACCGGGGGCCGCGTCGGGTTCACTCCGAGGCCGAAGAGCATCCTGTCCCCCCTCTTCAAGCTCGGTTTCGTCAAGCCGGAGGCGTTCAGGTTGATTCTCTTCGATGAAGAACCCGTCGGGTACCTTCAGATGCAGAAGGGCCGAGGGTGGGTCAAGTCTGACGAGGTCGTCCTGACGGAACGCGCTGACCCCGGAGCGGTAGTGTCCTTGCTACAGCGCGAGGCCACCCCCGGCTGGCTTCTTCTCCAAGGCACGTTCGTCAGAGACTCGTCAGGTCTGCTTGGCAAGCTCGGGTACTTGTCCACTGACTATGCGTATTACGGGCTCATGGCCATGCCGCTAGAAGGCGTCCACAAGAACCTCAAGCGAGAGCTAGGCACAGCCAGTCGTTCGTTCACATGCCACTTCCTCGATTACTTCTAGCCATTTCGATGGCGTCGTTCCCATTCGGATAGTATGCCTTGATGACGCGACCTGTCTCAGAAAAGCTGAATCTTCGATACAGGTGAATCGCGGCCTCATTACTCGCGTCGACAAGCAGGGAGATTCTCCGGTACTTCTTGGACAGGTGCTCGAGGACCGACTCCATCAACCTCGCCCCCACTCCTCTCCTTCTGAGACTTGGCGTCACGGCTACTGAATGAATCGTCCCCTCTCCCCCTCTGTCTGCCCCGATTACGTATCCCACAACCATGTCGCCCGAACATGCGACAATGAAGCCTTCCCTAGCGAGCATCAGGAAGTTGATGAATACAATTGTAGGATAGGGGTGATCCGGAAAGGATTCCAGTTCGATGACACGCAGCTGACCGAGGTCGGCGTGCGTGCAAGGTCTGAGCGAAATGCCGCGGTCATCACCAGTCTGATTCATCCAACGAATACGCTTTCGACAACAAGGTCTTGAAGCTTAGTCTCGGGACAGACGACTTCACTTCAGGGCCCTCCTCATCATGAATGCGGGACCATACTTCTCTGCAATCAGCCCCAACAACTCGCCAGAGTGCTTCTGCACGACGTGGTTCAAGAACTCTGAAGCGATCTCACCTCTCCGATTCGGATCAGATTCGAAGACCCTATCGGCAAGCTCCATGCAGGTCTCACATTCAGGAATCATCTTGACCTTGGCTAACTCTCTTAGGGCAGTCAGCTGCATCTCAAAGTGCCTACTGACTTTCTCGAGCCTCTCTTCCACCCCCAAGGTATTCAGCAGGTCAAGCCTCTCCTCAGAGGAGAAGCCCGGGGAGTAGGCGCACAAGTCGGCTAGCTTGCCGGGTGTCTCAGCGCTCCTCAAGGCTTCGGTTATCTCGGCTGGGATGCCGGGAATCAGCTTGACAAACTCGTCGATTTGACCGAGAACGACCCCCATGACTCTCGACCTGCTGGTGGAAGCGTCGTCAATCTCGTTTGCTTTCGTGAACCTAACCCTTGCATACGCCATCTCCTCAAGTAGATTCTCGACGCGCACCCTCCACAGTCCCTTGACAGATGCGCTCACACCTCCTTCGGCAACAGCAGTCTTTCGAACCAGCGCAAGAGTGCCTATCGAACCAATGACCTCTTCTGAATTGTGACTAGGTATGAAGACGACGAGTTGACGTTCCTTGGCCGCCTGGAGCAGGGCAGTCGTGTTCCTTGGGTCCTGAGCGGTTATCGCGATTTCCGAATGGGGAAAGATGACCACGTCTTCAGCCAGCAGGGCGGGAGCTTCGTATTCACGCGACGACTCTTCGGCTATAGGCCCTCACCATTCTTCGGCAAACTGTTCTAGCGAGCGCGAATCGGTGTTATTGATTCTTTCCCTTTACGCCGTCGCCGGACGTTGCTGATCGGTCTCTCTTTCAGCCTCCTGGATCTTCTCTAGTGTCTCGAGCGCTTCGTCGATGTGCCTCTTCGGGCTGAGTTGGGAAGAAAAGATGTGCCTGACTATTCCTCTCTTGTCTATGATGTACGTGACCCTGCCCGGAAGAAGCCCGAATGTCGATGAAGCACCGTAGAGTTTCCTGACCTCCCCACCATCGTCGCTGAGAAGGATGAAGGGCAGGCCATTCCTTGACGCAAAGTCCTTGTGCGAAGCGATGGAGTCCGAGCTTACTCCAACGACCTCAGCCCCGCGTTCCTTGAATACTTCGTAGCTGTCCCGGAAGGCGCATGCCTCAGCGGTGCATCCCGAAGTGTTATCTTTTGGATAGAAGAACAAGACAATCTCCTTGTTTCCCACGAGGTCTTTGAGGCTCACCAAATCATCAGATTGAGATCTGAGAGTGAATTCTGGAGACTTATCACCGACCTTGACCTTGCCTCCTTTCTTGTCTGATGACGTCGTCATCTTCACCACGACACCACTTCGACCTTCACGCGGCGCACATTGGACAACTGTGCCCCGGAGCTTCATAAAACTTGCTGAGAAGAACTGGCTGAAGGCAACCTTTGACTGGGCATCCCTCGGCTGGAGCCCCGGCCCACCGAGGGTCCTTAGTGTGGCGCGCCCTTGTATGCCAAGGGAGTTTGACACCCACCGGGCCCGCTTCGTCTCTTCATCCACTCGTCTGCCGGGGCGCCTCCGTAGAATGACAATGTCGGGTCAGAGCGACGCTGCGGAGGTAGTAAGGGGGCTGAACATCCCTTTCCCTGCCGTTAGCAATAAGTAACGAGCCTTTCGATTTCCGTCATCGTGTATCGATATCTCATCTTCGACCTCGATGGTACGGTGACCGACTCGAAGGCGGGAATCGTCAGATGCGTAAATCATGCGCTCAAGTCGTGCGGCTACCCCGAAGTCAAACACGATCGAGACCTTTCGTGGTTCGTGGGTCCTCCGCTGCGTGAAGGCTTCAAGGAACTTGTAGGGACAAGCGACAACTCGCTCATAGAAAGACTGGTTGCGGCATATCGCGAGAGATATGCGACAATCGGGTTGTATGAGAATGCACTCTACCCAGGAATCGCCGAGCTGCTCAGCGACCTCTTCGACCGCGAGAAGGTGCTGGTTCTGGCGACCTCCAAGCCTACAACCTATGCCAAGAAGATTTTGGATAACTTCGAGCTGGCTCGCCTATTCGGCAGGATTGTCGGTAGCGAGCTGGACGGGACACGTTCGAGCAAGGAAGAGGTCATCAAGTTTGCAATCGGTGCATACGGTGGCCCGACCTCCGGCTATGTCATGATTGGAGACCGCGGGGACGACGTCATCGGTGCCAGGAGGAACAACGTCGATTCGATTGGGGTGCTCTATGGATATGGCACGGCATCCGAGGTCACGGTATCGAATCCCACGTTTGTCGCGAAGACCGTAGAAGACCTCCGTACGATACTGCTTCCGGAAGCACCTCCGCCCCACTAGGTAGAGGGTCTGGTCGTCGGATTCTCACCCCACGGGAGGTCGATTGAGAACACCTCAATTGGGAAGTCCACGTTCTTTACCTCTTTCTTTCCAACCTCGCTCAGGTGGTTTCCTAGCTTGTTCCAGACCTGGTCGAACACCTGACGAGTGATGCAGACCCCTCCGGGCTCAGCTATCGCGTAGACCCTGCTCCCGATGTTCACGGCGTCGCCGAGGATGTCGCTGCCCTTCCTTTCGATGTCTCCGATGTGTATTCCGATGCGCACAAGCAGTCTGTCCGCCTCGCGCACGTTCCGATTCCTCTCGTGCATTTTCCGTTGAATCTCTATGGCGCACTGGGACGCCTCCAGGGCGCTCGAGAACTCCACCAGAAACGCGTCGCCTACAGTCTTGACCTCTCTTCCATGGAACCTGGGGAGCACCTCCCTGGTGACTTTCCGATACTCTTCGAGGAGCTCGAGAGCGTGCCGTTCGTTCCTTTGCGTCAATGAGGTGTAGCCGGCGAGGTCGGCAAACATTATTGCCGCAAGACTTCTTGTCGGAGCCTGGTCGAAGGCATCTAGGTAGCCGTTCATCTTCCAGTAGGTATCGAGGTATTCCAGTCCCCGAGGTGTGGCCGAGTAGGTGGTTTCGTCCTCGCTCGTCGTTCTTCTGAGCAGCCCGAAGGCAATCAAGTCATCGACCATCACTCGAAGCCTGTCTAGGGGAACTCCGACTCCATAGGACACCTTCGTGATCCTCCCACCTCCTGGATTCCGGCGCACGACCTCGAGGATCGTCGCGTAGATGTCGGCCTTGGATCGCTTCGACGTCCGAGCACTCAACCTTTCATCCTCCCACGGGATTCGCCTGATCATCCTCCCTACAGCGGGAAGGGCGGAAGGCTTCCAGACTTCTGGGGTGGGCTGAGGTGTACGACTCTTTCCCCCTCCCGGAGTTCCTTGGTGTAGACGAGCCCTCCGACAACGCATGTGTCCCCGATGTCAGCGCTCTCGGCGTAGACCTTGCCCAACCTGGACCCTCCCTCTGCTTCGAGCCGCGAGCAGTACACGTCCTGGACCTGGGCCCGCTTGTCGATGTGCACCACGTCTCCGACAAGGTTGCCAATGCAACTGGCGCCCTTGCCTATCTCTATCCTGTTTGCCTTGAGTCCTTGGGCTGTCTCCACTCGACCGCCTATTTCGACGGTGCCTGAAAGCAGGCCCTTCGCGGCACGAAGGACTCCGCCGACTTCCACATCGGTCCCGGAAAGGACTCCTCCTATCTCTGCAAGCCCGCCCACTTCAAGTCTAGATGTGAGCGCAAGGTCTCCTGAGACTCTGATCTTCCCGCCAATTTCGGCCGTTCTCCCTGAGAGATTCCCCTCTACGATTGCCAGCCCGCCCACCTCCATCTCCTCGCAATCCAGGTCTCCCTTCGACCGCAGCATCGCGCCGACCTCGATCTTCTTGCCCTTCCCGCCGCTCAGTTCGACACTCCCGCCTGTTTCGAGTCTGTCAAATTTCAGTTCCTTCCGTGACGTGAATCGCCCCCCGACTTCGATCGTTCCAGTGACCTCTCCTCCTCCGACTTCTACGCTGCCGCCCACGTCGAGATGATTCAGTTTCAGCTCGCCGAGCGCCTCGAATGAGCCCCCTACGTCCACAGACTCCGCGATAACGTTGCCCTGAACCTCGAGTGAACCGCCGACATCCACCTTTTGGGTCTCCAATGAAACCCCCACAGAGAGCCTCCCGCCGACGTCCACTCTCTTCGCCTTGACATTGCCCCTGGCGTACAGGGCTTCTTCGACGGCGATGTCTTCATGGACTGTCAGGCTCCCATTGACACGGACGAGCCCATCCTTGGATTCCAGCGAACCGCACTCGAAGTCACAGTCAACCTCAACGCTTCCTTCGAAGTATGCCGTTCCAGTGACGAGGACCAGAGACCCTTCAGATGCCTGGATAAGTGAGTGGTTCTCGGCCCTAATGTCTCCCTCCACTCTACCCAGCTTCACTGTCTCTCCCTCGCGAATTACTCTCTCATCCATAGACTTGGGTTTGGGTGCCTCTAGTAATATAGTTGGCTCACGGAATGTAATCACTTTATGTTCTGCTGCAGTCCCTGTTGCAGAGGGGGCTAGGCCGCGTAGAGGAAGGTTAGGACCGGCCATGGAGCGCGTCACATAAGGCAGTGAGTCGACATGCGTCATAATCAATAAAGACGGTCTCGAACACCGTTCATTGTTAATAGAGAGCTTGGAACACTTATTAATGTACCGGACCAAGAGAGATATGAGCCATGAAAAGGAACACAATTCTGGCTGCTGCAGTCCTAGTCGTCATGGTCGTGGCGGCAACCACCGCGGGACTCTACGCCTTTCGCAGCCAGGGTTCGACGACCGTACGGTGTTCGACAACCGGCCCGAGCCCATCGACGAAGATACAGGTGGTCGCCGCGGAAGACTTCTGGGGGAGCCTTGTATCTCAGCTCGGCGGAACGCGTGTCAACGTGCTGAGCATTGTTACTAAACCCAACACCGACCCTCATGAATATGAAAGCGACTTCGCCGACGCCGAAGCGATCGCAAATGCGAGCCTCGTGATCGTCAACGGAGCAGGGTACGATGATTGGGCTCTGCAACTCATTGCAGCGAGCAATACTCCAAACCAGATAGTCCTGAACGTGCAGGAACTCGTCAACCAGTCAGTCACAGCAAATCCTCACTTCTGGTACAGTCCTTACTACGTGAATGACACGGTCAAAGTGATGTACAAGGACCTTGTGTGCATCGATCCGACCGACACGGCATACTACAAGCAGCAGTACGTCGCGTTGAATGCGTCGCTTGGAGTGTACAACGAACGGATAGACGAGATAAAGCAGCGGTTTGCGGGTACGCATGTGGCATCCACGGAGAGCATTTTCGTATACCTGGCAAACGCTACGGGCCTTGACCTCGTTTCTCCTCCCGCGTTCATGGAGGCCGTCTCGGAAGGAAGTGACCCGCCGATCCAGAGCCTCGTGCAATTCCAGCAGGAACTCGAGAACGGAGGCGTGAGAATGCTGGTCTACAACAATCAGACGGTGACGCAGCTCACCCAAAGCATCATGACTTTGGCCGCCGAAAACGACGTCCCCGCCGTGGGCGTGACAGAAACCATTCAACCGTTGGATGTCACGTTCCAAGTCTGGATGAACGCCGAGTTGCTCGCCATTCAGAACACGCTCATTGCTCAGGCCTCGGGCAATAAAGGGTGAAGGAAGATGCAGTCCAAAATCATTACGGCAGAAAATCTGGCGGCCGGCTACCCGGACAACACCGTCTGGCGAGACGCCAACTTTGAGTTTGGTCGCGGAGAGTTCATCGCGGTCATAGGCCCCAACGGGGCGGGTAAGACAACTCTCTTTCGCCTGCTGCTCGGCCTGCAACGGCCCATTAGCGGGTCGATGAAAATATTCGACGCTCCGCCTAAGCGCGGAAATCCGCAGATCGGCTACGTACCTCAGCGCCACGTAATAGACAGCGAGACGAATGTCGAATGTCTTGAATTGGTAAGGCTTGGGCTCTCGGGAAAACAGTGGGGGTTCAACCCCTTCTCTCACAAAGATCGCGACGCGGCTCTTGCTGCACTGGAAGGTGTCGGCGCGACTGAGCTGGCACATCGCCCCCTCGGCGCGTTGTCAGGTGGAGAACTGCAGAGGATATTTCTGGCCGAGGCACTGGTGAGCAACCCGGACATATTGCTGCTTGACGAGCCGCTGTCTAACCTTGACCTGAGGCGCGAAACTGACCTGCTGCACCTGGTCAACGACGTAGTCCGTTCGCGAGGCGTGACGGCGTTGCTGATAGCTCACAACATCAACCCGCTTCTGCCTCATCTCGACAAAGTGATGTACATAGCGAACGGCAGGGTGGCGACGGGGAAGCCCAGCGAAGTCCTGACGTCAGAGAGCCTCACGACGCTGTACGGGGTCCAGGTCGAAGTCCTGCGTGACCCCCACGGCAATGTCGCAATCATAGGCGTCGAAGAACATCATGGTGACATGGCATGATCTTCAGCATCAATCTATTCGCCGACTTCCAGCAGATATGGCAAGTTCCGCTCCTGCAGCACGCATTCGAGGCAGGGACCGTCATAGCAATCGTAGCAGGTGTCATGGGCTACTTCGTGGTATTGCGCCATTCGGCGTTTGTGGCTCACGCCTTTTCCGAGATTGGATTCGCTGGAGCTGCAGGGGCCATCTTGGTGAACATTGCCCCCATCTACGGTCTCCTTCTGGGTTCAACTGCGGGGGGCTTGGCGATAGCCGCACTCGGTCGCCGCGTCGCAAATCGTGATACTCAGATTGGCATCGTGCTCGCGTTCATGCTCGGCTTGGGTCTCCTGTTCATCAGACTCTACCCAGGTTATTCGACCGAGGCTTACTATATCTTATTCGGAGAGATACTGGGCATCAGCAGCAGCGGCGTCCTCCAGACGCTCTTCTTCGGTTTGGCGGTCTTGGGCGCAATCTCTCTTCTCTACAGGCCGCTCCTCTTCGCATCATTGGATGAAGACGTCGCAGAAGCCAAAGGACTGCCTATGGTCTTCCTGGGCATGGCCTTCATGCTTCTTGTAGCCGTCGCGGTCTCCATTTCTGTTCAGATGATCGGCGTCCTTCTCATCTTCTCCCTGATGGTGACACCAGCGGCAACCGCCCAATATCTGGCGAAACGGCCGCAGCGGGTCATAATGATCTCGGTGCTCATCGCCCTTGCTGCGACATGGTCTGGACTGTTCATCGCGGTGTACGAGCCGTATCCGGTGAGCTTCTTCATTACAAGCATCGTGTTCATCATCTACCTGGGTGTGAGGGGCTGGAACTGGAGATTCCCGAGCCGAATCAAGTCCAGTAAAGTTCGCAAGGCCGGTTCTTAGGAAATCAAATCGAGTGAAGCGGACAGATAGACGCCTTCCACCCACTCCGGGTCTTCCTGATTCGCGTTGATGATCTCGACGCCGCCCGGCGATGCGGCTTATTACTCCGGGGACCATAGTTTATATGTCCGTTAATAAGAAACCTGGCTATGCCGATCGTCAGCCTTTCAATTCCAGAGACGATGCTGAAGGAGATGGACGGGCTAGAAGAATCATACGGCTTCACTGGCAGGTCAGAACTCGTTCGAGCAGCGATTCGACTGATGATGAACGACAACAAGGAACGGACAGGCCTTTCAGGAGAAGTGAGTGGCTTGGTCGTGGTCACTCATAACACCGAGGAAGAGGAACCAGTCACGCGGCTCAAACATGAGTTCGACCAGATAATCAAGACGCACGTCCACAGCAAGCTCACGCCATCAACCTGCGTCGAACTGTTTCTCGTCCACGGCGACGCGAAGAAGGTCTCAGCGATGAGCAAGGCCTTCCAAGCTCAGGACGAGATGAAGAGCTCCAAGTTCCTTCAGGTCTAAGGAATCGTCACGGCCTTTTGCCTTTCGTGCAAGTGGTGGTTTCGTCCGGACCCTGGTAATCACGGAGGTTGTTATGGGACGTCTTGCGACTTGGTCAGTTTGCGACAGGTCTGGGTGCAGCAGAGCAGGCGGACCTAGAGATCAGCGAGTCCCTCCTCATCGTATGGCGAAACAGAGGGTTCCGTCTCGCTTCAAGAGATAAATCGAGTCGCGTGCGTGGCCAACTGAATGCAGCCGACCTACCTTTCGTACGACAAGGGAAGCATCCTAGTGAGAAGCGAAGCCAAGGTCCCCTATTCGGTGTGGGACGAAAGGGTCGGGGCATTCAGGGCGCCCGCCCTCTACTACCGTGAGATAGTGGAGTTCCTGAAGAAGAGTGAGCTCTCGGCGATCAAGGACGGCGTCGAGGAGCTGCCCCCCTGCCCCGAACTGAAGTGCAAGAGCGTGGAGATGAGAGCATACCAGAAGAGGGCCCTCGAATCCTGGGACAGGGCGGGGAGAAGGGGGGTAATCGTGCTCCCCACGGGCGCTGGGAAGACTGTCATCGGAATGAAGGCGATCGAGCTCGTCGACCAGCCTGTCATCGTGGTCGTCCCGACGCTCGACCTGCTCAATCAATGGAGGAAGAGGCTACAAGAGGAGTTGGGAGTGGAGGTCGGCGCCTATGGAGGTGGAGAGAGTGCCATCAGGGCGGTCACGGTCTGCACCTACGATTCCGCCTATCTGAGGGCCGGAGAGCTCGGCAACAGGTTTGGGCTCCTCATCTTCGACGAGGTTCACCACCTCCCAGCCGAGAGCTTCAGGCAGATAGCGGAGATGTTCACCGCTCCGTGCAGAATGGGCCTCACTGCTACCTACGAGAGGGAGGACATGCTGCACCTCGAACTCCCGAGGCTGATAGGAGGCGTCGTCTACAGGCTCCAGCCCGAGGACCTTGCGGGAAGGTACCTCTCCGAATACGCAATCGAGAGAATCAACGTCGAGCTGACCAAGGAGGAAGAGGAGGAATACAGGAGGAACTACGGCGCGTTCACGGGCTATCTGGAGAAGAACAGGATGTGGCTTAGGTCGCCTCTGGACTTCCAGAGGTTCATCATGAGGACATCGAGGGATCCTGAAGCGAGGCGGGCCCTGCTCGCAAGGAACAGGGCGATAACGATCGCGTTCAACTCCCAAGCAAAGGTCGACAGACTCGAAGAGATACTTCGTTTGAACCCCGACGACAGGATACTGATCTTCACACAGTACAACGACCTGGTCTACAGGATATCGAGGAGGTTCCTCCTGCCGTTCATAACCCACACGACGAACAAAGAGGAGAGATCTGAGGCGCTTAAGGGATTCAGGGAAGGAAGATTCAGGGCCATTGTGACCTCAAAGGTTCTGGACGAGGGGATTGATGTGCCAGAGGCGTCCATAGGCATCATAGTGAGCGGGACGGGAAGCTCGCGGGAGTTCGTACAGCGGCTCGGGAGGCTCCTCAGGAAGAGCGAGGGGAAGGGACGGGCCAGGCTGATTGAGCTCGTGTCGAGTGAGACTTCGGAGACTCGAACGAGCAGCAGAAGGAGGAAGAGGAACGAGGGAGGGTCCGGGGCCACGAAGCAGGCCGCAGGAGCGCTCCAAGGGGAGGAGAGCAACGCAGTGGAGGAAGACTATGGCCTCGCGGATGAGGTGGTCGAGCAGCAGTAATGCTCCCCTCGAACCTCCTCAGGGCAAGAATCTCCAAGGGTAAGATACGCCCCGCCTACGTGAGCGTCGATCCAGAAGCTGTGGCTCTTGCCGTAAGGATAATTGATGATTTCAAGGCCGGGCTGGGCAAGAAGAAGGGAGAGCTCCTCGAGAAGCTGAAGGAAATCGAGGACGAGGGCCAAGACTTCAAACTCGTCAGGGGCATGTCGACCCTGCTTGAGAGGAGGTGTAGGTTCGAGGTCGAGAGCGAGACGAACCCGATGGCAGCGAGGATGGCCACCTTCGAGGCGGCGAGCAGGGCGAAGGCAGCGAGCTCTGATGAGACGAAAGCCGTGATTCGAAGCGTATCGACGAGGCTCGGAGTCTCCCCCGAGGCCCTTGAGCGGGCTCTCTTCAGCGACCTTGAGGACGAGCTGATGATGAGGGGTTTCGTGCCTCTCAGTGCCGAGTCGCTGATCAAGCGATACAACCTCTCCCTCATGCAGACCTTGCTCTTCAAGTCGCTGAGAGTCGAGTTCACGGCCTCCGGAAACTGGAAGAACATCTTCAGGGAGGTAAAGAGGCAGGGGCTGATGTACTCCGTGGAGGAGCAGCGCCCGGGCTACAGAGTCTCCCTCGACGGCCCCCTCTCTCTCTTCAAGTTCACGGAGCGGTACGGCACCTCCATCGCTAAGGTCCTGCCGCGGATAGTCGCGTCGGAGAAATGGAGCGTCAAGGCCGAGATACTCGCTCGGAACAGGGGAGGTAGGGTGTACGCCTTCGAGACGGACAGCGAGGAAGTCGATGGCCTCATCGTCGCAGGTGGGGAAGAGGAGAGGGTCGACGCCGGCGGAAGACAAGCGAGCGGGTTCGACAGCACGGTGGAAGAGAGGTTCGCCAAGGCATTCCTCACATCCTACGGCTCTCTGGGGTGGGCCCTTAGAAGGGAGCCCGAGCCGCTGGTGGCCGGCGCCCACGTGCTCATCCCCGACTTCAGCCTGGAGAAGCACGCAGAGAAGGTCTACCTGGAGATCGTCGGCTTCTGGACCTCAGAGTACCTTGAGAGGAAGCTGAGTAAGCTGAAGTCGATAGAAGGAGTGGACATGATCATAGCCGCTGACGAAAGCCTCGCCTGTTCCAGGCTCGAAAGGCTGAGGGACAAGGCTGAGGTGATATACTACAGGAGAGACGTGCCCCTGAAGCCGATCGTCGAGCACCTGAAGGAAAGGGAGGGCTCGATCCTGAGGGCGCAGGCCGGCGGAATCGAGAAGGACTCCATCGTCCTGAGAGGGGACATCGTGACCCTCGAAGACATCGCGAAAAAGAAGGGCGTCTCTTTGGACGCCGTCGGTCTGGCCCTCCAGGACTTCAAGCCCGCCGGGCACGCGAGGGTGGGAAACCTCTTCATCTCGGAGGCGAAGCTCAGGGAGCTGGACGAGAGGCTGAGCAAGATCGAGAAGCTCACCGAAGCACTCGCGATAATCGAGTCTTCGGGCGTCAGGGAAAGAGAGGCGAGCAAGGTCCTGGACGTCCTTGGATACACCTCCGTCTGGGCGGGGATGGCTATGGACGAAGTCAGAATCTCGAAGTCGGCAGCAAGACGCTGATCATGTTGACAATAGGGAGAATGACGGAGATGGCCCTTGGCCATCCGAGAAGACGCATTGCCGCGCAGCTAGCCAGTCAAGAGAAGGTTGTCGATGGTTTCAACCGGTTGTCGTCACGCCTAAAGCGGATTCTAGCGAGAGGTAGTATGCGGCACTGTACTCTGACGAGCTACTTGAACCGCCTACACAGTATATGTTACCCGATGAGATGACGCAGTCCGTCATGACTCCAAGGGGGTAGTCGGCCGCCTGTGCCCATGCTCCTATGCCTTCAGATGATACGGTGGCAAAGAAGACCGCGTTTAGGTACGAGTTCGATCCCGCACCTCCTACGCAGTAGACGTAGTCCGACGAGACCGCGCAGGCCTGGTTACTTGCAACGATTGGATAGGCCTCAGTCTGGGTCCATGCCCCTACCCCCGAAGATGAAAGAGGAGCGTAGTAGTCTGTGCTGACGGGGTTGCCGCTAATGTTGTCGACACCTCCTACGCAGTAGATGTAGCCTTTGGCCGCGAAACAACTGGGCAGAAAGATGCCTGCGGGATAGGATGTCGATTTGCTCCACGAGCCAATGCCCGAAGAGGAGAGGGAAGCGTAGTAGACGAAATTGCTCGCGAAGGAGGTGGCGTTCGTACCTAGCGCCTCGCCGAATCCTCCCACGCAGTAGATGTACCCGGACGACGCCACACAGGACTGACTGTCTACGGGAATCGGGAATGCCTTCGTAGCAACCCACGCGCTCACTACACCGTTACTGGTGAGGGGAGCATAGTAACTCGCGTTGGTATCATCACCGGCGTCGTCGTTGGTCCCTCCGACACAATAGACGTAGCCGGAGCTAGCCACGCAGGATTGCCTGTCTATGGTCTGTGGGTAGAGATTGAGGTCGAGTGTCCAGCTCGTGATGTTGCTGGAAGGAGAGGAGAAGGCAGAGGAAGTGTAGACACTGTTATGTGGACCCTCATTGGCATCCTGCCCCCCGACGCAGTAGATGTACGCCGTGCTGTTGACGCACTGTTGTGCGAACACTCCAAGCCTGTCAGATGCCTGAAGAGGATAGCCTGCGGCTGGTTTCCACGACGCCGTTTGGGTTCTACTGACGGTTGTCGTGACAGTAGTCGCAAGAGTCTCCGTCGTAGTGCCAGTCATCGTTCTTGGGGTGAGAGATCCTGTCGCATAGAACGTTATGAGGACCAATCCTGCGCCCACGATGACACCGACGACCAACAACGCGGCCCCCATGGCCGGACCTGATGCTTGCATCTGCAAGATAAGAACTGGCAACGGGATAATCATCTAAACATTTGCGGTAGGGCACGGACAAGTGTCGAATTCGCAGGCTTGACGGAATCGTAACACGGATGGAACGCTCTGCATGGGAGGAGCGGGAAACCCCGATCTCCTCAATGGTAATGCGACTTTCTCCGCCACTCATTAAATAACCAAGCATCTGATCGCCTGTGGCAAATCGCATTTGGATGATTCCTCCAAGAGCCCTGCAAAGAGAACAAAGAGGGAAGTCAACAAGACCGTCCTCGGCATAACCCTCACAATTCCCATCATGGGGGCGATTCTGATAATCGGGAGTTTGACGGCGCCGTCAATTCTTCCGGACCGCGACATCGTCTTGGTCATCAGTGGAGTCATGCTCGGATTCGGTGGCCTTGCAATTGAAGAGTACTTCGTTCTGTCGGTCGAGCGGGCGAAACATAGAGCGCTCGTAGCAAAGGCCGGCGGAGAGGGATACACGGCCGAGGAGATCGCCGCCATCGGTAGAGCAGAAGCTGAGCACAAACAGGAACTCGAAGAAGAATCAAAGGAACGCGAAAGGCAGGAGGAGCTCACGAAAGCCTACCATGAAGAACTCATCACCAAGATATACGACCCGTGGTGCAAGAACGGAATCGAGGACAGAGGGAGTCTCCCTGGTTATCCCCCGACACAGAACCAACCTGAATACATCTGGATTCCCATCGGGTTTGAAATGGAAACAGACTCCGAACCGGGGACGCACCCAGAACTTCCGATGATTAGAGATGCCCTTGCCCATCTGGACGATGAAACTTCAAAGGCCAGAAAGAAGGTGTGGGATGGAATAGTAGAATACAATGACAGCGTCAAGGCACTCATACGATGGCCCAGTTACATCGCCAAGGTGATTGAGAATGAATGTGGGCTCAGAGATGCCGCAGGAATCGATCAGCCTCCCCAAGAACCCTGGTGCGACGTATCGGTTCTGATGGAGTACTTTGACCGCCATTTCTATCGCCGCGAAAGCGTGATGATCGGGCCCCCATTCAAGGGCGTCGGTCCTTCGCTGGGATGGACGTTCCTACCGGTTCACTACGCTGGCCGTGACCAGACTCTCGCGAATTCGTCGGACGATTTGGAATTGGCCAGACTCGTGAAGAGAATAGACTCCTGGGGTGAGTATTATGCTGACGCCAGAAGAGGCCTAGACTCCAAACGGGAAACGCTGAGCACCAACCTAAAGATGTTCCAGAGTGGAACCGCTCAACTCATCCAGACCATGAGGTTCCGTCCCCATCTCGTCAAGGGGAAGTGTAGTATCGAAGAATCGTATACCGAGGGGAAGAGCCAAGATGACCGCGATCTGGTCCACCACTTTCCGGCGTCTATCTGACAGACAGCAGCGGAACCAAAGTCAGAATGTTGGTTTCAAAGGACGGGTGCCATGACTCAACACCCGTCATTCTTTTAATGACGAATGACCATCTGAGGAAATGGAGAGTCTTGGGAAGAGAAGGTAAGAAGAAGAAAGAGAGAGCGAGAGAGCGAAAAGAGGATAGGCAGGCGCGGAGAGGGAAATCGCCCGGCTAGGCCACCTGACTGTTCGGTCGCAAACATCATCAGAATCGCTAGGTAGAATCTAACTCATGCCCACGCTCATTCACTTCGTTCATGCTTATTAGACAAACCTCCTCATTCTCTTGCTAGGGAGCATGGCCTTCTGTCCTAACTGTGGCAAGGAAGTATCACCACAAGCGTTTTCCTGCCCCAACTGCGGACATCCGCTAGGGCAAGCGCAACCAGCGATAAAGGCTGCGGAGCAGATTGGCTGGTGGTGGTGGCTCTTTCCCTTCTTCCTAGCGTGGATTGGCGGGCTCATTGCATACTTCGCGCTCAAAGACAGAAATCAGAAGACGGCCGAACACCTGCTAATCTTCGGGATTGTGTGGACTTTCGTTGGAGCCGTCTTAATTGGGTTGGTCTTCCTTCTGTTCGCGGTGGCGGCCGTCGGGTTTTCGTCAGTCTGACCTCTCAGCAGTCAGGTTCCACGGTCAAGTCTGAACGCAACTGGGTCGCAAACCGAGGATAGAACACTCCTCTCCTGCAGTCCATTGTCATGCATTTTCATATCTTCAAATCCGACTGAGCTGCCAGAGAGCCAATGCCTCGTGCGCGATGCCTCACACGCGTTCACGTCCGCGCGGTCTTCTTTGACCTGCACGCCACCCTGGCCGGCTTCAAGCCGCATTTCGGTCCTCCCGACCCGGAACTAGTCTCCAGACTCCTCCGCGACCGAGGGCTCTCCGTCTCGACCAAGGCTTGGGAGGACGCCCTGGCCCAGATCCACAGCATCGATTATCCGAGATATGGCTACCCTGACTGGGGAAGGCACATCGACCGCGCGTTCGAGATAGTGCGTTCCAAACCCAACGAACTGACCTTCAAGGAGGTGGTCCGGGAATACCAGAAGACAAGGTGGAACTCCCTACCCTTCGCGAAGGAGGCGGTGCGGAGGGCGAAGAGGCTCGGCCTGAAGACGGCGCTGGTGACGTCCGTCGCCCGCTTCCGCTTCGAAAGGGACATACGCGGCATCCTCGACAGGATCGACTTCGTAGTGGACGGGAACACATACCACTGCGACAAGTCGGGCCCGGAGATACACCACAGAACCCTGCAGGCCCTCAAGGTCAGACCGGGAGAGGCGGTCATGATAGGAGACGAGTTGGAGGGGGACGTGCTCGTCCCGACCAGAATCGGCATGCGGGCCATCCTCCTCCACGGGGAGAAGCCATCCTGGGAAGAATCCCAGGCCATCAGCGGCCAAGTCGTTGCAAGAGACCTCAGGCAAGCTCTGGACATCGTCGACGCCTGGGTGAGCAAGGCCCCTTTGCCTTAGCTGTGAGGCGCAGAGCTTGAGGGCCTTCCGCTGACAGGTGCGACGGAGGAGGAACAGAGTTATTTCTGCCTCCGCCATTAGAAATTTCGTTTCGCCGGTTGGAGGGACTTCTAGCTTTAATGGCTCGAGCCCGAGAAGGGAGTGCGCTTCGAGGCATGATCATAGCGTGGTCCGGTGCGACATGAACCGCGGGTCGGTCATCTTTCTGGCCACGTTGCTGGTCTTCTGCGTCACCCTGAACGGAGTATGGGCGACCGACCACACAGCAAGCTTCCTGGATCTCGATTACGCGATGTGGGCCAACCACACCTTCGCGCTGGGCCGCGTGGGGCAATTCATCCCTAACTCTGTGGACGTCTTCCAGTACGGGGGGCAGTACTACAGTGCCCTGGCACCAGGGCTGGCCCTTTTCGCCTTCCCCTTCGTAGTGGCTGGGTTCATCATCGTCGGCCACTTCAGCGAATACGGGGCCGTGATGCTCTTCAGCGAGTTCTTCGTTGCGATACTGAATGCCCTCGCGGCGCTCTACATCTACAAGCTGAGCCGGATGTACTTCAGGGAAGCCACAGCCAGCTTCATCGCGCTCGCCTTCGCGTTCTCCACAGTCAGCTGGTCCCTTGCCACTTTCTTCTTCCAGAGCGACGTTTCCGCGGCGCTGGACGTCGTCGCGGTGTACTTCGTCTTGCGAGCCACCAGGAGCTCTCGAGGCTCCGTCGCATTCCTGCTCGGAGGCCTTTCGGTAGCCGCCGCGATGATGGTCGATTACGTGAACTTCCTCCTGTTGCCGGTGCTACTGGTCTACATCGTCGTGTCGTTGAGAAGAAGGGATCTTGGACTTCTCGCGAGGGCAGCCGCTGGGTTCACTCTCTGTTCCTTCTTCGGAGTCCTGGCGATAGGCCTCTACAACTACGCAAGCTTCGGGCAGGTCCTGGTTTCCACCGAACAACTGTATCTCCACAGTTCGTCCATCTTAGGCGAATTCTCAACGCCTTGGTACCTTGGAGTGGTCCTGAATTTCTTCACACCATTGAGAGGCATCTTCCTCTACTCTCCGGTTCTTCTCGTCGGCGCCTTTGGGTTCCGAAAGATGTTGGGCGCTTCTGCGGTCAGAAAGGAGGGCCTTCTCATCCTGGCGGTCTTCATGGTGCTGTTTCTGCCTTACTGCGCTTGGTATGATCCCACCGGGGGGTTGTCCTTTGGACCTCGATTCATAGTGGCGTCGCTCCCCTTTCTTCTTCTGCCGGCGGGCTACGTGATAGAAGGCGGCTGGAGATACCGGGGCCCCGCCGTCTACATCCTGTATTCTGCAGGGGTGGTAGTCAACGGCCTCGCGGCCCTCACAAGCACGCTCGCTGGGAACACGGATTGGCTGACCTCGCCCTTCCTAGACAGCACGATTCCCCTACTCTCCCATGGAACCCTCGACCAATGGTGGACGGGGTCAGTCGGGCGGTTCTGGCCCGTGGCAGCAGGAGCTGTAATCGCCGCGGCCCTTCTCCTTCCTAGTATTCTTGGGCGCGCTTCAGAACGGAGTCCGACTGTGGCGGATGACCCAACATGAATCGACGTGAGTCAGAATCACACCACCCAGCCAGAGACCGTCTCTTGAGGGGCACTTCTTCCACACTGCGAGCTCTTTGCTGTTGGGGCGCCTACTCTAATTGGATCCCGGGCAGCTTGGGTGGGCGGCGCGGCGGGGCGAGGGGCCTGGTCACCAGGCCTCAACTCCACCGGTCTGCTTCCCAACGTCAGGACCCATGCACAGAAGATAAGATACAAGCACCATAGGATATCGGGACCTGAACTCAGAACGACAAATCTCGGGTAGAATTTCGTCGCAATCTTCCAAGATGCCAAGAACGAAACCAAAGCAGCAAAATCAACAGAGGCCTTTCTTGGATAGATCATCACAAGGGAAACCACAGCGGCAATTATGGCAAGTGCTGAGTCGCCGTCGAAAGTACTCTGATGAAACCTTGATGGGGACCATTCACTCGTGTAATGCGAATAGAGCTTCGTCACCGACAAGACAAGCAAGACTACCGCAAGAATAGCTAAAACGTCTCTTCTCCGAAGGAATCCCTTGATGCTCACCGATATCGTCTCAGTATTCTCTTAATTTGTCTTCGGACGCTATATTCATTGTTACCACGGCTTTCAAGCTGGATCTTGTTGGGTAGTACTCCTACTGCCCGGCCGGCTGCGCCCATCCGCACTGGGAGGTCGAGGGCGTCTCGCCGGAATCCCTAGGACCCACCTAAGCATGATCTGAACACCGTTTTCTGTGCACCCTCCCCTGGAAAAGGGCCATATCGAGTTTCTTTGGTGAGTCAGGGCTGGATTCAGGGTCTTCTGGGTTGACCAATGAGTTGGGTTGGGGTTCAAACCCACCGGGCCCGAACCCGTCCCAGCCGGGAGAGGTCAACAGTTTCAATCAGAGAGTGGATTCGAACCCATTCGGGTCGGAATCCTAGCCGGGCTATGGGTTTGCACCAATCCAGGGGCGCCTTGCTGAACTTCATCTTCAAGTGAATTGATGATTAGGACTCAGATGAACTTGACATGAATCCGAGTTGATAACGCGTCGACCCAGGTTGATTCACCTTCCTTAGATGAGCTAAAGACTGAAGCTACTGATAGAGAAGCGCCGGCTCAGTGTTGACGTACCCCTTCTCCCCTTTTGCCTTGACGTATCCATCATAAGCTAGGAGTATTGCAAGAATCAAGGGGGCTAGTCCGAGGGTGAGTCCTGTCAGCAAGATATCAACGAGGAAAACGACAATAACAAAAAGAATCGTAGGCAAGCCAAAGACCTTCCTGTACCCAAGGTACAGGTACCCAAGCCCTATGAAGAGGTTGAGGATTCCAGCGACTATTGGGTCCTTTCTGTTGCCTTGAGGACCAGGGGGCGGCGTAGGATACGCTGGCTGAGATTGTTGGGGAGGCATCGTATCGGATGGATTTCTCAGCGAGTTGCCGCAATTGCCGCAGAATGAAGCATCATCAGAATTAGAAGCACCGCACTTACTGCAGAACACACTATGAGGGGTGTTCTTGAATTACTTAAGAGTTCAAGAATGGTTATGCCAAGGATTCAGCGCACCCAGAGTGCGAAAATGGGCAGAGAGTGGGTTTACGGGTGTTTCCAACCGTAACCCACGCTCTCCTTCTTCTCTTCTCTTCTCGCTTAGCGCTTCTCCGTCTTCGGTTTCAGTGATGTCTTGGAAGCCGCACTGCTTCTGACTGGAGCAGTCCTGCGCCTGTACGTTCGGATCGGCTTCTTAGAGATGGATGGTGTTCCGAAGGAGGCCCTGTAATGGAATGGCGCTGTGTACTGGACCGTAGCAGGTGTCGGCTGCACAGCCTCGTAGATTGCCTTGATTGGGGACGGAACAGGCTCAGCTACGGTCGTTGCCACCGCAGCCGGAACCCCCACTACCTGTTCCATCGTAGGAGTGTAATACTCTGGTGCTTTCACCGAATCAATGGGTTTTCTCTTCCTCGGATGTCCCAAGTAGCCCTTGGGTGCCGCGTAGAGCACCGCGAAGACGCCATAGAGGGCGCCAAGCAAGACAGTCACCAGTGCTAATTCAGGGACCATCGTTGACGTTGATACGGTGTGTAGGAACTCTTGAGAGCCGTAGTCAATTCCGTTAAAGGGAATTGTGAAGAACGATATCGTGCAGAAACCGCTGTCATGTCGTCGGAAGATTCTGGAGAAGTCCTGGTTGTGCAGCCCGGTCGGGCAAGTTGCCCTCTCGAGGTGGCGACGTGGGGTCAAATCAGCGAAGGAGAGCCAACCTCAAGGAATCATCCAGCCGAAGGTGGAAAGTCGATAAACCGTCTTTGGTCCGTCACCAAGTAGTTGGGCTAAAACCCATCGAAGTCGGAATGCTGAAAGCTAGAGGTTGGGTTGGAGCGTGAATAGCTTAGGACTGTGGGGAGCCAAGCCCGCGTGGACTGGAGCCTGCGACACCGTTACCACTGCATTCGTCGCCATAATAGAAGTCCGCCGTTCCTTTAGTGCCTGAGCCTGTCGAGCTGTCGTAGTAGCCATACTGCGTGTTGTTGTTCGCTGTGTTCCCGGCGAGTGTGTTCTTGGAAGAACTGGTAAGGTCGAAGCCATCATGACTGTTGCTATTCGCCGTGTTCCCGCCGAGATTGTTGCTATTGGAAGAACTGGTAAGGGAGAAGCCGTCAATGCCGTTGTTGTTCGCGGTGTTCCCGTCGAGATTGTTGCTGGAAGAACTGGTAAGGGAGAAGCCATCGTGACTGTTGCTATTCGCCGTGTTCCCGCCGAGATTGTTGCTGGAAGAACTGGTAAGGGAGAAGCCGTCAATGCCGTTGTTGTTCGCGGTGTTCCCGCTGATGATGTTGCTATTGGAAGAACTGGCAAGGGAGAAGCCATAGCTGTTGCTTACCGCTGTGTTCCCGCCGAGTGTGTTGTTGGAAGAACTGATAAGGTAGAAGCCATAGCTGTTGCTTACCGCTGTGTTCCCGGCGAGTGTGTTGCTGGAAGAGTTGTAAAGGTCGAAGCCACTGTTGGCGTTGTCGCTCGCTGTGTTCCCGGCTAGACCAGTACCCGTGCCGAGAGTGTTGTGGAAGGAGCTGTCGACCTTGAAGCCATCATAGCTGTTTTCAACGGAGTTTCCGGTGAGGGTGTTGTAGTTGGAGGAGTTGTAGAGGTAGAAGCCATCGTTGACGTTGCTGTTCGCCATGTTCCCTGTGAGGGTGTTGTTGGAAGAACCGGAGAGGTAGAAGCCATCGTGACTGTTGCTATTCGCCGTGTTCCCATTGAGGGTGCCGTTGGAAGATCCATAGAGGTAGAAGCCGACGTAGGCGTTGCTGCTGGCAGTGTTCGTCGTGAGGGTGTTGTTGGAAGAACCGGAGAGGTAGAAGCCGTACTGCGTGTTGCTGTTCGCCGTGTTCCCACTTAGGGTGTTGTAGTTGGAGGAGTTGTAAAGGTAGAAGCCATCGTTGACGTTGTTGCTGGCAGTGTTCTTGGTGAGATTGTTGTTGGAAGAACCGGAGAGGTAGAAGCCATCGTTGACGTTGTTGCTGGCAGTGTTCTTGGTAAGGGTGTTGTAGTTGGAGGAGTTGTAGATGTAGAAGCCGATGAGGGTATTGTTGCCGGCGGTGTTCGTGGCTAGAGTGCCTCTTGAAGAGTCGGAAAGACAGAAGCCGTACTGCTTGTTGCTATTCGCCGTGTTCCCGGTAAGAGTGCTGCTGTTAGAGTCGGAGAGGTAGAAGCCATCGTTGACGTTACCACTTGCCGTGTTCCCGTTGAGTTTGTCGTTGGAAGAACCGGAGAGGTAGAAGCCATCGTTGACGTTGTTGCTGGCAGTGTTCCCAGTAAGAGTGCTGCTGGTAGAGTTGTAAAGGTAGAAGCCGACGTAGGCGTTGCTGCTGGCAGTGTTCGTCGTGAGGGTGTTGTTGGAAGAACCGGAGAGGTAGAAGCCGTACTGCGTGTTGCTGTTCGCCGTGTTCCCGGTGAGGGTGTTGTAGTTGGAGGAGCCGTAGAGGAAGAAACCAACGTAGGCGTTGTTGCTGGCAGTGTTCCCGTTGAGTTTGTTGCTGTTGGAAGTGCCGTTGAGAAGGAATCCATCATAGCTGCTGCTCGCCGTGTTCCCGGTGAGGGTGTTGCTGGAAGAACTGGAGAGGTAGAAGACATC
>JBEKIO010000019.1:0-49367 GCA_050011715.1 Nitrososphaerales archaeon | reverse complement strand
GGATCTCATCCAAGGGAGAAAGGTGAATGTTCACCAAAAGTATGACGTCAGGTCCAACCAGAGTCCGAGGATACAGGCACGAATGGACGACCGATTCGTCTATGTGCCAATAAGAAGGCTGGAGACAACCCGTTACCGGGGCCCAGTTTACAACCTCGAAACGTCCGACCATACCTATCTGATTTCAAACGCGGTGTCGCACAACTGCGACGCGCTCCTCATCGACGAGAAGAGCACGACCGCGACCTATCCTTACATGGAGATCCAGGAAGACGATGCCACCGTGACCCACGAGGCGAGCGTCGGGAAGGTCGGCGAGGAACAGCTCTTCTACCTGATGGCCAGGGGCATCTCCGAGGGGGACGCTCTGAGCATGGTAGTCAACGGATTCTTGGAGCCCTTCGCCAAAGAGTTGCCCATGGCCTACGCCGTAGAGTTCAACCGCTTGATGTCGCTCGAAATGACGAACGCTGTCGGTTGAGACCCGCGTACAGAGAGCGATGGGGATTGTTCCTAACTATGGCAGGTTCGTTCGACGAGGACCTTGCCCGGGCCCTCTCCGAGTCGCTGAACGAACCGGAGTGGCTCAGGGACTCCAGACTGAAAGCCCTGGCTGAATTCTCTTCTCTACCGCCAGAGAGGAACCCCCTCTATACGAAGTACGCCGGCATCTCCAGTTTTGACCTCTCCAAGTTCGGGATAGTCCCAGGCAAGCCCACCGTCGACTTCCGCAGTCTGTTCTCGGGCTTCCTGACGGGCAAGGAGACCAACATCCTCCTCCAGGGAAACGAAACCCAGATTCACGCCGAGCTCGACCAGGAGACCGCCTCGAAAGGCGTGAAGTTACTACCTCTGCACGACGCTCTCGAAAGCGATGGAGGGATGGTCAGGCACCTCTTCGAGGCGCGGCTCCTGAAGTCAGGTGGGGACAAGTTCGCTGCTTTCGTGAACGCCTTCTTCAACAGCGGGACTCTTGTCTACGTTCCAAAGGGCGTGACCCTCGACAAGCCCCTGCGCAAGATGCTAGTGCTCGACTCGCCCAAGTCGAGCGTGATCGACCAGACCTTCGTCTACGCCGACGAGGCTTCCAGGCTCGTCCTTCTGGAGGAGCTCTATTCGAGGGGCTCCCTCGGCCCTTCACTGGCGGCTTCAAACGTAGAGATTCACGCCAAGCCCGGCTCTCATGTCGACTTCTCGTCCATCCAGTTGCTCGACGAACAGGCCGTCCATCTTTCCAACCGAGCGATCGAGATCCTGAGCGACTCTCGGGCGACTGTCAGCGCCCTTTCCCTCGGCGCCGCAGTGTCACGCTCCAGGATGAATTTCCTCCTGAACGGCAGAGGTTCCGTGGCCGAAGGGTTCGAGATCTTCTTCACCGACTCGAAGCAGAGGTACGACTTCGAATCGAACCTGATTCACAACGCTCGGGATTCGACTGGCTCGATTCAGGCACGGGGCGTCCTGAAGGGCGAGTCGCAATCGATTTTCAAGGGAATGATCAAGATCGTTAGAGAGGCGAAGAACTCCCGCTCGTACCTTGCCCACCACGCGATGATCCTCGAGCGGGGTGCGAAGTCTGACGCAATCCCTGGGCTCGAGATCGACAACAACGAGGTGAAGGCGACCCATTCTGCTTCAGTTGCGCAGGTCGACGAGGAGCAGCTCTTCTACCTCATGGCAAGAGGTCTCTCTCTGGACGAGGCCAGGAAGATGGTTGTCCTAGGCTTCTTTGAACCTGTCCTCTCTCGAATCCCCATCGAGCAGACGAGGGAGGGCGCGAGGTTCATGATTGAGGGCAAGTGGCATGGGAAGAAGAGCAGGCTCGTCGACAGGGAGACCCTCCTCGCGGAGACCGGGGAGACTACCCCGGAAGCCAAGCAGTCCGAAGACATCTTCGAGCGGCACTACAAGTACAGATGAGAGCCGTGGGAGAGTTCGTCCCTGCGATCAAGGCATCAGAGTTGGCGGAAGGGACGATGTTGACACTCGACGTGAAGGGTGTCCACCTTCTCCTTGCAAGGATAGGGGATGAAATCTCAGCGCTGAGCGGCACCTGCACCCACGAAGACGCGGACCTGGGACTGGGCTTCATCATCGAGGAAAGAGTCGTCTGCCCTCTTCACCTTTCCCAGTTCGACCTCAGCACAGGCCAGGTCCTCAACCCGCCTGCGACTGAACCTCTTCGACGTTACAATCTTAAAATAGAAGGCGAGACGGTTTTCGTAGAGGTCTGACAGGAAGTCTCATAGTTCTTGCCCCAGGCTGAAACTCTCGATGTCGAAAGAATCAGGCAAGACTTCCCAATTCTCCAAAGAATGGTCCACGGCCGGAGGTTGGTCTACCTCGACAACGCGGCAACGAGCCAGAAGCCCAAGCAGGTAATCGACACTCTCGTGGACTACTACTCGCGCTACAACTCCAACGTTCACCGTAGTGTCTATACCTTAGGAGAGGAGGCTACCGAAGCGTACGAATCCTCGAGGGAGAGAGTGGCTCGGTTCGTGGGCGTCGCCCCCAGGGAGCTCGTCTTCGTCAGGGGGGCGACCGAGGCGTCCAACCTCGTGAGGTTCGCCTGGGGCGAGAAGTCCGTGAAATCCGGAGACACCCTCGTGACGACGATAATGGAGCACCACAGCAACATCGTCCCATGGCAGCTGTTGGCGAAGCAGAAAGGCGCCCAGCTCAAGTTCGTCGGCCTGCTGCCTGACGGAACCCTCGACATGGCACAATTCGAAAAGGCTCTGAAGGAATCACCGCGTCTCGTCGCAGTCACCCATTGCTCCAACGTCCTCGGCACCATCAACGACGTGACAGAAATCTGCTCAAAGGCGAAGAAGGCCGGAGCGACCACCTTCGTCGACGGGGCCCAGGCCGTGCCGCACATGCCGGTCGATGTCTCCGCGATCGGCTGCGACTTCTATGCGTTCTCAGGGCACAAGATGCTGGGGCCGACCGGGATTGGTGCGTTGGCAGGCCGGAAGGGGCTTCTTTCAGAGATGGAGCCCTTTCAGGGAGGAGGGGAAATGATCCGCGAAGTCTTCTTGGACCACTCGACCTGGAACGACGTCCCGCACAAGTTCGAGGCAGGCACTGTCAACATCGCGGACGCTATAGGACTGGGGGCTGCGGTGGACTACCTGACGGCTCTGGGGATGGCGCGCGTGAGGAATCACGAGCTGGGGCTCCTGAAGTATGCCATGGAAACGCTCTCGAAGGTGAAGGGGTTCCGGCACTACGGGCCGCAGGATGTGGCCCTCAAGGGGGGAGTGGTCTCCTTCAACCTGGCCGACATCCATCCACACGACCTCGCGACGATCCTCGACGAAGAGGGCGTGGCGATTCGCTCGGGCCACCAATGCGCCCAGCCCCTGATGAGTTGGCTTGACGTGGCGGCCACCAGCAGGGCAAGCTTCTACGTCTACAACTCTTACGACGACATCGACGCCCTCTGCGCCGGTCTTCAGAAGGCAAGGAGCATCTTCAAGATATGAGCGCTAGTGACATATACAAGGAACTGATCCTCGACTACTACAGGAACCCGAGGAACTTCGGCAAGCTGGACCAGTTCGACATCAGCTCCCACGATACAAACCCACTGTGTGGAGACGAAATAGACATACAGATCAAGGTAGGGAACGGAAACAAGATTGAACAGATCAAGTTCTTCGGCAAGGGTTGTGCGATCAGCCAGGCTTCGGCGTCTATGTTGACCGAGCTGGCGAAGGGTAAGGACCTCACTTGGGTTAAGCAACTCGCGAAGGAGGACGTACTGAAGCTGCTTGGAAACCCCGACCTCGGTCCCTCCAGGATAAAGTGTGCGCTCTTGGGGATGAAGGTTCTGAAGACGGGCGTCTACGGGTATCTGGGCACGAAGCTCGAGGACCTGGGAGACTAGGCCATCTTCGTCCTGAGGCCTGCGCCTTCGCGCTTCCTAATCGATGGTTTCGCCGGCGCTACGTGGCGTTTGAGCAATCATGTTGAGAGTGCGGGATTCCTAACGGCCCAAGAGCATCCGTAAATCCCCGTCGTCTGAACCCTAGGCGATGGTCGAGGCCATAGACCACGATGTCATCATTGTGGGGAGCGGTCTCGCCGGCCTTAGGGCGGCGGCCGAAGTGCTGTCGCTGTCCAGCGGCTCGGGTCTGAGTCTCGCCGTCATCTCCAAACTCGCCCTCATGCGTAGTCACTCCGTCGGAGCCGAAGGGGGGACAGCCGCCGTCCTCTATCCCGAAGAAGGCGACAGCTTAGAGCTGCATGCCTGGGACACCATCAAGGGTAGCGACTTCTTGGCCGACCAGGATTCGGTGTGGAAGTTCGTCTCACATTGCCCGGAAGAAATGAGGCAGCTGGAAAGGTGGGGGATGCCCTGGTCAAGGAGAGAGGACGGGCGGATAGCCCAGAGACCATTCGGGGGCCATAGTTACGACAGAGCGACCTTCGCTCAGGACAAGGTGGGCTTCTTTGAGATGAGGACCCTCTACGACAAACTCCAGGAGTACGACAATTGGTCTAGGTATGACGAGACCTTCGTGACCTCCGTCGTCGTGGAAGACGGGACCTTTAAGGGCTGTACCGCGATTGAGCTGAAGACGGGGAAGTTCGTCCTCCTCAGGGCGAAGGCTGCCGTAATAGCAACCGGAGGGGCAGGGCAACTCTGGAAGTTCACAGCGACCTCAGCAAGTGTCACCGGGGACGGAATCGGGCTGGCCTACCGTGCGGGCCTTCCCATTGAAGACATGGAGTTCATGCAGTTCCATCCGACCGGGTTGATTCCCACCGGCATCCTGATCACTGAAGGAGCAAGGGGAGAGGGAGGGTATCTCGTAAATTCCAAAGGCGAAAGGTTCCTGCAGCGTTACGCCCCCTCGAAGATGGAGCTGGCTCCGAGGGACGTCGTCTCTAGGTCAATCATGAAAGAGATAGGCGAAGGTAGGGGGTTCAAGGACGAGGACTCGGGTCTCTCCTTCGTACACCTCGACCTGAGGCACCTCGGAAGGGAGAAGATAGACGCCAAGCTCCCATTCATCAAAGAGCTGTCCATGAAATTCGCGGGGATCGACCCAGTGGAGGAGCCGATTCCGATAAAGCCCACGGCTCACTACACCATGGGCGGAATCCGAGTCGACGACAACGGGAGGGTCCTCGACGAGCGGTCCCAGACTGTGAGGGGGTTATGGGCGGCCGGCGAAGCGGCGTGTGTAAGCATCCATGGCGCCAACAGGCTGGGTGCGAATTCCACCGCGGAGTGCTTGGTGTTTGGGAGAATAGTAGGCGAGGATATAGTGAATTACCTGGCTTCAGACAAAGCACACCCTCTGGGGAACGACAGTTCTCTCGTCGCCACCGAAGAAGACAGAGTCTTCAAGGGCCTTTTCAGAAACGAGACCTCTACCGAGGATGTCTACGCCTTGAAGGCGAGGCTGAGAGAAATAATGGACGAATCAGTCTACGTGTTCAGGGACGAGGCTGGGCTGACCGACGCCGTGCGAGAGGTCAGGGAACTGAAGGAGAGATATCGGGGGGTGCGAGTGACTGACGGTGGCGTGGTGTTCAACTATAATCTTCTGGACACGCTCGAGGTGGGGGTGATGCTCGAACTGGCGGAGGTCGTGGCGCAGGGAGCGCTCAACAGAAGAGAGTCACGTGGCGGGCACGCCCGTCTTGACTATCCCCAGAGGGATGATGCCAACTGGCTGAAGCACACGCTCGCCCAACGAACAGAGCGTGGTCCATCGTTCAGCTTCGCACCTGTCCGCATCACCATGTGGAAACCCGTGGAGAGGAAGTATTGAGGTGAAAGTCTGGAGAAGATAACCCTGGAAGTCGCGAGAGCTGGTGGCAGGCTTGTCAGGTACGAGCTCAAGTACAGGAAGGGGATGACCGTCTTGGACGCTCTGACCGAAGTCAGAGAGAAGCAAGACAGCAGCCTCGGGTACAGGCACAGCTGCAGAATGGGAATCTGCGGTTCCTGCGGGATGACTATCGAGGGGGTTCCCAGGCTCGCCTGTCAGACTCAGGTCTCGATCCTGAAGACCGACGTCATCAGGGTCGAGCCGCTACACAGTATGAGCGTAATGAAGGACCTGGTCGTCGATATCGCTCCATTCATGGCTATGCACAAGTCAGTGAAACCCTACATCATGCGAAAAGACGTTGACGAGAGGGACCATTCGGACAGGGAATACAGGGTCCTCTCGGAGGAAGTCCGCAGGTTCCTGCAATTCGATTACTGCATTATGTGCGGTCTTTGCTACTCAGCCTGTCCCACCGTTGCGCTGGATCCAGCATTTGTCGGACCCCAGGCCATCGCGCAATCGTACAGGTACATGGCGGACCCAAGAGACGAGGGCTGGGACCAGAGAATAGACCTGTTGGACACATCTCACGGCGTCTGGAGATGCCACGTGGCCGGTGCTTGCAGCTTCGTCTGCCCGAAGGATGTCGACCCAGCAAAGGCAATCCAGATGGCAAGGAAGGAGATCTTGAAGAAGCGTCTCCTCAGAAAGAAGACCAGGATCGGGGCACAGCCAGTTCCTCTCTTGAGTTCCGGGGTGGTCAAGCAGGGTGCAAAGCCTCCCCCATTTGACTTCGGGGAAGGGAGCGTTAACAGAAAATGAGGAAGGACCCGAGGTACAAGTCCGGGCTGATTTCCAGCCTGAGTCCGTTCGGGTACAACGTTGAAAGGTGGAGCTACACACTACATAGGGTCACGGGAGTCGTGCTGATCGGTTACCTGATGGCCCACATCTTCGAGACATTCGAATTGAGTGTGGGCTCGGCCGCATGGAATAGCACCATGGCGACGCTCCACTCTTTGGGTCCTCTCGAATTGGTCGGCCTGTGGATCGTGGCAGGGTCAGCGCTCTATCATGGAGCGAACGGGATAAGGCTCATACTCAACGAGATGTTCGGGAAGCTCATGGGTAAGCCAATCCTGCCTGTCTACCCGTACTCCCCCACATCTTTGGGAAGGAACCAAAGGATAGTCGTCTGGACAATCACAGGCGTCGTGCTCGTACTCTGGGTGTGGGCAGGCCTCTACCTTCTGGCAGGCCTGGGGGTCGTCTAATGAAAGAGTCCTGGGGCATGATCTTGACGTACATCACCGCCATGGTCCTCATCTTCGTGCTGACCTTCCACTTTCTCCTTCAGGGTCCTCTCGCCGGCAAGTCATTCGAAGACACACTAACTTTCGGCTACGCCACGGGAAACCTAGTCAGCTTCGAGGTCATCTTCGGCCTGCTTCTCTACGCTGCGATCCTTCACGGCCTAAACGGTGTTCGCATAATCGCACTCGAATGGTTCCACCCTCAAAAGAAAACCTGGCTCTTGAACCTAATCGTGGTGGGGCTGATGGCCTTCTTCCTTGCGCTGGGCTCCTATACGCTCCTGGCGGTTGGCTGATCTCATCTTAGAAGCGATTCTATAGACTCCCGAGCCACCCGATCACATCCCGTTCAACAGAACCCGGGAACGTGCGCGTGCATGCGATGCCAGACGAACCGGCAGAGGCGCACGCAGACCTCGTCGTGAAACGAGACTCGGCCATTCGTCAGCGACTTCCCCGACTAGAATCATAACGGTGAACGCGGTCACTCCCAGAATCAGATCCCCTCGGCGCGACTCTGCTTTGATTGGGTTTTCACCTCCTTTCAACATGGACACATTTATAACCGCACCGCCAGTCGCTGGAGAGCTACGAGAGGGGTAAAGTGCCTCACTACGGCTACAGTTTCGAGGGTTTCGACCCAGCGGTACACGTCAGGGCTAGCGGTAGAGAGGTCAACGTCTCCCCAAAGGCAGCCCGCGAGATTGCATTAACGATAAAGGGCATGACGGTTGCAAAGGCGATCGACCTCCTTGAACGAGTCGAACAGATGAAGATGCCAATCGCCTTCAGGCGCCACAAGCTCAAGGTCGGCCACAGGAGCGAACTCCAGGGTTTCCCCACTGGCTCCTACCCGGTCAAGGCCGCCCGAGCCTACCTCCAGGTCCTGCAGAACCTCCAGGGCATTGCAGAATTCAAGGGGTTAGACCCCGAAAGACTCGAGATAGTACACGCTGCCGGATATGCAGGCAGGACGATCAAGGACTATGTCCCGAGAGCGATGGGACGGAGTTCGCCGAACTTCCACCAGCTTGTCCACATCGAGCTCATAGGCAAGGAAGTCTAAGGCATGTCTGTCCAGCAACAAACATCGGTCAGGTCTATTCTGACGACCAGCAGGTCGTTCACCGAGCTGGACGAGTTCTTCGAAAAGGAGCTGAAGGACGCGGGGTATGGGGGTTTGGAGATCCAGAAGTCTCCCGTCGGAATCACTTTGAAGGTCTACGTGGCGAGGCCGGGACTAGCAATCGGCAGGCGTGGAACAGGGATTAAGGATCTGACGGACAAGGTCGCGGCCAGGTTCAAGCTGGCGAACCCCCAGATCGCGGTAACGGAGGTTGAAAACCCCGAGCTCAATGCTAGGATAATGGCAGCGAGAATCGCACAGATTGCTTCCAGAGGCACTGCATTCAGGAGGGCTGCACAGTGGTCGGTCAACAACATAATGAACGCTGGAGCAGCCGGAGTGGAAATCTCGGTGGCTGGAAAGCTTCGCAGCGACAGGTCTCACGGCGAGAAGTACAGGGCCGGAATCGTCCCAAAGAGCGGTGAGACCGCGGCGAGGTCGGTCACCGAAGCAACCACGGACGTGCTCTTGAAGCTCGGACTCTACGGTATCAAAGTAAAGATTGCGCTAAAGGACGCCCTTCCACCGGACTTCCAGTTCAAGGAGGACGTGAAGGAAGAGGAGAACAGAGAAAATGACTCAGCTCAAGGCGAAGGAACTCAGGAAGCAAGACGCTGATAAGCTGAGGGAGACGCTCTTCGACCTCAGGTCGGAGTTCTCCAAGCTGAAAGGTGAGGCCGATAGGGGGATCGTCAAGAAAGATGTGGGCAACATCCGGAGGATAAGGAGGAGCATTGCGACGATTCTCACTGTAATGCACGAAAGAGGAGTAGCAGAATGAACATCATCGGTGAGAGACTGACGATACTGAGTTCCACGGACCCTTCGAAGGCGGGGAGGACTGGCACTGTACTGCTAGACACGGCGAGGACGCTTGTTCTCGATTCCAACGGGACGGTCTTGAGGGTCGAGAAGGCAGGGAGCGTCTTTCGGGTGTCCGGCTCGAACGTGGTCATCGCCGGGGCCGACATCGCGGGCAGACTCGAGGATAGGTGGGGGGGGCGTTCGAGATGAGCGCTGCCGGCCTCGATGTGGCGATCCCCCAGAAGCAGTGTCAGGACGAAAGATGCCCCTTCCATGGTAGCCTCAAAGTGAGAGGCAGACTCCTCTCTGGCAGGGCGGTCTCCACTGCTGGCAAGGGCTTCGTCGTGGTTCAGATGGAGTACCTCCACAAGGTCAGCAAGTACAACAGGAGCGAGCGGCGGAAGAGCAGAATCTCAGCGCGTATACCACAGTGCCTGGAGGTCAAGGACGGCGACGTCGTCACGATTGGTGAATGCAGGCCTCTGTCGAAGACAATCTCCTTCGTGGTCGTCGAATCTAGGAGTAGCTCCTGATGTCGACGAAATCTCGAGCAGTCTCCGCCAAAGGAGTGGAGGAATTCAAGAATTACATAACCAGGGCGATACCCCTGAATGCAGTCATCACATGCGCAGACAACACTGGGGCAAAGACCCTCAGGGTCGTGATGGTGACGAAGGCAAAGACCAGGCTCGCTAGGTACCCTGCGGCTTCAGTGGGAGACAGCATCGTCTGCGTTGTCAAGAAAGGTCCCCTGGAGCTCAGGAAGCAGGTCTTCGGCGCTGTCATCATCCGGCAAAAGTACCCGGTCAGGAGGCTGAGCGGCCAGAGGGTGATGTTCGAGGACAACGCAGCAGTGATAGTGACACCCGAGGGAGACCTGAAGGGGACCGACATCAAGGGACCGGTCGCGAGCGAGGCCGCAGAAAAGTGGCCGAGGATAGCCAATTTGGCTTCCATGATAATCTGAGGTGGGTGGGTTGAAGTTCGGTTCATCGCTCTCAGCAGAACTGCAGGAGAAATACAGGAGGAGGACCGTCAGACCCCGTGAGGGCGACTCTGTCAAGATTGTCAGAGGAGAGTTCAAGGGCATTGAAGGCAAAGTCACGAAGGTTCTGCCCCGGGAAGGGAAGCTCAACGTGGAGGGAGTCACCAGGGAGAAGCAGAAGGGCGGAACCTCACCAGTACCCATCCATTCGTCCAAAGTCGTGGTGACTGCTGTTCTGCTCGACGACAAGACGAGGAAGAACAAGTTGGAGGAAGAGGCGTAGTTGGGGAAGAAGGGAGGGCGGAACAAACTGAAGAGCATCGCGGCCCCTCGAAGTTGGGACATCTCGCGGAAGGGCGACAGGTTCGTCTACAAGCCGACTCCGGGTCCTTACCCGATCGCCGCATCCTATCCTCTCGGGGTTGTGATCAGAGACCTCGCCGCAATGGCGACCCGTTCGAAGGAGGTCAAGTTCATCGTGAAGTCGGGCAAGGTCTTGATCGACGGGACGGAGAGGCACACGCCTAGCTTCCCGGTCGGGCTGTTCAACGTCGTCAGCGTCCCGATTGAGGGACTCAACTTCAGGCTGGTTCCTTCACCAAAGGGACTCGTGCTTGCGAAACTTGGAGCCGAGGAGACCAACAAGAAGCTCTGCAGGGTGAGCACAAAAACGAAGGTCAGGGGCGGGCGCATTCAGTATGGGCTGCACGACGGCCGGTCGATCATCTCCGATTCGCTGACCCTCAGCCCAGGAGACGCTGTGCTCCTAGAGATTCCGTCTCAGAAGGTCATAGGCCAGGTCAAGCTGGCGAAGGGGTCGGTCGGATTGATCCTCTCCGGAGTCAGGGCAGGCCAGACGGGGAAGATTGCGGAGGTCAAGGAGGGAACCATCTCGAGAGAACGAATGGTCAGGATATCGTTACCGGGAGGTGACGCAGAGATCCCGTCTCGCCTTGTCTTTCCGGTCGGTACTGACAGACCTGTGATAACGATAGGGGCTGCTGCCTGATGAGCCAGACCGCCGTCCACGAGAACCCAATGAGAGTCATCAAAGTCGGGAAGGTCGTGGTCAACATAGGCCTCGGAAAGTCCGGTGAGGCCATCGAAAGGGGCAAGCAGGTCCTCGAACAGGTGACGGGTCAGAAGCCGAGCCAGAGGCGCGCCAAGACGTCAATCAGGGACTTTGGTGTTCACAAGGGAGAGCCGATAGGCGTCTCCGTCACGGTTAGGGGAGAGGGCGTCACAGGCCTGATCGAAAGGCTCCTCGCGGCCAGAGAGAAGAAGCTGGCAGCGTCCTCATTCGACCCGAGGGGATCTGTTTCCTTCGGGATCAAGGAGCACATCGAAATCCCCGGGATTAAGTACGACCCCGCTATCGGCATCCTCGGGATGAACGTGTCCGTCTTGCTTGAGAGGCCCGGCTACAGTGTCGCCAGGAGGTCCAGGCGAACCGCACGGATCGGCAAGGCCCATCATGTGTCAAAGGAAGAATCGATGCAGTACTTCAAGGAGAAGTTCGGAGTGGTAATAGCTTGAAAGAACGGCACACTAAACAGCGGAAGTACGGTAAGTCCACTCACTACTGCAGAAGATGCGGGCAGTACGGGGCGGTAATCAGGTCCTATGGCCTAGTGCTCTGCAGACAGTGCTTCCGCGAAGTGGCCGAGAAGCTGGGCTTCAGGAAGTACGACTAGGTGATCTGAATGGCAGCCACCAATGTCCTCTCAAACCTCTTCGCGAGCCTGCAGAACGCCGAGATGAGGAACAAGAAGGAGTGCATCATCATCCCTGCTTCGAGTCTGGCGAGCGAGGTTCTGAAGGTCCTCCAGAGGAAGCGGTACATAGGCGAGTTCGAGCACATTGACGACGGCGTCGGCGGGAAGCTTAGGGTCCAGCTACTGGGAAGAATCAACAAATGCTGCGTCATATCGCCGAGATTCTCGGTCAAGTCTTCGAAGTTGGTCGACTGGGAGCACAGGTATCTTCCGGCGGTAGGTGTCGGGACTCTGATCGTTTCCACGCCCCAGGGCGTCATGGCCCACACGGAGGCGCAGGACAAGAAGATCGGCGGGAGATTGATCGGCTTTGTCTACTGAGCAGGTGCAGCAGCAGGACGTGGAGCTGCCCCCTGGCGTGACCGCAACCCTGGCAGGCAGGACCCTTTCGGTGAGGGGCAAGCTGGGCGAAGCGAAGAAGCATTTCGACAAGGTCAACGTGAACCTCTCCGTCGAAGGGAACAAGGTCAGCATCTCTCCCTTCTCCCTGAAGAAGAAGGACAACGTGATAGTGAACACGGTCGTGAGCCTCGTGAATAACATGATTACCGGCGTTACGAAGGGTTACACATACAGGCTCAAGATCGTATACGCTCACTTTCCGATCTCAGTGAAGACGAAGGGGGACGAGATTCACGTCGAGAATTTCGTAGGAGAAAGGTCGCCGAGGATCGCCAAGATTGTCGGGGCGTGTAAGGTCGCGATTGAGGGCGACGACGTCGTAGTCAAGGGCGTCTCGGTCGAAGACGTCGGCCAGACCGCGGCCAACGTGGAGCTCGCTACGAAGATAAAACGCAAGGACCAGAGAATCTTCTTGGACGGCGTCTATATCTACCAGAAGGAGGAGGGCTTCTAACTTTGCCGAAGGCGAAGGTTTCGGAAGAGAATAGACTGAAGGCGCTCGTAGCGAAGCGGAACGAGCTAGCGAAGCACAGGCCAAGGTTCGTAAGACAGGAGAGCTGGAGATACGTGAGGATCCACCCCGAGTGGAGGAAGCCCAAGGGCGTCGATAACAAGGTGAGGCGCCAGGACAAGGGCTGGCCCGCCCTCGTCAGGGTCGGCTACAGGGGGCCAGTCGAATCCAGGGGGCTGCACCCGAGCGGTCACTTCGAGGTCCTCGTGCACAGGCCTGCTGACCTCGACGGCCTCGTGCCCGGCAGAGACGTGGCCAGAATCGGAGGTACGGTGGGTGCCAAGAAGAGGGAGCAGATTCTCAGCAGGGCGACCGAGCTGGGCATAAGGGTCCTAAACCCAACAGGATTGAGGGTGATTGAACCTAAGGAGTAGGAGGAGGCTGGCCGCGTCGGTCCTCGGCGTCGGCGAGGACAGAGTGATCTTCGACGAGGAGTATACGGATTTGATCCAGGATGCCATCACCAGAAGCACCATCAGAGGCCTGGTCGGATTCGGTGCGATCAGGGTGGCTCCGGAGAAGGGCGTCTCCCGCGGCAGGTTCCGGGAGAGGTCGGACAGGCTGAAGCGAGGCAGGGGAGCCGGTTCGACCAAGGGCAGCTCGCACGCGCGGAATCCCAGGAAGGAGATGTGGATGACCAAGGTCCGAGCCCTACGATGGAGGCTCAAGGTTGCCAAGGACAGGAAACAGATCAGCAACGAATCCTACAAGGCTCTCTACAAGCAGGTGAAAGGCGGCCAGGTCCGTGGGGTCAAGCACCTACTGGGCCTGATGAAGGAGGCCAAGAAGTGAAGCCCGTCCACGTTCCTCTGCTGCGCAGGCGGAGAGAAGGGGTCACCGACTACAGGTCCAGGAAGCGTGCGATTACCTCGCACCGGGTGCTGCTGGTCGTCCGCATATCGAACAAGAACGTCACTTCGCAGTTCGTAATTCCAAAGGTGGAAGGAGATTCGGTTGTCGCCTCCGCTCATTCTCGGGAGCTGTTAAAGCTGGGGTGGCACGGTTCGCTGAAGTCGACTCCCGCGTGCTATCTCCTCGGGATGCTGGCTGGCAAGAAGGCTCTCGCCAATGGCATCAAGGAGGCGGTCCTATACAACGGCCTTGCTCCCTTCGTCAGGGGAGGGCGTGTCGGGGCGCTCGTCAAGGGTGTGGTAGAGGCAGGGGTCGAAGTGCCGGTCGGAGAGGAGGCCTTCCCCTCTGAAGAGAGGCTCACAGGCAAGACAATAGCAGATTACGCTTCGAAACTTTCCTTGGAATCCAAGGACGCTTACGAGAGGGGCTTCGCAGGGCTCCTGAAAGGGGGCTTCAAGCCAGAAGAGTATCCCGCTCAGTTCGAGAAGGTGAAGGCTGTCATAACGGGAGTGAAGAAGTAATGTCTTCCTACGGGAGGCGCGACCGCCGAGAGGAGGAGGAGGAAGTCTGGGTCCCCAGGACCAAGCTCGGGAAGCTCGTAAACGAAGGCAAGATCACTTCGCTCGACGAGATATTCAGGGGAGGCCAGAGGATCCGCGAGTCAGAGATCGTCAAGAAACTGCTTCCCGACCTTCGGAACGAGGTCGTCGGGGTCAGCGTCGTGCAGAAGCAGACCGACGCGGGCGAGCTGACTAGGTTCTCCGCAGTCGTCGCCGTCGGCAACGGGGCAGGCTGGTTCGGCGTCGGCAAGGGCAAGGCGATGCAGACAAGGGAGGCGATAGAAAAGGCCACGAACGCCGCGCTTCTCAACATCATCCCGGTGAAGCTCGGATGCGGCAGTTGGGAGTGCAGGTGCGGCAGGCCCCACTCCGTCCCTTACAGGATCCGGGGCAAGGCTGGGAGCGTGACGATCGAAGTGATACCGGGTCCGAGAGCGCTCGGGTTGGTCGCGGGGCCCGCCCTCAAGAACCTCCTCCAGCTAGCGGGCGTCAAGGACGCCTGGATAAGGACCTTCGGCTCGACGAACACGACATCATCATTGGCTAACGCGGCCTACGACGCCTTCAGGATGTCGCACGCGCTAAACGTATGAAGTGATCAAGATTGAGTTTGCTATTAGTTCTCAACCTGCACGGGGCGATAAACTCGTCGGGACCGGTCCGGAAAGCGCTTGAGGAGCTCAAGGTCGTGAGGAGGTTCTCCGCCTCCGTGGTGCCCGGAGATCCCTCTACACTGGGCACGCTGAAGCTCTGCAAAGACCACGTCGCGTGGGCACCGATCGACGTTGACCTGCTGGCCACCCTCCTGAAGAAGCGTGGGATGGTAAGCGCCACGAAGGCGCTGGACTCTGCTTCGCTGAAGAAGATGGGCTACAAAGACCACGAAGACCTGGCTGCGAAGATGGTCAAGGAGGAGATCCGCCTATCGGCCGTCGAGGGCCTCAGGCCCTTCTTCAGGCTGGCACCCCCAAGGGGTGGCTTCAAACGATCGATGCGAAGGGCGTCCTCGGAAGAGGGAATACTCGGGAGCAATCCAAAGCTCAGCGAGCTCGTTGGGAGGATGCTCTAGGTTGCCGACCCGCACCAGAAAGAGTAGGAAGTACAGGGGGAGCAGGACCCACGGCTACGGGCAGATAGGTCAACACCGACACTCCGGTTCGAGAGGCGGACACGGCAACGCCGGCCTCCACAAGCACAAATGGAGCTGGCTGGTCAAGTACGACCCCGACCACTTTGGGAGGGACCCCTTCAGACCTCTTGGTCGCCCGAAACCGAGGACCTGGGTGAACGTAGGCGACCTGGAAGACCTGGCGAAGGGAAAGTCCGTAGACTTGACCTCCATGGGAATCCAGAAGCTGCTCGGCTCGGGCACGGTCGGAGCGCCGTACGAGGTCAGGGTGGGCTTCTTCACGAAACGGGCTCAGGCTAAAATAGAGGCTGCGGGCGGAAAGATAGCAGTCAAGGAGTAAGCCTCTTCCATTGGCTTCGATGCGTGATTTCGTAAAGAATGTAGGGACGGTTCTTCCTGAGATACCGAAGCCAGAAAGGAAACCGTCCCTGAACGAGCGGCTCATGTGGACGGCCCTCGCCCTCGTGGCTTACCTCGTAATGGCCACTACCCCGCTCTTTGGGTTTGGAGGACCGGGGGAGCAGCAGGACCAGCTAGCCTTCCTGAGGGTCGTCTTTGCGTCCGCCCAAGGGACCCTCATGGAGCTCGGCATCGGGCCTATCGTGACGTCGGGCCTGATATTGCAACTGTTGGTCGGAAGTGACATCATCAAGCTGGACATGAGCGATTCAGACGACAGGGCCATCTTCGGGATCGCAACCAAATTCCTCACGATGATTGTGATAGTGGGCGAGTCCGCGGCCTACATCTTGGGTGGAGCCCTTGGAAGCTTCTGCACGGCGACAGTCACGAGTAACTGTTTTCACGGCACGGGAGGCGAAGCGGTGATCTTCGCGCAGCTCTTTGTTGCCGGCATCCTGGTACTCATGCTCGATGAAATGATCCAAAAAGGGTGGGGGCTCGGGAGCGGCGTCAGCCTCTTCATCCTCGCGGGAGTCGCCCAGACCGTGGTGTGGTACGCTCTCTCCCCGGTGACCTTCTCGCCCACATCAGGGGTCAGGGAGTACTTCGGTTTCATCCCAGCCTTGATCAGCGCTTTCTTCACGAACACCCTGCCAAGCATAGTCGTCCGGTCATACCAATACCCCAGTCTTCTGACGTTCGTGCTGACCGTGGTGATGCTGCTCGTCATAGTCTACATCGAGGGCATCAGGGTCGAGCTGCCGATCACGTCCATAAAGTACAGGGGTTTCCAGGGAGTCTACCCCATCAAGCTGCTCTACGTTTCGAACATCCCGGTCATCCTGGTCTCTGCGCTGGCCGCCAACATCACTTTCTTCACTAGAATCCTCTACAACTTCTCGGGGACCGGCAGCAACCGGTGGCTTCCCTACATCGGGCAGTTTCAGGCGAACTCTTCCCAACCTACAGGAGGCATCGTCTACTATATGACTGCCCCGCGGAGTGTCTTTGATACGATCTCGGACCCCATCCATTCGGTTATCTTCCTCCTTTTCATGGTCGGAATGTCCGTGGTCTTCGCCAAGCTGTGGGTAGAAATCGGCGGACTGAACGCCAAGCAGGTGGCAAAGAACCTGATGGATGCGAACGTCCAGGTCCCGGGTTTCAGGAGGACTGGCCTCTCGATAGAGCAGGTCCTGAACAGGTACATCCCGGTACTCACAATAATAGGCGGCATCTTGATCGGACTGATCGCAGGCATCGCAGACCTCTTCGGGGTCTTCGGCTCGGGCATTGGCATACTCCTTATGATTGACATCATCCTGCAGTACTACCAGATGCTCCTGAAGGAGCAGGTGGAAGAAATCTCTCCCGCTCTCGCCGGCCTCATAGGAGCTGGCTAATCCCTTGAAACTGAGGGTCGTCGTCGTGGGGATTCCGGGCGTAGGCAAGACCACTGTCGTCGAGAGGCTGAAGTCCAGGCTCGAGGGCGCGAAGCTAGTGACCTTTGGAACCGTGATGTTCGAGGAAGCGACGAAGCGCAAGTGGGTCAAGGACAGGGACGAGATGAGGACGCTCCCCGTCGGAAGGCAGAAGAAGCTTCAGGCCATCGCGGCGGCCAGGATCTCGAAGATGGCCGACCAGATCGTCCTGGTCGACACCCACCTATTCATCAGGACCAAGGAAGGATTCTGGCCCGGGCTACCCTTTGAGGTCGTCAGGGCCTTGAACCCGACGCACCTGATTCTGGTCGAAGCCAGCCCGGAGGAGGTCTGGGCGCGAAGGGCGTCTGATGCAGCAAGGTCGCGCGACCCAGTGACCAAGGAGGAGCTGGAGAAGGAGATGGAGCTCGGGCGCGGGTTCCTTGCCGTGTCATCGACGCTGACCGGTGCTCCGATGCTGATAGTCAGGAATACGGAGGGAAAGGCGGACGCCACCGCCGAGGCCCTGGCCGCAGTCATCAAGGAAGCCGCGCGATGAACGCAGCAAGGAGAGGAAGAGAAGTGCAGCGCCTCTGGGCCGGAGGCGGGCGATGCCTATTAGTCGCTTTCACTGTCGCGGTAGTTCTGGCCGGCCTGACGATGGCCTTGCCGGCCCTTGCCCAGAGCACCGCCAGCACTTCCACGAGCACGGGCGCAGTCACGGTCACGGTCACGGTCACTAGCACGCTCACGGTCACGAGCGCAAGCCTGAGCACAAGCCTGACCACAAGAACAGGCCTGACCACAAGCACAAGCCAGAGCACCTCAAGTTCGTCCACGACAAGTGTTGAGGTCTCGCTCAGTTACACTACTAGCGGGCCCGGCACGACCATAAGCATCACCGCGTCCGGCCTTTTCGCTGGCCGCAACGTCAGTGCAATGTTCGGCACAACGTCGCTGAACATGAGTAGCGGGTGCACTACGAACTCGGTTGGAAGTCTGAGCGGCTGCTCCTTCGTGGTGCCTGATGTCGCCTCTGGTTCTTACATAGTCACGGTCTCCGATGGGACAAACAACAAGACGTTCACTTTCAATATCCCTTCGATCGCAATTCCGGAATCGACCTTGTTGATCACCATGACGGCCATTGGCCTGAGCCTAGTGACCCAATTGGTCACCAGAAGGGTAGTGAACCTAGACGCTGAGAGACGGATGAGGGCCGAGGTCTCGGCCTTCAACAAGGAGAAGAGGGCGGCCACACTCGCAAAGGACCAGGCCAAGCTCGAGAAACTCAAGAAGAGGGAGCTTTCGATGAGGCAGGAACAAGCCAGGGTCTCTTCTGCCAGGCTGAAGGTCACGGCAATCACCTTCGTACCGCTGCTGCTGGTGTACTACCTGATGGCGTCCTTCCTGGGTGGATTCGGCGTCATCGTCGCGCACTCGTCGATTCCAATCCCCTACCTCGTGGGCAGTTTCTCAGGAAAAGGGGGAACGATGGCCCTCTTCTGGTGGTACATGCTTAGCTCATTTACATTCTCCACCCTGTTGACCAAGCTGCTGCACACCGGAACCTAGAGAGCACTCAGCATTGGACGCTATCATAATCTCAGGGATGCCAGCTGTAGGGAAGACCACCGTGTCGAAGGTGATCTCCGAAGCACTAGCCATCCCAACCGTGGGGGGAGGCGACGTGCTGAAAGAGATGGCAGTCGAGGAAGGATACTTGTCCGGAGGTGGCGACTGGTGGGACACCAAGGACGGAATGAGCTTCCTTAATGAAAGGAAGAAGTCATCAGGGTTTGACAAGGAAGTCGATTCTAGGCTGCTGCAGAAGGCGAAGAAAGGCCGCGTTGTGATAACCAGCTATCCTCTCCCTTGGCTGGCGGAGAGAGGGCTGAAGGTCTGGTTGTCGGGAAGCGCCAAGAGCCGGGCGAGGAGGATGGCCAAGCGCGACGGAATGACAGTATCACAGTGCCTCGAGGTCCTCTCCATCCGTGATAGTGAGAACTACAAGCTCTACAAGAAGATCTACGGGATCGAGTTCGGAAAGGACCTAAGACCCTTCGACTTGGTCGTCGACACCGATTCAATCGACGAATCGAGGGTCGCCGAGATCGTCTTGCACTACATCAAGAACAGGCCTGACTAGATTGCAGTCCCAGAAGATGGTGGTCGTGGACGAAGAGCCTGCAGACCCGGAACACGGGTGGGACCCTCGGGCTCGGCCGGTGGAGGTGATGCTCGATTACGGCCTAATCGCTCTTGACAAGCCGCGGGGTCCGACGAGTCACGAAGTCGTGGCATGGGTGAGAAAGATGCTGGGCATCGATCGGGCGGGTCACAGCGGCACGCTGGACCCTCCGGTCTCGGGTCTCCTCCCAATCGGCCTCGGACAGGGCACCAAGGCGCTGAGCCTCCTCCTGCTCTTCCCCAAGGAGTACCGAGGAGTGATGAGAATCCACGCTACCGTCCCGGCCAAGCAGCTCGAGGCGGTGGTCGCGGAGTTCACCGGAGAAATATTCCAGAGGCCCCCTCAGAGGTCGTCTGTAAGCCGTCAAGTCAGGAGCAGGAAGATCTACACTCTGGATCTCGACGAGGCCAGGGGCAACCTCCATCTCTTCAGGTGTCTCTGCGAGTCTGGGACCTACATCCGAAAGTTGGTCTATGATATCGGAGAAGTGCTAGGAGTCGGTGCGACCATGGTCGAGCTCCGCCGGACACTTGTAGGACCCCTCAGAGAATCAGACGGCTTCGTGACCATGCATCAGTTGAGCGACGCGGTCTTCAAGCTACGAAGTGGAGATGAGTCGGCCCTAAGGGCGCTAGTCAAACCGATTGAGGATTCGCTGGGCGCCACGAAGAAGATCGTCATACGGGATTCTGCGGTCGACGCCATCTGCCACGGCGCGCGCTTGGGGCTCCCCGGCATACTTTCCGTGTCAGCAGGGATATCGAGGGGTGACACCCTGACACTGATGTCGGCAAAGGGGGAGCTTGTGGCGATAGGGAACGCAATGCTTCCCACGGACGAGATGACCGCTATGAAGAAGGGTCTCGCTTGCTCGACTGAACGCGTCATCATGAAGCAAGGAACCTATCCGAAGATGTGGAAGAGCCACGCTACGACAAAGGCTGCGTAGTCGATCTGTCCCCCCACTCGTAGAGTCTCACTAGAGTGTTCACAGCCGAGTTAGGTCGATGCGGTGCTCTCAGGTTGCGTCCACGCTTTTTTCCCACACAATTGAGACCGGGACTGCCGGGGTCGCCTAGTCTAGTGGGTGTACCCTCTGATTGCGGCCCATCTTTCTCGCGCGCAGGACTCTCGGAGCGTCGTGAATTGTGTAGTCACGAATCCGCCGTCATTCTGTCGCTCATTAGAGTTGAAGTGCGCGCGCGCACTGGGAGAACAAAGGAACGTACCGAATACTTAATTCTAGTCAAAGAGCTTGTTGATGTGGGAAAGATGAATTCAGTTAGCAACATTTCAAGAGTCTTAGGAGCTGCATTTCTCCTTCAGTACTTTACGTCTTTGATCAGTGGACTGATTCTGAGTCAGGCGTTGCCTGGCAACTTCCTGCCATCTGTCGGGCCTGTAAGTGTAAATCTGATCGATGTCGCGAATAACGCCTGGCTGATAAGGGCAAACATACTAGGTCAGACAGCCACTGCCGCTGGGGTCATCTTCTTGGGGGCCATGCTTTTCGTGACCCTGAGGAGACGGAATGAAGAAACGGCTCTTGTTGGCTTTGGATTCTATGTTCTGGAAGGGGCGCTGCTTGCCGCCAGCATGGTAGCGACCTTCTTTCTCTTACAGATAGGTCAGGAGTATGTGACAGCAGGAAACCCCGCCTATTTGCAGACGATAGGGAATCTGGCATTTGAATCAATGAATTTTGGAGAGACACTGGCGGAGTTGCCTTTTTGTCTTGGTGCAATACTCTTCTATTATCTGTTCTACAAATCACGAATTGTTCCACGCATTCTGTCTCTCTGGGGGCTGGTAGGAGTTTCCCTCGTACTGATCGGAACGCTGTCTGCCATATTTGGCTATGGAGTCTCGTTTTTCGTATACCTTCCCTATGTCCCCTTTGAATTCGTAATCGGAGTTTGGATCTTGGTCAAAGGCATGAGCGACGCTTCAGGAACGAAGCAGTAGTCTGTATCAACGAGCTCACTGGATTGAACTGCTGAACCGAGGTCCCCGCACGCTGTCCGTTTGCTTCAGAAAAGCCCCCCTGTCTCTGAACCCTGTCTTCCTAGGTTTCTACGCGAGCAGGAATTCGAATTGGAGCTTCATCAAGCTTACAAGGAATCCGTGCAATCAGTACCAGTGACGTGAGGACCCTTAGGATGCAGCCACAACCTCGGCCCGGCATCAACATGAGCGACGCAGCGTCGGTCATGGATGCTGACGCTTCTCATGTGATCTCCACGCGTTGTGCGATTCACGGGATAGAAATGGATTGCCAGCAGGGAAACACCTACTTCTGCGCTGAGTGCCTGGGATTAGCAGACGAAAGACACTCGAATAGGCGCCGCTAAGGCATGAACCTTATCCGTGACCTCGCGAGGGAGCTTCGGATGTCTCCAAAGTCTAGGTCCCACTAGCGTACCCGCCACTTCATGGTGACTCGCGACACGGATGTCCTGATGTGATTAACAGAGTGGGGTGGGTCGTGGCCAGCTTCAATTATATGCAATTAGTGGGCTTGACCATTCTTGAAATTAGTGGGCTTGACCATTCTTGATTAGGTGCAATTGAAGTGCAGGGCAAGTCCTGGCTGGGGAGCTCATGTCGACCAGATGTTCGTGTTCACGAAGGAAATTCATTTTCGGAACCCGTTTGGGGGATGACCCCACCAGACACGCTCAAGATGGCCTCTGACACAGGCCCTACACGTTCCCCATGCGAACCATACGTTCCTTTGTTTTGGTCTATGCCAAGAATCCCTAATAGGGACTGCTGTTCCTTTTGATACTCGATGGCTGAGGCACACAGAAATACAAGGAGAAGTACAGTTTCATCCGAGGGGAACGAGACGCCAAAGAGAAAGGCGAGGCAGAGCCCGAAGGTCGTCAGCGCCGAGCCCGCAGTTGATGTCAGCTATCCATCGAAGTCCGGCACCATTGAGATCAGCCCTCCTTCAAAGCCCGACGTCGTCGAGTTGGCACCCCCTACGTCGGACGCAAACAGGATTCCACCGCCGATGGCGAGTTCAGGTCAAGTGTTGGGACTTGCAAAGGAGAAACCAGTGACGAAGTCTTCAGCGCCAATCGTCGAACCAGCGCCTTCCCCGGTGGCCGCTGCGAATCCGGAGGCTGAATACCTCAAAGGCCTCACAAGAGAAAGAGTAGTGTGGGGAGTTGTCGTCGCCGTCTCGTGGGTGGTTACCTTCGTGGCACTCCTGCGCCTAGGCATAATCTAGCTGACCCTCACACCGCGGAGACGGTGAGTAAGGCGTCGGGTCGGCTACAGGAAGTGCTGCAAGGGGGCACTTGCCAATGGACCTCGAGTTTCCATCGTCGCTGAATAGCGCCTAGGTCTCATTGTGACTCCCAAGGTGTTACTCTCTGCGCAAGGTGAAGACTACTGCGTCGAAGAGCTGATGGCGAGGTCGATCCTCTCCTTACCTCTAGACCATACTTCTCTCCGTCTTCAGACCATATTGTTATCTCCGGACCTACGGCCGATTGATCATCGCTGGACCATATTGGCCATAACGCCTCGACCTGAAGCCCGCGTTCACACCGATGAACCTCGACTTCTCAACCGGTATATACTCTGAATCAGTATCACAGGTGAGCTCGGGTCGCACCAGTGCGGCTTTGGGGCTTGGAGCCAAGTAACTTGTTCAGATCTGGAAAAGGAAGGTTCGTCGCAGTCCCGCTAGCTCTGCTCTTCTTGTTCGCATTTGCTCCGATCGCTCACGCCACACCGCCACCAAACCAGCTAGACCTGACGATTACCGGGAGCGTCGGGAGCTCGGGTCAGCAAGACTACACGCAATCTGGAGGGGAAGTTGTCTACGCCTCCATCCTGGGACAGGTCGTCAACTCTTCGACTGCGGTCTTTACCGAGAACCTCTCCGCCTCGGTGGACGGGCTTGTCACCAGCGGGACAGCGTACTTCTCGCTCTCGGGAGAATTCTTGAACGGGACCAGCTTCGCCATCGGGGGCGCAATCGGGATAGTTGACGCAGTGCCAGCCGAGGCATTTCCCCTGGGTTGCTGGGACGGAATCACCCTTCCCTTGCCCCCGGCCTGCACGAGCCAGGTGCCGGCTTTCTTCGTCGGGCTAGGTGCCCTGAGCGGCACGGTTCCTCCGTCGCAGCCCCCGCTCTGGATGGACCTCGAATCGGCGTATCTCAACCCCGGGCCGCTTCCCGGACCGATAGTCTGGGCCTCGACCGACGGCAGCGTAGTCATTGTGTTCTCATATGTCGCAGCCACGATAGACTGGCACAACATCCAGACGAACGGGTCTCTGGTCGGGACCCTAGGCGCGACGCCGGTGAGCGGCTCTTTCAGCATGACGACGAACGCGCACGAGGACTTGTTCGCGGGGACCGAAGCCGAGAGCGGGACCATGACATTCTATGGCATGAACCCCAGCTACCTTGACGCGAGCGGGGCGTTCACCGGCTCCTCCACGATTCCGACCTCCAATGCAATCGACTGCTCCTCGATTACCGGGATAGCAGGCACATGCACAGAGACGGGTCTGGCCTCGTCGGGCAGCTTCACCCTTGACCCCGGCAACGCCCTGATCCAGGGGTCCTACGACATCGACTGGACTGTGCCCGCGTTCTCCTTCTCCGGCACGTCCGCAGCCCTGGTCTCCCAGGGAGGCGTGACGGGCGTACCCGAATTCGGGGCTGGTGCTCTCGCACCGGTCGCGATGGGAGTGGCCCTGCTACTTCTGCTGAGAAGAGACGGGCTTCGAGCAAGGGCCCGCAACTGAACTCCGCTGGACCAATGCGTGCAGAGATCGTACTCTCGACGCTCTCGCTCGACAAGCTCACAATCAACGAACGTCCCCTCGTACCCGGATACTTCCTCACGATTCCTGTCTGTGCGCTTGCTTCAGGATTCCTAAGCAGGGTCGATGTCGTCAAAAACGGACAAGATGACCCCCAGTTCCACATCTGAAGGGATTACAAGCGGGTTACTCTTGCCCAGGGCCAGATACAGGAGATAGGCCCCTACCAGAGAAATCCCAAGGGAGTCGAGGATATTGGGGAAGGTAGGGAAGAGGACCCAGTGGTCGAAATACCTGGAGAAGCCTATGGCCCAGGCGAAGGCGCTGATACCGAGGACGAAGGGCAGAGGCCTCTGAATGTGTGCGAACTTCATCCGCTATCCTCCCGCATCAAACCTAGGTGTAGATTCCGGACGATTCCAGCCATCCAGCGGAACGCGCCAACGGAACCCAGGTCATGACTACCGTTCGACCCACTGCCTGTTCCTGCGATGAGAGAAGAAGAAAACAAGGGCGCGAGTTCTTTCATGAAGCCCTGGAATCCCTTTCTCCCTGAAACCGACCCTTTGCCAAACAAACCCAAGCGTGTTCGGGCTGACCTCGTGCTTCTTTGCCGCCGCATCTATCGTTTTCCAGGTCACGACCCCATCTTTGCTTTCTACCCAGAATTTGAACACCTCTCCTATCGCATCGAGGATGGTCTCTTCTTCCGCATCGAGGATGGTCACTTCCTCCTCGTCAATCGAAGCCCCGGAAGGTGTCTGCCCGAAGTCTCTGTCCTGAGTCATACCAAAGGATGCCCTCCATCTCTTGGCAATCCCACTTCGTCACTCACATGAGGATGATGAACAGGATAGAGAGTTCTATGCTGCTCATATCCTCCAGCTCCCTCAATCCTCCCACATCCCTCTGCACACGTCCACGCACGGAGAATCCTTGACTCTTCAGTACTTGACGCCAGGGGGGGTGACGACAGCCGCCATGAGGGCCGCAGATTCAGGGAATTCAGCCTCTCTGTGAGTCTTCCACTCTCTTTCAGTATCCTGTCTCTTGCTTCTCGCAGCACCTCATCCGTCTTCTCATCTACGTCGGTTGGATCATCCTCCTCGACTGAATCGCAAAAGTCGAACGCCATCTTCTCGATCTTGTCGACAGCATCGCGGAAATCGCGGACGGCGGCGTCGAATTCCGCTTGATACTGGTCTACACCCTCGACGATGTAGTCACTCAGGTCATGGGCTTCGATGCGAATGTCGTATTCTGCCTCTAGCCAGCCCAGATAGTCGTTCAGGCCTCGTGTTACTTCGGAAGAGAGGCGAGCCAATCGGTACCGGCAATCCGGATTGCCCCCATATATTCTCGTATGGACCTAGAGGGCTTGAGAACAGGATTTGTTGGGCTCGAAGACAATATTTCGAGTGAAAAGGCCGGGGGCTACGCGAGCCGCAATGGCAGGCCGTTCGCGCTCGCGCCCTGCCAATGGCTCCGACACTCCCAGCCGTGATGCGTTCTAGCTCAGTTGTTCGGCCACAAACCAGAGTCGATGCGGGGTGTCGTCGGTGGGGGCCGTCGCTTCGCTCTTATCTTATCAACCGGGGCGCTCGGTAGCGCGCCTTCTCACTTGACTATCCAGCGGTGAGGATTTTCTCTTCTTCTCGCTCAGGGCTTCTTCGTCTTCTGCTTCAGTGACGCCCTGGAGGCCGCAGCACCTCTGACTGGGGCGAGCCTGCGCCTGTACGTTTTGGTTGGCCTAGAGATGGATGGCGCTCCGAATGATGTGGTCGATGGTGCTGCGAAGTAGACTGGGGCAGGAGCAGGCTGCACAGTCTCGTAGATCGCCTGGATCTGAAAAGGGGCAGGCTCGGCCTCGGTCGTTGCCACCGCAGCGGGAATCTCTATTGACTGCTCCGGCGGCGCAGTGTAGGATTCGACTGGCGCCACCGATTCGATAGATCCATTCCTCCTCAGGTGCCCCAGGTAGCCCTTTGATGCCCAATAGAGCACCGCCACGACGTCGATGCAGGCGTCGAGCATTACAACCGTTAACACCAATTCAGAGACCATTGCTGACGTTGATACGGGGCCAGGGGTTCTTTTCAGCCAGAGTCAAGTCTGGTAGAGGAGATTGTGAAAAATGACACTACACAGATAGTGCTTGGGTCACACCAAGACGTTCTGATCTTCGAGAATTGCGTGCTAGACCGGGGCTTGTTTGTCGACTCGAAGGCCGCGTCTCGCGTATACATACGACATCACGACGATGACTGTAGCCAGGAGAGCGAAGCTGAGCTGGGCTGGGAACTCGGGGATCCCGCCCCCTCCACTTGACGAGCTGGATGTGGTGGTCTGAGAAGTTGTCGAGCTTTTGCTCGTGCTGCTGGTGGACGGGGTGGTGCTCGTGGTGGATGTTGTTGACGTGCTTGATGTTGAGCTCGAAGAGGTACTGCTGCTCGAAGTACTACTGCTGCTCGACGTACTTGTGCTACTTGAGGTAGTACTGCTACTTGAGGTAGTACTGCTAGTGGAACTGCTACTTGACGTAGTGGTGGTGGTCGCGGGCGCGAACTCAAGGATGTGAGAGCCCTGAGAGTAGGAGACCGTGATCGTAGCGTAGGTCGAGTTTGTGCTGATCGCTGGAGAAACGGACTTGCCGTCAATTGTCGCACCCCACGTACTTGGATTGATGAGAGACTTCGGGATTGAGATGGTGAAAGTGCCGCTTGTGCCGACTGGGCCTCGTACATATGTTGAGATTGTACTCCCACTAAGCAAAAGGCCACCAACCAGGCCCACCGAAAGCTCAGAGTCTGTCTTGGTCGAAACGATGGCCCCCGCCGATGTGCTCCACTCTTGAGTTCTTTGGGGTTGAATCAGCGATGCAATCGTCTGTCCTTGGACGCTACCCAAAATCGAACCGGGGCTAATCACGTTGAGGGTCAGCGTCACTGCGCTACGGGTTCCCCCTGGGGCGACGCTAGAGACCACCTGGAACGACAGTGCCGTCTCAGCGTATCCGCGTGCTGAAGCGGACACATTGATGGAGTCGGTAGACGTGAGTGGCATCTCCAGATTGAATTGCCCTGCGGCGTTCGTCTCTGTGTCATTGGAGACATGAGACGAGATTCCTTCGCCTGACACTGACGCAAACTTGACTGGATTCCCATGGTTGTCTTGCACTGCTCCTATTATGTGAGCAGGAACGACGGGGGCGGGGATTGTGAGCGTGATTAGAGGGGCCGTGTATGAGTTCCCGGCCGTCACCGAGAGAAGAGTCGAGAGACCAGCTTTCGCGCTTCCCTTCGACGCCGTGACATTGTACGATCCCGTTGCTATGCCGCTCTCGAGCACGTAGTGTCCTGAGGCATCGGTCGAGTTCGTAGCGCAAGGGAGGAATGAACCATTGCACGTAATGAAGCAATTACCAAAGTAACATGTCTGCGCACCGATTTCTACGGTGGCACCAGCCACCGCGTTGCCGTGAGTGTCTTTGACGTATCCGGAGACGACCGCAGAAGCTGAGAGCGTGAAGTCATGCCGGGCTATCCCGCCAATGGTGGCAGTGACAGCAGCTGAGCCGGTCGCAATCACATGAGCGGAAAGCGGAGGGTAGAGAGACGCGGATAAGGACACGTTGTATTTTCCGGCAGGAAGATCGTTCGTTATCGTGTATCCCCCAGTCGAGTTTGTGGTGGAGTAGCATCCGGAGCAAGTACCGTTGACCGTCACGAATACGCCAGCGACACCCTTGCCATTGAACGTGACCTTTCCGACTATCGCAGCAGAGGCTGAAAGTTGCACATTCTGTGTCACTTCTGTCTGGGCTGTGATGTGAACGTTGGGCACAGTCTTGCTCATGAAGCCGGGGATATATCCCGGATTGTCGGGACATATCGAGGCGTAGCTGAAACAGCTCAAACTGAAACCGAAGAAGCTTGATCCTGATGGAGGTTCGACTTCGACCTGATATAGCCCGGCCGGCACGTCTGTTTCGATTGCGTACAGACCGTCTGACGTCGTCGTGTCTGATCCGACCTCTGTGCTGCTGTCGTTGACAACCAGCTTGACCGTCGCTCCAGCAACGGGGCTTCCGTCTGGGCCGGTGACCTGCCCTGTTACTATGGACGACCTGGCTAGATTCAGATTCACGCCAGCGGTCTCGTGGCCCAGAGTAACGGTAGCCAATATCGGATAGTACGCCTTAAGAAAACCGTCAGCGCTCGCGCTTACGTTATACCCTCCCGCCGTGTAGATGCCGGCTATGTTGTAGTTGCCCGAGGAGTCCGTTGAATTAGACCCGCTACTCGGACCCTGCGCATCCACGCTGGCTCCGGGAAGAGCAGCAGTTGTCGCCTCGACGGTTGCCATCGGCAGAGCAAAAGCATAGCTTCCCAGAATAGCTAAGACAATTAATGCAAGGAGTCTGGCACGCAATTGCAAACAGTAGCGCTTTTGTTGCATATTTAACACTACCCGTCCACCCTTAGCAAATCGCATCAATGAGCGCCTAGCCAGAGGCTGGGACTGAAACAGCGCGCACGCTCAGGGAGCCTCTATCTTGCTCGCAGATTGTGCATCGGGGTCACCGACTCAACCCTCCTTCGACGCCTTTTTTCCACTTCTTCAGCAATGACTCCCTTTTGGCCTCGTACTGACTCCTGGACAGCCGGTGGTTATCGAAATCCTCTTTGAGCTTGGCGAGCTGGATTTTGTAATCAACCCCTTTCACCGGTTCCGAGAGGGGAGGTTCGGGCCCGGCGGAGGTCTCCTCTGACGGACCTTGCTCAGGATTCTCCTCCTGTGGCGGTTCCTCGAAGAACTCGACCGAGAAGTTGATCTGTCTCCTGACCATCAGCGCAGAGAACTCCAAGAGGTTGGCCACGTCTGTATCATACGACTCGCTCGGCTGCCGAACCTTGACTGATGTTAGGTCGTCATCCGTATACTCCAGGCCTATCCAGAATGCCGCTTCAATGTAACCCTCGAACTTCTTAGTCAGAGATGGCGTGGCTTGGGAATAGAGTGTGATGATAGGCTTCAATCGCCCCGAGTAGCGAGTTCGAGATGTATAAGACTTGTATATCATCTGTGAGGCTAAAACCTGATTTCGGGTTCAATTAGATCACCATCGCCGACCATCTGAAGTAGGGCCTACTCTAGGACCGACCCTTGCCCCACTTTCAAGTCGCACCGATGTGCTGCCCGTTCGTCTAACTCGGCAGCTGTATGGTAGCCACGGTGGAGAATGAGGAGAGGTCGCTGACCATCACTTCTCCTTGCGAGATCGTGTAGAGGAAGTTGCCGATGATGACGCTCCTGTCGATCTGCAGACTGCTGTTGGGCGAATCTCCGTAGTTCTGGCCTGGAGGATACTGGGAGACCCTTCCGAGGAGTGTGAAGCCCGAGGCATCTACCTTGAAGACGTAGGCTCCCTGCCAGACGGGGTCTCCGTAGGGTGGCGGGCTGTTCTGACCGTAGGTCTGGTTGCCGCTCACCTGCGCGAGCATCACCGGAATCACCATTGTGTTCGTAGCCGAGTCGAAGGTGAACGCGAGGTGGTCGCTCAGCACAGGCGAGTCGGTGCCGCGGTCACCAATCAGGTACTTGGAGACCTGAGTGGACGTGCCGTTGTCAAAGACTCGGAAGAGCGAAAGCTTCAGTCCGAGGTAATACGCGAAGTCTCCGCTGGAGGAGGGGACCGCGTCCTTTCCCACTCCTATCAGGTAGCCACCCGGCAGCGGATGCAGGTAGTCGGAGTATCCGGTCACCTTCAGAGCGCTCAGGATGACAGGGTTCGTCATGTCACTGAAGGAGATCGCGAATAGCGGGTCGACCTGCTCGAAGGTGACGACAAAGCCCATGTCGCCCACGAACCGGACCGCGTAGATGTTCTCCCCGGGTGCGATGTTCCGCAGGGCCGCAACCTGGCTCATGTTCTGATTCAGGACGTAGACGTCGTCGCTGCGCGTGCTCGTTCCTCCGACCGTGGCGAAGCGGCTGGTGGCGACTCTCACATACCCCTCGTATTCATCCAGAGAGAATTGGTTCAAGACAGTGCCGGGGACCAAGCCGACCGCTTCGACCCCCACGGTTCCGTTCGCATATGAGGCCCTGAAGATTGTGCTGTTCTCGGCCTGCTGGACGTAGGCCGACGATATGACGCCACCTGTGAAGACGTTTCCGGCTATGCCGTCGACATCATCGTACTCGGGGTAGTTCGTGTAGACCACGTAGAGATTGGACGTGGAGACGTAGACGGTCGAAGACGGGCCCGTCAGGACGCAGACCGTGTTCTGTTTCCCCGTAGACATGCTGACGCTCAGGATGAAGGTGTAGAGGCTGATCTGCGCGTTGTTGGAAGTGTAGTAGACCGAAGTGGGCTGGACCGTCGTCCTCACTCCGTTCTCGATGATCTCGGGCATCGCAGTGGTCGCGTTGCCCCCGTTCACGAATTGGTACGACTGTTGCTGGATGATGGCATAGACGTAGCCCTGTGCGAGGCGCGCTGCGACGTAGGTCCCAGCAACGCTCGTGTTCGCCATCAGGGCTGGCGACGAGAGGTTGGAGGTGTTGTAGATCAGGATGTCGATGTACGATCCGTTGGAATACCGCTGGTCGATGACAGCGAGACGGCCTTGGGTGATCTCGATTCCGATGACGCTGGAGCCCTTGAAGGATATCGTCGAGAGGACCGATGCGGAGCTGGGAGGATATGCGCTCATGACGGTGACCGAGTCGTCGGTCGAGACGAAGAGGTGGGTCCCGTCCGTCTTGACCGTGTCAGGCTCATCGACGCCCTGGACTTGGACGTTGGTGCCCGTGAAGGAGCCGGACGACGCTGCCGTCGAGAATGAGGCAGAAGCAGCATTGAATGAGCGGTCCGCCGTCCCAAAGACCAAGGCAGGGCCACCGAACCAAGTCCCGTACTGGCTGTATTGCTGGGCACTCTTGGCGTTGGCCGAGATGTACCCCTGCAGCTGAGAGTAGCTCTGGAAGGAGCCCAGCCCCTGCGGAACCGCGTCCGGCGCTGGATTCGTCGGGAATAGTTGCCCCGGCGAAGACAACGAGAACGCCGCCACGACCGCTGCGGTTCCAATGACCACTAGCAGGAAGACTGCCCGTTCTTTTCGTCTGTGAGAAGGCTCCGAAGTCCCAGACATGGCTTGAGGATGGCGGCCCTGCTGATTAAAGCCCAAGCCACAGAACGGCCCGTTCTACACTGGCGAACACCCCGGAAGACTTGATTCCCGAGGGTGTAATCGAGTCTGTGAATGCATCCTCGAACCCCAGGCGTGTGCTCTCCTGTGCGAGGAAGCCACTCTACTGCTTGCCTTCTGTCCTGGTCAGGTCTGCAAGGAACCTCTCGCCGCGGAGAAGGGGAGACGCGATCCCCCGAGGGGCGAACCCGGCCACTTACCGCTTCATGGCCGGTCGACGAGCAAGGGGCATCAAATCCTGGGCATCCTCCTCCAATCTACCCACGCTTCATACCAGAAGACCGCCGCGGGAAACAGGTTCGGAAGGAGCGCCAGCAGAACAACCGTGTTCAGTAGGTACTGGGCCATGAACATCACATAGGCTACGGGGACTACGGTCGTGAGTGCTGCGTAGATCAGTCTCTTCGGGAAGACCACGCCTCGAATGAACATGAGGCGCGATAAGTCGTAGGACAGCGGTACGAACTTCCTGGCCCCATAATTGCCGTATTGATCCCTTTCTATCAGGCTAGCTTCTTCCAGCTTCTGGAGGTGGTGCATGGCTGAACTTGGGCTAGAGAAGTGCAGCGCGTTTTGGACTTGCTTCAGAGTAGGATGATCACTGCCCTTCGATGCCACAAAGAAATAGACGAGCTCTGTGGTTCTTGAAAGGTACGAAGTGTCGGAATTCCTGCTGGTCACAAGGAATCCTCTATTCAGGATAGCGAGCAAGAGAGTATTTAATTCGAATCTATCGAACTAAGTAGGTCCTCTGGCGAAGGGACCTTGGAAGCATGCCAAGGCTTGTCGTCGTCGTTCTCACCTCGTTCCTTCTTGTCACCATTTGCCTGCCTGCCTTCCCCGCCGGCGCTGGTTCCGGCGCGTCTGGCATCGACACTTCGCAGGCCTACGCTAGCGGCTTCATTTCTGGCAGCCAGGGAGCGTGGTATACTTGGGTGAACGTACAAGGCGTCAAACTGGTGTTCCTGGCGCTCTATTCTCCGGTCTACAACTCGCCTGTCTTCACGTTCGTGGGTCAGGAGTACAACTCTTCGTCAGGCAACCCGGTCTTCGTGGGGAACTCCCTGATGCTGATGGAGGTCTTCAACGACACGAATCACAACGGAATCCTGAACGCCAACTACACTTCTGGTCATTCCGAACTGAAGTTCACTGTGATAATGAACAGTTCGCAGTCCTTCACCTCCACCCCAGTATCCGAGAACAGTTCAGATGGAGTCTCAAACTTTCACTGGGGGATAGACTACCGGGGAATAGACGCGTTCCTGATCATTCCTGACAACCAGAGTTCTGGGTACGAGGGAGGCACATCTGCCTCAAAAGTGGCTCTGGACCATTTCGCCGTCAGTTATGACTACTCTATCACAAACAGCACCGCACGTCTGGAATCCAAGTACGATATCGGCAACTTCACTTTGGTGCCCAACACAGGAGACCAATCGGGCAACCGGACGGTGAACCTGAATGGTCTCAGCCTGGCGCTCTTCTTCTCGACTGAAACGATATCACCGAAGAGCTACTCCGTGAAGACCACAGCCTTGGGTTCCTCTGGCTCCTTGCTTTCGAATGCCAAAGTACTAATCGAAAACTCGACCGCGTTCGAATTCTTGTTCAACGACAACTACACGCTCTACGAGACTCCTCCTTCGGTATTCGACGCCAAGGTCGCTTCGGCCCCGCTAGATTCGGTTCCGTCTTTCGGGGTCACAGACTCATGGTTCTCCCCCATCTTGAGGGTCCAGACCTACTTGCAGTCCCTGCCGATTTACGCCGGACTTCCAAGCACGCCAGACTTGAACTACAGCTTTTCCCGCTTCATGTACCGGTTATCCTTCGAGCAGTGGTCCGGCCATGCTCTGACCGAAGATCCCACATTCATTGCGTACATCAACGTAAGGGGTTTTGCTTCAGCTTCCTTCCCCGTCTCACTCGTCATAATTGCGGGCGTCACTGGAATCCTGCTGACCGCGATCGCTTTCTTCGACGTCTCCAGAGGGAAGAGGCGGCCCTTACAGGCAAGTGGATGAAGGCACAGCTCCAAGGCGGGACGAGGAGAGATTGCCTGATCCAGGACAGTGGTCTGTCATGTTGCCGTGGTTGAACCACAACTCAGCACGCGCGCGCGCCATGACGACCAAATTCGCCCGACCCACAACCTCGACAACAACGCAAGACACCCCGTCTGTGCCGAAATGGGCCTATGCGACCGTGGTAGTGCTACTGATCGTCGGACTTGCCCTAGGTTACATCGTCAAGAGACCATCGGTCAGCAAGCCGCAGGACTAGCAGACAGATAGAGAGGATGGAGAGGAGAATGGAGAGCGAGGACTCATGACGCTCTCGGCACTAAAGTATAGATTCGCATTCTACATGCCGTAAATTCAACCGGACCGTCGGGATCAATTTTAGGAATTTGAGAGCCCAAGTGGGTGAAGAAACCACAGGAAACTAACGCAAGTCAACCGTGCACCAGAGGCACGTTCGCTAAAGAACTATTAGACGCGGCTTAAGTGGCTTCTGATGGGTCACTCCGACATGAGCGGACAACTCGAAGCACACCCTGAAGAGAAATTCAAGTTTGAGATAACGACGAGTTTCGGACTTACTTACTATACAGATGAGGTTAGCTTCAACGAGGGGATGGCTACCTTCGAGCCGAAAGCAGTTAGGTCTCCTACTCCTAGTGATTGTTGGGACCCGAAGGGCATCGACCTCTTGATACCCCTCTATCAGATTGTGAAGGTTACGCACTTGAAGCTGAATCCGCAGAAGAATCCGTGACCACTTGGTCGCGCAGACAAGTTAACAGAATTGACTGGTAACAACAGTTAATCATCACCCGACCACTCTGGACGGGATGGTGTCAAGGTCCTAGCGGATGACCACCAAGCCTCCCGGCAACCATGCCCGACTCGCGGCGGCCGTCGTTATCGCGGCCGTGGTGATCGGGGCGGGGATCGTCGCCTCGTCCAATCTCGGAGCGGCGACGACCGTGACCCGGACCGTCACCACCGCTCTCCTCCTGCCCTGCAATGACCAGGTGTGGAGCGCCGGCGGCTCCTCCATCGGCTCGACCACGCCCGTGCTTCTCATGCGACCCGGCTCGACCGCATACATCTGCGTGACGTATCGATCTCCGTGGGGAGGAAACTCGAGCCAGTACACGAGCCAGGGTCAGGGAAACACCCCGTACTGGTTCGGCCTCGAAATAGCCACCTACCACTGCGTATCCGGCGCAACGGAGGCTGGGTGCGGAGGAGGCTGGGCACAGGCTGTCTCCCACTCTTTCAGAATCGACGCCTCTCCCGGCTCGATTCAGCCGACGCCCGACACAGACTACGTCGCCGTCGCGTACGCCGTCACGGCGTTGAGCAACTCGACTGGTTTCTATGACAGCTCCGCGCCGGAGGGCAGTTGCGGCTTCTTGCCGATGGCTGTGGGCTACGCCGCCTCTCAGGTGAACGCATCCGACTTCCCCGGTTATGTCGCCATATTGTATCTTAATTGTGTCCGGGTCTACTGGGCCTTCGTCCCAACATCGGTGAGCGTCGGCGGGATGAACGTGACCTACGTCGATTTCTAGCGGCCAGGTTCCTGAGCGACGCCAAGGACTTACAGCACCGAAGCGTGGCTGCTGCACATCGAAGCGGTCGTGTAGGTTCTACACTAGGTCGGAGGCCTCTCTGCTTCTTGCCTTTTGCCTGGTCAGATCCACGAGCCATCTCTCGTAGCGGAGAAAGAGAGGCGCGATCTTCGGTTGGGGTTCTGTTACCTCTCGTCAGATTGTGTCTGTTTAGTCCTGTTGAACCAATAAGCGGAGAGAAACGCACATACGACGACTGTGAAAGATATGGCCATGTTGAAGGGCTCGCTCAGGCGAAAGACCGCCCCTGCGACACCCCCAAGAAACATTCCTGCTATCAGCACTGATACTAATGCTATGATGGCTTTGTCAGTCAGGATTCCCCCTTCATTCCTTGGCGTAGACTGACTCGCGTTCTGAATTAAGGTTAGCTACTGGTTCTGTTGTCTCTTAGACGGATGGCCCCTCCTCCTTCTCACCGTTACCCTTCGGGTGATGGCTCATCAGAGCGACCACGACGATTGCCAACCCAATCAGCATGAATGCGAGGCCAGTCAAAAGACCCTGTGGGATGTAGAGCCCCCAAATGCCAATACCCGTAGAGAGCAAGACCACGCCAAGAAGCGCGAGTCCCACGCCGTAGATTATGACCTGCTTCCACTGAGAACCGATTTCATCCATCAAGCCTCTATGGTCTTGCTCGCGTTCTGTATTCGCGTAAGCCACACTGTCAACGTGAACCTTGATTCCCGCCAGGTCTGCTGAGACGAACCCTTCGAGTTGTTTACACTTTAGCGCGCGCGGAGGGACCCAGAGCGAGCGCATGACGGTGATCGTGTGCGGATAGGCTTAAGCCGAGGCTCTGCTTCACTCCTAGACATGAGGCCCCTCGTCATGGCAGTTGGTGCGGCCCTCTTGATACTCGGTGGCGCACTCATCGCCATCAGTCCGGCGTTGGGGTCCGCGGCATTCAACAAGGCGGAGTTAGGCATCATCACGGCTGGTGAGAGGGGAGGAAATACTACTACTGCCGCTATTGCTTACTACCAGACCCTGATAGATACCGAGAATCAGGCCGAGAATATCGCCATCGCGGGAGCGGTTCTTGCTTCGATAGGGGGAGCAATCCTGGTGTACGGACTGGCCGCGGTGAAGCGTCAGGAACCCGTGCAACAGCCAAGTACCCCTGGTCAGGCAGAGAAGACCTAGGTCGAGCGGAAGAATGATTGAGCTGCGCGCGCGCTCGGCACGTGCAGATGGATTGGCCTTGAAGCACAGAAGGGCCTTGACAGTTGCATTGGTCGTTGTAGCGGTAGGGGTCGTAGCATTCTTCTTCCTCGCTCCTGTGACGACCGAGCATTGGACGAGAGACACCGTGCACGGCCCGTTCATATTGTACACCGCTCAGGCCTCGCTATCATTCCATCTTCTTGGATTCGGCATGCTATACAACTACACTCTCACGACTCCCGGCCCGCCCTACCATCTTGCTTCGTACCTGTGGGCGTCCAAATGCCACGGCTTTCCAAACTGTCAATGAAGGGCGTCACCCGTGATTGGACAGGGGGCGAAATCAGCCGTTGATTGGACAGAACCTCTCCTACGCGTGGTTCAACGACAAGAAGCCGAAACACATCGCTAGGGCTGGTCTGAGGAAGCACGATGCCACCAACAATCGAATCGAAAGGCTCAACGGGACGGTTCGAGAGCGCGTGAAGGTTCAGCGAGGGTGGGAGTCCTTCAAGACACCGATAGCGGAAGGGCAGAGAATCCACTATAACTTCGTGAAGCCCCATCAGGTGTTAGAAGGGTGGACACCCGCACGGGTCGCAGGAATAGGAGTCGAAGTCGACAACAAATGGATGAAACTGCTTAAGAGAGCAACCGCCTCTTTAGGCGCGTTGAAGGCAAAACTGCTCGCGGTAGGCGTCGTCATTCTTATCGTCGGCTTCTTGACAATGATTCTTGCGAGCCAATGGTATCCTAGAACCGGTCTTACCGTGTCTGCCTCGTATGTCTACCTCTATGTAACGGGAGGACTCGTATTCGCCTTTGGGTGTGGAATCACAGCCTATGGCGCGTTGAAGAAAGACCTGATTAAGTGAGCCACCACGCGACGCAGGACAGTCGGAGAAACCCCGCGACTATGGGGCAGAACCATCCGAGGATTCGTCTCAGCGGACTTGGCAGGCGCGCGTGCTCAAGGCCTCACTTCCTGCTTCTTCGCCTTGAGAATCGAAGCGAAGCTGTCGCACAATTCGTCAGGGAACATAGGCCGCTGATACTTTCCACAGTATCCAACACTGCTGAAGTGCTCACACGTCCCACAGCTCGGCGTCTCGCCCGACGCCTTCCTGAAGTGAGGAGGGTCCATGCCGGCCCGGGTGACCAGTTCGGTAATAATCGGACGCCTCGATTGGCAGCCAGTCGAATGGGAGGGTCGGCTGAACCTACTGGTCACCATGGCTGACGTAGCCGCACAGGTTCTGCTAACTTAGTGCGACATGGTTCTTCGTGTTAACTGGACTGACATGGCTAATCTGTTTTCGGTGAAAAGAGAATCCCGCAATACGGGCAGACCAAAACGGCGAGGTCTGGTTTGCCGAACCCCCCTCTCGCCTTTTCGGAAGGACTCATGGCTGGAATCGTGTAGCGTTCGAATGCAGTTGACTCCTTTGCTTCTCCACAATTGGGACATGATATCTTGAGGAAAGCCAAGTTGATTTCTCGTCAAGAAGCTCAAATTAAGGGTTTTCGCCAGAAATAGGGTTCTAATGCGTTGACTGGACTTTCCCCTGAGTAGTTGTCGCAGACGCGTTAACTGGATATGAGAACCTCCAATTCCCTTTCCGGCAGATAATGGGCTTATCTACCCTGACGTTTGTCACAACCATCACTTGGCCGCAAGAACGCTCGTTCTGACGTGTAACCCCTGCGGAACAGGCAATCACACGGGTTGTCTATATCCAAGCGAATGCCCTTGCAAGCATCATCCTGTGCCTTGATTAACTGAACAGGCTGAGGTTCTCCTAGCTCTTCGGTTGATGGCTTGCGTTCTGAATTAGCGCGCGCAGCACTTTCAAATCATCCCACTGCGTAGTCTGGCGCGATGGCCTCGAAAGGTCTGACCATAGGTGTCGTCGTCTTCCTGCTCCTTTCGATGGCTGTCTTTGGCTTCTTCGCGGGCTCCGGCTACCGCGCGACCAGCTCGACGTCCTCTTCCTCGTCGTCATCTTCCACTACGACCGCGACGCTGACTCCCTCGACCACAAGCACAACGACCGCAACCACAGACTCCGGTTGCTGTAGCACTTCCACCACGACCTTTCCCCCCACAACGACCACCAGCAGCATCTCGACCTCCACCACCTCTGGCTCGAACGACGTCTACCTGTATGTGGGCTCAGTGGTCGTGATTCTGGTAGTGATCGCCATTGCGGTCAGGCTGGACAAGTGGACATCGCAGGTGAAGGAGGGACGCGACCTTCCCGAGGAGCGCCGGTTCGCTCAGGGATCTCGTTCAGTCGGAGGCTTCGACAGGCTCCACTCTGGGAGACGCCCGATCTTGAGACTACAGAAGGCGCTCAGTGCGTGCTGGGGCAAATTGAACCAAGACGCGTGTATCCTAGCCGGGCTGGCAAGGAAGCCTGGAATGAACTCTGCTTGCCTATGGTGGCTAGATTCTAATTCGCGTGCGGGCGCAACGATGAATCCTGCAGAGTGGCAGATTGCTTAAGAGTTAGGGTGCCTCACGTACTCAATGGCCTCCCAATGAAGTGCAGCACCGCGATGACGTTTCTGTCCCAGATAGAGAATCGGGAGGAGTTTGAGCGCTTCACTCCAATTTCATCGGCTGATTTGGATTACCTGTGCGTCAATGGATTCGTTTCGAGGACAACAAAGGAGGATCATGACAAGGGGGTCGATTCCGTCTCCAGGTTGGCTCAGCTGACTTCGCAAATGAACGCCGAAAAGGTCGAGGAGGAACAAGCAGCTGCGACCTTGCGGGAAGACGAGCGAAAGGAGCACTCGTTCCGATTCATCATCGAAGGAAGAGAGAAGAAGGAGGAGCTGGGTCAAAGGATTCAGAGCGAGACGGCTGAGGTTTCTAGGGAAGAATCCGAGCTAAGTGCAATCGAGACCAATGTCAATGAGCTCATCCAGACGAAGTCCATGATTGATCGAATGGTGCAATACGGTGGGGAGTACCTGTCTCTTACTGACCTTGGAATTGTCATACTGCGCGACCTTAACGTAAGGAACTACAGAGTTGCTGATCAGGAGTTCCCTGACTTCCTAGCAGAGATCAAAGCAACGTACACTGAGCTGCGGTCCATAGCGGACAGGTCTGCTTCTTACGCGGCCTTGCTCAAACCCAGAGTCCCAAACCTAGAAGACGAGTATTCCCCAGTCATCTATGACGAAAGTCAAGGGCCTCCTGCGGTCGAGGCTCCATCACTACTGTGGAGTGTGGCGATAGGGTTAGCCAAGCTCCAGGGTGACACCAATCAAATAGGAGAGAGGTTCATTCAGGCCCTCAACCTCCTGCAGAATCTTGACTCCACGACTCCTAACAGACTAATGGCCGCCGAGATCATGACTGCTGCCAGCAATCAGGATCTTCAAAGCCTTGAATCAATTCTGAAGAACCTTGACAAGCAATTGAGAGGTCTGCATGTTCCCAAGGAGCTATCGGCCGGTGTTGCCGCGACGATCTTGGCAGGAAGGAGATACGATGGAACGTATCCGACGGATGGGTTTGTTCAGTTCAAGAACCTGACTCAATCGTATGAAGCCGCCGCAATATTGGCTGTAATGAACCTCCCCTATGAGGACCTGAGTGGCAAGTTCCAGCTGTTCAAGGACAAGTTTGTTGCCTGGGGGTACATGGCATCGGAGGACACAGAGATCGCTTCGGCTTTCCTGGCGATTGGAGAACTGAACGCATACGAAGTGGAAGGGAAGTTGCAGTACATAGTCGAACAGCTGAGGAACTACCTAGAGTATCCCTTGGTAGCGGCAGCAATACTTGCCTCTATACCCGTCTTCGAGTCCCATGAGGTTCTCGATTTGATGGAAAAGGCTGTCACCCTGCTCACTGCATATGCCAGAGGGCTCGAACGGTCTGAATTGGTTGCCTTGGCAGTAAGAATGGTCCATGGAGTGCGGAACGAGATAGTGAAGGGTATTGACTCTACGGCCAAGATCGCAGCGACTCCGGTGCAATTCACCTACGCATCACATCCGGGCCTCTTTGTCTGGTACTACCCGGTGATCGTGGCTCATTCGTCCTACCATGCAACATTCAGCGGGATGGGAGGCTTCCATCCGGCTCACAGTCATGGGATCGGTGGGTTCGCGGGTTGAAGGCTGGACGATTGACCAAAGTCCTTGGCGTCATGCTGTTCTCATCACTGCTTGCAACTGCGATCGCGGCGAGTTCCCATCCGGTTTCGGCGTACACGCCCCAGAAGGGCGACTACTTCCATTACTCTGAGACGATCACTGTAAACAACGGCCAGGGCTCCTACACGGGGTACACGGATCAGACCCAGGTGAGCGGAATGGAGCAGATGAACTCTGCCAATGAAAGCACCGTGTCGGCCTCCTACAGTCTCTCCTACCAATACAGCAGCAACCAAGAGAGCTCTACCTCGTATTCATCCTCGGGCAAATTCACATGGTCACCAAACAGCTTCACGTATGTCAACGGAACGGACGACCAGGTAGGCTACTCAAAGCCGACTTACGTCTGGTTTGCCATGGACCCCGCCCTTCCGGTCGGAGGGACATTCTATGTTCTGAACACTCAATTCACGGTGCTGTCGAAGAATTGCAGCCTGCAACTGCCTACAAAAGGGAACGAGTACGTTCAGACGATTCGAACCGAAGGAACGCGTCAGTATCAACGGAACGACTCGTACGGCGTCTTCACAGCGTCGTATACTTGGTATGAGTACTTCGATCCAACTACCGGGTATGTCGTCGGCTACAACTACGTGGAGCAGGACACAGGCCAATACCAGGGACAGGCCGGGAGTTTCACATACACCGACGACCTCTACGTGACTTCAACCAGCTACAATTTGGTGCTGGCAAGTGCTTCCACTAGTCTGACAGCGAACGCGGGGTCGGGATCGACTCCGTATCTCGTCTATTCCGCAGCGTTCCTGGCGGTCGTGGTCATTGTTGCAGTGGTGGTCTACACCGCGACTCGAAGAAGAGGCAAAGACGAATCTCTTCCAAAGCACCCGCAGTACACGCCTCCGCCTTCAACGCCGGTGGAGTCCAAGATTGATCTGGGCTCAAAGCCGTCTGAACAGGTCGTGATAAGAGAGGTCGCCAAGGTGAATTGCAAGTACTGCGGAACCCTGATTCCATCTACGGCTGATACGTGCCCGTATTGCGGAGGGCCCAGGAAATGACACTCGAGCTTAGGCGAAAGAAGATTTGACAGTGGAGATCAGCAGATCGGTTCCCATCAAGCTCAGGGGGATCCCAATCACTCTCAATGTGTACGATGGAGCCGGGACGATAACTAACAAGTATTTCAGAAGTTACCAAATGCCAGAGCTCGGCAGGGTGTACTTGCCTGATAGCGTGAAGCCCTTCACAGACACGGACCCAATAGGAACCAGGGAGCTCCTCATGGATGACAACAGGAGCGCTGTCAGCAGAGAACCATACATGGCCATCGATGGCACCGACTTCTATTTCTCCGTCAAGGGTATAGGATCAACGACCAGCCCGTTCAGTCGTCAGCTTCTCGGGAAGGAGGAGATCAGCAGTCTTCTCAAGAGCAGTACCGTGAGGGAGAAGATCATGAACGCCAAAGAGAAGGAAATGAAGTTACCGAGGTATCTCACCGGGGAGCTGTGGTCAAGGGGATGTCCCTACGGATCCCAGGGGCTCGAGTTCGCAACCATAGCAATGAAGGCCGCAGAAATGTCGGATGCCAGCACCACGTCAATTCATGGGTTCAGGATTGCCCCCCTGGTGAACATCATCAAGCTGCCCAAGTCTCTCCAGGAGAATGTCACCCAAGTGTACTGGTACAGGAGGTTCAAACAGGAGATGGTTCAGGAAGCGAGGCTGATCCCATCCAATGTCAGAATCTACTTCCACTCGGATTGGACCATTGGCGACGACACCGGGGAGCTCTTCGACTTCTTCCGCATCGACGACAATGACAAGGCAATGGCCTTTCTGAGAAACTTCGTCAAGAGCGGGGTTGCGATTCTCACCCTGTTCGTAAGGTCCATGAGCGACAACGGTAACGGCACGTACAGCGGGCTGGACTTCTACGATGTCTGGCTCGACAAGGACGCAGTACTGGCCCCCGATGGCACCATCTTCTGGGCAGATCTGGAGGGGCTCCAAGCCATAACGATTGGAGGGAAGGATCGGGCCGACCTCGAGTTAAACATCGAGGAGAACATGGAGCATCAGATCTACAGATCCCTGTACGAGTTCATGTACGCATACGAACAAATAGAAAGGGAGCGAGTCAAGCGGTTCGGTCACATGACCGACCGCAAGATCCAGTTCGAATACCTCCTGGTGGATGCTTTGAAAGATGACGAGGTCGTCGAACTCCATCGCAGCGCCGATAGCCTCGAATTGGTCATTGGCAACATCCTTGCAGAAGAGAAACTGACCAAGAATTTCACGATCTTGGATTTGTGATCATGATGAGCACTCTGCACCCTGGACGGACGCCTGAACGGAGACGGGAGCTGGTGGCAAGAAACCCATGATCAACATCGTCCAGGTGTCTGACACAAAGAGCATTGACAAGCGGCTCAGCGGTCTGCCGGACGGGTTGTCCCTCTTTGCCCCACTCCTCCGTCACGAGGCCAAAGAAGCTCTTGAAGCGGGTGGCGAGGTCTTCATCTCCCAGAGCTCAGAGGAGGAGAAGACCGGCCTGTTCATCTATGATAGCCACGAGGCAACAGGAACCATCTTCACGAAATCCAGGGAGGCATTCGACCGCTTCTATGGGCTGAAGCCCTCCAGCTACATCTTCTCGGAGCTTGAGGTAGCAGAGCATTCCAAGGAGGCTTGGAACATCTGGCAGCTGGACGTTGACAAGACCCCTTCCGACCACAGGTTCAAGCACCACGTTAGCATCGACGATGATGCCGAGGAGATAGAACGCTTCATGGCCATTGCACAGCCCGAGACGAGCAGGCAGTGGGTCAGCGTCGCCCTCAAGAACAAGGACAGGTGCTTCGTCGTCAAGATATCGAACAGAATCGTGGCCATAGCGTGGATGACCATTGTCGGAGGGATTGCAAGGTCACACGGCCTCTACGTTGAACCGACGTTCAGGAGAACGGGAATAATGAAAGACAATTTCCAAGCCAGGCTCATCTATTTGAAGTCAAGGCGCGTCCACACTCTGATCAACGAGATTGCCGAGTCCAATGTAGCGTCCTCTAGCTTTGCCAAGAGTATAGGGGAGAAGATCGTCGGCAGGCTGTTCCTCTACACCAGCCCCGATTCGAACGCGCCGTCATAGCGGCCGAGGCCTTCCGGTGTCCGTGCGCCCTGACGGGGGACTGAATCAGACATTCGGTCTCCGGGATTCGAACACAATTTATTGTGTTGAAAGACTCTCTCTAGCGCTGAACGAAGTCTGGTTGCGGTCGCCGGGACTGGGGCACGAATATGCGGGTTTGATTCTCGTCTCGATGCTCAGCACTCGAGTGTTGTGACTTTCGGTTATGACTTGGGTCGCTAGAGTAGGAATGAATATAGTAGTGTGAAACGTCCCACGATGTGAAGAATGGGAAAACCAAACTCTACGTCTGGCACATCCGCTTCTCAATTGATTGACAAGCGAATCGCCGACCTTGGCGATTGGCGTGGCGGGCTGCTTGCACAACTGCGTGAGCTCGTCAAAGAGGCTGACCCTGACATCGTCGAGGAGTGGAAATGGATGGGTACGCCTGTGTGGTCACACAACGGGATTGTCTGCACTGGCGAGACCTACAAACTCGTTGTGAAAGTGACTTTCATCAAGGGTGCCTCATTGAAGGATCCCAAGCATCTCTTCAACTCTAGCCTTGACGGGAATGCCAGACGGGCAATTGATTTCCACGAAGGTGACAAGCTGGACAAGTCCGCCTTGAAGGGCCTGATTCGCGCTGCTGTCAATCTGAACGTGTCAGGTGGTGAAACCAAGCGCTCCGGCCCTGTTTCCTGAGGGAAGCCTGAGGTACACATTCTCTCACTCTCAGTCACAGAGGTGAAGAAGAGAGAGAGTCCTGTGCGGGCGCCGGGGCCTCAGACCCAGCATGCTGGCCAGGATTCCTCTCCGAAGGCATATAGAACCGAAAACAATCATCTGAAAAGCATGAAGAAGACAGTTGGGGTGTACTGGGGACGATTCAATCCGCCACACAAGGGGCATATCGCTTTAGTAAGAAGACTGGTCACGAAGGTGGACCTCTTGACAATAGCCGTAGGAAGTGCAGAAAGCAAGAATACGAAACGAAATCCGTTCAGCGGGGATGAAAGGGTGGAGATGCTGAAGAGTTATCTGAGGGAACAAGACGTCAAAGTGAAAGATTTCATTGCGGTCAAGGATGGCGACTCTTGGGCCTCATCCATCGATAGCCTTTTGGAGAAATGTGGCAAGTTCGACGTCCTGCGCGCGCGCTCAAGGTTGAAGTACAACAGGATTCTGCTCTCTTCAGAAAGGTTTGAACGGAAGAACGAGAGCACGTTTCCTAAGCAAGACAACGCTTTACCAGCTGATTGCCTACTTTCTGGTTGGAGTCTTCGAATGGTTCACCGGATTCTACATCTATCATCATCTTGAACACCTTACAGGATTCTTCGCGTTCGGGGTCCAGTCGCTTATTGTCGGGTTCATCGCTTTCCTCTTGCGGAAGTATCTTGTGTTCAAAGCCTGAGCGCACGTGCGCGCGGTTCACTCTGCTAGTCACAGTCGTCATCATGATGCCCTATGTGTCTGTCCGGCATGGTCTTCGAGTGGGCAGACAAGCCCCGCTCTAGCAGGGAGTCCTCCTTGTCGGGGCGCCTACCTGAACTGTAAAGTCCCGGCCAGGGCGCCTCGTGGGGATTGGGGCCCATGAATTTGATATTCAATCAAGTGACTTTGGCGCGAGCCCCACTGGATTCATTCTCTTTTGGGTTTGTAAATAGGATTCTTGGCCTGAAGGAATCTCCGCACACGACAAGGTGCGGGGGGTGGGACTTCAACCCGGCATGCTGGGCGGAAATACCAGTGGTCGGCTCCGGGATGTGTGACAGGTCTTCTAACTCGTCTCTCGCGGCCGCCGAAGTTTAGTCTCTATCATCGGGTCAACGATTGCGCCGATGATTGCAACTATCACACCGATCATCGCTACAAGAAGATTCGGAGTGTAAGCGAAAAAGCCCAGATTCGACGAATTCGAATAAGTCACGCCTGTTCCCACCGCCAGACTCGCTACAACGATTGCGATGCCCACAAACTGAATCCCATGATAACTAATCCCTCCTTCACCCCCCCAGCTTGAGAGTCACCAGGGGAGATTTCAGCTTATGCCTGAATCCTTACCGCCGTAGGGATGCGGGGGGTGGGACTTCAACCAAGCATGCTGAACGGGAAGCGCGCGCGCGCGTCTCAGTTGCGGAGCGCCTCATCTAACGTGGAATGATTTTGGACCCTGTCCCCAATAGCGCCATATCCATGCTTACCCACCAAGCATCGCCCGATGATCGGACAGACCAATCCAAAGACCCTTAGGGCGCCACGGGGCAAACTCTAATCGTGGTCAGCAGAAGGTTTCTCCATACGGTCGGAGTAGTCGCTTTCGTTGTATTCTTCACTTCTGTCCCGGTACTTGAGATGGGGATAGGTAGTTGCTATTCGTTCCTTCTGACACCTCATATCGTATCCCTCTCTTACTATCTATTCAGGTTCGGGGGCGTCTTGGACGGGGGATATGTCTGGACACTTCAGCCTCTTCCTGTATGCCACCAATGACGTTCCCTACTCATGATGGACACCACTGACAGCGACTCTGGCCCAGCATGCAGGGTGGAAGTTCATGCGCTTCTCGTCACTCTGCAAGTCCAGTTGAGTCAGCACTGATGGATGCTCTTGATGGGACGGTGGAACTCACCCCCAACTGTAAATAGTCCGGCCCGATGTGACACAGTCAGTCCGAGTGACTCAAAGGCACATGTCTGCTAGAGACACTAGAGCCGGAATAGGGAGGACCGTAGTAATCGGGTTAGTCGTGGTCATCCTAATCGTAGTCGCCGTTTCTGCTTACGCAGTCTTCCGCCCTCACAGTGTCACGCAGCCAGTCCTCGAATGTGGCGATACGATTACGACAAACATGACCCTGAGTGCGAACGTCGGTCCCTGCTCATTTCACGGACTCGTCATGGGCTCCAACGGCGTAACCCTCAACTGCAACGGGCACAGCATAAGCGGCACAAGCACAAACCCAAACTTCACAGGCATTGGGATCTCTCTTGATGGGATTACAGGAGCCACGGTCGAGAACTGCAACGTTACGGGATTCGAGGATGGCTTCTACCTCTACGAGTCATCCCACAACGCTCTCAGCGGGAACGCGGCGGACAAGAACGAAGGCGGTTTCGCGATTTGGAGTTCCGAGAACAACGCTCTCAGCGGGAACGCGGCGGACAACAACACGCAGGTTGGCTTCGTCTTTGAGGGGTCAGGCAACAACACTCTCAGCGACAACACGGCGGACAACGGCCACTACGGCTTCTACCTTCTCGGCTCTGTAAGAAGCACTCTCCAAGGGAACACGGCGAACAGCAACACCGGCAGTGGCTTCAACCTTAACGACTCTTCCCACAACACTTTCACCGGGAACACAGCGGACATCAACACCATCAGCGGCTTCTTCATTGGCAGTTCTTCCTACAACGTCCTTCCGGGAACATTGTGAGCGGCAACGCCGGCGGTGGCTTCTCGCTTTTTGACTCTTCCGACAACAACACCCTCACCAAGAACACGGCGGACGGCAACGCCGGCGGTGGCTTTGACTTTGACCACTCTTCCAACAACACTCTAGCTGGGAACACGGCAAGCTACAACGTCAACGGTGGCTTCTCCCTTTACTACTCCTCCAACAACACTCTAGCTGGGAACACGGCAAACGACACTCAAATTGCCTCGGGCTTCTACTTGTTGGCCTCCAACGACAGCACTCTCAGCGGGAACACGGCGAACGGCAACGCCAAGTACGGCTACTACGACACAACTGCAGGCTTAGGCACTGCAGGGACAGCGAACTTCTACACGAACGACATCAGTAAGGGCAACGGTATCAGAGGCTCCAACCCAGGCGGGCTTGGAACCCCTCAACCCTAAGCCAGATGGGGAAACGTCGGCACCCTTCTAATCACACCCGCGCGCGACCAACGACCAGATGACGCCTGGATCCGACTAAGGATATCAGAGTTGAACAAGACCACTAGTGCTAGCTGAGGTATGGGGGCGCACAACACACACACGCGCGCGCGTCGACCGATCACAGGCTCGCACGACAGGGTGTCTTCCACACCTCCGAGTGCCTCGTGAGGGAATGCTTTTAGGCCAAGAGCCAGTCTCAGTTGCAATCGGTTTGACTCACTGGTTGAGCGTTCTGCTGGTAGGAGCAGTCGCAGCAGCAATCGTGGTTGTGGCAGCAACGGACGGGCCCCAGTGGCCCCAGTATGGCAGAAGCGTCAACGACGGTCTGCTGAATCAATGCAGCGTCCAGTGGCCCCCGTGGACCCCGACAGAGACGGCTAATACTACGGGGCGCGAGTCGCCTCCCTCCGTTCTGATCCTTCTGGCAAACCCGGGAACGACGTCCAAGCTCTGCGTGGGGTATGGCTCGAACAGCAACAGCGCTCTCGACCTCCCGCTGAACACTAGTGTGATCTCCACTAGCTCATCAGAGGGCGGGGTCGAATTCACAGCGGAGCCCGGGGTTCTGACGGTTCTGAGCGACAACAACGGGCTCAGCCCTACCGGCGTGGCATACGCCGTGTTTACCCTCAGTGTTGCGAATGGTTCGAAGGGCTTCTACGTCCTTGAGTTTCCCGGATGTCTGCAGCTCCTGGCTTCGGGATACCCACCATCGCAGGTCAACGCGAGTGACTTCGGGAGTTGGATACAGCCGGCCCAATCCGCCACGTGCGAGGGGAACGCTCAGGTCAACCTGCGCTTCGTTTCAGAATCGAACTTGAACGTGACGTTAGTCGTCCTCGGCTGATGAATCCCGTCGAGGAGAGAAGCTCGCATCGTCCTCGAAGACCCGGCTGACTGCGGCGTGGATTCGAACCTATTCAGGTGTAACCCCTAGCCGGGCTCCCTTTTGCCCGGAATCCACTTTCAGAACCTGTTTTGGGGCGAGCCCCACCGGACCCGTCGAGAATATTAGTTGCTTGATTTCTTGGGGTAATCCATGTCGAAGTACTGCACGCGCTGCGGCAAGCAGAACGAGGACCAGTCGGCTTTCTGCGTGGCATGCGGTGCGGCTCTTCTCAATGCAGAGCAGGGCCCGCCCGAAGGGTCTCCCGTAGAGGGCGCTTCCGCCCAACGGCCCTTGGCCACTTTCGCAGCCGTAACGGAACGTGGGGGGCAGGGGAACGCAGCCCGTGACATCTCCTTGAAGGACGACAAGGGAGACGTCATCTACGTAGCGAAGAGAAAGCCGCTCCACCAGAGCCTCGAAATCTGCGACTCACAGGGGGTGACGAAGGGAAGGGTGAATCACAAGATGCACGTTACGCATGGCAGCTTCGAAGTGTGCGACGCGTACGAGAACGTGCTGACCGTGATCGGCATGGGACCTCACCAGAAGTGGTCTCCTCCGAACTGCTGGCTGGAGGACGCCGACGGAAACAGGCAGGGCAAGTTCGAGTTCACAAGGTCTGGAACCTTCGGATTTGTTAAGTCAGACGGAACGAAAGTTCTCGAAGCTAGGCTCACGGGTCTGGCGGGAGGTGAAGGGATGGTTCAGAGGCTGATGGCACTTGCATCGAGGGGTTACACTATCGATGTGTTTGACCCTTCCTTCTCGGCCCTGATGCTGATGGGCACCATAGCAGTAATCGAAACCCAATGGGTCTGAATCTCATCGATAGGTGCCGCCAGCCTTCCACATGGGATTCTTCTGACAGCGGAACTGACCTGGCGGAGGTCAGGCGATTCTGGGGGATGCGATAGATCCAATGGGAATCCTCTTTCAGAACCTGTTTGGGGGCTGGCCCCACCGGGCCAACCACCATTCGGCAGGATGAGCAATAATCAGATGAAGGCATTGATGCGAGGATGGCAGAGCGACAGAGGAGCCAATCACCGTTAAAAGAGCGGCCAGAGCTGAGCCATCGGCCTTGACGGCTCTGAGGGACGTTGTCTTCTTCGATCCGATAGACTTCCGTAGGTACCTCGCCGGGCGCCTCAGCAGGGTGGAAGGCGACCTGCGGGTGCCTGAAGATGTCCTATTCACGTATGACTCCAGGATCTTCCG
>JBEKIO010000018.1:0-53311 GCA_050011715.1 Nitrososphaerales archaeon | reverse complement strand
TACCGGGTGATGGACGTGACGGTCGAGGGCGACCACACCTTCTCCCCTGCGGGGATTGTGACTTCGAACTGCGTGGACGCCTGCCCGTTCGACGCCCTCCGCATGACCAATGACTACGAGCTCTCTGGGTACGACAAGATGAACCTCAAGTACACCCCCGACATGCTCGCCGTGCCTCCCAAACTTGAAGGCATGACCTATAAGGTCAAAATCGACACCGACAAGGGGACGACTTCCCATGGCTGACCTCACGTTCGTCGCGATGTCGGTCGTGACCCTCGGGGGCGCAATCGTGGCCCTCGAAGCGGACGAGATAGTCTACGGTGCCGTCGCCCTCGCCGGCAGCTTCCTTGGAGTCGCCGCGCTCTTCTTCCTGCTGAACGCGCCCTATGTCGCGGTCTTCCAGATCACTGTCTACATCGGAGCCGTAGCCGTCCTGATCCTCTTCACTGTCATGCTCGTCAGGCAAGAGAGTTGGGCGAAGGAAGCATCTCCCCGGTCGCTGACCAGGCTCGGGGGAATCCTAACTGGGTTGGTGATGGCGTCGGCACTCGGACTCGCCGTGGTCGGTTCAGACCTCTCCCAGTTCAGTTCGCTGCTGAACGTGACGGGCGTCCTCCAAATAGGGCAGCTGATCTCCTCGAGCTTCTCCATTGTGCTTGAAGTTCTGGCTCTGGTCCTTGCCGCCTCCATCGTCAGTGCCCTCTTTCTGGCCAAGGTCGAGAAGGAGGAAGAGGAACAGTGAACACTCTCGCGGACTTCGTCCTCGTTTCCGCAATGTTGTTAGCTATCGGCATCTACGGCTTGATAGTAAAGAGAAGTGCTCTCAGGATGGTCTTCGCCGTCGAGATAATGATCAACGCGGCCAACCTGAACTTCGTGGCTTTCAACCAGTTCCTCTGGAATAACGCAATCGGGCAGACCTTCGTGCTTTTCTCCATAGCGCTCGCGGCCGGAGAGGCGGCAGTAATACTTGCGATAGTCGTAGTGACTTACAGGTTGCACAAAGACACCGATGTGAGCGAACTCAAGACGTTGAAGGGTTAACAAAATGCGGCGAAAACCTCGCGCGAGTGCTGTTAGGTAGAACGGTGATTAGATGGGTATTCCCTATGCTCTCTTACAAACAATCATCCTTCCTCTTGTAGCGGCTGGCGCTGTCTATCCTCTCAGCCGAAGGCTGGGGAAGAACGTCGGTTGGGTGGCCTTCGCCGTGCTCCTCTACACCACGCTCCTCTTGCTCCTGACAGGTGTAGGCCTCTACTTCGGGGGTGCCCCTGTCAGTGAATCCTACAAGTGGGCACCGTCCATCGGCTTGACATTCGGATTCTTCGCAGACGGCCTGAGCCTGCCAGTGGCCTTGGTCATGAGCCTTGTCTGCACGGCCACGTCTGTCTACTCGATGCCGTACATGAAGCACAGGCTTGAGGACATGTATGGCGAGGAAAGGAAGTCGCAGTATGGCCTCTATTACGTCAACTTCCTGCTCCTTACGGTAGGCCTGGTTGGTCTCTCGCTCTCGACGAACCTAATCGAGCTCTACATGTTCCTCGAGTTGCTGCTCATCCCTTCGTTCTTCCTCATGAGCCTCTTTGGTTACGTCGACAGAGAGAGAATCGCGGTGATGTATTTCATCTGGAACCATCTCGGGGCGTTCCTCTTCCTCGCCGGAATCGTCCTCGTCTTCATCACGACGGGGAGCTTTGATGTGACGGCACTCGCGTCGATTCAACCTGGCACGGTTGGATACTGGATTGTCGGTCTGATTCTCGTCGGCTGGCTCGTCAAGATGGCGATCTTCGGTCTCCACACCTGGCTCCCGTACGCCCACGCAGAGCATCCGACCTCCTTCGCGCCGATAATGGCAATGATAGTCGGTGTCGGAAACTACGTGTTGGCCAGGCTGCTCGTCGAGGAGATGCCGACCGTCTTCAAGCCCTTCGGTTTTCCTCTGATGGTCTGGGCACTCATCACGATGGTCTACGCCGGCGCCGTTACCCTCGTACAGACCGACACCAAGTACCTCTACTCGTGGTCTACGATAAGCCAGAACGCCTACTCACTCCTCGGTATTGGTAGTCTCACTGCTCTCGGCGTCTCTGGAGGGGTCTTCTACTTCCTGAGCCACATCGTTGGGAAGTGCATCCTCTTCTCGGTCGCCGGGATCCTCCTCGCGCAGACAGGAACGAGGGACATAAGGAAGATGGGAGGGCTCGCCACGATAATGCCGCTGACGGCGACTCTCTGCGTCCTCGGCACACTGATTCTCTCCGCCGTCCCGCCCATGAGCGGCTTCCAGGCAGAGTGGATCTTGTTCGTCGGGATCTTCACCCAGGGAACGCTCGGGACCGCCGCCAACATGGTCGTGGCATTCGCCGCAATCATAGGGACGACGCTGACTGTTGCTTACACATTCTGGCCCCTTCGTAAGATCTTCTTCGGACCCCTCCCCGCCCAGCTCCGAGAAGTGAAGGAGGCGCCACTTACCATGCTGGTCCCACTCTTCGTGCTGGCTGCGATTATGCTCCTGGTCGGCATCTACCCAGAACTGATCATGAAATTCCTTTCATCATTCACATCCGGACTTCCGATCAAAGGAGGGATCGGGTAGATGAGTGCAGTAGTCTCAGCCTATTACATCTGGGCGGTCTTCGCCGTCCCGTTCATCGGCGCCCTGGCCATCGCTCTGTACCGTAAGGCGTCGAGGGTCAGGGATTGCGTCGCTGTCCTCTTCTCCCTGGTCTCCGCGCTTTTCGCTCTCCAGCTTCTGATTCCGACGCTGCAGGGGCAGACGATCACCCCCTCAGGCCCGACCAGCATTCCGTGGATCCCGACGCTCAGTGTCAATGTCGGCGTGCTTTACGACCCGTTCACCATAATCATCTCGAACGTCGTTGCGTGGGTGGGTCTAGTGATCATGGTCTACAGTCTCGAGTACATGAAAGGGGACAGCGGGTTGACTCGATACTGGTTCCTGATGAATTTCTTCATCGGGAGCATGCAGCTGATCGTCCTCTCGGACAACTTCCTCTCGATGTTCGTAGGATGGGAGGGCGTCGGACTTTGCAGTTTCGCACTGATCGGCTTCTGGTTCACCGACGAGAAGGACAAATGGGTCGGGACAATCGGTCAGACGGCTCTCGGAGAGGCCCAGGCGTACCCGCCATCGCACGCAGGAATGAAAGCTTTCGTCATGACAAGGATAGGCGACGTCGCTTTCCTGGTCGGGATCATACTCGTCTTCATCTACTCTGGAACTTTCAACTTCGCTCAGCTCGGTCAGAACACAGGATGGACGACTAGTCTGGCCCAGTCGGGGCTGCTAGTCCCTGCTGCCCTGCTGATCTTTGGAGGCGCAGTCGGGAAGTCTGCACAGTTCCCGCTCCACGAATGGCTCCCGGACGCGATGGCCGGTCCAGCCCCAGTCTCCGCGCTGATTCATGCAGCGACGATGGTCAACGCGGGTGTCGTGCTCGTGGCTAGGGTCGGTCCAATCTTCTACTTCGCGCTGGCTTCCAACCCCTCGTTGATCCAGCCGTTCTTCTTGACGGTGGCCTGGATTGGCGCGTTCACAGCCTTTCTGGCTGCCACCCAGGCACTCGTTGGATTCGAGTTGAAGAAGATACTCGCCTATTCGACGATCTCCCAAATCGGATACATGATGATGGCACTCGGGCTAACAGCTTACTCGAGCAACTTCGCCCAGGGACTCTCCGCGGGACTCTACCAGCTGATGAGTCACGCGATCTTCAAGGCGTGCCTCTTCATGGCGGCAGGAGCGCTCATCCACATCTCCGGATCGAAGTACATCAACGAGATGGGCGGGTTGAGGAAGAAGATGAATATGACCTTCATCGCCTTCCTGATAGCCGCAGCTTCGCTGGCGGGCATTCCACCATTCAGCGGCTTCTGGAGTAAGGATGCCGTCCTGGCGACGGCATGGGATTCGGGGCAGATATGGCTGTTCTTGGTGGGCGCGGTGACCGCAGGTCTGACAGCGTTCTACTCCTTCAGGATGGTCGGGATCATCTTCTTCGGGAAAGAAAGCACGAACATGGAGGGGCGGCGAGGTGGAGAGCACGGGGGTCGGGAGGTCAGCCCACTATTGTGGGCTCCTTACATGGTCCTCGCAATCGGCACGCTCTTCATTGGGCTCATCTCAGCTCCGCTCGGTGTGGAGAACTTTCTCGAGTGGGCGTCCAACGCCTACTTGGTCACGCTCTCCCCACACTTCACTGCACCGGTGGTCGCTTCCGTCGGGTTCAACGTGGAGTCCGCCCTGATCGCATTCGCCTTCGTGATTGCGGGATTTGGGGTTGCCACTCTGCTTTACATCGCAAGAAGGTATCCTCCAGACAAGTTCGTCGGGAATACTGGCTTCATGCACGCAGTCTACACCTTCCTTGAGAAGAGGTGGTACATCAACGCAATCTACTACAGGGTCTTCGTCGACCCACCCCTTAGAGCCTCGAGGTGGCTGCTCGCAAGTATCGAAATCAACGGGCTGGACAGGATGAACAACGCCGGCGCCTACATCGGTCTCAGTCTCTCGGCCGCTGGCAACTGGGTAGATACCAGGGTGATCGACGGGGCCGCGAACGGCATTTCGACCCTCGGACAGGCCCTGTCCAGGGCGGCTAAGAGGATGCAGACAGGGATAACTGAGCAGTACATCTTCGTCTTCGCCCTCGGCTTGTCAGCCCTGACTGTGGCTCTGATCTTCGCATTGGGGATTTGGCCATGAGTTTTCTCCTCTCTCTGCTCATCTTCATCCCACTGGTCGGGACGCCTTTGGTCTACCTCGTCGGCAGGCAGAACAGACACGCCGGAATCTACCTCACGTTGGGTCTGTCGGTGATCACGTTTCTGCTCGCCCTCTACTCCTACTGGTTCGTCTATGTTCACCCTCCCGCTCTCGGCCAGTACGCGCTGACGGAGAAGTACACATGGTTCAACTTCCAGTTCATCGGTCTGGATTATCTGGTCGGACTCGACGGTCTCAGCGCACCGCTCGTTGTCCTCTCGAGCCTTCTGTCAATATTGGTGATCATCGGCTCGCGAAGGCTGATCGATCATCACGAGGCGGAGTACTACGCCCTCCTCCTCTTCTTCGAAGGATCGATAATGGGGGTCTTTCTCTCGCTCAACTTGATCGTCTTCTACATCTTCTGGGAGCTCGTCCTCATCCCCATGTTCTTCTTCATCGGAGTCTGGGGCGGACCAAGACGGAAGTATGCGGCGTTGAAGTTCATTCTCTTCACGTTCACCGGAAGCACGATAATGCTCCTGGGCTTCCTCTACTTCTACCTGGGGATGCCCTCGCCCTCATTCGATATGCCAACCATCCAAGCGATGATCCAGAACCACCAGATACCTGTTGCCCTCGAATATCTCCCTCTACTCGCGTCCTTCATCGGGTTCGGGGTCAAACTCCCTGTCGTTCCTTTCCACACATGGCTACCCGACGCTCACGTCGAAGCTCCCGCCCCGATTAGCGTCCTCCTCGCAGGCGTCCTGTTGAAGATGGGCGGCTACGGCTTTCTCAGAATCAGCATCTGCCTCTTCCCACAGGCCTCATACCAGTATGCGTGGGTCTTCCTCTTGATCGGGGCAGTGACAATGTTCTATGGCGCAATCGTCGCTCTCTTGGCAACAGACCTCAAGAGGATGATAGCTATGACGAGCATAAACCACATGGGCTTTGTCCTCCTAGGGGCGTACGCCACCGTAGCTTCTGGCAGCCCACTTGGCGTCGAAGGCGCAATCTTCCAGATGTTCACTCACGGCCTGGCGATTGGCGCACTCTTCATGCTCTCAGGATACGTTCATGAGCAGGCCGGAACGAGAGAGATACCACTGCTGAAGGGACTGAAGGTCACAATGCCCAGGACAGCCGTGCTTCTGGTCTTGGGCAGTGCCGCGGCGATGGGGTTGCCCCCATTCGCGAACTTCCTAGCTGAGTTCATGGTAATCGCCGCGGGTATCTCGGCCTACTCCATCCTAGGGGTGACGATACTGGTTCCAGTTATCACGAGCGGATACTTCCTCTGGTTCATCAAGAGATCGATCCTCTCATCTCCTGAGGAAGGCGCGACGCGACGGGACATTCCTAAGCCCGACGCCCTTGCCATCGCATCTTACCTTGTACCTCTCGTCATACTGATAGTCTTCTCTTATCTAATAATCGCTCCGAGCGTACCCCTTGCGCAGTTCATAGCCGGGTTGAGGGGTGGCTGAGATGAATCTGCTCTCTGTCACGATCATCATTCTGACCGCCTCGTCGCTCGGCACTCCGCTCTTCCAGCTCCTCGACGACAAAAAATCGAAGACTCCTGCTTACATCCTGATTGCAGTCCTCTCGATGTCCCTCGTACTAGTCGGGGCCAATACCATATGGCCCTCGACAAACGCCTCGTATGGCGGCCTGCTCGGTTCTGACGCAATCGGCGGCTTCTTCGCCCTTGCCACGCTCGGCGTGACGCTGATGATCGTGGTCGCCTCAAGCAGCTACATACGCGGTGCCAATTCGCCGATCTACTACGGTCTCCTCTCGTTCACCGCGCTTGGGATGCTCCTCCTTTCGTACTCCCAGGACCTGCTGATGCTCTTCGTTTCATGGGAGCTCATGAGCCTGCCGACGTATGCCCTTGCTGGCTACGACAAGAAGCGGGTCCAGTCGAACGAGGCGTCGGTGAAGTACGCCATAATCGGTGCGATGTCCTCGGCAATAATACTCTACGCGATTAGTCTGACCTACGGATTGACGGGCACAACCCAGATCATCCCTGCGGTCAAGGCCCTCGCCTCGCAGCCGTTCAACCCGTTGGCTAGCGTAGCGGTCATCCTGTTCATCGCGGGCTTTGGTTTCAAGATGGCGATCGTCCCGTTCCATATGTGGATTCCAGACGTCTACGAGGGCGCGCCGACTACCGTGAGCACTCTCTTCGCCGCCGCGACAAAGAATGCCGGTTTCGTAGCGGCAATCAGAGTCATCCTCGCATTCGCCACGGTATACGTCTTGACGCAGAACCCGCTGTTCACGCTAGCCAACGTCATAGCAGTTCTGGCTGTCCTGACGATGACGCTCGGGAATGTCGCCGCACTCACCCAGAAGAGCATGATGAGGTTACTCGCCTACTCCAGCATCGCACAAGCCGGATACATCCTCGTGGGTTTCGTAGCGTATGCGTACAGTCGGCAGACGAACTCGCTCTTCGCAGAGGCCACAATCGGGATGACAGGTTCGCTCTTCCACATTCTGAACAACGCAATCATGAAGGGCGTCGCCTTCCTCGCAGCCGCACTTGTTCTGCTCGAACTCAAGAGAGGCGACCTGCAAGCCTACAATGGGCTGGGGAAGAGGATGCCCATCACAGCTTTCACCATGACCATCGCTTTCCTCGCCCTCGCTGGCGTGCCTCCACTCAGCGGGTTCTGGAGCAAGCTTCTGCTATTCCTCTCAGTGGTAAACGGCCCATTCGCCTGGCTCGCAGTCGCTGGCATCCTGAACAGTGCTTTCAGCCTCGGCTACTACGCGTGGATAATCAAGAGGTTCTACATTGATGAGCCAGAGAGCGCTGAAAAGGTCAACGAACCTCTTGCATTCATCATCGTCTTCGCCGTCGCGGTAGGTCTGATCATAGGACTAGGGCTCTTCCCTCAGATCGTGACCAACTTTGCACCAAGCGCTGTCAAGAACATCTTCCCAGGGTAGGCAACCGTTCAGTCAGTAGGTTGGTTGTTCTGCATAGCCCTCTTGCCCGCAGTCGTCCTTGAATTCGGAATCGATTCATCCCCCCAGTCCCCAATCAGCCTCGCATCGGGTCCCACTCCGGGCGGACATCTGAGGAAGTCCTACAGCCAGTTTACCCTGACTCTGACCCTGTCAGGGAAGATCTTTCTGAAGGGCGTGCCTGTCCCTTGGTAGAACTTCGAGAAGAACTCATAGATGTGCAGCCTTAGGTCCTGTATGTAGACGATCAGGACCTCGAAGACGATGATGAGTATGTTGAAGATTACTATCGGCACCGCAGAAATGTACAGCGGATATGCGAGTAACATGTTAGTCACCAAGAGGAGCGACGCGTGCACGAGCAGCATTATCGCGAGCCTAACGTAGCTTATCGTGTTTGAAAGGAACTTGGAAATCTTCTCGAAGACGTCGATGCCTCCGTTTGCGAAAGCACTTCCAGCTGATTCACCCTGAAATTTCCCCGCCATTATCGCTATTCCCTTGCCAGTCAATAGGATGATCATCGACACGGACACGACGGCGAGCGAAGCGCCACCTAGGAGGTCGTTCGGTAATCCCAAGAGGGGCGCTGGATTGGAGGTTTTGAACACGTTGAAACTGTACCCTGCACCAATGAACGCGAGACCGAACCCGATCCCAGAGAGATACATCGCGAGTGTCGGGAGCTTCTCGGTAGCCAGTTCCACAGTCTCGTGGCCCTTGATCGACTGGTACACGTCGAGTCCAAGGGCTGTGGTCATGTGCGCTATGCCAATGAGTATGGCAATGACGAGGACGACTTCAACGCCTCCAGGGTCGAGAGTAGGATTGGCCCCCAGAGGCCTTTGGACTATCTCGATCAGGGGCGGGATTGGAACGTAACGGTAAAGCGAGAACCCGAAGACTTCGCCGAAGACAATCCCGAAGACGCTCGCGGAGATTCCCGCCGCGAGGAATATGTTGCCCCACTTTCTCAGGTTCCCGGTGCTCCTCTGCCTTATCAGCAGGGCGAACAGTGTCAGAACAACGCCGTGACCGAGGTCGCCGAACATCATTCCGAAGAATATCGGAAACACGAACGAGATCAGGGGCGTGGGGTCGACCTCGTGCCCTCCGGGGATCCCCTGCGCCTCGGTGATTAACTGGAACGGTGCCATGAAACTCGTATTCTCCATCAGTGTTGGGGCGCCAGCGTCGGTTTCTTCATGGCCAACCGGTTCTCCGTGGACCATCCATCGTGCGAACCTGTCCTTGAACTCCTTCTCTCTCCTGGTGGGGACGTAACCGGATATGATGGCGAACCTCTTCATACCGCCGGCCATCCTCGCGTCATCTAGCATGTCCCTCGCGACTCCCGCAAGCTCCCTGACTGCAAGTAGTGTAGTCTCGGAACTTGCCCTTAGCTGGGCGATTACGGACTTCACGGCTTCCTTCTCCTTCGAGGCAGCCTCGCTTTCTTGGGTGAGCTTGCTGTACGCTTCGGCAGGATTCTGCGGAAGGCCGGCAGGAATTGCGAACGGTTCCACTCCAAAGGCCTTCATGACCTTGTCCACGCGGTCCGCTTCAGACAATGACGATGCTACGAGCACAAGGCTATGACTCTGCGAGAGGGTGTGTGAAACCACAGTAATGTCCGAAAGTGATTTGCTGAATTCGGGTAACGTCTGATTCTCCACGACAGCCAGGGTGACCTTGATCCAGCGTAGGGCCTGAACGTCGCCCAAGTCCGCGGAGAAACCCGAGACAACCTTCATCGCGTCTAGAAGCGTCTGAGTATTCATCTCTGCATTGGTAGCCTGTTGCAGAGCCGACCTTTGCTTCCTCGTCTCGTCCACGACGGGGCTCAGCATGGCTTCTGCCTTCCTCAGCAGGTCGTCCCAGTTCCTTGCTTCGAACTCACTGCTCGGTATCTTCACTCCTCGGAATACAATGTCCATGGTGCCGGGCGCCAGTGGTATTGCGAGGTCCTTCACAGTCTGGTCTGCCATTGCGAAGAGCCTGACGGCTCTTACGTCAAGGTCTTGGACGAGGGGGTCAAAACCCGATTCCTTGTCTGCCATCAAATGGAACTGTTCGAATTGGGCGAGTGCCCTGGTAACCTCTTCGTAATCGCTCCTCGGCGCTATGACAGTGACCCTTGAGAGAGGGGTTACGCCCAGAAGAATCCCACGCTTTCAGCAAAGTCGCGAGTCGGGTTACGCTATTAAGTATTATAACGGTCATGAGGTGAGCGAGCCAAATGCGACAGAAGCACGCCGTTGTGACTTGAGCTATGCCTGGCAGGACATATGTCGGGACGAGAGCTTCAGCTCAGCGTGGGACCCTTCTCGACAAGGAACCAATGGAAAAGTTGGCAGAGTCGGCTACCTTGGAGGAGCTGCTCAACAGGCTCAAGGTCACGCCTTATTCTGAAGCGCTCTCCAATCTCGTTCCACCGCTCACGGCCAGAGAACTCGAATTGGCTCTGAGAAAAAGACTCGACAAGGCCCACTATGACCTCATGAAGGCCGCTGGCGGGTACAGGCTGATTCAGCTCTACTACCTCAAGCACATTGCATGGGATCTGAAGTCTGTTTTGAAGTCCAAGGCACTGGGTAAATCCTACGAAGAGTCGATTGAGTATCTCGACATGAAAGCCGAAGAACTCGTTGGAAGAAGAGAGCTCATGGTGAAGGTCCTTTCTGCGAGTGACGTTCGAGAAGGGGTTGCGCTTCTATCGGGGACCGAGTTCCATGCCGACATTGAGAGGGCCGCGACATCTTTTTCCGCCACCGGCGAGGCGAGGTTCTTTGACATCTATGTGGACCATGCCGTCTTGACTGCAATATCCGAAGCTTACTCGTCGGAATCCAAGCTGTATTCTTCTTCGAGATCCGTAGACGTGGCAGGAATAGGTGAAATCGTGGCCATCGATGTCGATGCCTACAACGTGGTAAGTGTTCTCCGCGCGAAGCTGTGGGGTCTGCCAAGTCAGGAGGTCAGAAACCTCCTTGTCACCCCGACATTCAGGGTGCCCGAATCAGTCCTCATGAGGATGATTGGCTCTGAGTCCGTGTCCGAAGCTGTGAAGCAAATCCCGCAGATATATCCCACTGAAGTGAAGGAGCAGACAAGTGACGAGGAACTCATCGATGCTGTGGAGGAGGCGTTCACAAGTAGAATGAAGGCGACCTTGACCAGGACGTTCGCTTGGCAGAAGCTCGGCCCGGCCTACGCGCTCGCTCTGATAAAGCTCCTCGAATTCGAGGTCAACAGCATCGCCGCAATAGCGGTCGGAGTCGAGGCCCACATGTCTCCGAAGGATATCATGAAAAAGCTAGGTCTGTAAGACGCCTCTTTGATTTGTCCAGATTTTCGATTTTGTTTGCAACGCTTATAAGTTGTGCACGAGCGTGGCTCGCTCGCTTATTCATGAATAGACTTCCTGTCTTGCTGTTGGGTGCTGCCGCTTTTGTGTTGGTAGCCATGTCGGCGCCCGCCGCGGTAGCGCAGACAAGCACCACTACAACCGATAGTGCCAGCAAGTTCTTCGCCGCTAGTCTGGCCTTTGGACTGGCTGCCGTGGCCGCGGGATATGCGCTTGGCCAGTCTGGCTCGGCCGCAATCGCCGCAGTGGTGGAGAAACCTGAGATAAGGACGAGCGCTTTGGTCTTCGTCGCGCTCGCAGAAGCAATTGCCATCTATGGATTTGTGATGGCCATCATTATCCTCGGCCAGACGGCCTAGATTCGCCCCCTCTGCTGCAAGGAGGGCACCTTTCTTCCTTCAGTACTTTCTCTGCACAGTGAAATCCGTCAAGTCTTCCAGGAATTCAAGGGCACTGCTCATGGGGAGCTGTATCAGCTGCCTCTTGGCTTCCTCTGCGTAGGTCTGGGAAAGCGCTGTCATCTTGCCTACGACTTCGCTCTCACTGTGGTTCTTCAGGAGGCCCAGCACTATCTTCTCCTGCGATCTCCAGTCGAGCAGGTCGTCTCTCAATTGGTACGCCGTTCCCAAGTTCCTCCCATACTCAGCAAGAGCCGCGACGCCCTTTTCGCTTCCTCCGCCGACCAGCGCCCCCAACTTCGCTGAGGTCTCGAAGAGGGCAGCGGTCTTGTCGCCTATTACCTTGAGATACTCGTCCCAGGTGAGGCTGTAGACCTGCGGGTCGATCGTGAGCTCCGAGTACTCCCCTTCAGCCATACGCAGGGCGGCGCCGCTGATTTCCTCAGCAACGCGCCTGTCCCTATATCTGGCCGCGATCGCCAGAATCATCGCGAACACGAAGTCCGCGGTCAGCAAGGATGCGCTGTACCCGTACTTGGCATGGAATGTCATCTTCGCCCTTCTTGTCATCTCCTCGTCGATGATGTCGTCATGGATGATTGATTCCGTGTGCAGGAGCTCGACGGCGACCGAGGCCCCGAGCACCGAATCATCGGTGCAGCCTAGGGCTTCAGCCGAAAGCATCAACAGGACAGGTCTGACGCGTTTACCGCCTTCGACCGCATAGACAAGCGGGTCGTGAAACCTTGAATGCTTGTAGTGTGCTAGCTCTTGTGCAAGGGCCTTGTCGGCCCTGTCGGCATAGGACCTCATCCTGGCCTCTATTGATTCCAGTGAAACAGACCTGCGACCGTCCATTTGAAAGACTCGGAATTTTCGCCCTTTGTATTCTATATAATGTTTCTCGACTTGAAAGGGCATTACCGGGGTCTGCTCTTCATAGAGTGGTCTCCGCTGGATCCAGCATCCTGCTCCCGAAACCAGACGGGCGAGGTAACGAGAAACCTCTAAGTGCCGAACAGGCGGGGGTCAAATTCAGCCCCGGTAGTATAGAGCTGCACGCGTACAGCCCGGTCAACTCCACGTGAGCAAGCCGAAAGTATGCCGGCCTTTCGAGTCGGCGACCCGGGTTCGAATCCCGGCCGGGGCAGTTTCAAGCTCCTCTTGTGAATCGGGACCAGATTCGGGCTCTCTTCGGGTGAGAGGAGGTCCTTACTCCCCGAGTCTGCCTCTCTGAGTTCTACTATATCTCCCTCGCCGGCGCGAATTCCAGTTGACCTCTCCCTTCCCTCTCTTTCCTTGAATGTACCTGCTCGTCGGAACGGGACCCCTTGAGCTGATACCTCTGATTGGTTCAGCGACTTGGGCGAGTGTTAGTCTATCCGCGTCGTACCTGATTGTCGCCGTGTCTGAGATGTAGTTGATGTCGACTTGGAAGACTCCGTCGAGCTTGTCAGTTGCGCGTCTGAGCTGCTGGGCCCGTCCCGGATTGTCCATCCCATTTATCTTCAGGATGGCGGTCGCTTTTCCCTTCTCAGTTAGCATCGCAGTTCAGTGCGTTTGGTGCACGGCGGCTATTGAACCTGATGTATTTTTTGCAATGAAAACGGAAGAGAGAGTGGAGCGTCAGACGGACTGACCGGGCCGACCGCTATTCACTGAAGCTCGAAGGCAACCGCGTTCTCGTCTGGCAGAAATCTCGGGGGCTTTCCCAGCGGCTCGAAGATCGCCTGCACGTAGCGCTGCAGAAACAGGCTTCCCTTGGCGCCGAAATCGTGCGTAAGGGTGACGTTGACCTTTCCGGCGCGTACGACCTCGCTGTATTCGAAGAGGTTCGTGTAGTCGGCGGTGGTCTTGAGGTAGTTCAGAGCGTTCTCTACAGTAAGCTCCCCCCACTTGGCTCTGATGTACGTATTCGGAACGTCCTTACCAGCGGAGTTACCGGCTTCAATCATCGCCTCGCTGGTCGCCGCCTCCAGGATGTGCTTGAAGCTCGACGCTGGCACCTTTATCATGTGAAACCTCTTCATCGGCCGGTCGTAATTAGCGTACGCGAGGACGAGTTGATTGAGCAGGGTGTTGACGCTGACGTTCTGCTTCCTCGAGTCTTCTTGGAGTGCGTTGAGTGCAGACTCGTCCAGCCTGAACGAAGCCGTCGCAGTTTTGGGCTTCATGCTAGCCTCTATCTACCGAGGCTTGCATCTTTTTAGCTTAACGACATGCATTGTGGGGAGTCGTCAAGGGTACTTTTCAGGCACATTGCAATCGAGTGCAAAAAATACGTTGGGTTGTTATATCGGGATCAATGACTTCCACCTATGCCCATTCGTACTGAGAAGGATAAATCAGGGAAGGAGAGGATGATGGTGCCAGAATCGAAGCTAGGTGTCCTTGTCATCGAAGGGAAAGTAGAGAGGCTAACTGGAGCAGGGAAATTCGTTGTTGCTTCTGTTCGAGAGCAATCCGATGTGGAGGTAGGTGACCAGGTAATGATTATCGTTTTGGACAAGATGCGGCCGGAGGTCTATCTCGAGACTTTCAAGGAGCGAGTTGCTTTGCCCTTCCCCAGCAACTGGGCCATCATCGTCAAGGGAAATAGGTATGTGGGAAGATGCAAGGCTTCCTACGATGGTAAGCAGCTTAGCGCTCTGGACCCAGCCGGGGTGGCAAGGTCAGAACTCCCACTACCACTTGACGGGGTGCTCAATTTCCGCATCCCAGAGACTGTTAACGTGGACAATGAGGCCGTGGTAGAGGTAAGAGACGGGGACAGGTCCATAGCACTGGAGAGGTTCGGGTCGATAGAGATCATGCCAGCAAAAGAGGCGTACCCGACCGTTACTGTCTCGGGCCGGTTCTCTCCTCTAAACAAGGCGGACGTCTATCCAGCGAGTGTGGAGTTCACGAATGCCGTCACAGGCCAGAAGTTCTTGGCCGTAGTCATCAATGGCCAATACTCGGTCCAACTGCCAAACCGTGAATCGTATCAGGCAACCGTGTCCTGGGCCACAATTCCTGGAAACAAGACCGGCACCACGCAGGCTGGAACGCTAAGTCTGAACAAAGACGACCACGAATACAGCTTCGGTGTCAAGTGGTAGATAGACAATGGTGGACCTATTCTGGACCGTAGCCATAGTCCTCGTGGTTCTCTGGCTATTCGGATTCATCGGCGGAATCGGGGGAGGTCTGATCAACTTACTTGTGGTCATCGCCCTGATCGTCGTCGTCTACCGGCTTTACACGGGAAGAAACGTAGTCACGGGTAAGTAAGACGTTGCTTCTGAAGAGACGAGATTAAGGAGACGAATCAAGAAATGGCAAAGAAAAGTAGAGGCGGGAGAATGACAGCGGCAAAGGCGCGCGCCGCCGAGGCGCCTGGCGGAAAGGGTCCTGTCAGAAAGCGTAAAGCAGGTCGAAGAATTATGAAGACGTAGCAGCTGCTGGACGCAGGCTGCGTTGCGTGGAGATATTGCCGCAACTTGCGTTCTCAACTGAGACCCTTTACAGCGAGGCGCGCGCGCGCGCGCAGTGGGACCATTTCTCGTAACAGCCTTATATCGGCCCGAACTGATTAAACTCGAAATGTACTTTTGCAGGAACTGCGGAGCGTCCAAGGGTTCAGGTGGAGGAAGCTGTCCAGCGCATCGAATTAGAGGGTCGCACAGTTTCGTAGAAGGCAACGAAAAAATGGCCTGTCAACACTGCAACAAGCGCGTCGGCGGCAAGGGTTCAGTCTGCAAAGAGAGCATCAGCAGGCGCCACGAGTTCGTGTGAACCTGCTCGACTTCGCATTGCATCTGAACGCAAAAAATACCTTGCCTCTATATACTGCGGACGACCTATAAGGATCGGTGAAGTGTATGGAGATAAGCAGAGAAGAAAGGACGCTGAGCAGCCGATTCGCGGACTATCTGAAGCGAATAAAGGCAAAGCTTCACCGCTAGGGATGAGTAGACCATTATGTCCAAGATCATGCCCAAGAAGAGAGCGGGAGCGCTAGCCGTTCAGAAGGCGAAGAAGCCCGCGCTCGCCGTTAAGGAACCTCCGACAAGTTGGGCTAATTCAGTCAACACCCTGTTAGACACTTTTCGCCTGATTCCCTGGGACCCCTTCAGGGGGTTCGAGTGGCCTGTTGAGTATGAACTGCCGACGCGAATACCCTACGTTGATGTCATCGACGCCGGGACGGAGTATGTCGTGAAAGCAGAGCTTCCAGGGTTGAAGAAGGAGACTCTGGCGATCGAAGTCGGACCGAACGAGTTGTCAGTGGCCGCTGATTCTGACGTGGCGAGGGAAGAGAAGGGAAAGACCTACCTGCACAGGGAACGGGCTTTCTCCACCTTCCGCCGAAACATAGGCTTCCCCGAAAGCATAGATTCAGACAAAGTGTCAGCAGAGTTGGCCGAAGGCATCCTCGAAATCAGACTTCCCAAGCTCGAGCCCAGGCGTGAAAAGAAGACGAGAAGACTGACGCTGCCACTTCGACCCACGACGGATCTCTCCTAAATCGAGAAAGGGCACCTAGGGGGGATGAAATTGAGCGTTAAGAAGGAACGCCGAAGACAAAACAAAGCTACTGACGACTTGAGGGAAGAGGTCGAAATGCTCGACATTATGCTCTCATCGTTGGTCGACGTTCTCGAAGAAAGGAGAATCATTAGCCATGATGAATGGAAGAAGAGAACAAAGCAAAGGCTAAGTTCGAAGTAAGGGGTATTGTCCATGCCAACCAATTTGGCTCTGAGTGACACGGCGAAAGGGGAGATAGGCCAAACGCTCCTCACACTTGAGCTCGAGAGGCGCGGATGGATGATCTTCTCCCCACACATTGAAGAAAAAGTGGATCTGGTCGCCATAAGGGAAAGTGCCAATGGAATACTGAGGCATGCCTACATTCAAGTAAAGACAGCCACACTGAACAAGCAGAATAGTTTTGAGTTCACGTTGCAGGCATCGAAGCTAATTGAGAGCAGAGATTTCTATCATGTATTAGTCTGCCTCAGGGACGCGAAGTTTCGCGACGTCGACTTCCACATCATTCCCAGTCTAGACCTGCGAAAGGTCATGGCAAACTACTTCGGGTCGCCTACATGGAAGAAGACTGGCAACTGCAATTTCGCCCTGCGATTGGGAGGAAAGTGGGAACTCTACAGGAACAGGTTTGACTTCATCAGGCCGACTTGAGGATGAAGTTGTGCCAGGACACTTAGTCGGAGAAAAGTCTCACAGCGTCAGATATGTTGAAGCCGCACTCGGTTCGCGTCATCTGAACCAAGTTTCCTTGTCCGCCGCCAGGCGGACTATTCCATCGCACCCAGCAGCTCGTCCAGAGGCACGGTGGCAAACCTTGTGGCGGAATCGCTCATCGCGTAGGGGATGACGAGTTCACGCCCGTGCAGCAGCGCGCCGCAGGTGTAGACGACGTTCGGAACGTAGCCTTCTCGCTCCGATTCGTTCGGAGACAGCAGAGGTTCGCGCAGGCGGCCGATTACGCGTGTGGGGTCGTTCAGGTCGAGCAGGAAGGCGCCGAGGCAGTACTTGCGCATGGCGCCGACACCGTGGCTCATGACGAGCCAGCCAGCCTCGGTTTCGATGGGTGAGCCGCAGTTGCCCATCTTGAAGAATTCCCACGGCTGCGAGGGCGAGAGCAGCAGCTTGGGCTCTTCCCAGAACCGGATGTCGTCGGAGAACATGATGAAGATGTTCTCGTCGTCCTGGCGCGAGAGCATGGCGTACTGGCCGTTGACCTTGCGTGGGAAGAGCGCCATGCCCTTGTTCTGCACGGCGGGGCCGTTGAGTGTGCTGAATCTGAAATGGACGAAGTTCGGCGTCTCCAGCAGTTGCGGAAGGGTGGTCTCGCCGTCGAAGGCGGTGTAGGTTGCGTAGTAGGTGAAGCTGCCGTCCTCGTTCTCGAAGCGGACGAAGCGGGCGTCCTCAATGCCGTTGCGCTGACTGGCCGTGGACGGGAAGATGACGCGCTGCGAGATCTGGCTGGCGGGAGCGAAGTCCATTTCGTAATTCGATTCGGCCAGCAGCAGGATTCCGCGCGCGGCACGGTCAACCGCGGCGTCGGCCGGGTCAGTCTTCCGGCGCTCCGCTGTCAGGACGCGGTGCAGGTCGTCCAGGACGAAAGCCTCAGGGAGTCGATCCAGCACACGCTGACAGAAGTCGTTCTGTACGTCTGCCTCCTGAAGCTTGCGCGCGAACAGAGGCTTTTCGTAGGCGGCGCCCGGCACGCGCTCCGGTTCCGTGGCGAACCGCGCAGGCCGCGTGAGGATGATCCGATTCCGCGCGCTGACGGCGCCTACGCGGAACGTGATCGAGGAGATGTGCCCTTCGCCCGTGGCCCGCAGGCTCAGGATGAAACGGAGCGCGCCCTTGGGCAGTCCGGTCTGTTCCGGATGTGGCACGATGGAGGGATTGAACAGAGCCGCGGACTCTGGAGAGTATTCATGCGTGAAATAGGAGCCGATGAGCGCCTGCCGCTCCACCGAAGGCTCCCACGCCTCGTTCAGGTAGCGGCGTACCTCCGCGAAGCGACTGCGGAAGATTCTTCCGGCGTTCTCGTGCCGGTCCTCAAACTCGCCCATCACCTGGCCCAGCAGTTGGGCGACCGCCTCGTCCGAAAGAGCCATGACGCGGGCGACTATCCTGCGGGCGATGTCGTCGCTGGTGGGATAGAAGGGGCGCATGAGCACTCGCGACCGGTCAGGAACCAGAGTCGGTCCGGTGCGTCTGGCTTGGGCGGGCGACGGGGTGAGAGCGGTCATGTTTCATCTAGAGCTGTTTTGGCCAAGGGCGGCTATTTGTCGGTCGGCTCCTTGAAGCTGGCGATCGTGTTCTGCAGCGACTCCATTTCCGCGAGCGCGAGCAGGAAGGCGAGCGTGGACTCGGCACCTTGGTTCTGACTCAGACGGTCCACGTGCAGTCCGTCCCGACAGCCGCCCGTGGTCGAATCGTAGAGCGCCAGCCCCAGGTCGTTTCGACCGAGGAACCATTCGAACGCGCGCCACGCCTCTGCGACCCAGAACGCGTCGCTCGTTGCGTGATACGCTTCGATGCAGGCAGAAACCGTTGCCTGCGCTTCGATGGGTTGCTGGTCGTAGATTGCACACTCCTTGCCGCGCGGAAAGAATCCGTTCGAGCCGATGGGCCGGAAAGAGCCAGCTTCCGATGTCTGGACCTTTGTCAGCCAACGCAGGGTCCTGAGACCGGTTTCCAGCATCGTCCCGTTGTTCATGCAGCGTCCGCTCAGAATCATCGCGTGCGCTAGCTTGGCGTTGGCATAGGAGACCACTTCTTCGAACCACTGCCACTCATCCGTGGCAGTGTCGGTGTAGCGCTGCATGAGCTTTGCCGAGAGTGATTCGCGGATCTGATTCGCCCGCCTGTCGCCGCTCAGGCGCCGCAGGTATTCGTCGATGCCTATGAGAGCATATGCCCACGCGCGCGGCGAGGTGAACTCGGCGACCGGGGGCAGGGCCTGTTCGAACAGTTCCGCCGCCAGCATCTGAAAACTGTCCTGGCCGGCCTGCGACACGCACAGCCCCAGTGCCCACAGCGCATGGCCATGGCAGTCCTCAGAGCCGACTTCCTCCAGCCAGCGACGGTCGAAGCTCATGAAGTTACGAAAGCGCTTGTGCTTGTGGTCGAACGCGTGATTCAGAAACGCGGCGTACGTGGCGGCCTGGTCACCGAGACGCTGCGAGCCGTGGCCCAGTTTCTGCAGCATCAGAGCCAGCACTAGGGCCCGCGCATTGTCGTCCGTGCAGTAGCCTTCGGCGAAGTTCGGTATCGTGAAGCTCGCGTGCTGGAACATGCCCGTCGAATCGCTCATCCGAAACAGGTGGTCGAGCTTCATTGCCGGCAGCTGGCCGGGCTGTTCGTCGAGCGTCTTGATGGGCGACGATATGTGACCGATGAAGTTGTAGTCTTGGCGCGCTTGCTCGAAGGACTTCATGTAGAGCTGCGCCACACGCATCCAGATCATGTCGCGTCCCATCCTGTAGGCATTCTTCCGCATCGAGTTGCGCAACGGCTCGTCGCGAAGCAGTTCAACCACGGCGGCTGTGATGGCCTTTGCATCGCGGAACGGCACCAGCTTGCCGCGCCCCGCGGCCAGCAGCTCCGCTGCGTGCCAGTATGGCGTGGACACCACGGCTTTGCCCGCCCCGAAGGCGCAGGCTAGCGTGCCCGAAGTGGTCTGAGCTTCCGTCAGATAGGGTGTCAGGTAGATGTCCGCCGCGCCGATGAATCGCATTAACTCCTCCAATTCGACGAAGCGATCGAAGAACACAACGTGCTTCTCCACGCGAAGGTCTTTGGCCAGCCGCTCCAGGCTCAGTCGGTAGGCTTCGCCCTCTTGACGCAGCACGTTCGGGTGCGTCTGTCCCAGCACGATGTAGACGATGTTAGGAAACTCCCGGATGATGTCCGGCAGCGCACGAAGCGCATACTCAATGCCCTTGTTCGGCGAAAGCAGGCCGAACGTCAGCAGGACCTGCTTGCCCGCCACGCCGAACTCGTCCTTGAAATGGTCCGTGTCCGAAAACGGCATGTCTGGAATGCCGTGCGGAATGAGGTCGATCTTGGCCGGGGGTGCATGATTGACTTCCTGAAGCAGCTCCCGGCCCTGTTCGGTCATGACCACGAGCCGCGTCGAAAGTCGGACCAGGTCGCGCATCACGCGTCGCTGCTCTGCGTTGGGCTCGCGGAGAATTGTGTGCAGAGTGGTCACGATTGGCATGCGCAGCTCGCGCAGTAGCGCAAGGACATGACTGCCGGCCGGCCCGCCGAAGATGCCGAACTCGTGCTGCACGCAAATGACATCCACGTCCGTGATGTTGAGGAAATCGGCTGCGCGCAGGTAGGACGTCAAGTCCTGCTCCGCAATCTCGAAGCGCACTTCGGTTGGGTAGTCATAACCGCCCTCGACGTCATTGACGGACACGACCGAGCAATGTATCGTCGGAAACTCCTTCGCAACAGAGTAGTGCAAGTCGTTCGTGAACGTGGCGATGCCGCATTTGCGCGGCAGATAGTCGCCTAGAAACGCAATCTTCCGAATGCTTCCCGTCGCTGGCACCTCAAGGTTAGCCGTGGTCATTCTGTGGTCATTCGTGACCTATATCTGATTTAAACCCGCCATCGAACCTGTATGACGGCGACTCCCGTCGGGCCCGAACCTAGAGATTGGCGAGTCGGCGGGACATTGCACCATCTTTCCGAAATCCATCCAGACTTGCTTTGAACCTTGTTTCCCATACTCGAATCCCGGCCGGGACACATATCCTAAGCGAGAACGTGATGGCGATGGTAGGCTTCTACAGGGGGCGGAGGCACCGATTCACGGACCCGGCTGCCTTCCTTGGCTCCGAGCGCTTCTGGCCGGCCGCCAGGGTCGTTTCCAATCCACGGGTCCATGAGCGAAGCTATGCGCAAGCCTTGCGAGAACCAGGTCCCAGGCCTGGTCGAAGTAGTCATAGACTTGCTCTCCCTGCTTGCCGTCCTTCCAGCCGAACTCTTGGAGTCTCACGAGCGTTCGTTCCTGGTCTACTTCGTCAAAGAACAGGACCACCCACTGGGCGACTTCCTTGCGGGCCTTGGGAAACTCGGGTGGGGCGCCCCAAGTGAAGGAGAACATCTTTAGTGGCACATAGCTTAGAACCGAGCATCCTTCTGCCCCCTTCTGTCCCTCTGGTTCCTCTGGGTTGAAGAGGATTTCGTACTTTCCGCGCGGTGTGATGTCCAACCTGGCGTCAGGCGCAAAGAATCTCTTGATTCCTTCTAAGGTCGTCCACGCCCGCCAGACTTCATCTGCCGTCGCGTCCACAAGCACTGACTTGGCCAGGACCCTGTTCGTCATGCGCTACGCCTTCCTCTCCGTTTCACCTGTGTCTAATTAACCACACTGGAGAATCCTCACGACCCTCGAGAGGACGCGAGTGGATTCAATTTGAAATAGCCGCATCCGAGCGATAGGGGGGCTGTCGCTTGATAGGAGTCCTCTTTGCGCTGCTCTTCGCCATCCTCGCCGGTTTCATCGGCTCCATCCTGGGGCTGGGCGGGGCGCTGATTCTCACCCCGATTCTTGTCTACTTCGGCGTACCCATCCAGTATGCCATCGCCGCCAGCATGGTGGCGATAATCGCCACGTCTAGCGGCGCTGCTTCTTCCTACGTGAGGGACGGCCTCTCCAACGTCCGCGCCGCGTTCTACATGGAGACGTTCACAGCCGTGGGGGCCATTGTTGGCGCTTCACTGACGGGTTACATTGTTCTCGTCCACGCAGAAGCGCTGCTGTACTACGTCTTCGCTGCCTTCCTGGCCACCTCCTTCTTGGCCTTGGGGAAGATGAGAAACCGGGAGCTTCCGGAGGTCAACCAGGACGGCATGGCGAAGTGGCTCAAACTCGAGGGGTCGTACTACGACAAGCCGGCAAAGAAGCAGATCGACTACAAGCTGACTAGGCCAGCGCTGGCGGGTCCTGGGATGTTCTTTGCCGGGGTGGCGGCCGGAATGCTGGGCATTGGTGGCGGAGCCTTCAAGATCTCAGTCCAGGAGATGATAATGGGGATGCCGTCGAAGGTCTCGACCGCGACCACCAACTTCATCCAAGGCATGACCGCACTCGCGGGCGCGTCGGTATACTTCACATCAGGGTTCGTCTACTTGGACCTCGCCGCACCACTGGCCATTGGCACGACTGTGGGTTCGCTCCTCGGCGCCCGGGTCCTTCCGAACCTGACGAACAGGACCGTGCGGAGCGTCTTCCTAATCGTGCTGGTGGTGCTGATCATAGACATGGTCTGGAAGGGGATGACTGCGCCATGAGCGTGAAAGTCTCTTTCCTGTCCCTGGGCATCAGCTGGATCCTGAGAGTCGGCGTGACGCTAAGCCTTGCCCTGGAATCGGCAGGCGTACTCCTGTACTGCATCCAGACTGGAAACCAGTCCCTCGACTTGTCAGCTGCCTGGCAGTTCAAGGGTGGCAACTTCTTCGACTTCGCGACCTCCACTGTCAGGGCCATCGGAGGCTCTCTCAGCCCGCTGAACATCATGTCCCTGGGGGTGATGATTCTGATGCTCACACCCTATGTGCGTGTGATTGCCGGGGTCATCTACTACGGTGTGCAGAAAGACTGGAAGTACGTCGGGATTACACTGTTCGTTCTGGCCGTGATAACGACTGGTCTGGTTGTCCTTTGACCCACGCGGATGCGGCGAGACAGGTGGTTAGCCTGGGGGTCAGTTCCCGGCGACACACACGGAATCTCAGACGGCGGTCTCTCTCTGATGGATGTATCCCCTAAGCGCTCTTCGTGAAACCCGCGCAGAGCATCCCATAGTACGTCGGGACTTGGTAAGACACGAGCTCGCCAGCCATGGGAACCACCGACAAAGCGCCTGCGAGCATGGTCATCTGCCACAGACTGTCGGGCTTCGCCGCCTCGACAAGATTGGGGTCGGTCTTCATCACCGACGAGAGTCGACCACCTTCGACCGCTTCAATTACAGATCTATCGTACGCTTTCGCGCGAGCGTCGAACCCGTATGGGCCGTCCTTCCTGTGGGCGTGCGCCTGGTCCGAGCTTGCGACGAATACGACTCGTCTCCTGCTGCCTTCAGCGACCTTGGCTACGCACCTTCCGAACTCGTGGTTCTGTTCGAGAGGGATCCCTCTCGAAGGGGTCACAATAAGCACCATGCTCTTCAGCCTGTTCTCCCTGAGGAAGAACCAGAGAGGCACCAGGGTCCCCCAGTCCATCGCCAGGTCGGACATCGGTCCCTCCAGGGCACCGTAATTCGCTCCGACGACTGACAAACCCTGCTTTTCTGCTTCGTCTATCACCGCCCTCCCCATTTCCACGTCGCATCTGACGTGGAGCCTGACCTTCTTCTTTCCCTCAGCCACCTGTCCGGACGAATACTCTGATATCACCACCCCGATATGTTTTGGGAGCCTCAGGTTGTGAGGACTCGCGATGACAATAGTGTCAGGCCTCGTTTCCTTCACCTGTCTGGCGAGAACCCTCATTCCCCGTCTGGTCGGCGCGAAGAGTCGGAGCTTGTCGCCGGCCAACACTGGAATGGTCTCGCCGCCGTGAGGCGCTATGCAAGCGTAGACTAGCGGCACGCCAGCAGAGGCAGCCTCTCGATATTCAAACGTTCTTGCTCAGGTAGTGTATTATCCCCATTACTGACGTCCGAATCGAGACCTTTGCATAGATCGGGAGTTCACCGACGCCAGCCTCCCGCTCCACCCTGAGCTGCATCGCCTCCGTCGCCTCGTCGAGGCTCGCCCCTCTGCCTTTCATGTCGCCTACGTCCTTCACCCATCCGATAACCTTCTCCTCGGTGCTGTCGAAGACATGGTCAACATCGGCCCTGGCCCCAAAATGGGGGACGAGCAACCTTGTCGCGCCAAGCTGCCTGAGCGAACGCACCGTGGACACGAGCTGGTTCGGGTCGAAACTGGGTGGCGGCGTCGTCGGAATCAACGTCTTCATTCCAGGGTAGACTATCCCGACTGCGTCCGCCGTGAAGAGATTCTTAGTGCCGTCAAGCATCATGGAGATTTGATGCGGAGCATGCCCTGGTGAGTGCATCAACGTGGCCGTCAGCCCTTCTCCGAGGTCAATGTGCAGCTCCTTGCCCACCGGCGTCATCCTGTCCATCGGGACCGGTTCGGGCGAGCCGTAGAGACTCATTATTGCCTCTCCGAAGACCTTGGTCGCACTTTCGATGAGTCTGGTAGGGTCTGCGAGGTGGGGAACGCTCTTCTCGTGGGCAATCACCTTGGCATTCGGCATCTCTCTCGCAAGGTGCCCTGCCGCCCCTGCATGGTCTAGGTGGACGTGGGTCGGCACGATGTACCTGACGTCGGAGGGCATGATGTTCAGTTCGGCTAGTCCCGTCAGGACGTTCTGGTACGAGGACGCGTAGCCGCAGTCGACCAGCGTCACCTTTGGTCCCGTTATGACGTACGCGCCCACCGCGCTGGCATGTCCCATGGCGTACGTGTCCAGCACGTAGACCCTCTCGGCGACTTTGGTTGCGTACATCCGAAGCACCTACGACGGGCCTTTGGGGTTTCCGAACTCGAAGGCCAGCATCGCGAGAGACGCCGCTCCGAACTTCAAGACGTCCTCGTCCACCATGAACTTCGAGCTGTGGATCGGGTAGACGCATCCCTTCGCCGGGTTGCGGGTGCCGAGAAAGTAGAACGTGCCGGGAGCCTTCTGCAGAAGCCTTGAGAAATCTTCCCCTCCAAGGACGGCTTCGATGTTCCTGACCCTCGTATTTGGAATCCTCCTCAGGACCACGGCTGCATTCTCGGTCGCCTTCACATCATTGACAGTCACTGGATAGGCGTCCTCTTCGAACTCCACTTCAGCGCGGGCGCCGAAGGCCCTGCAGACGCCCTTCGCAACTTTTGCGACATTCGCCTTCGCCTTCCTTCGTGTCGCCTCATCGAGTGTTCTGATTGTCCCGTCGAGCACCGCTTCGTCGGGGATGATGTTCTCTTTTGTCCCCGAGTGGAGGGCCCCCACGGAAATCACGAACGGGCGCATCGGGTCGATCATCCTTGATGAGACACCCTGCAATGCGAGTATGACCTGGGCGGATATGTAGATTGGGTCGACAGTCTTGTGGGGCGCCGACCCGTGCCCGCCTCTTCCTATTACTCGCACCCTGAATGTGTCGGAGGCCGCCATGAATGCTCCTTCCTTGACTCCGAACTCTCCCGATAGCCCATTGCCGTCCATGTGAAGCCCGAAGACGAAATCCACCTTCGGGTCCCTCATCACTCCCTCCTCGATCATTGGCAGCGCACCACCCTTTCCACCATGCTCTTCTGCGGGCTGGAAGAGGAATTTCACGGTGCCGTGCAATTCGTTCCTGTGGTTTGCCAGAATCTTGGCAGCCCCAAGCAGCATGGCCACGTGCGCGTCATGCCCGCACGCATGCATCACTCCCTTGACTTTCGACTTGAACTCGACGTCTGCCATCTCTTCGACTGGAAGGGCGTCCATGTCTGCCCTCAGCGCGATCACCTTTCCCTTCTTCCCGCCCTCAAGGATCCCGAGGACGCCGGTCCCTCCAACTCCCCGTTTGGCCTTGATTCCGAACGACTCAAGTTTCTCTGCGACGAGCCTGGCTGTCTCTTCCTCATGATATGATAATTCGGGTTTCTGGTGGATTATCCTCCGCGTCTTGATCATCTCGCTCTCGATGGATTTGGCTTCAGCCAAGAAGTCCATGTTGTCCACCACGGGTCGACGCCGATAAAAGCTCTCATTTCCTGCCCTGACCCAATGGCACGGCGAAGCGGTCAGCCAGTAGTGGGCAAAGACTTGGCAGGAAGCGAGAAGAGGAAAACTGGATTTTACGTGATGGACCCTCACATGAGATGCAACACAGCGGTGCTTCATACCGATCAGGAGGTTATTCGTCTGACCTCAGAGGCAATGCCGAGCGTCGTGAGTATCGATGCCCCGCTCTTCCTCCCGAAGGGTAGGGAGAGCCTCGAGAAGCCTGGACCTCCCCACTTTCGGGAGTGCGACAAGGAACTCCTAAGGATGCACATCAGGTTCTTCCCGATTTCGCTGGGTCCAATGCGGATGCTGACCGCCCGGGGGATGAGGCTCAGGGCCGCCCTCGAGGCGCGCGGGTTCGAGGTGATAGAAAGCTTCCCCGGTGCCGTACAGGACCTCCTTGGCATGCCACGCAAGCAGAAAGGTTTGCGCGGACTCGAGGGGGCCCTACGGCGGCATGGAGTCGGACTGGGGCAGCAGAAGGGTGGATTCAGTGGAGACGAACTGGACGCGGTAACCTCGGCATTGGTAGGTCTCCTGTACAGGAATGGCGAATACCGGGCCATCGGCGACCCTAAAGAGGACTTGATGATCCTTCCCGCCGTCTAGGCTTCCGAAGAGTCATCTGAGGCTTGTCTTCTTGGCCCAATCTGGGGCATCGGCAACCTGTCATGTCTTCCAATGCCCCAAAGGCAGGCATGCTGCCGTCCGTCGGTTCAGTCAAATCTGAAATCCTGTTGATGCTCACAGAGGCGGTAAGCTCAAACATCGATTCCAATCCACCTTCTGCCTAACCTGTGAGCCACTGCGATTGCAGTCCCACAACCGCACATGGGGTCAAGAACGATGTCGATGGGATTGGAGGAGGCGTTGACGATTCGTTCAAGGAGTGCTTCTGGTTTCTGCGTCGGGAAACCAAGTCTCTCGCTGGATTGGGAGTGGATTGGACTGATATCAGTCCAAAGGTTCTGCAAGGGCTGACCCTTGCCCTTGTCCAAGTATATCTTCCGACGGATTCTGCCTGTCTTGTCCTTCGGGAAGATGAGCCTGCCTTCGGCATCAAGCTGTTTCATCTTCTCAAGCGACACCTTCCAGCCGTTCGGAGGGGGGTGGAACCCCTTGTATGGATAGGTCAGGTTAGGGCGCGGGTGCGGGCTCGCGAGGTCGGAGCGGGGTTCCGTAACCTTGATTCAGGCCGAGACTGATACAAATGTGGACGAATTGATAGGGGAAATCTTGTGTCACATTAAGCGGCTAGAAGTCCACCTAGAGGTCTACCAAGAGAAGGTCAGCCAACCAATTTCAGTCGAATGAACAACTAAGCATTTGCGTCATGAAGGAATATGACGAAAGCAACGAACATCTGAGCGAGACTTGAACTAATTCAGAGGACGCGGCGTTGAGATTCTCTCTCAAGGCACTAAGCAGGAATAGACTATCCCCTGGTACGCTACCTCTTGTTGCTCATGGCGCTACTCCACCACAGTAGGTGACTGAGCCATAAGGCAGGGAGGTTTCGTTGCGTCCCGTTATCTTCAGGATTAGAGAGGAACCGGAACCGTCCAATTTCTGCGCGCTGGCGCACAGTTCAAGGCCATAGTTACCCGGCCCGCTTAGTGTTATGTTCTTGGAATAGAATCCAGTTCCGCTGTAGCTTCCGGTGACGTTTGTAGGAATAGCTTTACCAGGTCCGAACGAACTGAGATATCCCTGGTAACTCAGCCTCCAAGGACCGCTGTAGTTCACCGACAAAGTGAAGGGATAGCTGTATGGCACTGCGCAGTCTCCCACTGGCGGAGAGCCTGAGCACGTGGAACTCGAGCTGGAACCCGTCGATGGTTTGAGATAGAATTCGTAAGAAACGGCGAGTCCGACCATTATCACGATGAGAACCACGACGAGAGCGGCGCGAGTGGTCTTTGAGGCTGAGGAAGTGCGGGTTTCTGTCATCCTACTGGCCCTTGTCCATCATATACAGTGTTTAACGGGGCTGCCTGAATAACCAAATGGCTGAGTCGAACTTTGTATGGAGCTGTAGATGGAGTTAGAGTACTCGCTCGTGCAAATTGGATAATAAGTCGGCAGGAGAGATTTCAGGCCTGAGTATGTCATCTGCCCTAGGAGCGACGTGAACGTTACGCTTGGATATGCATTGTTCGCTCCTACGAACACGCTCTGGAAGTAAGCGTTTAGATCATTTATCGAGCAGTTGGGGGAATAGCCCGTGCAAATCTGCGATTGGGTCAGCGAGTACAGCTCATTGCCATTTAGATTGAACTGAAGACTGGTCAGAGACCCTTTGCCGTTCCAACTTGTTATAACCTCCCAGTTGTCACCGCTCTGCGTAACAGTTGAACAGCTTACGGAATTCTGTGTTTCGTGCGGGTCCGAAGTCGTATACCCAGTTCCAATTTGGCATGAGTTGGAAGAAACTTCAATTGTCGTTTGTGATATGCACCAATTATTGATACAGGTGGCGTTATACCATAAGAGGTTAAACTGGTATGACCAAGGTGAATTGCCAGAACTGGTAATTGCCTGATTCAAGGTGACTGTTACGGCACTCGTCGAAATGCCACTTATGTTTACTCCTTCGTTCCCGTTTGAGTAGTATGGAGAGTATGCGTAATGTGCTCTTATGTAGGCTGTTGCGTCAGCCGACATAGTCAGGTACGTTGGATTCGCGGTAGTGGACGACAGTGTTCCACCGGAAACGGTCCAATTGCCGAAGGCGTATCCCGGAGTTGGCGTTGCCTGCTCTTGATATCCGAACTTGTTATCTTGACATGGAACGTTGTTGTATTGACGATATTGCGATTGGCCGTTAGTGAAGGTGTTAATGGTCCCTCCATTCGACGGGGTATCCATGTAATAGACAGTTGTGTAATAGTTACACGGTATATAGTTTGGACCTGCCGGATGTACGACAGCGGAAGCGGGTTTCACTAAGAGGAGCGGAGTCGCTGTGGCCAGAAGAATCAGAAATGCTAAAGAAACCCCACTAGAACTTTCCTGTGCTTGACAGGGTCCCATCACCAAGGTTCACCTGACCTTGGCATAGAAAGAATATGGTGCAACTCTCTCATAAGCATTTTCTAATAGCACGAGCATGATGCGGCAAATGAGGCCGTCCGCGTCTAATCCTTGGACGATGGATTCGGTAAAAAAGGTTGGCTAAGGTACATCATATTGACATAAGTAATCTTAGTAATCCTAGCGATTACAATGATGTTTGCCGCCGCGAGCATTATGCGCAAGAGACCCACTCTCCTTTGGGTTCGCGAATAGGACTATTGACATGAAGGAACCTCCGCACACAACAAAGTGCGGGGGGTGGGATTCGAACCCACGAACCCCTGAGGGATGGGATTTCTCGAGGCGGACCCTCATCCTGACTTAAGTCCCATGCCGTTGACCCGGCTTGGCTACCCCCGCAATTCTCACGCTGGCGCAAATCCGTTATTAACGTTCGAGGATTGCTAGCAGACGGCTCTCAGCAGTTCTTGTAGGCCCGCGGTGTTCATCACATGCTTCGCCTCCAGCCAAGCTCGCCTCGCCACGGTTACCCCATAAGCCAGATTGTCAAGCTCGCCGATTGCGTGTGCGTCCGAGTCGATCACCAGCTTGACCCCCTCCTCCATCGCCCTCTTGGCCCACACCTCGTCGAGGTCCAGCCTGTGCGGTTCACCATCTATCTCCAGCATCTTGCCGTTGTCCCTTGCCGTCCCAATCACCTTGGCCAGATTGATTGGGTTTCCCTCGCGCCTTCCTATCAGTCTGTTCGTAGGATGGCAGAGGAAATCCACAACCGGATGGGAAAGCGCCTTCACTGCCCTCTCCGTCAGCTTCTCGGCGCTCTGCCTGAAGCTCTGATGGAGCGACGCGCCGACTATGTCGAACTCTTCTAGGAACTTCCTCTCAAAATCGAGCGTGCCGTCGCTCTTGATCTCCAGCTCGACGGCCTTCAGTATCCGGAACGGGGCCAGCAAGTCGTTGAACTTCTCGATTTCCTTCCACTGCCTTCTGAACCTCTCCTCCGAGAGCCCGTTGGCCACCCTTACTGAGACGGAGTGGTCGGTAACCGCGATGTACTCGTAGCCCCTCACCTTCGCAGCCCTGGCCATCTGCTCCAGCTCGTGGGAGCCATCGCTCCAGGTGGTATGCATCTGGAGATCTCCCTTGATGTCTTCGAACTTCACCAGGTTGGGAAGTCTCCCGTTCTTGGCGGCCTCAATCTCGCCTCTATCCTCTCTCAACTCGGGAGGGATGTATCGCAGCCCCAGCTTCCCATAGACATCATCCTCGTTCTTCCCGGCCAGTCTTGACCCTTTCTCGTCGAAGAGGCCGTACTCGTTCAGCTTCCATCCACGTTCAACCGCCAGGTTACGTAATGCAATATTGTGGTCCTTCGAGCCTGTGAAATAGACCAGAGCCGCGCCGTACTCGTCCTCTCCGAAGACCCTGACGTCGACCTGGACACCATCCTCCAGTTTGACGCTAGCTCGTTTAGGGCCCTTCTCCAGCACCTGAGCGACGCCAGGGCAACCTGTGATTGCGTCCATCGCTCTCTTATCGGTCGAGAGCAGATCGATGTCTCCAACTGTGTTCCTGCCCCTTCTCAGGCTCCCCGCCATCCCAACCTCAATTCCTAGGGCACCGAAGTAGGCAGCAAGCTTTTGAAAGACCCCTTCGGCTTCAGGGAGCAGCATCCTCTTCTCGAAGCTCTGCAGCTTCTCGATTCCGACCAGGAACGACTTGCGCACGGTCGGGCCGAACTCATCATCGAGCTTCCCGGCCTCCAGCGCCTTCTTCAGGTCCTCCACACTGTCCACTCCGAGTTCGTGCGCGAGCCTGTATGCAGTACGCGGCCCGATTCCTTGGACCTTCATCAACAATGGAACCCCCGAAGGAGTCTTCGTCCTCAGGTCGTCCAGCAGGCGCAGCTTCCCAGTCTTGAGGTACTCGTCGATTTTCTTCGCTATTCCCGCGCCGACGTACTGTATTTCCTCGAGCTTCCCCTCCTTCCACAAGTCTTCGATGCTCTCTTCCATGTTCCGAATGCTGTTCGCTGCGCGGTGGTAGGCAATCACCTTGAACCTGTCCTCGCCGTCGGCTTCGACCATCTCTCCCAGCCTGTCCAGAAGGTCCGCGACCTCTAGGTTACTCAATTCCGGGCGTTTAGGATGACGCGAGTCATAAAAGCAATGCTGCGAGTAGGCCCATGACGGGCAGGATTCAGATGGCTTCCATCATCACACAGGCCACCTAGGGTCATGGGATGGCGGCCAGCGACCCGCGCGAGGGAACGGGTTCATGGCCGGCGAAACTTGAGGACGGCGACAATGACGTCGCGGGACTCGAGGCGGAAGCAGGCTATCTCCACCAGTCGAATTCCTTCGGCGTGTCCGTGATTTCTACGCCCTTCTTCCCCTCGATCAGCACGTCGTCCTCCATCCGGACACCGAGCTTCCCCCTGATGTAGACGCCAGGTTCGACGGTGAAGCACATGTCGGGCCCCAGTCTCTCCTTCCCGCCTTCAATGATGTAGGGCGCCTCATGCACTTCGAGGCCGAGCCCGTGCCCGGTCCGGTGGATGAAATACTCCCCGAGACCCACCCTCCTGAGGACTCCCCTCGCGGCTTCGTCCACCTTTCCAACCTCGATCCCCCGGGCGGACGCTCCTATCCCTTCCTCCTCAGCTTCGAGGACCTTCTGGTAAACGTCCTCGATCTCCTTTGACCGTCCGATGCAGAATGTTCGCGTGATGTCCGCATAGTACCCCTCGAACGTGGAGCCCACGTCGAAGACGATGCTCTCGCCCCTCTTGATCTTCTTGGAGGATGGAAGGGAGTGCGGGTCTGCGGCTCTTCCGCCTGACTGGACCAGCATGGCGTCAACCTTGCTAGCGCCGTTCGAGTAGATGATCTCGGTCGCTGCCTTCGCGAGCTCAAGCTCGGTCGCTCCCTCTCTGACCAATTCGGGGAACTGGCGGAACGACTTGCTGAGTATCTTCGCCGACAGCCTCAGGAGTCTGACCTCGGCATCGTCTTTCGTCTCCCTCAGCCGCTGTAGGACTGGTTCTGCGTCCTCGAATTCGGGTGCGGCGTATCCTGCAAGTTTGTGAAGGAACAGGAACGGGACTTTCCCCTCGACTCCCCATCTTCCCCGCGCTCCTGCTGAATGGACCGCCTTGCTAATCGCATCGGCAGAACCCTCAGAGTCGGTCCACTGATGGATGGCCATCGGCATCGGTGAATTCCTGTAGGGCCCGGCCTCCAGCGCCGGCGCCACCAGTTGGGCTGTCCCCGATACTGGGAAGAGAAGCATGAAAGGCCTCTCGAGCAGCAGCGATTCGACCCCTGTGAAGTACTGCATGTTCGGTCCTGGGACGATCAGGACCCCATCGAGCTTCTCGTCTTCCAACCTCTTCCTGAGCCTTGCCAACCTGGTTGCGCAGACCGTCTTGTCAATCATCGCGCCGTCGATGGGCGGCATACCGTTATTATCTTGTCCAATCGGCGGGCGACGTCATGGGGCTCAAAGAGGTGTTGTTGCTCAGATTGGCGAAGCACTGGATTTCAGGCGTTGATCTCGATTCCGCTCTCGCTGACGCAAAGAAGGCCAATTCGAAGGGCATGGGGGTCGTCGTGAATTTCCTGGGTGAGGAAATCAAAGACCCAGCCGCCGCAGAATCGCACGCGGGAGAGTACCTTAGGCTCCAGCAGCGCATTTCGGAGGAAGGGATTCGCGGGTTCGCCTCGGTGAAGCTGACCCAGCTCGGCCTTGGCGCGGATGATGCGGGGGCTGCCGATAGGCTTGAGAGGATCACTGCCAACTCGGAGAGATTCAATCAGGCCCTCTGGATTGATATGGAGGGATCCTCAGTCACCGAAAGAACGCTTTCGATGTACCTGACCTCTCTCAGCAAGCACAGGAACCTCGGCATCGTGCTGCAATCCTACATGAGGCGAAGCGAATCCGACCTCCCCAAGCTGCTGGACGCCGGCGCCAAGGTCCGCCTGGTGAAGGGTGCGTACAGGGAGAGCCGCGAGGTGGTCTATTCCAGCAGGAAGGAAGTCTCTGCTAGCTTCAGCAGGCTGATGGGGATGCTCTTCGACAAGGGGAACGGGTTCGCCATCGCGACGCACGATTCGGCATTGGTCGAAGAGGCAAGGAAGTTGGCAGAGTCGAAGCACGTCGACTTCGAGTTCGAGATGCTTAAGGGGATACGCGACGAGTTGAAGGGCGACTTGGTGAAGTCTGGCTACCGAGTTTCTGAGTACCTTCCGTACGGCGACCGATGGTTTGCCTACTCCAAGCGGCGAATCACAGAGCATCCGAGCAACATCCTGCTGCTACTCAGGTCCATGGTCTGAAGGTGGAGTTTCTGTCCGCTGGGGTTGCCCGCTTTGATTAGTGGCTCAACTACTCTAGACTCCTCTCGCAAAATACTCGCAAAGTCCTGAAACGACGGAGGTCACGTAGCAATGACCAATTACGAAAAAGGGCAAATTTGGGGAGCCCTACGTAAGGCATGGAAGGGGTACAGGATCGCGAAGGTCCAGGGCGACAATACGCGCATGAAGGAGTACGCGACCCGAATCAAGACCCTCCAGGGCCAGCTTGGAGTTCCTCAGGCAAGTTTCCCTAACATAGGAATGTAGAGGAGTACCCCTCCTCTCTCTTTTTTTATTCTGCGCCTAGGTCTTTCTCTATCTCTTCAAGGATGTTTCCCACGACCCGCTGATGCAGGCCGAGGGAGGCCGAGATGTCGTCTATTTCGTCCCTCTGTTCCTTCATAATGTACTTCAGCACCTCCTTCCTGTCGGCGCTCCCTAGCGATGTGGTTACCCTAGCCGCCTCTCTTAGTGCGAGACCGCGTAGGTAGAGGAGGACCGCCCGCTGCTCCTCCATCTCGTTTAGCTTTTTGTCGACCTCGGCGATGATTTGGGTGAGCGGCTTTATCCTGGACGCTTCATTAGGGAACATGAGGGCTTCGTTTGTCTTGGCAGTCATCTGGCCCTGCTCGTCGGCATCCATCCCTGGCACTGCTCCGAAGGAGAAGATTCTGGCCCTGAACAGACTCGGCGCAAGGTCTATCGTGATGGAGAAGCTCTTCTTGAGCAGGTACTCCTTCCTCTGCGGCCCGCGGGGGCTGTCCTCCAGGACCGTGCTCACAAGCCCGGCGTCTTCCATGTTTCCGAGGTGTTTTGCCACGAGCTGCTGGCTGATGTCCAGTTCCCTCGAGAGCTGAAGCTGGTAGTTCGGTTTCTGGCTGAGCCTCGCGATAATTCTTCTCCTTATCGGGTTCTCGACCGTCCCCAGCATGGAATCCAGTTCAGTTTGACTCAAATGTCATCCCCAGTTATGCGCGAAGAGCCGATTCTTCTATAAATAGATTCTTGACCCTATGTTGGTTCTGTTCCGCTAGTGGGGTGGTGGCGGGTTGCTTGGGATTGGATGGTGTCCCATGGGACAATGGTTTCAGGGCAAGAGCTGCGATGACAGGCGTCTCGAATGAGTTGGATTTCTTATTAACGGTGGGGGATTGGCGAACGGCTCGTTGGTCTTCAGCAAGACGATCATAGCCGAACATGTAGCTGTCGCAAGCGAGCAGCCGCTTGCCTCGTTCGCAGGCTATGATGTGCTCAGAAAGGGCGGCAATGCGTTCGACGCGGCCGTAGCGACGAGCTTCGCTCTCGCCGTCACCTTCCACCCCGCAGGGGGGCTCGGAGGCGACTTCTTCGGGATGTTCTACGAGGCCAAGACGGGAAAGGTCCATTGCCTCATGGCCAGCGGCTGGTCACCTTCTGGCCTTACCATCGACCTTGTGAAGTCTGAAGCAGGGGGGCGCATCCCGCTGTACGGTCCTCTGACTTGTGTCGTCCCTGGCTACGTGGCGGGCGTCTGGGAGATGCACAGAAAGCTCGGGAGCTCCGAGTTCAGAGACTTGGTCTCCGCCCCGGCCGAGTACGCTGCGAAGGGGTTCCCAGCCGGAGAGGAGATTTGCAGGTCCACCGCCGGTGCCTACGACGACCTTCCCAACGAGGCGAAGAGGATCTTCGCACCGAACGGCTATCCTCCGGCGCCCGGCGATTGGATCAGACAAGAAAGGCTAGGCAAAGTCATTTCAGAGGTTGCCGAAAGGGGACCCGAAGCCTTCTACTCGGGCTGGCCCGCTGAGAAGATCCGGGAGACGCTCGAGGGTCTAGGCGTGCCTACAAAGGCGGCCGACTTCCGAGACTTCGCCCCGGAGTGGGTCCCTCCCCTCAAGCTCGATTACAGGGGGACGATGGTGTACGAAATGCCCCCGAACACCATGGGTGCCACGAGCCTTCTCATTCTGAAGCTGCTCTCTCGCTCCAGGTTGTCGGAGGCTGGATCCCTTTCCAGAGAGAGGATCGAAACCACGATGAAGGCAGCTCTCACTGCCTACGCGCGCAGAGACGAGATGTTAGGCGACCCCCGATTTGGGAAGATCGACATCGACAAGTTCATGGAAACGCGGCCAGGATCGGGCGTTCACCAAGCCAGGGTGAGCAAAGGCGACACGACTGCCTTCTCGGTAGCAGACTCCGAGGGGAACCTCGTCTCGGGAATCCAGAGCCTCTTCCACCAGTTCGGTTCACGCGTCTTTGTTCCAGAGTGTGGGATCTTCCTGAACAACCGAGGTTCCGGCTTCAGCATGGCCGGTCCCAACAAGGTCGAACCGAGGAAGCGCCCGCTTCACACGCTGTCTTCCATGCTGCTGGAGCGCGAGGGACGGCCTTACTTGGCCATCGGGACCAGCGGAGGCGACTATCGACCACTCCAGCACGCTCTCTTCGTCACCAACGCCGTCGACTATGCGATGCCCCTAGAACAGGTCGTGGGGCACCCGAGGTTCCTCTGGGGTGGAGGCAAATCACTCTTGGCGGAAGATGGATACGAGAGAGGGGGAATACCTGACTTCGACATTCGATGGTTCCCGATGCCCGGGAAGACCGGCGTCTGTCACGCGGTCGAGGTCTGCGGCCGCTCTCGCAAGGCGGTCTGCGACACGAGGGGAGACGGCATCCCGGCAGGATTCTAGTACCAAGCAGGCGCGGTTGGCGACTGGGACAGCGGACGATAGGTCTGAAGACCCTCGCCCACTCGTGCGCCGTCGCTCTACTCCCACTTGTGGAAAGCAGGGTGGCCTTCCTTCACGGCGACGTACAGACCTGACATCGACGCGGTCCTCACCCCATCAACCTCCAGGCTTCCCTCCACGCGTACCCTGTCTCCATCTATTCCAGTGCACCATGCGCTGAGATGCAGTTCTTTCTTCAAGGGAGAAGGTTTCAGGAACCTGATTGCCAATTCTGCAGTCACGGTCCCCGGGGGAGCGTCAAGACCTCTGGCCTTCATCAAGAAGAACGCCGCTGTCATGTTCCCGTGGCAATCCAAGAGCGTTGAGATTATGCCCCCGTTCGTGAAGCCGGCGAACGCCATGTGCTGGGGCCAGGGCATCCAGTCAGCGACGAGGCGGTCACCCTCAGGCCTGCTCTTTATGTGCAGGCCATCGGGGTTCGCGGGGCCGCATCCGAAGCAGACTGCGTTAGGCGAGTACTTGTCCTGGAGACTCTCCATCTAGGCACTTCCCAGAGTTGGCACTACATAGTTGTACTTCAGTTCCGTTATCCCAGCGATTCCTCTCAGATGTTTATCGAGCATCAGCATTACCAGCAGGAGGACCATCGCTTAAACCTGACCTCCTTGAACCAAGGGGCCAAGACTGTCCTTAACCGTCAGAAAACCTATGAGGTCTGATGCGCGCTATAGCGTAGCCCGATGCGATTTGGTCTAGAGCCATTATGTCTCAACACCTTGAGGTCGCGCAAACCGCAAGAATCTAGCCAATTTAGACAAACGAAGGTCATTGGCGCGAGGCTTATCTTGTGCGGGCCCGGTGGGATTTGAACCCACGACCTACAGCTATGTCCTCATGCGAATAGGAGGCTGCCGCGCTGTCCGTATTCCGCTCGCATGGATCTGCGCTACGGGCCCAACCGAGGGCCGTGCCGAAGTGGGATATTACTTGTTGCTGCGATTCATCCGACAAGGTCGAACCCTAACTCCAGCTCCTTCCGCGAGTTCCTGAACTTGGGGCTGCTCAACTTGATTCTCCCCACCTGCGAGGTGTTGTCGACGTGGTTCTCAATGCAGCAGTTGATGTTCCAATCCGGTATCCTTACTACTTTGAGCCTCGTCACGCTCGAAGGCACCGGAAAGAGGTCGTAGATGGCGTTCCCGAAGTGTCCCTCGGCTTCGTCCTTCTCCATCTCGAACTCCACGACCTCCGCTCCCTCCGACACCTTCTCGTTGGAGACCTGCTCGATCCTCGCGATTTCCTCGGCGGTCGGCTTCCTGTCGAACTGCACGGTCAGTCTACCATGGGTCCCTGAGACGAACACCGAGACCGTCCACTTCGCCCCCAGTATACGCTGGACTGCGCCCTTGAGCACGTGGACCGCTGTGTGCGTCCTGACTTCTTCAGAGCTCAATCTTGCCACATCGCGATCTTGTAGAAGTCCGAGAACTTCGTCTCAATCCCATATCTCTTCTCGTTACTCCTCATATGCCAGAAGATCGACAGCAGCGTCGGCCACATCGTAAAGAGGCTGAACCTGTCATCCACCTTTGCCTTAATGAACTTGTAGACCTTGGCGTAGACGTCGAAGTGGTCCAGGACCGCCCTCCTGTAGCCCTCCCTGTCGCCTAGGTGGTCCACGAAGAGGTCGGCGCACTGCATGCTCGGGATTATCCCCTCGCCCAGCATCGGATAGACCGTCCCGATGCTCTCGCCCACTCCGACTACCTTGCCGTCGAAGAACGGTTCGCAGAGCTTGGGCGGCGTAACCCTGACGGGCCTCCCGATCCGCCTTACGACTTCGCACTTGTACTTCCTCACGAACTCGTCCAGCTCCCACCTGTACCTGTGCAGCAGGTCTCCGGCGCCCACGTGCGCCATCCCGTCCCCGAGGGGGAAGTACCACCAGTAACCCAGGAGGCCCGGATACGGCCTGATCACGAAGTCGTCATAAGGCAGCTCCTTCGACTTCACCTGGTACTCGAGGCAAGGTACCACCAGGTCTTCCTTCAGCTTCGGGAGAAGCGACCTCTGGATTCCCGTGGAGTCAACGATAACGTCGAAATCGGAGAACCTCCCGTTTGCCTGCTTGATCTGCTCGCCCCAGTGGACCCTCTTCCCCTTCAGCATGTCATGGGTCAGTCTGTGCTTGTCATAGGTGACAAGCCCCTTCAACTTGATCTCGAACTGTTCGTCCCCGAGGTCGACCACCATCCTCTCGCCCTTGTGCAGAACGTAGTCCTCGAAGTCGAAGCCCGCCCGCTTCACCAGGTCGGTGATGAAGGGCTGGCTCGTCCCCCACGCGCAGGCGGTGTACCAGTTCGCCTCGGTCCGCATTTCGAAGGCCTCGGCCTGGTGTTCGCCGGGAATCCGGTTGAGCAGGTATGCGCCCGCCACTCCCGTCCCAACCACTGCTATTCTCAATCTGAATGGCTAGGTCATCACCCCTCCTTTTTACTTGTTACCTCGCTTCAGACGGTTCTGGCCCATTCCCAGGACATCAATTCGCCGCGCTCCCGTTCTCAGTTCTGTGCGCCCGACTCGGAAGAGAGGGACCTCCAAGAACACTGTTTCATAAAGACAAGCATCGCCAATCTTAAATAGCGTAAAAGGGCCAGTTTTTTCTGCGATGGTTCTCTTCGGGGACATCGGTTCCGTCTTCGTGATGGGTCTTGTCGGGATTGTCTTCATCGTCCTGATCATGGTCGCCTCGAGGCTGCTCGCCCCCAGGAGGCCTAACCCAATAAAGAACGCGCTCTTCGAGTGCGGCCAGGTCCCCATCGGCGCCGGCAAGATGCACTTCATGATGCAATACTACGCTTACCTCCTGATGTTCATAGTCTTCGATGTCCTTTCGATGTTCCTGTATGCTTGGGCTGCGGCCTACAAGCCAATGGCCCTCGGCCTCTCGTCCGACTGGATGGTGACCCTCTTCATGGGGATGCTCTTCGTGCCGATGGGTTTCGCCATCAACCTTGCGGGGAAAAGGGAGCTTTGGTAGAGGTTCAGAAGTCGGGGGCCCTCCAGGTCCTCGTCGGCAAGGTCGATGACATACTCCAGTACGCTCTTGGCGACCCGCTGCGCTACCTCGCCAACTGGGGAAGGCTCTACTCTCTCTGGCCCGTCCACCTTGAGACCGCCTGCTGCGTGACTCCAGATACCATCGTACTGGGCGACAACAAGCCCATCTCCGAGTACCGACCGGGGGACGAAGCGACCGGCGTCAGCGGGCGCGTGGGCGTCCTGCAGACCTTCGACCGGGAGTACCATGGAAAGCTTGTCGAAGTTACCGGAAGGGGCATGCTCCCGTTGCTTCTGACCCCCGAACATCCTGTTTTGACCGTGCAGAGAGACCTACGCTCAGGCAAAGGAACCTATCGCGAGGATACGGCATGGAAGAGAGCAGGAGAGCTGACCAGTTCCCCCGCCATTAAAGTGAATGGACGCTTCGTCCTTCCGACGCAGTCTCACGACTGCATGCTGATCCCGCGCGTCAAAGGCTTCTTCGACGTCACGAAGATTGCACTGGAAGCGTATGCCACGCCCCGTGGGCTTGCCATCGTTATAGGGCGAGGCGAGAACCCGCCGCTGGAGTTCCCTCTTTCAAACGAAACGGCTTGGCTTCTGGGGATGTACGCCGCCGAGGGCTGGTCCACGAAGGGCCACGACGTATACTTCTCCTTCGGAAGGCACGAAGACTCCCTGATCCAGCGAGTCTCAGAACTGGTAGCATCGCTGGGCTATGCGCCCCAGATTAAGGTCAGAGAAACGACAACCGTCGTCAGGTTCTCGTCGAGCATCCTTGCGCGCGCATTCCGCGAGTGGTGCGGCCATCTGGCGGAGAACAAGAAAATCCCAGATTTCATACTCTATCAAAAGAACCTTGACCTGCTGAGAGCTTTCCTTCAGGGCTACCTTGAGGGCGACGGCGACGAAATAAGAGACAGCAGGGGTCAGACGTACGTCCGCGCGACCACAATTTCAAAGGTCCTAGCGCTGCAGGTCCAGCTGGCGTATGCGAGGCTCGGCCAATTCGCCCGGGTCTCTCTGGGGCATCGGGGAGGCACTTCGAAGATCCTAGGCCGAACGGTGAAGACGAGCGATTCCTATGCCGTTTTCGTCTTGACCTCGAAGAGAAAGGTTGCGGATTTCAGGATTTCAGACAATTTCATCGCAGTCCCGATAAGGAGGATAACCCAGAAGGAGTACGCGGGGCGCGTGAGCAATCTCGAAACATCCGACAACACCTATCTGGTCTCCAACGCGGTCGTCCACAACTGCTCGGTGGAGGTGGGCGCCGCGGCTGGCTCACGCTTCGACATGGAGCGGTTCGGGGCACTGGAGGCGTTCGGCTCGCTCCGCGCCTGCGACTTGATCATAGTGATGGGCACAGTCACACGCAAGTTGGCGCCGAGGCTCAAGATGATCTACGACCAGATGGCCGAGCCGAAGTGGGTCATCGCAATGGGTGCCTGTTCGATCACAGGTGGGCTCTACTTCGACTCCTACAACGTCCTCAGGGGAATTGACGACATAATCCCTGTCGATGTCTATGTCCCAGGCTGCCCCCCCAGGGCCGAGGCCTTCTTACAGGGAATTGTGCTCCTCCAAGAAAAGATCAGAAAAGCTCCTAGCCTGAGCGGGGCGTGACCCTGGCATGGGTATAGCACAAGGACAAGGACCCCGACCATCTCCACAGCCCGCCGCGACTCCGCCTGTCGTGCAGCCCCATCCTCCCGTTCAACCAAAGCCCGAGCCTGCAAGGGCGAAGGAGCTCGCCTCGACGATAATGTCGAAGTTCCCGGAAGCGAAAGTCGACTACATGCGCGAGAAGAGGCTCAAGGTCACTGCCCCGAGTGCCAAAATCAAGGAGCTCGCGACGCTTGTGCGGGACGAGCTTGGTTTCGACCGTCCCAGCGCGGTCTGCGGGGTCGACTGGATAGCCAGGGACGAGATCGAGATAATCTACTTTGTTAGTTCAGTTTCCCGGACGGGCTACCAAGACTTCGTCGTTGCACTGGCTGAAAGGATACCACGAGCGAACCCGGTCGCCCCCTCTCTGATTGACGTCTGGACCGGAGTCGAGTACCACGAAAGGGAGGGGCAGGAGATGCTGGGAGTCAACTTCGAAGGGAACCCGTACAAGGGACATTTCCTCCTGCCTGAAGACTGGAACGACATCCCCCCACTGCGGAAGGACTACGTGTCCCCGGGGAGATAAGAGATGGCTATCGAGACAGAATACGACCCGGACTCGGACAGGATAATGGCGGTCGCCTTCGGGCCTCAGCATCCTGGAGCTGGACACTTCAGGATAAAGCTCTGGTTGGACGGCGACTATTTGGTGAGATCGGAACCCGACCCAGGCTACATCCACCGGGGAGAGGAGAAGATGAGTGAGTACAGGAATTACATCCAGAATGTCCCACACCTCGAAAGGCCTGTCATCCCGGACAGCTCGAACATCCTGTTCCCATACGCCCTTGCTGTAGACGAGCTGATGGGCAACAAGGTACCTGACAGGGGCCAGTACCTTAGGGTCATAATGTCGGAAATCAACCGCATAATCTCTCACATGTACTTCATCGCGATAGAGGGTCTCTTCACAGGGCACACCACTCTAATCACCTGGTGCATGGGTGACAGAGACTTCTGGATAGACCTCGCATCGAGGATTGGCGGGGCGAGGGTCACCTTTGCCTACATCATCCCAGGCGGGGTCAGGAACGACATGCCAGACGGGCTCACTGAGAAGGCGCTCAAAACCTGCGATTGGTTCGAGAAGCGCATGGACGAGTACGAGAAGATGTTCTTCAACAACCCGCTTGTACTCGCGAGGATGGAGAAGGTCGGCGTCCTTTCCAGCGAGGACGCGATAAGGCTCGGAGCTGTCGGCACTGTCCTTAGAGCCTCGGGCGTGAAGAGCGACCTCAGAAAGGACGAGCCATACAGTCACTACGATGACTTCGACTTCAATGTCTCCTCGCTTGACGGCGGCGACTCCTGGTCGAGGGCATACGTGGCCCTGCTGGAGATGAGACAGAGCGTCAGGATAATTCGTCAGGCCTTCAAGAGCATACCGCCTGGCCCCGTGCGGCTCAAGCTCGGCCCACAGCCAAGGGTCCCGGCAGGAGAGGTCTACGCGCGCGCGGAAGCGGCCAGGGGCGAGATGAGCTTCTATCTGGTGAGCGATGGCTCCCCGCGGCCTTACAGGTTGAAGATTGGGAGCCCGAGCTTCAAGAACATGAGGGTGCTCCCACACCTCTTGAGGAACGTGCACATAGCTGACATCCCCATAATCTATTGGAGTTTGAATTACTGGCCGCTGGAAGCGGACAGATGATTCACCTTTCGATTCTGGCTCGTTAATCTACCCACGGCTCGCTCTATGAAGGCCCCTGCCGCACGATTTCCCACCAATTCTTAAATCGGGTGCGGATTGTCGCCTAGCCGTGTCCTCTAACGAGGAAATGCTCGCTGAACTTAGAAGAATAAGAGAGCTCCTAACCCAAGCACCACCCCCACCTCCACCACCTGCACCGAAGGGCATCCCGGCCGAATTCAAGGCGTTCCTTTCCACCTACAAGGTCCTTGGTCTGGCGGTGGCCTTCATCTTGGCCTTCTACCTTGGCCTCCTCATCCAGGCCTTGGTCAAGGACCTGATCCTTCCGGTCATAGGCATCCCACTAAGCAGCTTGGGTGACCTCACCAATCTAAAGGAGTACTTCTACGGTCAAACCTTCAGCATAGGCGACTTCCTCACCGCAGTGATCACATTCATAATCGTCGCCCTCGTCATCTTCCTCATCATCAAGCTCGCCAAGCGCTACAAGATCGAATAGGCGCCTCTCTCCCTTTTTCTCCGGTCGCCGCGACAGTGTGATTCGTTAAGCAGTATGTCAAAGGATATTGCCACCGTCAGGTATGTTCGCCTTCGCGGATATCATGCTTGGATATCACGTTGAGCAAGTTCGAGAAACAATGGAAGGCTCAGGAGAACGAGAGCTTCGGGAAGATGACCCGCGACGCAATACGCGGTCCCAAGCCGTTGAAGCCTCAGATTCAGAAGGCGACCCAGCAACTGACTGGGGAGATCAGCCGACTGGACCAGGCCAGCAACCGGCTGAAGCAGCGCGAGAGCTCCATCTTCAAGAAGACAGTGACCGCCGTCCAGGCTCACGACCAAGAATCCAGCAAGGCGTACTCCAACGAGTTAGCGGAAGTCCGCAAGATGCAGAAGATAGTTTTGCAGTCGAAGATCGCCCTAGAAGCGATTACAACGAGGCTGCAGACCGTCACTGACGTTGGAGACTTCGCGGCCACGATAGCCCCGGCAATCGGGGTGATCAAGAACGTCCGCGCTACTCTTGGCGAAGCGATGCCTGACGCGCAGGGCGCACTCGGAGAGATCGGTGCACAGCTCAACTCGATCATGGTAGATGTCGGCACGATAACAGGCACGACCTTCTACCAGGCCGAGAACAGCGAAGAAGCGGACAAGATCCTGTCCGAGGCGTCGGCCATAGCCGAGAAGAGGATGAGCGACAGCCTACCCGAGGTTCCGAATACTTCGAGCGAGTCCATCTTCACAAACGGATAGACACCACCAGGCTGTTCGGCCCAAAGCCGAGCGGCCTTCTTCTTTCTATAGTCATCGCACTTCGTTAAAGGCAGAACGCCCTGGCCTGGGCCAGACTCGTGAATCATGCAGGAGAGGACGTGTTCCACAACAGCTCGAGGAACTGCGTGAAGTGGCTCGCCACGGCAGGGCTGTCTATCCAGCCGCACGCGGAGTAGTCGGGAAGTGAAATCAGCGCTGTCTTGCCGTCCACGAGCAAGTCGATCGCCACGAGATTCCCTGTCCTGATCTCAACGGCCGGGGGCAGCAAACCAGGCGCGCCCTCGTCGCCGATTGCCCTGACCTTGACTCCCCTGTCAATCGCCTCTGCGAGGCACTCGAGGAGCCTCGCATCCTCCAAGCCCATGGTCGGCACCACCAGCACTACGCTTTCCTTCGCGCCCCTGATCATCTCGTACATCTTGGCGAGAACCTTTTGCCTTCCTCGCAGGGTGTAGACGAGTTCGGCTTCCTCTACGGTCTCTGGGTTGTAGAGCTTCTCGAGTGAATCGAACGTTTCTTCGATCGTCGAGCTGACCATCACCCTGATGCTCTCGGGCTTCCTCGCCCTGTAGGACGCAGGCCTCCTGACGACAAGGTCCACCCATCCAAGGGCCGCGAGCCGCTTCAGGGCCTCGTACGCGTTGGGATAGGGGATTCCGGCCTCCGCGGCCACCTTCCTCGGATCAGCAGGACCGAGCCCGACTAAGGAAACATAGCACTTCGCCTCATAGGCTGTGAGCCCCATGTTCCTCAGGTGTTCGATGATCGCCCTGCGGTCCATCTGGTGGTGGCATGGCAAAGCTCTTATATAGAATTTTAGTAGCCAAAACTACTAATGGCTCAGAAGCCGGAATACGACGTCATCATAGCCGGCGGAGGCATGGCAGGCCTCATCACAGCCGCTTCCATAGGGTTCTACTCTAAAGGGAAGGCCCGCACACTGATCGTCGATAGGAACAAGGAGGAAGAGCCCGGGAAAAAGACTCGCAATGGCTGGACGTGCGGGGACGCGACGAGCAAGCGCTCGCTTGACTACCTCGCAGAGCACATAGGCATCAGGTACGGCTCGCCCGAATTGGAACACCCCGTCAGCGGCGTCTACCTCTACTCGCCGGACAGGAAGACCAAGGTGCTCTTTGAAGGAGAGGGCTTCCTCTTCAACAGGAAGCTGGCTCCGAGGCGCCAGGTCAACGACGCGAGGAAGCTCGGGGCAGAGTTCCTGTTCAACGCCACGGCCGAGAGGCTCCTCTCCGAAGACGGATACATCACTGGTGTCTCTGGCAGGAAGGAGGACGGATCACCGTTTAGTTTCACCGCAAAGATCGTTATAGATGCGACCGGGTCCTCTTCCGTCCTCAGGCGCTTTCTGCCAATTTCGGCGAAGATTGAGAAGGAGATCGACGCCGATGACGTCGTGGGGACGGGCCGGTATATCCTCGAGTTCGACCCCGCAAAGCAGGATCCTGCGTTCTTCTCTCCTGAGTACTGCATAATACATCTGGACCAGTTCATAGCTCCTGCAGGCTACGCATGGGTCTTCCCCAAAGGGAAGAACAAGGTCAACATAGGGCTCGGCGTCTCGAAGTCCGGACTCGACAGGCGCAACAGGCGTTTCGGGCTCAATGACAACCTGCAGACGCTGATCGACAAGTACGTCGCCGACAACCCTGTAATCAAGAACCCGAGGCAGCCGCAGGGCGACAGCGACTCAGGGAACACGAAAGGCAACTGGCAGGTCCCTGTCAGAAGGCACAACGACTGCCTGGTAGCGAACGGGTTTGCGATCGTAGGGGACTCGGCTTGGATGCCTAGACCGATTGATGCGGGCGGGATCAGTCCCTCCATCTACGGCGGGACCATTCTAGGCAAAGTGGTGGCTCACGCCCTTGAGGCAGGCGACACCAGCGAGAGCTCACTCTGGAAGTACAATGTCGAGTACATGAACGACCACGGGTATCCCATGGCCAGCTTCGAAGTGCTCCGGCGATACCTCCAGACGGTGACAAACGAACAGATCAACTACGGAATGAAGCACTTCCTCTCTGAGGAGGACATCAGTGCGATTACTGAGCGGAAGCATCCCGAGTTCAACCAGGCGAGGTTCCTGAACCCGGCGATGTGGGTGAAGATCCTGGCCCAGCTCTCCCTGGCAGGAGGGCTGAGATACACGGTCAAGAAGAGTGCCGTGCTAGTGGAGATCAACCGGGAGTATCCCGAATCACCCAAGGGCTTCGACGAATGGAAGAAGAGGCTGGGCAATGAGCTGCAGGAGACCGTGATGAAGTTCAAGCCGCTCGACGCGGCTAACTAGAAATAACAGAACTTCGGCGCCCAGAGCATGGCAACGACTTCTCTGGACGCTCAGATACTCGACCTAGTGAAGGACGCCTCTCCTTCGGGCGCATACCTGATGGGGTTCAACGATTACGCAGGCAAGCTCTTCATTGCGTCTCAGGCTAACGTCGACAAATCTCTCCGGAGGGTCAGGGCGCTCAGGAAGCAAGCAAAGAATGAACTTCAGAAGAAGGTGCTGGATTCCATCGAAGTGGCGCTGGAGTTCGCTGAACCCCAGCCTGTCCTGGACGACATCGTCGGTGCCGTCTTCGCCCACCTTGTCAAGGAGGGGATCAGGGACGACCACATGACCTCTCTTCTGGAATACGCAGGGAAGGACATAGACGCCTGTGCGAAGAGGTTCTCGAAGAGGAAGATTCCGGTCGCGGTCAAAGCCCTTACACTCTACAGGCTAGGGGGAGTCTTAGAGATCTTGGAGACAGTGAAGGGTGAGACGAAAAACAAAGCGCTGAAGGCTCAGTGTGATTCGCTTAAGGCCAAAGTGTCTGACTACGTCAAGCTTTTCGCGCTCGACGGGTTCGGGATGGGCGAGTTCCCCAACGTCGAGAAGATCTTCAGGAAGTATGGTTTTGACCTAGGAAGGAAGAAGTTCTACCCGCGGGCGCTCAAGAAGGGGTTCGACTACGTGGAAACCCCCACACAGCTGGAGAAGAAGGCGCTATCGTGGATAGACGAAGAGCTGCCGAGGTTCAGAAAGGTTACTGAGAAGCTGGCGAAAAGGTTCGGATGCGAGGCGACTCCTGAGAAGGTCGAGGAGAAGATTAACGCCAGAATGAATCTCGACCCGAAGAAGCTCGTCAGGACGACCCTGGAGATCCGCAAGGCCGTCAGGCCTTTCGTCAACGAAGACGTCCACGGAATTAACCCGAAGTACAACACTACGGTCATGGAGACACCTCCGTACCTCACTGGCACGATTCCGACGGGGGCCGCCCAGTTCTTCGACACCTACACGAACAAGCCGTTCCAGGTCTTCTTCCAGACGACCGACCCGAAGAGGGACCCGGACAAGTCCGTCTCGGCTCTGATCAACCTCCTCGTTCACGAAGAGTACGGGCACTGCGTCCATCATTCCAACAGCGCGGTCGGGTTCGCAGGGAAGCTCCCCATGCTGCAGCTTCTCGCGGGCGCACCAACGAGCGGTCCGATAACCGAGGGGCTCTCCTTCAACAGGGAGATCGAGTTCTACGAGGCGTCAAAATCTCTCGAATCGAAGGAGAAACTAACGAAGGCGGAGAAGAGTTACGTCGACCTAACGGAGAGGTACGGCGGCCTGAAGTTGATCAACCTGGAGGTCGAGTTTATGACGAGGCGGTGGCGCATCGTCAGGTTCCTGCGCGTCCTCGGCGACGTATGGGTCAACACTGGCAAGAAAGACCTGATCGCCTTCGTCGACTGGGCCCACGAGCACACCGGGATCCCCAGGAGCAGCGTCTACTTCCAACTCTTCCCTGCCCATGAGGGAATCTTCCCTGGGTATGCGACGGCCTACGCCGTTGTCGGTCAGGAGATCAGGGGTATGGAGCGGAGGATCAAAGATCCAAAGAACAGGGTGAAATTCTCGACCTATCTCTGTAGCATCGGCTTTCCGCCTCGGAGCATCTACACGAAGATGCTGCGGGATTACGCGGCTAAACTGAAGTAAGAATGCGCGCGCGGTCCTGACTGTGCCGTTCAACGAAATGAATGAGGATTTCCCAAAGGGCCCTAGAGCCGTATGTCCACAAAACACGCTGTTGGAATTAACGGACTAGAATGCCTAAGGGGAACTGCCCCTGCTACACCGCCATCGAGACTCTAGTCGAAGTCGCCGCCGCCTTCGCCCATTCCGCCGGCTCCTCCTGGGGGCCCCGAGGGACCCTTTGACTTGCCGGCTGCGATGACGTCGTCAATGCGGAGGATCATCGAGGCCGCTTCAGTGGCGGACTTAATGATTTGCACCTTGACGGCCAGGGGCTCGAAGACTTCGCGCTGGAACATGTCCTTGATTTTGCCGTCTGACGCCTCGACTCCATACCAGATGCCCTTCTCAGCATGCTTCGCCCTGAACTCGACCTGTGCGTCGATCGGGTCGAGGCCCGCGTTGAGCGCGAGCGCGATGGGTATCGATTCGAGAGCCTCGGCGAACTTTTGCGCGGCTAGCTGTTCCCTTCCTGAGAGCTTCTCGGCCCACTTCATCACCTGGTAGGCGGCCTCCGCCTCTGCCGCGCCTCCCCCGGCGACGATCGCGGGTCTCTCGATGACGTCCTTCGTCACCATCAGGGCATCGTGCAAGGAGCGCTCGCCTTCGTCGACGATGCGCTGAGTCCCACCTCTGAGTAGGAGCGTGACCGCCTTCGGGTTCTTGCACCCCTCGACGAAGACCCACCGGTCCTCTTCAATCTTCCTTTCCTCGACCAATGCCGCATACCCAAGGTCAGTTTCGGAGAGGTCCTCGAAGTTGTTGACGACTCTGGCTCCTGTCGCCTTTGCGAGCTTTGTCATATCGCTCTCCTTTGCCCTCCTGACGGCCAGGATCCCAGCCTTCGCGAGGTAGTGCTGCGCGATATCGTCGATACCCTTCTGGCAGATGACCACCGTTGCCCCGGCAGCGGTCGTCTTTTCGACCATTAGCCTCAGCATCTTGGTCTCTTCGTCCATGAACTTCTTCATCATGGACGGGTCGTTGATGTTCAGCTTCGCGTCGAACTCGGTCTTCTCTATCTCGAAGGGCGCGCTTACGAGAGCAATCTTCGCCTTCTCGATCCGCTTCGGCATCCCAGAGTGGACGACTTCTTTGTCCAGTATGATACCCTGGACCAGCTTGGTGTCCCTGAGCGAGCCGCCCGGCTTCTTCTCGACCTTCACGTTGTCGATATCGACCTTGTATCCCTTCTCTGTCTTCTCGGCCACTGCGAGGGTCGCGTCGACGACCAGCTCCGCCAGCTGTTCGGCCTCTCTGGAGACGAGCTTGGTCTGCATGCTGGTCCTGGCAACCTTGATCAGCCATGCCCTGTCGTCCGGCTTCACCCTCTGAGCAACAGCCTCTAGGGCTTCTGCAGCCTTCTTGGCGGCCTTCGAATAGCCGTCAACTATGACCGTCGGATGGACGTCCTTGTCGAGCAGTTCCTCGGCCTTCTCCAGAAGGGCTCCTGCAAGGACCACGGCAGACGTTGTCCCGTCACCGACCTCGTTGTCGGTCGTCTTGGAGACTTCGACGAGCATCTTGGCGGCGGGGTGCTGGACGTCGATCTCTTTCAGCATCGTAGCCCCATCGTTGGTGATTGTCACGTCTCCCAGGGAGTCCACGAGCATCTTGTCCATCCCTCTAGGACCCAGCGAGGTCTTCACGATCTCTGCGATTAGCTTCGCGGCCGCTATGTTGTTCCTCTGGGCCTCCTTGCCCCTGTTCTGGCTCGCCCCTTCCCTAAGAATCAGGACGGGCTGCCCGGAAGAAGTCATGGCTGGGTATGCAGTTGTAGACACACTAGATCAGGAATCGGTATACAACCATGTGTTTATAAGTTTACAAGCCGCTCAGAGGATTCTGTTTCGTCTTCGGGTGATTTGTTCGGGTGCTTCATTTCGGGCGATCGAAAGCCTACGTTGAACGATTCTGCGCGCGCGTGGTGCATAATTAATTCATCCAGCAATGTATTTTGACTCCTTCTATTAACGCGTCGCCATGGAAATTCAATCCGACGTTGCTGCAGCAGCCAGCGAGGAGACTCATTCGATCTTCGACAGACTCCGCTTCTAGGCTTGTCAACGAGAAGGCTCGCATCGCAGCGGTGGTCGACACATCACCTCTGAGACCCCATCTTGACGACCTGATCAAGCCGCCGTCTTTGAGCGGAGGAATGCGGAAGGCGGGAATCGCCTTGGTCTTGACTCCTGACCCGATTTCGGGCGTGCCCGGCGTGGCGCTACTGGCGTCTTCCTTCGTTATGAAGAAGAGAGAGCCAGCGAGTCTGGAGAGTCTCGCACAGGAGACGCGGAAAGCCTTGCAAGAAATCCGGTCCCTGCGCCTCTAGATCGACGCAAATCGCGGACCGACTCCGAGGGATGGGTACTCTGGAATCCCCGGAATCAGGATTTAAGTATCCCACGAGCCCATTGTGTCCGTCCGATGGAAATCAAACCTTCCAAGGGAGTTAAGGTCGTCGTGAACGCGCAGCGCGAGGCGATCTTTGGGGACGAGTCAGTCTCCATTCAGAAGATTTCGCTCAACGATGGTCTAAAGATTGGAGAGATGACGGGCCTTACCCTAGCGGGATTCTGCGAAGTCGAGATGTCGAAGCTGGACGGCAAGAAGCATTGGTATCCCATTGGCGACCTCGTCGGTGAGCGGGGCGAGACTGTGGTCGAAGATGAGATTACGATCGAGGAAGAGGATGCAGGAGAGTCTGAAGCGGAGTAGAGCGGGCGTGTCGGGATTCGCGGAAGTCGAGATCACCTTCGTGGTCGACGTATCCTCATTTACCGAGAAAGGCTTCATCGGCACGTCGAGTTTCGCGGGCGAGCCAGTGGCCATCAGTTTCGATGACGAGAATCAGGGTGTCTTCCTGAACTATGAAATGGCTGGTAGACTGGGCGTGAAGAAAGGTTCGTGGGTTTCCGCTCGGGTTGAAGCCGATAAGACCAAGGTAGTTCAGATGGCCGTCGCCGCGGTCGGCAAAGCGGTCCGCATATCAGATTCCAAGGTCTACTATGCGATCGGGAAGGAGGGCGGTGCGGTGATCAGAGTAAGGAAGTCCTAGCCTAGCATAGCGTCGCCGTCTGCATCTGGAAGATCGTACCACCGAGCCTTCTCCCCTATTCTGGCACGCATCTTCCACGCCAGACTCTTCGGCCTCCCGCCCATGATCGCCATCAGCTTCTGAATCCTCGGGACGACTGTGTTCCTATCGTCGCTACTCAACGTCTCGGCCCTCGTCAGTAGAGCTTCGAGGCTCTTCGTGAACGTCGTATAGATCCCCCAGTCCTTTGAGCAGAGCTCCGCAATCTCGTCCCCTCGGATGCCGCCCATTCCGTCAGTAACGTCGAAGTCGCGGAAAGCGGCGATGAGGTCGAGGTACTCCTTGTCGGTCTTCTCGACTACTTGGAGCTTCGTCATCACCAACTGGGTCATCGGCAGAGTGTAGGTGCCGGCGAGTATGCTTTCCTTGAAATTGAACTTGTGGCACATCACGAACTCGTCAAGGAATAGGTCTACTCTGCGCCTGTTCCCCAGGTCATAGAAGATTAGCCTCTGGCCCATGTTCAGCTTGTTGAAGACATCACGGGGCTTGTAACCGAGCGTTTCCATCACTTGCATGATCTTCTTCGAGTCTTCCCTCCTTCCCATCAAGTCGATGTCCTTGTTTTCACGGCAGTAGCTATCGTTGGAGCTCGGACAGAGCCGCTTGAAAGCAAGCCCTCCGAGCAACCTCAACCTGACTCCCATGCTCTCTGCTTGGTCGATTATCTGAATCGCGGCTTCGAGGCCATTCGCAGGCAGCATGATCACACTTTCCATTCAGTTGGCGAAGAGGGTCGCTTTTGAATTTAAGGTGTCGTTTGCACCAACTTGTGAATTGGCCCGTCATGTGCGAATTTCGCGTATTGGCAATCCGTCAGACAGCAGGGTTCTGGAGAACGATGTACCTACTGCGACCTTCGGGTCGGATTGGCCCGCTCTTGTCTAATCAACCCGATTGCGGGTTCTTCTCGTCTTAAGAGCTGCGACATCAGCCGCGAGGTTGGGTGGGACAGGCCTGCACCCACAAATCTCAGAATGCGCGAGGTGCCATTCGACACGTTCGGCCATAGTCGGGTTCTTCGGCATGGGATGTTCTCTGTGCCACTCGGTGTTGAGCTTGTGCTGAGAGGTCATTGCGTCCCACCGCGAAGCTGGTGCTGCGTTCGCATGCAGAGGTCCATCACATAGGGGACGCCACCCTTCTTGAGAATACGCTTCGCTTCCTCGTTCTCGAGCCCCAGCTGTGCCCAGAACACTGGGGTCTTCTTCGTCCTTCTCTCCAACTCAACAACTTGTCGTGCAATCTCAGGTAGCTCCTCTGAAGGTCTGAAGACTTCCACGACCTCGACGCGCGCAGCCAGGTCAGGAGGTAGCTCAGCCAACGAAGGGTACACCTTCAGGCCGTGGATAATGTCAGCCGTGGGATTCACAGGTACTACCGTGTACCCATGCTGAATCAGATACAGGGGCACGGTGTTGGCCTCCTTCTCGGGATTCTTCGATGCGCCAACTACGGCCACGGTCTTTGACCGCTTCAGCACCTCGTTCGGGTCGACGGTACAACTGACCATGAGCCTACGCCCTTCGTTCCCTGCTATATCGCTTGCCGGGCTGAAGGAACCGGAATACCTCGCCGACCTCGTCCTTCTTCATGGCCTTCCGCAGTCCGCTCACAATACACCAAATCGACCAAGATGCGACTTCCTCGCGCGTCATGAACAAAGGGCTTTATCCGTCAGCCGAAGAGACCATCAGTGTTGCCTGGGGCCGAAGAGAGAGCCAGAGTCGACTACGAACTGAGGGGGAAGACACTTCAGGTTTACCTCTACCTCCTCAGATACGGCAAGGCGGTCGGTGTCCGCGAGATTCAGAAGGAACTCGGTTTCTCGAGCCCTAGCGTAGCCTTCCATCATCTAGACAAGCTGGTGGGACTTGGAGTCGTCGAGAAGGACCAGTATGAGCGCTACATCCTGGCTAGGAAAGTCGATTCGGGCATCCTCCACTCGTTCGTGAGCATCGGGGGCCTCACCCTCCCAAGGCTAGGATTCTACGCCGCCTTCTTCAGCACCATTGCAGTGGCCTATCTTCTTGTCAATCGAAACCTGCTCGACCTGTACGCGGTAATAGGAACCGCAGGCGGAGCGGCAGTCTTCTGGTACGAAGCCTGGCGGGTCTGGAGGAGGAAGCCGTTCTGACGAATAGAACTAACTAGGTAGCACGCGTTAGTGTGTATCCATGAGGTCAGGAAGGTCCGCGTTGGGAGTCATGGCAGGGGTCCTGTTAGGGCTGAGCCTAGTCCTGGCTGGCTCAGGCCTCGGCTCGTACGGCGGGCCGTACGCCTCGTTCGCTGGGAATCAAGTTCTGACGACCAGTACCAGTACTTCAGCGTTGTACACCAAGACAAACGCGAGTGGTATCTGGTATTTCACATCTGGGGCAAGTACTGCTAGCTCGAACTCGACCAATAACCAGGGAAAGTGGATCCTCATGCCTAGTCCAAGCGCCGCTCAGGCCAATATCGCCTCGCATCTGGACAACATAGCACGACAGCCGATTACTTTCACGGGGTTCGCCCTCCTACCGGTCTTCGCTGCTCTCTTGGTTGGGTTCGTGCTCTACAGGGTGTCTAGGGCGCGCAACGAGAGAGAAGAACCTCCAGAAGCTGCCTGATCGGCGCCAACGATGGG
>JBEKIO010000017.1:0-55932 GCA_050011715.1 Nitrososphaerales archaeon | reverse complement strand
CCGTTTTCATCGCCTGGATGTCGTAGGAGAGGATCTCATCTCCATCTTTCACGTTCTTGGCTTGCTTTACGCCTCTGGAAGTGACAATGAGCTCAGCTTCGGGAATACAGACCAGCGCCTTCAGCTGGCCCGCCTTGAACGCCTGCTCGACCCTCTCCCTCTCCTCCTTCGGAAGCGAACCGTGATGGACTCCGACGTCCTTCCTCAGCCTCGCCAGTTTCTCGCCCAGCATCTCCGCCACCGTCCTGCTGTTTACGAAGATCAGAGTCGAGGCGTGCTTCTCGATCAGTTCGTTGATTCTTGTAAGTCTAGCTGCTAGATCGGGCGCGGAGTACGTCTCCCGGGCAGCGGACTGGTTCGAGGCGTCGGGCACGGGATACTCGATCTCGTAGGTGAACTCCTTGGGCGTCTCTGCCTTGACTATCGTTCGCCTCCCTTCGCCGAAAAGAAACCTCGCAGCGACTTCGGGCGTCCCTACCGTGGCTGACAGCGCGACCAGCTGGTAGCCCGGTGCCACCTTCCTGAGCCTCTGGAGACCCACGCAGAGCTGGACGCCCCGCTTGCTCTCCACCAGGTTGTGTAGCTCGTCTACCACCACGGCCTTCAGGTGCGTAAGGTTCTCCCGCATCCTCCGCCCCGGTAGGATGGCCTGCAGGGTCTCAGGGGTGGTCACCAGCACATCGGGCGGATGGGCGGATTGCCTCGAGCGCTGCTGCTGAGATGTGTCCCCGTGTCTGAGGTCTACGGTCAGGCCCAGCCTTCTGCACCAGATCTGCAATCGCTTCAGCATGTCCCTGTTCAGCGCGCGCATCGGGGTGATGTAAAGCAGGGAGATCCCCTCCCGGTGCCCGTCTGTCACGAGTCTTCCGAGCAGTGGGAGCAGCGCCGCCTCGGTCTTCCCGGACCCTGTCGGGGCGATGATGAGTACATTCTCTCCACGGGCGATCAGCGGCCATGCTTGGGTCTGGGGAGGAGTTGGTTCGGCGATGCCGCTCTCAGCGAGCAAGTCTCTCACCTGAGGTGCAAGGGCATCGAAGGACCTTTGAATCAACAGTTGTCGTCGCCCCTTTCCGTTCATTTAAGCCCTTGCGGGGGAGGGTCAGCCGAAAGTGTCGCCAGACCCCGCTCACGCGCGCAACCTCTAAATGCCTCCCGCGTCTGCGCAATCTGAATCTTGTCCAAACGCACTGAGGAGCTCTCGAAAGAGGCTCCAGTTCCTCTAACGACCGTCAAGGAAATCATCCTTGAGAACTTCATGAGCTACGAATACGCGAGGATTCCGTTAAGGGAAGGTCTCAACCTGATAGTCGGCCCGAACGGGGCGGGGAAGTCCTCAATTCTTCTCGCGATCTCGGTCGCCTTCGGCCAGGCATACACCGAGCGCTCCCGCAAACTTTCAGACCTGATCAGACGGGGAAAAGACATCGCGAGAGTCTCGCTCGTCTTCGACAACTCGGCAAAGCACGGCAGGCGCCCAATCCCTTACTCGAAGTCTGACACCTTCATGCTCAGCAGGTATCTGCGGCGGGATGGTTCGTACTGGTTCGAAGCAGACTACAAGGAGATAGACAAGAGCGAGGTTGTAAGGCTCCTGAAAGAGTTCGGAATCAACCCAGACAACCTGCTCATCATCATGCATCAGGGTATGATCGAGGAGCTCGGCGCTGTGACGCCGCAGGAGAGGTTAAAGATGGTCGAGGAGGCTGTCGGTTTCGCGGAGTTCCGACAGAGAATCCTCCTTGCAGAGCAGGAGCTAGGCGGGCTCATAGGGGAGGAGAGCTCGCTGTTACAGCTCATCGACAACGCGAACCAGGCGCTCGAGTACTGGAAGCAGGTCTACGAAAGGTACCAGGAGAAAAGGAGACTGATTGAACACCGAGATCTCCTAGGCAAGGAGCTCCTCTGGAGCACTGAGGCGAAGCTAAGCAAGTCCCTCCAGTCGGTCGAGGAGAAGATTACGGCTAAGACGAGGGCGCTAGAGGACCTGAAGTCTCAACAGGTGGAGGTGGCCGCTGACGCGGACCAGACTCATCAGACCCTTCTGGACAAGCAGGTCGAGCTCAGGAAGTTCTACTACGCGTTGGTCAGGGCGGAGGCCGAAAAGGCGCGGGACGAATCTGCGAGGAGCGCATTCCAGAGTCTCAAAGAGGACCTTGCGGGGCTCTCGAACACGATAGACGAGCTGCTGTCCCAAGGCACGGACAAGAAGACCAAGCGGTTGAAGGAGCTCGTCGACTACATCGCTGGTAAGGGCGCATCCGCCGAAGCAGACGCACAGAGGCGAAGGACGGAACTCGACAGGGAAGTCTCTTCGCTTCAACCTGAAATCAGCAGGACTGAGGATCTGATCAGGAGGACGATGGAGAGTTACATCTCATTCCGGGTGAAATCCGAGGTCCTTTCATACAGAATCAAGGTGACGGAGTCGGACCTTCACGACTTGGAAAGGAGTTCTAGGGAGTTCAAGACAGAGCTGGACAAGATGGCGCCCGAGCTCGCTAACGCGGGCCCCAGGGTCGAGACTCTACGCCAGCCCTACGAGGTCTCAGAGGAGCTCAAGCTCGTCTCAGCCCACATCCAGAAGATGCAAGACGTGCCGGACGAGGCAGAGAAGATATACAATGACTACTCGGGGAACATCGAGGAGCTCAAGATCAAGCTCGCCCAGCTTCAGGAGAACAAGAAGGCGATGCTCGTCGAGCTGGAATCGAGGAAGAAGGTCTGGAGAGACGCGATGGAGAACCTCGTGGAGTCCACCGACCCCGCCTACCAGGCCGTCCTCTCCGCTGCCAACGCGAGTGGTTTCATCAAATTCGAGGAAGGCGCCGACATCGAGGACGCAGGCATTGCGCTCTACGTGGGGTTCCAAGGTGGATTGCCTACAACTCTCGACCCCTTCACCCAGAGCGGCGGCGAGCGTTCCGTCGCCCTGATGGCCTTCATACTTTCCCTTCAGGGGAGGATAGTCTCCCCGATGAGGGCAATGGACGAGTTCGACATTCACATGGACCCCAAGAACAGGGAAGCGATGTTCAAGATGATCCTCTCGCAGATGAAGCAACGCGAAGCATCCCAGTACCTGGTGATCACTCCTTCAATCCTCACCGTCTTTGACAGGAGCGCCCATGTCATCACCGTCCAAGCGGTCCACGGAGCCTCCGAAGTGAAGGAGTTGAAGTAGAATGGAAGAGAAGAAGCTCGAGGATCTTCTACGAGTCATCGAACTCTGCCGCGCAGTCGAAACTAGCAGCGCGAACCCCTTCGACGTCGACATAAAGGAGAAGATTCTCCTGTTGAAGAGCAGGCTGCCGGAGTGGCGGTTCCTCGACGAGCTTCTCGTCGACTCAGAGGCTCTGCTAGAGCTCGCCCAAATCGTGAAGCTTCAGGACGAGTGGCTGAAGCACAGGGCTTCGTCGCTGTACATCGATCCCCTCCTGATTCAGCTCAAGGTCAAGCTCCTTCCGAAGGAGGCGCTGATTGAGGCCTTCGTCAAGAGCTGGCACCCTATCGCACAGGTCGACCAGATTTCGCCGAAGGGCCTAGAGAGGGCATTCGTCTACTGGCGCGACCTCTTGCCTATGGCAGAGCGCTTCAGGGATGAGTTCAGCAACTATGGTGTCAGGCCTGGTGTGGTCGACTACGAGGAGCTGATCTCGCTGGGGGTCTTCACCCAGGACCAGTTCGAGAACAGGTTGAAGGACCTGCACGACGAACTCCTCCAGAAGTCGAACGGGGAGTGGATCGACTACATGGAATTCATTCAGTCGCCCCGCTTCGAGACCAGGGTGCTAAGGGCCTACCTTCTGGCCTTCCTAATCAGCGAGGGGAGGGCCTCGCTGAGGACCGAGCCTCTGATAGGGAGGGTCTGGACGACGGCCTTGAGCGAGAAGGCGAAGGGCCCGTCCAAGTCCGTGGCCATCTCGATAGTGGGTGGAAACTGATGGAGTCGGCAGACAGGGCTCTCCTCGAAAGGAAGGTCAGGAAGGCCTTCCAAGTGCTGGTGCTGCAGCGAGGGAGAAACCCTGGCGTCAAGGGCTGGGAGATGAAGAGGCACCTCGGCAGGGACTACAGGAAAATAGTCGAGGCCCTCTCTGAAGACGTGTCCGCCCTCGGGCTGGAAGTCTTCGAGGTGAAGGGGGCCGACGGAACCGACGACTCGTCCCGGTTCCTCCTCAGGTTCAGGGAGCCGCCCACGGTGAGCGAGGCTGAGACGTCAGGCATCAGAATCGACGACTTGGCGGTCCTCGCCGCAACCATCGCCTTCATCAATTCCAAGCAAGGAAGGGCCGCGCGAAGGGAGGCGGAGCAGTTTCTCCGCGAAAAGTTCCCGAAATGGAGGGTGGAATACTCTCTGGACAGGTACCTGAAGAGGAGTTACCTCGAACAGGATGACAGGACGATGCTGCACGTCGGCTGGAGGACACGAGCCGAAGTGGACGAGAAGACTCTGATGACCATGATTCTGTCTCGGGCTCAGGAAGCCCCCAAGAAGTAGCGACGCCTGAGCGCCTCCCTCTCGCCTTCGATTATCAGCTCGACCAGGTCAGTCCCCTCCTTCCTCATCTTTGCCGCGAGAGTGGCCGCTTCCGCGAGCCTGATTCCCCTCCCTGCGATTAGCATGTCAGCTGAATGCCCGTACTCCTTCCTTAGTTCAGCCGACTTCCTCAGAGCTTCGACGAGCCTCAACTTCTTCCCCCTCATGTCTGCCCGACTCCGGGTTTTCATCGCAAGCGAGAAGACGTTCTCGTAGGAATCCGTCGAAAGACCGATTGCCTCCTTCTCGCAGACTGGGCACTTCAGGAGGCTCTCTAGGTCGCCGACCCGCCTCAGTTCGAGGAAGTTCCAGCAGCTTGTGCAGACAGCTACCACGAAGGTGTCGTTGACCCTCGCCCGTGTCGACTGTTTGAGCAGCGCCCTGAGCCTCTCCGGGGAGACTATCTCTCCCCTCCTGCTGATCTCCTCAACCCCTATCCTCGCAATAGGAGAGAGCGCCTCTGACTCGATCAACTTCACTTCGATGGCGCCTGCGTTGATTCTCTCAATCACATCTGTGGACCCAGCAAGGTCCAGGTCGTCGTGGAAGATCATACTCATCGCCTCTTCGTAAACGGGAGTGTCTCTTAACGCCTCGATCAGGCCGGCTATCGAAACGCTCGCATATTCGGCGTCCTTGGCTATCGCTCCGCACTTCTTTCCTGCGTGGATGAGCCGTCTCTTGAAGATCCCGCTTCTCTCTACAGCCTTCTCAGTAGCCATCTTGAGATCGAGCTTGTGCAGCTCCTCCAAGACCGAGACGACTGCCGACGGAGCCACGTCTGCCTCGATGATTATTCTGTAGGGGTCCTGATGCACGGCGACCGACTGCCCTATCCTTTCAGAGATGAGGTGTCCTATCACCCTCGCCAGCAGCCGATTCACCTTGTGTCCGAACGCTGCCTGGACCACGATGTATTTGTCCCACCTTTCGATCGTGACCAGTCTTTCCGAGGGAATCGGCAGTTTCGCGGAATGCTGTTCTGCCACCTCTTTGAGTGCGTCCAGAATCAATTCACGGGAGACCGGGTATGTCATACAGATTTCACCAAGATACTTCTCCTCGTCTCCCTTCTCGATCTCTTCCGCATACCTGCGGCGAATCATCCCGACCTCGGCAGCCACCTCTCTTGGGACTGGGATCTCGTCTCCGACCCAGTTGGGAACTGCTCCGGTGGGGTCCTCTTCCGCCTTCACGTACACCTTGTTGCCGTAGATCTGTTCGATCTTCCAGCACCTCCCGGCTTCCACGAACTTGACGCCCACCTCCCCATACTCGGAGACGAATGCCTCGTCCAGAGTCCCTACGAAACTGTCTCCCTCAATCACTAGGTACTGCCTTTCATCCGGGATCATCGACAGGTTATCGAAGTAGTACTGAAAGAGAGGCTTGACGTCTCTTGCCCGGAAGACCTTGCCGTCGGATTCACTGTAATAGGCCAACCTCGGGTACCTCTCCCTCATGTAGGTCAGAACCTTCTTCAGCTTCTGTCCGTCCATCCCAGAATAGACATAACTCCTCTTCAGGAGTCCCTCCAGGTCCCCGAAGTTCCAGTTTCCCTGCTCGATGAGGAGGCCCGCGACCTGGTGGACCGCGACGTCGTACGGCTCCATGACCGGCTCTAGTGGTTCGAGCTCTCCGGCCACGGCCTTCCTGCACAGGACCGCAGCCTCGAGCATGTCGTCCGAATCCTGAGTAATGATCATTCCGTTCGACACCTCTCCAACCCTGTGCCCGCTCCTCCCGACCCTCTGGATCAGTCTGGTCACCTGCCGGGGGGAGTTGTATTGGATGACGTACTCTAGGAAGCCGATGTCGATTCCTAGTTCCAGGCTGCTCGTGCAGATCACCCCAAGGAGTCTGCCCTCCTTGAGGCCCCTCTCGACCGCTTCCCTCGTCGCCTTCGAGAGCGAGCTGTGGTGTATTCCTATGGCGAATTCGGGGTCCCAGACCCTGAACCTGTTGGCAAGCACCTCCGCTTCAGTCCTTGTGTTGGTGAAGATCAGTACAGACCTGTATCTCTCCACGGTCTCTTTTATCATCCTCAGCCTCGCGGCCACTTCGGGGAAGGAGTAGATTGCCTCGGCCAGGATTCTGTCCTCTTCCGTCGCCCTGGGCGCGGCGACCTTCAGCGAGAGGCTCTTTTCCACAGGGACCCTGACCACTTCGCAATCCCTCCCGCTGCCGACGAGGAACTTGGCCACTCTTTCGGGTGACCCGACCGTGGCCGATAGCCCTATCATCTGAATCTCGTTCTCAACGACGTCGCGCAATCTCTCAAGTCCTACGCTCAGCTGGCTCCCTCTCTTGTCCTCTGCGAGCTCGTGGACCTCGTCCACCACGACCCATCTCAGCTTCGAAAGATTCTGTCTGATTCTTCTCCCGACCAGTAGTATCTGCAGCGTCTCTGGCGTCGTGATCAGGATATCTGGCGGAGCGAAACTGAGGTTGGTCCTCTCCGCCTGAGAGCTGTCGCCATGCCTCACGCCCAGCCTTATGTCGAAGCGCTTGCACCACCACTGCATCCTCTCGAGCATGTCTCTGTTCAGGGCCCGGAGGGGCGTAATGTACAGCAGCTTCGTTCCCCTCTCCCGCCCTTCGCCCTCCCTGACGAGGGCATCGAGTATCGGGAGAAGCGCGGCTTCTGTCTTCCCGGTTCCCGTCGGCGCCATCAGCAGCGCGTTCTTACCTGCCCTCACCAGCGGGACCAACTTAATCTGAGGGTCGGTGGGCGTCTCGAACCCTCTCTCCTTCAACGCTTGAATCAGCGGGGGGGAGAAGAATTGGAAGACGTTCGGTTCGTTCAAACGCCTTCCTCCTGGCCTCTATCAAAGAAAGTAAGCTTCAAAGAATTCCCTGCTGCGAAGAAGCCCTCTCGCGGGTTTCTCCTCCAATAAGCTTGCGGTCCATGGGGAAGCTCCGGCTCGCTTCCGGCTTCTCTGCGACCGAGGCCAACTACGCTTAAATAACTACTTATAACGTAAGTAATAAAGTCATGATAAGTCCGTATGAAATAGTCTCCAAGTCGGCTCTCCCCGCCCTCAGATCGATGGTGGCCAGGCGCCTGCAGCTAGACTACAACATGACGCAACAACAGGTCGCGAAGGCCCTTGGCATAACCCAAGCATCCGTCAGCAACTACAACCGCAGGACGCGGGGCATGATGGTGAACTTCGAGAGCGACCCGAAGGTTGCCAAGGCCGCAGACATTATTGCTCGCGAACTCTCAAAGAACCCGGACCAAGGAGAGTTCCTGAAGTCGATGACCGATGTGCTTGACTACATCAGGCTAAACCACTTGATGTGCTCCCTCCACAGCGACCTCGAGCCAGGGTTCCAGGTCGAAGGTTGTGACGCGTGCAACGGGGCACTCTTCGGAAAGGGTTTTGATAGGCTCAAAGTGCTGGCCGGCAACTGAGTTGCAAGCCGACACAAAGCCGGATTGGCTGGTTGTAGCGCCTCCGGGTGGTCAGAGCCACGAGGGACTCAAGAATCTGTTCGGAAGGCTTGATCTTCATACGGTCTGCGAAGAGGCCCACTGCCCCAATGTCCACGAATGCTGGGGAGGCGGGACTGCTACCCTGATGCTTATGGGGGGTGTCTGCTCACGGGCCTGCCGCTTCTGCATGGTCTCTCCAGGCAAACCCGGCGGGGCCTTGGACCGGTTCGAGCCTGAGAACGTCGCTCTCGCCCTTTCACAGATGGATCTGAGGTACGTGGTCTTGACCTCGGTCGACCGGGATGACCTCCCCGACGGGGGCGCAGCTCACATTTCTGAGACGATAAGGCTCGTGAAGAAGCGAATCCCCGATCTCCTGGTTGAGGTTCTCATCCCAGACTTCCAGGGCGACTTGGACGCAATCAGGACCGTGGCGGAGGCGAGGCCCGACGTCATCGCACACAACGTCGAGACGACGCTCTCGCTGACCCCGAAGGTCAGGGACCCTCGCGCCAACTATTGGCAGTCTCTCTCTGTCTTGAGGAACGTAAAGAAGGTGAACCCCCACATCTTCACTAAGTCGTCGATCATGGTGGGACTGGGCGAGACCGAAGAAGAGGTCGTTCTTGCGATGGCCCACCTCCACAGGGCTGGGGTCGACTTCCTGACCGTCGGGCAGTATCTCCGTCCGTCGAGCAGGCACCTTCCTGTGATCGAATACGTGAAGCCCTCGCAGTTCGAGCGCTACAGGGCCCGGGGCAAGGGACTCGGATTTAGGTACGTGGCATCCGGCCCACTGGTTAGGAGCAGCTACCGGGCCGGTGAGTTCTTCATCCGTTCTGCTCTTGAAAGCGATTCGCGTGAACGGGAACTGTCAAGTCCGCGGCGGACCTGACCAGATACTAGACTCTCGAAAAACACTAATAGAGTTGGCCGGTCGAGTCGCTCCCGCATCGCCGTTGGTCTTTGAGTTCAAGCTTCCTGACATTGGCGAGGGGGTCGCCGAAGGCGAGATCCTGAAGTGGATGGTCAGGGAGGGCGACCAAGTCAGGGAGGATCAACCTCTTGTCGAGGTGATGACCGACAAGGTCAACGTGCAGATACCGGCGCCCAAAAGCGGCAAGGTCTCCAAGATCATGGCCAAGGAAGGTGACATCGCGAAGGTCGGTCAGACGATCATGGTGATAGACGACGGATCATCCGGGGCTGTCGCGCCGGTAACCTCGTAGGGCTCGCGGAAGTTCTGTGAGCTGCGGATCAGCTCAGCAAGGTTTAAGCCATAAAGTCGAACGATGCCGACAGAACCTGTAATGCTAGAAGCAGACCTCACGGTCATCGGAGGCGGGGTCGGTGGCTACACGTGCGCGATTAGGGCCGGCCAGCTAGGCCTGAAGACTGTCATCGTCGAAGCCGACAGGATCGGGGGTGAGTGCCTCAACTACGGATGCATCCCTTCGAAGTCCCTGATTACGGTTTCCAAGCTCCTCGACAGGGTTAGGGAGGCGGAGAAGTTCGGGTTGAAGGCCTCTGGGCTGACTGTCGACTTCGCTCAGATGCAGAAGTGGAAGTCGGAGGTCGTCTCCAAGCTGGTTAGCGGGGTCGAGATGCTTCTGAAGGGCAATCACGTTACGATAATCATGGGAACGGCAGAGGTCGTGGGAACGAACAGAGTCATAGTCAGGAAGGCGGACGGCCAGGAAGAGATCTCGACGAAGAATCTCGTGATAGCGACGGGCACCGAGACCGTCCAGTTGCCGGGGTTGGAGTTCGACGGGGACACGGTGATCGACTCGAGGGATGGCCTCGAACTCAGGAGTGCCCCGAAGAGACTCATGATTGTGGGAGGGGGCGCAATCGGGCTCGAGTTCGCCTCGATGTTCCAGAAGCTCGGAAGCGCCATTACGATAGTCGAAGTGATGGACCAGCTGATGCCCGGCAGCGACCCCGAGGTCGTCCGGGTGGTCCAGCGCAAATTTGAGGGGAAAGGTGTTAGGATCTACCTGAAGTCCAAGGTCGCAAAGGTCTCCAAGGGAGGGTCGGACATGAAAGTCGAAGTGGAAACCCCGGACGGAATGGTGATCGTGGAAGCTGACAAGGTCTTGGTCAGCGTGGGGCGCAAGCCCAGGACTGGGAAGATGAACCTCCAGGCGATCGGGGTCCAGACCGACCAAAGGGGCTTCATCGTGACCGACGATAGGATGCAGACGTCGGCCCGATGGGTCTACGCCATAGGCGACGTGCGTGGCCCGCCGCTGCTGGCCCACAAAGCATCGAAGGAGGGCCTGGTCGCCGCAGAGTGCATCTCTGGTCTGCCAAGCGCTGCAGACTGGAAGGTGATTCCCGACGCTGTCTTCTGCGACCCAGAGGTCGCCAGCGCCGGCCTAACTGAAGCGAAGGCCGTCCAGGCTGGCTATAGCGTGAAGAGGACTAGGTTCCAGTTCGCGGCTCTGGGCAGAGCTCTTTCCACCGGAGAGGGGGAGGGGTTCGTCAAGGTCGTCTCGAAGGCGGACGACGGCCTCGTCCTCGGCGTCCAGATCGTCGGCCCAGAGGCCTCGAACCTGATTAGCGAGGCGGCTCTCGCGATCGAGATGGGCGCAACGGTGGAGGACATCGCCCAGACCATCCATCCTCATCCGACGCTCTCTGAAGCGATCATGGAGGCATCCGAGTCGGCAGCGGGGAAGCCGATTCACCAGTTGAGGACATGACTGGAGCGCTCCTCGACCTCGGGAGGATGGAGTACGGAACGGCGCTTGAGCTCCAGAGGAGGCTCGCAGGTCGGAGGGCGAGGGGAGAGGTCCCGGACCTTCTGATCCTTCTCGAACACGACCACGTGATCACGCTAGGGAGAAAGACGTCCTCGGACAACTTCAGGCCCCAGGGCGTTCCTGTCTTCCAGGTCGAGCGGGGAGGTGACGCCACGTACCACGGCCCGGGCCAGCTCGTGGGTTACCCCATCCTCTTGCTGGAAGACCACGACGTGCGCAGGCACGTCAGGAATATGGAGGAAGCCGTCATAATGGCAGTGCGCAGGTTTGGCATCGAGGGCGAGAGGCTGGAAGGTCATCCCGGGGTCTGGGTCCGGGGCAAGAAGCTCGCCTCCGTCGGGGTGACGGTGACCAACTGGGTGACCTACCACGGGTTCGCTCTGAACGTCAACACGGATCTGTCATACTTCAGCCTGATCAGGCCGTGTGGCCTCGACCCTGAGTTGATGACTTCGATGGAACGGCTCAGGGGACGGAGAGTCCCCTTTGAGGAGGTGAAGGAGGCTGTCAGGGTCGAGTTTTCTTCGGTGTCGGGCCGAGCCTTCGCGCCTTGGAGCCTCGAAAGCCTGGCCGAGCCTGGAAACGTTAAGTAGAGCAGCGGGTCGCGCGGGCTGAGATGCCCAAGAAAGCTGCGCCAAAGGTTACGTACGTAACCCTCTTCGCCGACGAGAGTCTGCACCCGAAGTTCGAGGCAGCGCTGAAGCGGTTCAAGCCGAAGCTCGGCAGTCGCTACCCGATGTTCATAGGGGGGAAGAAGGTCTGGTCGGAAGCAGGTGAGTTCGAACACCGGAGCCCAATCGACACGTCGATCGTGGTCGGGAGGTTCCAGGTCGGCACGCGGGAGCATGCAGTCGATGCAATAGCCTCAGCGAAGGAGGGTTTCGAGGTCTGGAGTTCGAAGCCTTGGCAGGATCGGGTCAGGGTGATGGAGAGGTACGCCAAGCTCGTCGATGAAAGGAAGTTCGAGATAGCCGTAGCGATAACCTACGAGGTCGGTAAGAACCGGCTCGAAGCGCTTGCGGAGGCGTGGGAGGCCGTAGACTCCGTGAAGTACTGTGCGAAGACTATGCGCGACGAGGAGGGGTACACCACCAGGATGGGGCCAGGGGGGCCGGGAGAGCACACGCTCGTCCTGGGCAAGCCCTACGGGGTCTGGCCCGTCATCTCTCCGTTCAATTTCCCGTTCATGCTCGCTAGCGGGATGGCCTTGGGCGCTCTGATCACAGGCAACTCGATTATCCTGAAACCGACGAGCGAGGCGCCCTTGACCGGCCTGATGCTCTACAAGGCCTTCAGCGATGCGGGCGTTCCGGCAGGCGCGGTCAACTTCGTCACCGGTCCAGGGGCCAACTTCGAGGACGAGTTCGTCTCAAACCCTGCTGTGGCCGGCATCGCTTTCACAGGCTCGAGGGACGTCGGGATGCGCCTCTACAGGAGGTTCCACACCGGCCAGCCATTCCCGAAACCAATGCTGCTCGAAATGGGTAGCAAGAACCCCACGATCGTCACCGCAAAGGCGGACATCGCGAAGGCGGTCGAAGGGACCGTCAGAGCCGCCTATGGCTACAGCGGCCAGAAGTGCAGCGCGACGTCCCGTCTTTACCTCCAGAAGGGCGTCGCACGCGATTTCCTCGGCGCGCTGAGTGACAGGGTCGACAAACTGGTCGTCGGCGATCCGCGCGAAAAAGACGTCTTCATGGGGCCGGTCATCAACGAGGCGGCAGTCGCGAGGTTCGAGGCGGCGGTGGATGAGGCGAAGTCTGCGGGCGGCAAGGTTCTCATCGGAGGAACTGTGATGAAGGAGGGTGGACTCGCAAGAGGATACTACGTCTCGCCGACGGTCGTGACAGGTCTCCCGCGAGACCACAGGCTCTTCAAGGATGAGCTCTTCGTCCCATTCGTCGTCGTCGGAGAATTCTCAACTGTGGAAGAGGCAATCGCGGAGGCCAACGACACGGAATACGGTCTGACGGCCGGCATCTTCTCCAAGGACAAAAGCGAGGTCAAGATGTTCTTCGACGGCATTAGGTTCGGGGTGACCTACGCTAACAGGGGCGGCGGCTCAACGACAGGCGCGTGGCCCGGAGCACAGTCCTTCACTGGCTGGAACGCGAGCGGCGCTACCGGGAGGGGGATTGGCGGACCCCGTTACCTGCTCAACTTCCTCCGTGATCAGTCTCAGACGACGGTCAGCTGACTCCATCGGGACCAGGCACAACGCGAGAGCGACAAGCGAGCCCAGTGACCACCAGCATGGCTGTTCATTCTGCCTCTCTCCCGTTGACGCATCCATACTAGATCCCTGCATAGACTGTCGCCAGAGCCATCGCCCCTACGAACGAATCAAGTACGAACGGGTCACTTCAGCGGGACGTAGAGGCTCGAGCGGCTGGAGCCGATGCCCGGCGTTCCATGCACGACCTTCTTGTTGGTGATCACGAACTCGCCGAGGTACCTGCCGATCATTTCGGGTTTCACTTCGAGGGGCACGAACTCTTTCCCGTTGTGGACCCCTATTGTGAGTCCCACCATCGACGGCAGGACTATCATGTCCCTTGCGTGAGTCTTGATCTGTCCCTGCAGCCTTCCTTCCTTAATCGCCCTCGCATCCTCAAGTATCTTTCTCTTCTCGTCGGAGACTCCCCTGTTGAGTGACCTCCTGGCCCGGGAGGGCAGTAACTCAAGGAGCGCCTCGGTGGACATCGAGCTGAGTTCCTCGATGGACCGCCCCCTGTACCTGAATTCCTTAGGCAACTACTTTACCTCCGCGCTCGCCCTGGCCAATCTCTTCCTCCCGGTCTTTCTCGGCGCTATTAATCCTACCTTCCTTCCAGGAGGGGCATTTCTCGACGTACTGGTCGACTTTCCCGGATGTTGGTGTCTCCCTCCGCCGAAGGGGTGGTAGACGGCGGCCATCGCTATTCCTCTCATGCGCGGATAGACTCTTCCAGAGGCCCGCATGGCGTGGTGCCTCGCGCCCGCCGTCAGGAATGGCTTCTCGCGCCTTCCACCTCCGGCGATTTCGCCGACCATCGCCCTGCACTTGTCGTCGATCAGAATGTTCTTGCCGGACGGCAGTTTGATGATCGCCTTTTCGTTGGCCTTCGAGAATAGGACCGCAGAAGTGCCCGAGGCCCTCACCAACTTTCCCCCATCTCCCTGCCTCAGCTCGATGTTGCAGACCCTCGTGCCCTCCGGAATCTGTGACAAAGGCATCATGTTTCCAGGGACCGGGGCTGCGCCCACCCCCATCGAAAGTTGTTTCCCCACCGACAGGCCCGCGACCGCTGGAAGGTAGGCGAACCTGTGGTTACCGTATCCTATCTGCGCGAGCGGGGCTGACCTGCCCCTTTCGTCCATGAGAGCTGTGACCGTCGCAGTCCCCTCTGAGTCGGGTCCGATTCTCGGGTACCTTACTGGGGAAATCTTCCCCTTGATCGGGGCTCTGAACTGGATGCCGGCCTTTCCTCTTCTGCGCTGAAGGATTCTCTTTCCCAATCTCTACACCAGGCCCAGCTTCGTCGCCAGCTCCGCTGCCTTATTCTCCTCTAGGAGCCTGACGAAAGCCTTCTTTCCCTTTACCGTCCTCTCGGTGTTGACCGCCGCCACTTTCATTTCGTAGAGCGCCTCGAAGGCTCTTGCTATCTGCGATTTTGAGGCCTTGTCGTCGACCAGGAAACAGAGCTTGTTCTCCTTCTCGATCTGGTCGAAGGTCCTCTCAGTGACGTAGGGCCGCCTCAGAAGCTTCTGCGCGTCTTCAAGACGCATCTGAAGATTCTACCTCCATTTCTCTTGCGCTTAAGGTCCCCAAGGCCGATTCAGTCCATAGCGTCAATCTTCCGGGAACGCCCCCCGGCGCGAGATCCATCACGCTCAGACTGTCCACTCTCGCGACTCCGACTCCCGGGATGCCGCCTGAAGCCTTGCCGACCCCTCTGTCGTTTGTTACAACGATCAGAGGTCCAACCCTAGTCCGGTACACCCGCCCACGGAGCCTCGACTTCCCAGTTCTCCTCTTCGACCCCTCGTCGACGCGTTTCAGCTCTGCGTCGAGTTCCATCTTCTTCAGGAACGACATCAGTTCTGTGGTCTTCTCCACCGTCTCTATGTCGTCTGTGACCACGAGCGGCAACTCGAGCTTCTTCACTCGATGACCGCGCGCCTTCACTGCGTCGAGGTTCGCCGTGTAGGCGATGGCCGAGTCCGTCGCTAGGCGCCTCTCCTTCCTGTTGATGCCCATGCGAATTACTTTTTCCGACCTCGGCGGATGGGCCAGGCGCCCTTTCACTACGCTTGCGACGCCTCCGGCCTGTCCACCCCTGGAGTACCTCTCTCCTTTCACCCTGGGGATTCTGGACCTTCCGGTGCCCGTCGGGGGGCTGTGTGTTTCAGCCGTCGTCCTCTCGCCCGCCATCGGGTCCCTCCCCTTCGGCTGGAATCCATGAGAGCCAACGAGCCAGAATGCTCGCTTGACCAGGTCAGGCCTCAGCTGGGTGGAAAAGACTTTCGGAACATCGATCTTCCCTGCCGGCTTCCCGTCCAGACCAACAACTTCTGTCCTCATCTGGTTCATCTTCCTATCATCGGACTCAGCTCGACAACCTGAGGCGGCGCCTGACTCTTCGTGACCCCCCTCGCCCTGAATCTGACCATCACGAACCTTCGGGCCGGACCTGGCACGGAACCTCTCAACACTGCGTAGTCGCCTCTTACTTCGCCGAAATGAAGGAAGCCGCCAGCAGGGGTTATCGGCTTCTCGGCCGCGTTCGCCGCCAACAGGATCCTCTTTCCTGTCTCTGTCCTCTGGTGGAACCCCATCTGCCCTGCTCTGGCGATTGTGTACATGACGGCTGCAGGGTGCCAGGGGCCTATCACTCCTACAGCTCTGACACTCTTCCTAGACTTGTGCTGCTTCCTCTTGACCCCGAACCGAGTGACCGGACCCTCGAACCCTTTGCCTTTCGTAATCCCCAGTACATCGACGTACATGCCAGCCTTGAAGACATCCGCAAATCTCACCTTCTTCCCGATCAACCCAAGGACATAATCTGCCTGGGACTTCACGTCCGCTCCCGCAACCCCGACTTCCATCACGATGGGCTCCTTCTGGGAGAGACCGAGGTCGTGAGGGACGGTCGATATCATCGCGGCTACGCGCCTGGCGCGTTGGAGCGGGAGTTTCTCCGACGTCTGACCCACTGCCTTCACATCCGCGATCGGCAGGTCTCGTCCGTCTTCATGACTGTAGAGGCGCAACCCGACCACCTCAGCCTCCGGCAGCGACAGCACGCTGGACATGTTGAAGAGCGGCTTGCCGAAGTTCGGGGTCTTCGCCCTATCGTCGACCGTGATGACGTGAATCGTACCTGCCTTGAAGGCTGGGAACCCTAGGATTGTCGGCTTTGCGCTTTCGATCTTGGGCCAGGTCCTTATCCTTGGGAGTAGGCTCTTGGCGCGCCCTCTAGGCCTGTAGGCAAGACTTCCCCTGCGTGGCGCACTATGCTTGCGGTGACCCAACTCACGCTGACCTTTCCCGAACCCCGTTTCTCGGTTTGCACTTAAGCTTTCTCAGACCACGAGCATATTCACGAGGTTGAGACCGGCGAAGATTGCTTCTTCTGCCCTCACGGTTTCCACATGTTGGTCTGCGAAGAGGTTCACCACGTAGTCGGACTTCCGTGCCAGTTCGGGACCGACAATGTCAAAGAGGCCCCTTGAGGGGGAACCGAAGATGAGCTTCAAACCGTCGGCCTTTAGGATTGCACTCCTCAAGCTGGGGATCAGCGACTGGAGTGAGTTTCCGAACCTCGAGGTAGCCACCCTGAGCGCGAACCTCTGATCAGAGAAGACCTCCTCCACCGTACTGGTCTCAACGGAGTAACCCCAGTATTCGTTGACTTGGTCCCGCGGAATCAGATCCGCGACCAGCGGAGCCGTGGATGCAATCCTGACAGTCACTCTCCGGTTGGCCCCAGTCCTTCCCTGCAATCGAGGGTTCTTGTCGAGGCCGATGTCGACAGTCCCGTCTGAGTTGGTAATTCCTTCCCTCACGTCTCCCGCGATGAGCTTCTCCAACGGCACCTTGGGCTTGTGAGAAGGTATTCTCAGAGGAGGAAGGAGGCCGGCGTATCTGAGCATGTCGTCAAGGGGGTACAGCCTCCTCCGGAGGTACTGGGGGGTTTCGAGGTACTCCAGCACCTTTCTGATCAGTGTCGGTTCACCGCGTCTCTTGTCGTCCCTGAAGACTTGGATGATGTCGACACCGTAGATGGAACAGGCTCTCGCGATCAGGCCCAGCTTGGCAGTCTTGTCCCTGGGCGCGTCCCTTTCTTCTAGCACTGTGTCGGGGAAAGCCACGGCGAGCTGCCTTCCAAGTAGGGCCATTGAACCAGGAGTCTCTTTCCTGCGTTAATTCAGCTTTCTGCAAGGAAGCGAGTTCGGTTCGATACACAGATGAACAGAGCTCGGTAGGGATTGGACTCGTGGAACCGAAGGGGGGGAAACGAAAGAAGAAGATCGACTGGGTCTATTCGGTCTTCCCGGTCGCGCTTGCCACTGGCCCGCTGAGCACGCTGATTCAGCTGTATCTCATCGAACTGAACGGGGTCACCCTGGGCACCATATACAGCGGTCTGGCGATTGCCATCTTCAACGGGGTCAGCATCCCTGCCGCGATCTTCTGGGGCTTCTCGACCGACAGGCTGCACAGTCGCCGAGGTCTCATAGCTGCCAGCTATGCGGTCATGGCAGTGGTGCTGGTCTCGTTCTATTTCGACAGGTCGACCGTTGGGACGATCGCCACGTACTCGGTCTTCTCCTTCGTCTCTGTGGCCTCTGCGACGCCGCTCAACCTCCTGATCATGGAGACCGAGGAGAAGGGGAAGTGGGCGGGCGCCTTCGCCAAGCTCTCCATGATGTCGAGCGTCGGATACGCGGGCGGTCTCGTCTTGAGCACGCTGTGGTCAGAGATGTTCCCGCTGATTCTGCTTACTGTCCCATTGGGCTTCTGCGCCCTAACCTCAGCGGCCCTCTCGGCAATCACCATCTCAGAGCCCGCCTTCATCCTGGAAAGGGAGAACGTTGCCATGAGGAGATCGAGCTTCTTCAACAGGCTACTCGCCCTCCCGGTCTTCTTCATCAGAGCACCGAAGGCCTCGGACTTCACGAGGGTCTTCAGAGGGCTCCGTTCGAGTCTCACCAGCTACGTCCCGCTCTTCTACATATCCACGGTCCTGTTCTACCTGTCCAGCGGCCTCTTCAACACCTCCTTTGTGCCAGCCATGTCTGCCTTCTCCATCACAGAGGTCGAGACCTTTGCGGTCATCCTGGCCGGAGCGGTGGCCCAGACCCTTGCCTTCCAGGGGGCTGGGCGTTACGTGAGCGCCCAGTCGTTGGTGACGACCAGTGCCCAGGGACTGCTCCTCCGCGGATGGTCCTACATCGTGATCGGGGCAGCCGCGTTGCTCCTGGCTGGACCCTTGTTCATCGTCCCGGCCCTCGTCATGTACCCCATTGCCGGCGGGATAGCCTTCGCAGTCTACTACACCTCTTCGAACACGATGATGTTCAACACCGTCCAAAGGAAGAACCCCGGTGCGGCCCTAGGCGTCTATTCAGCGGTCGTCGGAATAGCCACCATGGGAGGGTCTCTCGCGTCAGGGTTCATCTCGGTGTACCTCGGATTCTATACGACCTTCGTGCTCGCTGGAGTCCTTCTCTTCGCGGCTGTCTGGATCATCGCGCGACTGCCGAAGTCGCCAGGCACTGATTCGGGGTCCCACCAGTAGGCGCCAAGGAACGCTCTTCTAAAATATCGGTCGCTTCGACGTCTGAACGCAAGTGGCAAGCAAGCGCTTTAGGGTCGCAGCACGGGTGAGCAGTTCGAACCTTCGGGCCATCAAGCCCGTTCTGGAGCATCTCATCAAGTCGGGCTCCGTCAAAGAGGCAGAAGGCGAGTTCATCGTCGAGGCAGAGATGGTAGGCGACAGCGCGAAGGAGCTAAACCGCCTCATTCTTTCTACATTGAGAAGAGTGGAGAAGAAGACGAGGCTGCGCGCCGAGTGGACCTCCGAGAATGGAACGACACAGAGGTTCTTCGACTACGTCCTGAAGAAGACGACCCGGACCAACCCCTCATCATAGGCTGTTCAATCTTGGGCGAATCATCAAGCAGCATGGCGACAACGGGGACGGTCGGCGTCGTGTCAGCTGCTGAACGGCGCTATCGCAACATCGCGATTGTCATCGTCATGTTGGGGGTGTCGATGAGCGGTATCGATACCTCGGCAGTCGTCCTCGGCTTGCCGCGCATGACGCTTGACCTCAACTGCCCACTCATCAACATGGTGTGGGTGATCATGGCATACCTTCTCGTGATTACCATACTCGGCACGCAGGTCGGCAGGCTGGGCGACATGTTCGGGAGGGTCAGGATGTACAACTTAGGATTCGCCTCGTTCACCATAGGCTCGCTGCTGTGCGGTCTCTCGGCCAGCGGGCCCCAGCTCATCGGTTTCCGCGCGGTTCAGGGTCTGGGCGGCGCCCTGATCTACTCGAACAGCGGGGCAATCATAGCCGACACCTTCCCGCAGAACGAGAGGGGGAAGGCGTACGGAATCACGGGGACCGGCTATTCGCTGGGCGCGATACTCGGGATCCTCGTCGGCGGCGCCTTCGTCACCTTTCTGAGCTGGCGCTATATCTTCTTCATCAACCTCCCCATCGGAGTCGTCGCGACCACCGTAGGTTTCCTGATGCTGAAGGAACGCTCTCCAAGAGTCAAGGCCAAGTTCGACATTGGTGGGATGACCATTCTGGGCGCTTCGCTCTTCTTCCTGCTTTTTGGACTGACCAACATCACGGGGTCAGGTGTCGCTCCAGAGTATGTGGCCGAAGTCGTGGTAGGCCTCGCGTTGCTGCCCGCATTCGTCGCCTACGAAAGATGGTACTCCTCTCCGCTGCTCGACCTCTCCTTGCTGAAACAGAGAGTCCTGACCGCATCCATCTTCGCGGCCTTCCTTCAGTCGCTGGCCAGCTTCGCCGTACTGTTTCTGGTCGTCATGTATCTGCAGGGTGTGCGCGGGATGACTCCCTGGAACGCTTCGTTGCTGCTCATACCGGGCTACATACTCGGTGGAATGGTCGCGCCATTCTCGGGGAGGCTGTCTGACAGGATGGGTGCCCGCGTCGTCGCATCGACCGGGCTCGCTCTGCAGGCTTGCGGTTTTCTAGTCTATCTTACCCTTGGTTTGACGACTTCTACGTACGTCGTGGTACTCGGTGCCGTCCTCAACGGAGCCGGGAGCAGCACATTCTTCCCCGCCAACAACAGCGCTGTCATGGCGAGCGCCCCGAGTCGGTCGTACGGCGTAGTCTCTGGCCTGCTCAGGACATTCTCCAACATAGGCATGGTCTGCAGCTTTGCTGCCGCCCTGTTGGTCGCTTCCCTGTCAATGACGCGTCAGTTGGCCTTCCAAATCTTCCTCGGTACGGGGTTCCAAAGCCCGCTCCCACCGCAACTCTCTTCGGCCTTCATGAATGGAATGCATGCAGCCCTGGCTGGGTCCATATCGGTGATCATCGTCGCCCTAGTCCTGTCAATCCTACGAGGGAAGGAGGCGCGTACGATGAGGTCCCCAGCAACCGTCTGAAGAAAGAAGGCCGTCGGTGGAGTCTACCTCGCAACAGATAGGCGTCGGTCACTTACGGCCATCCAAAGGAAGAGTTCCGAGCCAATATTGGTGTGGACCGGGGGGGACTCGAACCCCCGACCTCCCCCAGTCTGGATCTCTTTGCCAAGGGGCTGGACGATTCCTCTGTATCCTACCAGACTAGACTACCGGCCCGCGTTCTCGCGACCGTCGTTTCGAGTCTTTAAGCCTTATTTGGCCTCGGGGTTGTGATTAGCGGGTTTGGTCGTCTCCATCGACGAGTTCGGCAAGATTGAGATGAGGATAGGACGCATCGTCATCGTAGAAGACATCCCGGCAGCGCGCAATCCGATGTACAAGCTGATGGTGGATTTCGGGGACGGAAGCACTAAGCAGTGCGTCGCGGGGATCAAGAATTTCTATCCGAAGGACCAGCTGGTGGGCAAGCTCGTCGTCGCCGTGGTCAACCTCCAGCCAAAGTCCGTCGCTGGAGTCATGTCCGAGTGCATGCTCCTTGCAGCGTACAACGAAACCAAGCTCTCGCTGCTCTCGCCAGACAAGGAGCTACCCCTGGGCGTCAAGGTCGGCTGAAACGTCGCACCAAGCTTTTAACCTCCATGATGTCGCAAGGTGATTTGTGCGGTCGTCGTCTAGCCTGGTCCAGGACATCAAGTCCATCTGGGGCATGTAAGCCTGCCACGCTGGTAAAGGCGGCATTCAGACCGTCTCCAGAAACCCGGGTTCAAATCCCGGCGACCGCACTCTTCGAACATTCCAGGTTGAGTGGAATCACACGAGACAGAATGACGTTCCGCTGCCGACCAAACGGGGATGCTCCTTTCTGACACGTTCTACTGTGGCGCTGTCACCTCAGACTCCCTACCGCCTTCTCGACGGCAGCCTGGATTTCGCCTGACTTCACGACTTCTGACAGCGTGCCAATGTCGGGGTACAAGGGCCTGTCCTCTTCGAGATGGCTCACGTACTTCCTCACGACGCTGTGCGCCGCTTGAGTTCCTTTGCCAGGTCTCAAAGGTTTTCTGAAGTCCAGGGCTTGGGTGGCTGCCATCAGTTCGACGGCGATTATCGCGCTGGAGTTCTTCAAGATCTGCTTTGTCTTGATGGCAGTCGTCGTCGCCATGCTCACGAAGTCTTCCTGGTCGGCCGCCGTGGGTATTGAGCCCGTCGCGGCGGGCGTCGACAGGACCCTGTTCTCACATACAAGGGACGCTGCCGTGTACTGGGCGAGCATCATGCCCGAGAACATCCCTGCCCCCTTTGTTAGGAAGGCTGGGAGCCCCATGTTCAGGTTGGGATTCACGAGTCTGTTCATCCTCCTCTCCGAAAGCGCGCCGACCGTCGTAAGCGCGATTCCGACGAATTCAAGAGCAAAGGCCAGTGGGGTGCCCTGGAAATTCGCGCCTGTGAGGCAGATTCCTCCTTCGTCTGGGAAGAAGAGCGGGTTATCGCCGACGCCGTTGACCTCTGTTTCGAACATTTTTCTGGCGAATTTCAGTGTGTCCTTCGCCGCGCCGACGACTTGGGCTGTGCTCCTCAGACTGTAGGATTCCTGGACCTTCTGCGGTTTCTGCGCCAGTATCTCACTTCCCTTTACTATCTTTCTTATGTTCTCGGCGCACTGGATGGCGCCTTCGTACCCTCTCACCTTGTGAATTCTTTCGTCAAATGCAAGCATGTTCGGCAGGAGAGCCTCCAGCGTCATCGCGGCGGCGATTTCGGAGGCCTTCAGGAGAATGTCCGCGTCGTGGACCTGCAGGCACCCCATCCCTGCCACCAGATTTGAGCCGTTTATCGCAGCGAGCCCGTCCCTCGCCTCTAAGACGACCGTCTTGATTCCAGCCTTGTCCATCGCCTCCTTCCCCTTCATTCTATTGCCTTTGTAGAACGCCTCCCCCTCTCCCATTAGCACGAGCGCCCCTTGCCCCAAGGGGGACAAATCCCCACTTGCTCCCACCGAGCCCTTCTGACACATCACTGGAGTAACGCCCTTGTTCAGCATCTCGACCAGGGTCTCGACCATGATGGGCCTCAGTCCGGAGTAGCCCTTTGCCAACACGTTTGTCCTTGTTAGCCAAGCAGCCCTCGCATCATCGACGGCGACAGGGTCGCCCCAGCCGGCTGCATGGCTGTAGACGATGTATCTCTGGAACTCCTTGACCTGCTCGGGAGTCAGGATTACGTTCGACAGCTCGCCTATGCCAGTGGAGACCCCGTAGATCTTTTCCTTCTTGGCGATGAGCTTCTCGACAATCGCCCTAGAGGCCTTCATTCTTGCAATCGCTTCTCTGGACAACTTGACCTTCACGTCGTTTCTTGCGACTCCCACGACATCTTCGATTGCTAGGTCGCTCCCGTCAATCGTCAGCACGGATCTGTTCGCCTCCAATGTCCTGTCAAACCAATTCGGCTGAACCCCTCATCATAAATCCTTCGATTGCGGGAACAGCAGTCCGACCAACTGCAAAAGTCAGAATCGAGTCCCTGTGCAGCCTCACTGATCCGTCACCTCATGCCGGCTTCTCAGAGCCGACCCCTGCCAAACCCCTGGCGACCGCTGTCCAGGCCGCAGATACGTTCGAGGGGTTGTATCCCCCTCCTCCCATGGCAAGGATGCGGCCTCTGCACAACTCGTGCGCGAGGTGGTGAAGCTTCGCAGTCGCGTAGGCGTGGGCAGCCGCAGTGTATCTTAGCTGGGTGATTGGGTCTCCTTCAAGGCCATCGGCGCCGCACTGAAACAGGATGAACTCGGGCTCAAAGCCTCTGACGAAGGCTTCGATCCGGTCGAAGGCCCGCCTGAATTCCTCGTCGCCTGCCCTGGGCGGCATGGGGATGTTCAGTTTGGTTCCTTCGGCCTTCCCAGTCCCCCTCTCAGACTCGTCCCCCGTTCCGGGGTAGAGGAACCGTCCGTCTTCGTGGACATCTCCTATGATCACTCTGGGCTCGGACTCGAACGCATAGAACACCCCGTCGCCGTGGTGAGCGTCGATGTCGACGTAGGCTATCCGGCCCGTCCCCTTCTCAAGGAGGCTGCAGATGGCGATCGCGGCATCGTTGAACACGCAAAAACCTCCCGCCCTGTCTTTCCGCGCGTGGTGGAGGCCCCCGATGGGGTTGAAGAAGTGGTCGAAACCTCCCTTCAGGACGAGCTCCAATCCGTGCAGAGTGCTTCCCACCGGAAAGAGTGAAGCCTCGAAGACTCCCTTGAACGAGGGCGTGTCCCCGTAGTCGAGGTAGCCTGATCCGATCTCGGACGACTCCCTAACGAAATCCACGTAAGCCTTTGTGTGGAATAGGAGAACGTCCTGTTCCGTCGCACGGACGGGGCCAACAATCGTCACCTCTTCATTCCCGCTCGACTGTGCTAGCTCTCTGATTGAGGCCTCAAAGAGCCGGCTCCTCGCCCTGTTCATCGGGTGGCCCTGCGGGAACGAATAGAGGTCCGACTCAGGGCCGAAGGAAACACCCAGTCTGCAACTCCTAGAGCCAGGCATCTACCAAGCGGCTTCCGACTCTATCAGATTAGCGTTGAGGTCGCTCTTGGCAGCGCCGCCGGTCGGGCTCTTGAGCCAGTACTGTCGGGACGCTTCCCCAGACGGGCGGACCACAGGGTCCACCGTGTGATGCAGCCCCTAGTCCACTCTTCTTCCTCTTTCTGCAACCAACACTCCGTTCTTGAAGACTTTCTCTGCCAAGTTGACGCCGTAGTGGTAGGCGAAGTGCCTGTGGTTTGGAGCGTCGAAGATGACGAGGTCTGCCTTCTTTCCCTCCTCTATGCTCCCTACTTCCCCCGCTCTCTGTATCGAATGAGCTGCGTTGATTGTCGACGCAACCAGGGCTTCCTCCGTGGTCATCTTCATCTGCAGAACTGCGATTGCCATCATCATCTGCATCGATTCGCACATGTCTGCCGCGCTCAGGTCAGTCCCCAGCGCTATTGGCAGCCCGCAGTCGAGGATTTCTCTCGCTCTGGCATAGGTCCCTAGGTAGCAGAAGGGCGTGGTCGGCAGCAGGGTTCCCATTATCCCCTTTCTCACCAGTCCTCTGACCTCCTTTCCAGGAGTGAAAATGAGGTGGTCGGCGGAGACCACGCCCAGCTCCGCACCCAGCCTCGCTCCTCCACTGTGCGCGAGCCAGTCTGCATGAATCCTGAGCTTCATGCCGTGACTTCTGCCGGTCTTCAGTATCCTTCGGGTCTGTTCCAGGTTGAAGTATCCGTTCTCGCAGAACACGTCGCAGTACTCCGCCAGCCTCCTCCTAGCGATTTCCGGAATCCATTTCCTGGTTATCTCTTCCGTCAGCTCATCTACTCTATTCTCATATCCTCGGGGAATTCCCTGCGCCAGGAAGGTCGGGACCAGCTCGACGGGGTGGGACTTCTTGAGGACCTGAATTATCTCCAGCTGTCTTGTCTCCCCCCTCAACGTCATCTCGTATCCACTCTTCGCCTCAATCGTGGTTGTGCCGTGAATCAGCATCGTATCGAGTCTCTGGGTCGTCAGCTTGACCAATTCCTCCGTCGAAGCCTCACTCGTCATCTTCAGAGTTGTGGGCATTCCACCCCCCTCTGCTTTGATCTTCAGGTATGGGGTCCCCTTCACGGCCATCGCCTCGAGTTCGTCTTCTCTGGAGCCAGCGAAGACCAGATGCACGTGGGGGTCTATGAGCCCGGGAGCGACCAGCCTCCCGCTTGCGTCTATCATCTCAATCCCCTTCTCTAGCCTGTCCAAGACCTTCCTGGTCGTCCCTACCGCTGCAATCCTCCCGTCCTTGACTGCGACTGCTCCGTCTTTGACTATTCCAAGGTCCTTCATTCCCTCTCTGACTTGGGGCTGGTCACTCTTCCCCGCCAGCGTAGCAAGTTCGTTCGCGTGTACTATCACGTAGTCAGCCTTGATCGGCATGTGCCGTACCCGTCTCCTCGGTTAGAGTTCTAGGTACTTCTTCCTTTCCCACTCGTGCACAGTGCGATTGAAGTCCTTCCATTCCTTGGTCCGGATCTGAAGGAACCTATCGGAGAACGCCTTTCCCATTTTCTCCACCAGATACTTGTCCCTGGAGAACTCGTTCAGTGCCTCTCCCAGGTTCTCCGGAAGCACCTCGATGCCTCTTGCTGTCCTCTGCTTGCCACTCATCGCGTAGATGTCTTCCTCCACGGGTTCAGGAGGCTCCGCTTTCCTTCTGATTCCGTCCAATCCTGCCGCCAGGAGGCCGGCGAACGCAAGGTAGAAGTTGCACGTGCCGTCGGAAGGTCTGTACTCCAGTCTGGCCCTCATCCCTTTTCCGGGCGGTACCCGGATCAGAACGGACCGATTGTACTTGGCCCATGAAAGGTAGACAGGAGCCTCCCAGCCGGGCACCAGTCTCTTGTAGGAATTGACTGAAGGGTTGGTCAGGGCTGCCAGCGCCTTCGCATGGGTCAGGACGCCGGCGAGGAAGTGCAACGCCATCTCGCTGATTCCGTACACTCCACCAGGGTCGTAGAACAGGTTCCGTTTCTTCCCTTCGTCCATGAGGCTGACGTGGGTGTGCAGTCCGGCTCCGTACCCGTCGTGGAAGGGTTTCGGCATGAATGACGCGATGAGCCCTCTTCGCGCCGCGGTCATCTTTACTATGAACCTGACTAAGTAGATGGTGTCGGCCATGCTCAGGGCGTCAGAGTAGGTCAGGTTCAGCTCGTATTTTCCAGGGGGTACCTCGTGATGATGCTTCTCGACGACCACTCCCGCGCTCCTGAGGTTGTCTGTAATTTCCAGCCTTGCATCAATGCCTAGGTCAGCAGGTGGGCTGGCCAGGTAGCCTCCCTCGTCATACCTCTTAGGGTTCCCGGCGTCATCCCTCTTGAACAGGAAGTACTCGATCTCGCTGCAGGTGTTGTACCTGACCGACCTTCCGAGGGTCCCCCTGGACTCGTCTATGACTCTCTTGAGCACGAACCCTGGGTCAAGCTCGCAAGGTCTTTCGGACTCCGGCTGATAGATGTCACACAGTATTCTTGCAACCCTCTGCGCGAACAGACCGGGCGGCAGGACCACAAACGTTTCCAGCCGTGGCATCAGCTTCAAGTCGCTCTCGCTTACGTCCACCATGTCCACGGAGGAGCCGTCCATGTGGATACCCTCAGCGGCCACCTTGGGCAAAAGACCGGAAGGCACCCATAGGGAGTGCAGGATGCCGGACAGATCTGTGAACTGCAGGGCGACTTCTTTCACGCCTTCTTTCTGTGTCGTTCTCGCAACCTCGGAGACGCTCATCTTGATCCTCCTAACCGACTCCCACTCTATTTCTGCGTTGTGCGCCACGCCGTGCGTTCTTCGGCGTTGGCAGACACAGGGGAGTTCTCTCGATTGAACTCAGGACTTCGTCGAATGAAGCACTGAGAGTCAGACAGAGTGGCTGCGCAAGACAGCTGTGTGGCGAAATCCCTCGTGCGGATGAGCTGATGTCTATTCCCTTCCTGCTCAACGTGAATCGGCGAGGAAGGGAATCGCGGTGAACACTTTCGCATCGGAAATCATATTCGCCACTCGCGAGTACTCGTTGGGCTCGTGCGGTACATCGTCCACGGTGCTCCACACGACCGTCGGAATACCCCTATCTCTGAAGAAGTTGCCGACGGTCCGGAGTCCGATCCCGACGAACTTGGGTTGTTTCCTCGTCATGTGGACAATTGCTTTCTCCACGAGTCTTGCGATCTCGCTGGTCGGAGACGTCGCGGGGCCAGCGTCGTCTCGCTGGACGATTTCAAGAGACACGTCAGCACCGGGCTCCGACGCCAAGTCCCGCAACGACGAACGTGTGTCTGACAAGACCGAATCGAGAGAGTAGTCGGGCAGGACCCTGCAATCGAAGTAGAATGCATCGAGACCTGGAATCGTGTTCACGTTCGGAACGTTCGGATCTATCTTCGTAGGTTCAAAAGTCGAAGACGGATCATCGAAGAGATCGTTGCGCTTAGGGTACCGCCTGTGCAGGCTCTCGTCGAGGGCCAGCGCGAGCTTCATGCCAAGCCTGTGAGCATTCTTGCCCTTTGCGGGAAGGCTGGCGTGTACCTGCTTTCCTCTGGTGGTTACCTTGAACCACAAGAGGCTCTTCTCAGCTATCTCGATGTCGGTTCCGCTCGGGCTTCCGGCGTCAGGAACGATGATGAGATCACCTGGGTTAAAGGAAGAATGCTCTAAGAGATACTTCACGCCGTAGTTGCTCCCGCATTCCTCATCGGCGACAAACCAGGCGCCCACGTTGAAGGGAAGTCTTTCGCCGAGCGACTTCAGTTCTCTGAGAGCGAAGAGGCTTGAAACGAGGGACTGGCCGTTGTCCTCCGCGCCCCTAGCAAAGATCTTTCCGTCTTCGATTCTTGGCTCAAATGGGTCGCTGTTCCACAGTTCCCTGCTCCCTTCCGGAACGGTGTCCATGTGGGCGAGAAACCAAAGCGTCTTGCTCTTGTCCACTCCTTCGACTTTTGTGCAGATGTTCGGTCTGACTCCGCGTTTGTATCCGCTGTCAGGCGCGTCGACCCTCAAAACCTCGAATCCCTCGCCTTCAAGGAAAGACTGGATGAGATTCGCTCGGTCAATCTCACCTGGTCCCCCCATTCTGGGATTGACCGCGTTTACTCTCAGCATCCTTACAAAGAAGTCTTGGGCCTTGCCTGCATCGCGGTCAATGTCGGAACTCAGTCTTGAGAGTACGTCAGGGCTGGTCTGCATGAACGCCCAGCTTTTCGGGTCTTCCGAATATTAAGGATACCCACTTCCGGCGGCTCACGCAACTCCTCCATCTCTCGCTGGGCGACGACGCAAACCGTCATGGTATTACCGGCGTTGCAACGGCCCGGGCTGAACTCTTAAATCGAGAGTCATCGCCTGAAGCCTTCGTGCAGAAGCACGTCATCAGGGCGCCGCAGGGCAGCGAGATATCGTGCATGAGCTGGCACCAGGAGGCTGCGCTTCGGATGCTGATGAACAACCTCGACCCGGAGGTTGCCAAGGACCCGGAGAAGCTGATAGTATACGGTGGGACCGGAAGGGCTGCGAGAAGCTGGCCCGCCTACGAAGCGATCGTGAAGTCGCTGAAGGCTCTGGCCAACGATGAGACACTGCTCATCCAATCAGGCAAACCCGTCGCGGTGTTCAAGACGAGCGAGAGGGCCCCGAGGGTGCTTATCTCTAACGCCATGATCGTGCCGAAGTGGGCCGACTGGTCCTACTTCAGGGAACTGGAGGAGAGGGGGCTCACGATGTACGGGCAGATGACCGCGGGGAGCTGGATGTACATAGGCACCCAAGGGATACTCCAAGGTACCTATGAGACTCTCGCGGCCGTTGCCTCGAAGCACTTTGGTGGATCGCTGAAGGGAAGGATTGTTCTCACCTCCGGACTCGGAGAGATGGGAGGCGCCCAGCCGCTCGCAGTCACGATGAACGAGGGGGTCGCGTTGGTCGTCGAAGTCGACCGGCGGGCGATTCAGAAGCGGCTCGACAAGGGCTACTGCGACATGGTCGTGGAGAACGCTCGTGAGGCCCTCGACGTGGCGGGGAGCGCGGCGAAGGAAGGAAGGGCCATTTCCGTGGCCCTGCTCGGTAACTCCGCCGAGGTCCTCCCGGAGCTCGCGAAGTCGGGGTTCAGGCCTGACGTGATAACCGACCAGACCGCGGCGCACGACCCGCTGGCAGGCTACATCCCCGAGGGCTTGAGTGTCGAGGACGCTTCGGCACTGCGGGTGTCCGACCCGAATGCGTACCTGAAGCGCTCCATGGCGTCGATCGCAAAGCACGTTACCGCGATGCTCGACTTCCAGCGTGGAGGGGCCATCGCCTTCGAATACGGCAACAACATCCGAAAGATGGCGAAGGACGCGGGGGTAGCAGACGCGTTCAAGATTCCCGGCTTTGTGCCGGAGTACATCAGGCCCCTCTTCTGCGAGGGAAGAGGCCCATTCCGATGGGTCGCCCTTTCCGGTAGACCCGAGGACATCTACGCGACAGACGAGGCTGTCATGAAGGAGTTCGGGGACAATCTCTCGCTGGTAAGGTGGATTACGAAGGCGCACGAGAGAGTCCAGTTCCAAGGCCTCCCCGCTAGGGTCTGCTGGCTGGGATACGGGGAGCGAGCGAGGTTCGGCAAGGTCATCAACAAGATGGTCCGCGATGGGACCATCTCCGCTCCGATCGTAATCGGGCGCGACCATCTCGATTCCGGTTCTGTGGCCTCGCCTTACAGGGAGACCGAAGGAATGAAGGACGGGTCCGATGCTATCGCCGACTGGCCGATCCTCAACGCTCTCCTCAACGCGGTCTCCGGGGCCTCCTGGGTCTCCGTCCACCACGGCGGGGGAGTCGGCATCGGCTATTCGATTCACGCAGGACTCGCGGTCCTCGCCGACGGGTCAAAGGACGCCGACGAACGAATTGAAACCGCGCTCACGAACGACCCCGGCCTCGGCGTGGCGAGACACGCCGATGCGGGATACGAAGATGCGCTCCGGACCGCGAGGGAGAGAGGCGTGCGGATACCAATGGCCGGCGGCTAGTGCTGTACGCAGTCTTGCACATCCCTCCACAGACGCAACACGCGGCATAGACAGCCGCTGCCGCCACGGCTGAAAGCGCCTCGACTACGTGTGTGGCTCTAGCGGTCTCACAGAATGTCAGGTGTGCGGGCTACCGCACGCTACGCCTTTGGAGCTCTTCGACGAGCTCCTTCGCCCTGTCGAACCTTACCTTTCTCTCCTCCACCATCTTTTCTGCCACAAGGTCGACCATCTTTCCTGTAGCCCCGGCTGAAACCGCGATGTTTCTTGCGTGCAGTTTCATGTGCCCTCTTTGGATGCCTTCCGTCGCCAGCGCCCTGAGCGCCGCGAAGTTCTGCGCGAGCCCCACCGCCGCCATCACCTCGGCCAGCTCCGTCGCTGTCTTGACTCCCAGGATCTTGATTGCGGCCCTCGCCGCCGGATTCGTCTTTGCAGCCCCGCCGACCAACCCCACTGCCATGGGCATCTCAAGCCTCCCCACCAGGTCGCCGTTTGCATCCTTCTCCCACGTGGTGAGTGGCTTGTATCTCCCGCTCCGAGACGCGTAGCTGTGAGCCCCTGCCTCAAGGGCCCTGATGTCCTGCCCGCAGGCTATCCCGACGGCGATGACCCCGTTCATTATCCCCTTGTTGTGTGTCGCGCATCTGTAGGGGTCCGCATCTGCGAACGCGTAGGCCAAGACGATTCCGTCCACGGCGTCCTCTCCGCCAACTATCTCCTTGTCAAACACGGCAGTCGCATTGACCAGACGCCTGTCGGCCAGGTTGGAGATTATCCTGAGGACCACCCTCCCGCCGGTGATCTTCTCGACCATCGGCGCCACCGCCTCAGCCATCGTGTTCACGGCGTTGCCCCCCATCGCATCTCCTGTGTTCACGATGAGCTCAGGCACGACCATCGGCCCCTTCACGGTGGAAAGGATCTTCACGTTCAGGTCCTTGGCCCCTCCGCCGAGCGACACCAGCATGGGGTCCTGGTCGTTGGCCTTCTTCAGGATCTCGGACTTCTTCTCAAGCAGTCTGGACTTCGCCCCGTCCGTGTCCTTCACACCGACGACCTGGATCTGCCCGATCATTACTGGGCCGGTGTTGGTGACGCTGAAGCCTCCCTTCACCCTCGCCATCTTCGCCGCATTGCTCGCGGCCGCCACCACGGATGGCTCTTCCAGGGCCATGGGCACGAGGTAGTCCTTCCCGTTGACCTTGAAGTTGACAGCGATTCCCATCGGAACGGTTATCCCCCCGACGACGTTTTCGATCATCCTGTCTGCGACGTCGATGGGAAGTCCCCCCGTGTTCGCGAGGGCCTTCGCATCCTCATCGGACAGGCCCGTAAGTTCCTTGACTATCTTCATCCTCTCCTTAATCGGCAGCTTGTAGAAACCCGGCACTTCGGAACTTCCTTGCATCGCTTTCGTATCTCGCGTCAACGGCTCGATATTTAATCAAAGCTACCGCCTGAAGCAATCTCAGCCTATTGGCGAACTGCGCGGACGAGCGTGAACCACTCGTTCCCGCGTAAACATAAAAGGCGGCCGAGGGGGTGGTGCGAAACCGCGGGCCGGTCGTCTAGCTTGGTTAGGACATCGCTCTGACACGGCGAATTCACGAGAGCCACTCTCGCACGCCAAGGTCCCCGGTTCAATTCCGGGCCGGCCCACCATTGTCAATCCTTAATACGGCGAGGCCCGTTTTCTCCTAGAGGTAGCGATGAACCGGGGCCTGCTGATCCTCTCTATCTTGTTAATTCTGCTAGGAATCGGTTTTGGATACTTCATTTCCATCTTGGGTTTCTTCCTCCTATTCCCTGCCTTGCTTTCGTCACCCCGGCCGCGTCCCCAAGGCACTCCGACAGGTTCGGGACAACAGGCCCCCGAGCCAGCCTACGACACGGAGCCAGCTCCCGTCATGGAGACAGGCCTCGAAGCCGCTCCTGCGTGGGGGACGACCTCCACACCCGTCGCACCAGGACCTGTCGCACCCGTCTCGATGCCTCCAATCGCGCCCGCTCAGCCCTCATTCAGTGCACCGCTCTTCCCGACGAGCATCTTCCCGAGCTTGTCGCTACAAGTGCCGACAGGGCATGCGCTCAAGGAAGCGAAGAGTGAACCGCCTATTCCCAGAGATGAAGTGCTGGAGCTCGGGGCTCTATTGGCACTGGTGAAACTGGTCTTCGGCTAGGGCACGTACAGGTTCATATCTCTCGCCACCTTCTTCAGCCTCTCCACCCTGTGCGGCATCGAGGGGTGTGTCGAGAAGAGCTCGATTAGCGAGCTGCCCCTGAACGGATTTACTATCCACAACGACGACGTTGCGGGAGATGGTGCCCGGCCCGCTCTGTTCGAGATAGGCCTGGTCTGGGCCCTGCTGGAGATCTTCTCCAAGGCAGTGATCAGTCCTCCGGGATTCCTCGTCAGCTTCGCTCCGTACTCATCCGCGTTGTACTCATCGTCTCTGCTTATCCCCAGTCTAACGAACGTCGCTCCGAGCGGCACCAGAATCGCGGCAACGAGGAGAATGATCGGCGAGTTCTTGTTCTTGCTGTTCCCGCCTCCAAGCATAGGAGCCCAAAGGGCGATGTATCCGATGTACGATATCGCTCCAGCCATCGTCGCGGCCACGCTCGACATCAGGACGTCGCGGTGGACCACGTGCCCGATTTCATGACCTATCACCACTTCGAGCTCGTCAGGGGTGAGCGTCTGCAGGATAGATGACGTGGCGCACACGACCGCCTTGCTGGGACCCCTACCGGTCGCAAAGGCGTTCGGCTGTGGAGAATCGACTATGCCCACTTTCGGCATCGGGATATTTGCCTTCTGGGCGACACTCCTCACGACTCTGAAGAGGGTCGGGTTGTCGCTCTCCTGGATGATCTTGGCCCTGGTCATCCTGATGACGAGCGAGTCGCTGTAGTAATACGAGACGAAATTGATGACAGCTGCCAACACGAGGGCAATTAGCATGAAATCCAGCGGGTTGCCGAGAAAGAGCCCCACCGCAAGACCGATGGCCATCAGGAGGCCGGTCATCACTGCAAATAGCATTGTTATTTTTAGATAGGTTGAAACGGCCATTTCACTTCGGGAAAAATTGTCCATTCCGTCCGCTGTATATAGTTTTCCTGCAGGATTCGGGTTCTGTCAACCTGTGCGGCCATCGCTATGGAATGCCTCTCGACCGAAAGGATAAAAATCCATGCAGACGGAGGAATCTTGCGAAACAAAGTTGGAGGACAACGGCGACGACGAGTGGCCAATTAAGAGGCGCAGGGGATATCCGTTTGGTCCATGGACATTCCCTGATATCGACGAGATGATGAGGGAGATGGAGAAGGCCTTCTCGGAGCAGTTCAAGGAGCTAGAGAAGGAGCTCCCCAGGAACTTGGTCAGAGAGACGAAATCCCCGGACGGCAGCACGAAGAAGGAGATAGGGCCGATAGTCTATGGTTATTCCGTCACCATCGGACCCGACGGCAAGCCAATGGTGAGGGAATTCGGCAACGTCAGGAAGGGCGAAGGAACCCCGTGGAATCAGATTCAGGACAGACGCGAACCACTTATCGATGTCGTGAGCTCCGACAAGGAGGTGCGGGTGATAGCAGAGATGCCCGGAGTCGAAAAGCGCGACATCAACGTCACGGTCCAAGAGAAGTCGCTCGTCATATCGGTTGACAAGGATGACCGGAGGTACTTCAAGGAGCTTGAGCTGCCGGGGGTCGTCAACCCAAGGGGCGCGAAATCAGCCTACAACAACGGCATCCTGGAAGTCACAATTCCCTTGAAATCCCCCGGCGGAACCGGCGTCAAGCTCCGAGTCGACTGAGCTACTGGTAAGGCCCGCTTTCGGCTCCTTCCTTGTATCTGGCCAGCGCGTTGAACGTGGCCTCCCTGTAGCCGTGCTTCTCAGCGAGCGACCTGGCGATGTCTCCTGCCGTGATGATGCCCACCATGGACCCCATCCGGTCCACGACGACCAGCCTCCTCACTCTGTACTCAGCCATTTGGGATGCCGCGTCGGTCAGCGAGGCGTTCGGAGAGATGGTGATCAATGGAGTCGACATGATGTCCTTGACATAGACCTTGGTAGGGTCGAACGCATCGGCCAGCACCTTCGAGACTAGGTCCCTCTCGGTGACGATTCCTATCGCCCTGTTGGCCTGCGTTATGACGGAGCAGCTTACTCCCCTCTTGGCCATCGCCCTAGAGCATTCTCGCACGTTGGTGTCGAGATCGACGGCCAGCACGGCTTTCATCATTATATCGGCGACGGTCGGCTCCTGCTGGGTCATCGTCAGCGGCGGGAGACTACGCTAATATATCAATTGGCTTCCGGCCAGATAACGAATGGCCGAACCTGTCGTTTCGGTAGAGGGTCTCGTGAAGAGGTACGACGGGGTTGCGGCACTCGACGACGTCTCCTTCGAGGTGCAGAAGGGGGAGGTCTTCGCTCTTCTTGGTCCGGACGGCGCGGGAAAAACGACCATGATTCAGGTACTAGAGTGCACAAGACAGCCAACTGCAGGCTCAGTGAAGGTCCTGGGGCAGTCGGTCGCAGGGTCCCAATGGCCGAATGAAATCAAGAGGAGGATTGGCGTGCTTCCTCAGGAATTCTGCTCTCTGGGAAGGCTCACGGTCGCAGAGAGCCTGGAGTTCTTCGCCGCGATGTATGATGCGCACGTCGATGCGATGAGCCTGCTCGACCTCCTCGAGCTACGAGACATGGCGAAGGTCCAGTTCGCCGACCTGTCCGGAGGGCTGAGGCAGAGGCTGGGATTCGCTGTCGCCCTAGTCAATGACCCGGAACTCGTCCTTCTCGACGAACCTACTATTGGTCAAGATCCCGAGACCAGGAGAGCCATGCGGAAGGTGATCGGGGACCTGCGCGCCAGAGGGAAGACGATAGTCTTGACGACACACTCCGTGGCCGAGGCAGAGCAGCTCGCCGACAGGACAGGAATCCTCAACAGAGGCAAGATCGTTGCGCTTGGTACTCCGGCTGAGCTCTTGGACAAGTTCGGTGGTGGCAAGACGGTCGTCTTCAGGAGCGGCGGCGACGCAGTCTTCGGGACTCTCAGACGCTTCTTCGATACGGTTTCAATGGACGGTTCCGACGTTGTCCTGCCCTTCGACCGGCTCAGGGACCTGGAGGTGGCGCTCACCGCCCTGGTGGGCAGGGGCCTCGAAGTGGAGGTCGTGCTCCGTTCTTCCACTTTACAGAACGTCTTCCTGAAACTCACGGGATCGGGGATGTCCGACACTGGTGAAGCCAACTGAAGGTATTGGTCGTCTGTCTTGCCGTCATTCGAAACTGGCTCAGGAGCAGGAGTGGGCTCCTCTACAGCTTCCTCTTTCCGGTAATTCTCCTCCTCATCCTCGGGAGTATCTACGGCAACCCCGGCAGCCCGAGTAAGGCGATCGGCCAGAGCACCGCAATCTACTTCCTCCCGGGCCTGACTGCGGCCTTCATAATGGCGAATGGTGTGATTGGCCTTACCAACGTCGGCTCCGAGCTGAAGAGAAACGGGACCCTCAGGCGCTTGGCCGCTACCCCGCTGACCAAGCTGGAATGGCTCCTCGGGAACGTTCTGAGCCAGACTGTTCTCGCCTTCGTGCTCGCAGCACTAATGCTAGTCCTGGGAGCCGTCCTTTACAACGTCAGCGTCTTGATTAATGCATATTTCCTTGTAATGCTCTTCCTAGGCGTCCTCCTCTTCTACGGTGTGGGCATGTCGCTAGCTGGCCTAGTCAAGGACCCTGGGGCGGCGTCTGGACTCAGCAACTTTATCGCGTTTCCGATGATGCTGCTCTCCGGCACATTCTGGCCTGTCAGCTCTATGCCGTCATACCTGCAAACGGTCGCCCGAGTCCTCCCTCTGACCTACTTCGCGGACGGACTAAGGAATTCGATGGTCTCCGCCGATTTCTCCGGCGCCCTCACCGATCTCGCCGTCGTCGCCGTCTTCGCGATGGTGCTGGTAGTGCTCGGCGCAAGATTCACGCAGTGGAATGAATCCTGAAAGTGGACCGGGGGGGAATTGAACCCCCGACCTTGGGACCTCTGAGGTTCTCCCGCGTGCAAGGCGGGCGTTCGTACCGCTGAACTACCGGCCCACGAAGCAGGCTAGTCCCTAGTCGCTTCTTATTCTCTTCCCGTTTGGAAAGGAATTATAGCCTATCGGAGGGCGTCAGACGACGGTGGGCTGGTAGCTCAGCTTGGCTAGAGCACCCGACTGATAATCGGGAGGCCAAGGGTTCGAATCCCTTCCGGCCCACCATGGGATAGCTTAATTCAGGCTACTCTGCTCGAAATAAGCTGGAATCAAGTGATTCTGCATGACGGCCCTGCAAGACGCAAGGACATGTTTGGCTCGTGAGCAGGTCCGAACCCCTCCGGACCCCTCAAGAACCCGTTTAGTCATGAATGCGAGCCAAGTAGTGTTATCTCAGCGGAGAAAGCGGCTAGTGGATTAACGCATTAGATAGTGTTTGAGATATTGTTATATAGTCTATCAATTTCGCGCCCAGTCATGGGAAAGGTGGTGCGATCGGCGTCCCATCAGCGGGACCTGGGCCCCCTGGAAAACGGAAGCCCGCATCCTCAAGGTGCTCCGAGGGGCCTGTTGCATTTCTACGCACTTCTGAGTATCGCTCGCAAGCCGATGCGCGGCTATGACCTCATCAAAGAAATCGAGACCAAGACCGAGGGAGCTTGGCGCCCCGGACCTGGCGCAGTGTACCCCGTGCTCCGGAAACTCGTGAATCAGGGCTATATTACGGCCCAGAAAGAGACGAAAGGTGGTTCGTCCCATGTTCTCTACGAGATGACGCCCGCAGGACTCGAGAGCATAGCCAACGCCAAGAAGATGATGAAATCGTCGACAGAGCGCTGGAACCTTATGACGCAACTATTCATCGATCTGATGGAACCAGACGATCTAGTAAGATTCGTCCTCAACTCCTTGGAGCTGCAAATCGAGCTTGTCCACACCCTCGTCGAATCCGATAGAAGTGGCCTAAGCGACGAGGACAAGCTGTTCATCCTTCACCAGTACAGGCTCAATCTGGAGAGGGAACTGACTCGAGCAATAGCCTCGATCAAGGAAATCGACGGTCGAACCCCCTCCGAGAACGCCTCCGCGGGGGGAGCAGCTTCGAAGGTGAGAAAGGCTTGAGCAGAACCGCAATCGTCTCAGCCGACCGCATTCCCGAAGGCGGCTCTATGATCAGGGTTGAGAACCTGACGAAGAAGTTCGGTGACTTTACAGCCGTCGATGATGTTTCATTTGACGTCAAGAAGGGTGAGATATTCGGTCTGCTCGGTCCCAACGGCGCTGGCAAGAGCACGACCTTGCGGATTCTCTCCACCTTGGCGAGGCCCACCAAGGGGACCGCTTCAATCGGGGGCTATGACATCGTGAAGAATGACACCGAAGTTCGCAAGCTGATCGGCATCGTTTCTGAGAAGATGATAATGTACGACCGCCTGACGGCAAGAGAGAACCTCTGGTTCTTCGGCAGTCTCAATGAGATTCCAAGCGATGTGCTCACACAGAGAATTGACGAGCTGCTGGATTTAGTCCAGCTGACCAAGTGGAAGAACGCCCTGGTGGGGACATTTTCGACTGGGATGCGGCAGAGGATGAACGTGGTACGGGCCCTGCTGAACATGCCTCGCGTCCTGTTCTTGGACGAACCGACGCTGGGTCTGGACCCCCAATCCTCCGTCGAAATCCGGGAGTTCGTGAAAAAACTCAACAGGGAGGACGGCACCACCATAATCGTGACGACGCACACCATGGTCGATGCCGACATGCTGTGCGATCGCATCGCCATCGTCGACCACGGGAAGGTGGTCGCTCTAGACACCTCGACCAACCTAAAGAAGCTGATTTCCGGCGGGGACAGCACGATTCTGAAACTGGGCGTCGCCAATCTCACGGCCGACCTCCTTGAGACTCTCCGAACACTGGATTGCGTTCAGTCCGTTTCCCAGGAGAACTCCACCCACCTCCGGCTGATCGCACGCGGTGACGACGCGTTCGACAGTGTAATCGACGCGGTGAGAAGCAAGGGCGGGAAGATAGCGTCGATGGAAAGCCTGCAGCCGACGCTCGAGGACGTGTTCCTGCACCTGACGGGCCACGAAGTCAGAGACAGCGCGGACCAGAAGATTCCACTTGAGAGGCACAGACGATTTGGGACCCCGCAACGGAGGGTAAGGTGAGACTGAATGGGGGCCAGGATGATGCTTTCGCACAGTCTCAGAATCGCCTGGAAGGACGTACTCGAGCTTTACAGGAACAGATTCGGTCTGGTCCTGCTCATCGTTATGCCCTTGTTCATGATGGCGATGGTCGGCTTCATCTATCCGACGAGTGGCAGTTCGGCCGGCAACCTGCCAGTCGCGATCGTCAACTCGGACGCAGGGTACAACCACTCAATGATCGCAAGTCAGACGTTCACCTCGGTCCTGCAACAGATTAACAGCAAGACCGACATGATGACTCTCACGACGGCGTCGAGCGCCGCTGATATCAAGAACCTGATTCAAAGGGGCGATATCGAAGGCGGGATAGTCATCCCGAGCAATTTCTCCGCGAGCCTCGCTGACGGAAAGCAGGGGACTGTGGTGATCATAACTGACCAATCCAACCCCCAAGTGTCGACCATTATTGAGACGCTGCTGTCCAGCGTATTCAACGAGATGAACACCATGATGGCCCAGAAGAACGTTCTGGCGCTCAATTCAACGGTCACGGCGAACGATACCCTTGCGATAGTGCAGCCATACAAGGTCAAGACGCAGGGCGTCGTTCCAGGGACTCCCAACTACTTTGACTTCGTTGCTCCCGGCATAATGGCCATGGTTGTCATGATGAGCGTCATGACTGGGCTACCCGCGGCGATTTCGCAGGAGAAGGAGATCGGCACCATGGACGGAATGATGGTGGCGCCCATCAACAGGCTGTCCATCATCCTTGGCAAGACCCTGGGCCAGACGGTGAGGGGTCTGCTCCAGGGTCTCATAATACTGGTCCTGGCTGTCGGGCTCTTTGGTGTGACGATACAAGGGAGCATCCTTCTCGTCTTCGGGTTGCTTCTGCTCGGTGTCTTCAGTTTTGTCGGTCTGGGCATTGTGATAACCTCGTTCGCGAAGGACCAGCAGACGGCGACGATGCTGATGACCACCCTGATGTTCCCCATGATGTTCCTGAGTGGAGTGTTCTTCCCGATACAGCAGATGCCCTGGTACATGCAGGACATATCGAAGATGCTCCCGCTCACCTACGCATCGAGCGCCCTGAGGAAGGTCATGGTCTTGGGTGCCGGGATGCCAGACATAACCACGGAGCTGACCATCCTGATAGTGTTCGGGGCCGTAATGACAGCGATAGCCGTCCCCGTATTCAGGCGAATGATGACCAGGTAGCCATCTTTGAAGTGATGTTGCGATGAGTCGCCGTCTTGCCACCGCGCGCTGCAACGTCGCGTCCCTGGCTACCGGGGCGCTGAAGATGAAGGCGGGCAGATTCTTTCTGGCCAGTAACGCAGGATTCGGGTTGAGATTCATATTCCTTGAGTACGTGGGCTACAGCATCTTCATCTTCACGGCTTCATTTGACTATTCACAGAGGACTCTCTTCTCACTGCTCCTGATTCTGTCTTCTGTTTACGCGGCTCTTCATCTCGTAAGAACCTTGCGCTCTCGCTTTGAGTCCCAGCACCAAGGAATCGTTGCTCAGGTTGACCTTGGATGAGGTCCTTCGCGTAGAAGCGGCGAATTAGAAGAACGTCTTGTGGCACAGCCGGGCTATCATTAGCCTGGAATCCACTCTGAGAACCTGTCTCGGGGCGCGCGCTTGGGCTCACATGCGTGCGCGCAGTACAGCAGGGGTCTAACCCCGGCCGGAGTCGGTCAATGTCTTCCGGCAAAGGCTTAGATAATGAGGGGGGACACTCTATGCATGTCTATTCGGGGACTAGCATGGCAATTGCGATCTGGTTTCTCGTTGAGATAGTCACCCTGGCAATCACCCTCCCGGTGTTGGGGCTCGAGTACTACTGGTTGGTCCTACTCACGACCTCAACAAAGTACCCCAGGGACCTTGAGAGCCGCGACGTCCGACTGACGAGCCATCCAACGGTCTCGATACTCATCGCCTCGTTCAACGAGAGGTATGTGATTGAGCGTTCGCTGGAGGCCATGAAAAAGCTCGACTACCCAAAGGAAAAACTCCAGGTGGTGATCGCGGACGATTCCAACGACCAGACTGTGGGTATAGTTGACGAGAAGGCTCGCGAACTCAACGAGTCAGGCATAACGACCATCGTTTCCAGGCGTCCGAGCCGGGAGCACTTCAAGTGCGGCGCTCTGAACAAGGCGATGGAACAAGTCATGGGGGATTTCGTACTCCTGCTCGACGCTGACTCCATAGTGCCTCCGGATGTTCTGAGCAAGGGAATAGACGCCATGGAGAGCCATCCGCGCGCGTCCTTCGTCTCCTTCCGGTACGGGCACTACAACAGGAACTACAACTTGACAACTAGGTTGTTCGCTCTCTATCAGGATATTGGGGACACCCTGTCGAAGATGGGAGCTTACCTCATCGATGCCCCGTTCTCCTTCCAGGGTGGGTTCGCTCTAGTGAGGACGAAGGACCTGAGGGGCGTGGGACAATGGTCCAACGAGCGGATAGCCGACGACGGCGATGTCTCGATAAAGATGTACCTCGCGGGAAAGCGCGGCGTATACCTAAGCAACGTCAAGATAATGGGCGAGGACCCCTCTACCCTAGAGGCCTGGAAGAAACAGGTGGCGAGGACTTCTCAGGGATGGTGGAGATGCATCGCGAAGTACTGGAAGAGCATCGTCCGCGCGCCAGACATCAGTATGAAAACGAAGGCAGGACTCCTGTTGATGCTCCTCGGCCCCTTCTCTGGGTTCAGCTGGCTCATAGTCACCTTCCTATCCGCTTTCGCGGTGATATCGGGCGTGGTTCAGCCTGCAAATTCGATATTCAACAACCCCTTCTACATTGGCATGGTCGCGGTTCCCTTTGCAGTCTCGCTAGCGTCTGGAGCCTGGGCCCTCTGGGTACAAGGCCTGATGACGGTTCGCAACGTCATATTGATCCCGCTCCTTGGCTACGCCACGGGCGCCATGCTCAGTCTGGGGTCGATAGCCTTCTTCTACGGGGTCTTCGACAGGCCGGGGTTCTTCTCGTACAGGACTCCCCACAGCGGTTCTGGCGAGGCGACGAAGAGGTCCTACTTCCGGCACCTGACGAACGACAGGAATGCCATCGTCGAAGGAGTCCTGGCCCTGGCGGCAATAGCTCTCGCGGTGATGGTGCTATTAGACGGCGTGTGGTTCCTTTCCCTCACATTGGTGGGGTTCGGCATCTTCACGCTGAAGTCAATGAACCTTAGCAGGCACCTGCAGACTCCGACTCGGGAAGGTCCTCACCAATAGGGTAATTCTAACTAATCTGGACAAACAAAGCCCATTCTGGGCTTATTTCATGCGGCGCTGGTCGGACTCGAACTTACCTTCAGCAATCCAGAGGAGATTTTCGAGGGCAGTCCAGCCTAGTCTTAGTACGGCCGAGGTTAGAGGACCTGATTTCTAACGCAGATTTGGAACGATTTCCTCCCTGCCCATTACAAATGGCTCAATCCAAGCTATCTGGCCAAGTAAGCTGGAATCAGGCCTTTCTGAACTCGCGCCCTTGCTCGACGTGGAGAAATGGTTGGTGCAAGATAAGTGCGAATCCCTCCAGGTCCGCGCCGACGCCACTAAGGAGTGTAGGTCCTGTTCTCTGGCCTCAACAGCCTCCCCAACCAGTAACTAACAAGAGGAAGATACCAAAGGTAGATCCTCACCGGAATGCCGGACAATGTCAATTGCCAGAAAGGAGGCGCGACTGAGACAGCCATCACAACGGCTACCACAGCCATCCTGTTTCTTCCATTCCTGAAGGATGCCGCCAGGGCAGGCTCGACCAGCTTCTTCTCTTCCATGCTGATAACATGCGCGAAGGCCGCCAGTATGAAGAGTATCCCCGAGAGGTCGATCGCAAAGAGGCTGGACGAGAAGTCTTTCAGCGCCGATGCTTGGACCGATGTCAGATTGGGGTTGACCACCTCGACGCTGTTGAGCAGGTATGGGACTAGAGCGACGAGCAACAGCATTCCCACATTCAGGAAGGTTATGGATGTCGTCTCAATCGGCAGGACTGACATGTCGGTCGTGTAAATGAGCCAGGCGGTGATCAGGATGAAGAAAGTGAATGCAAACGCGGCTATGTGGCTCCCTATTTCACCCGTAGATGTCGGAGGGGACGAAATCAAGGCAATCGACCCAATGGAGAGCGAGAGTCCGAAGACAAGGTCGGCGAGCGCCTCGATCCTCGGACGAGGACGCTTTTCGCTCCGTTCCATCATCTGGCGGGACGGCATCCTGCGTATTTGGTCTTTTGCGACAGGAAGGTCCAAAAGACCACTACTGCAGAAACTTAGGCAAGCAATAGCCCCCAAAGCACGCGCGAGGATGAGTGGATGATCAGGTCCAGAATCGTGCAAGTGTCGATTGTGGTCATCGGGGACAGGGAACCATATGAATGCTAGAAAATGTATACGAAACTCCCGTTCGTGCCCCAGTCGACTCCGCTCTTCATTCCTTTGTCGACGAAATACGCTTCCACGCTCCTCGCGTCCGCTTCACTGTCCGCCTGCCATTGTTTCCACAGCCGAGTGTATCTCCCTTCGTCCTGGTGCCGCTTCCTACTGCCAAGAGGGTCGTCCGTTGTCCCAATCCTCCAGTCTGAGTATGCGCTACGAGATGATCTGACCGTGGAATCTATTCCGTAGACGATCTCTCTGGCGTTCAAGTCTGCGCGTACTCGACATCGATGTGCTCCTGACTTATAGCTAATCTCGACCTGTCTCCACAGTGCTTCCGGGTCGAATTCCTCAGGGTCGCTGCTACAGATGCGGATCACGACCGTGACTGCGTCTTAACCGTCTATCTGGCTCGGAGACTGCCGTTGATTCCTACCGAGCCTTAAGATAATGGAGATGGTTCCCGACGAGAATGTGAGACGACGTGGATTAGTCGCTTGCATCCTGACGTTGGTAGCCTTCTCCCTATTCTTCCTGGCTCCGGTCGTACCCATCGGTGGAAGCTACTCCCAGACTTACCCTGGCTGCTCCTTCATCGACTGCCCGGCACCCCTCAAGGTCTTGTCGCACTGGAGCGCCGTAGTCTCGCTTTCGTATCACTTCCTCGGGTGCGGAACGCTCTATGACTCTGCGCTTGTCAACATATTGAATCAAACGATGAATCTCGGCTATGGGGAATGACTCCATTCCAGAACAGCTCTGCATTCGCAAGATGGTACTGTGGGCCCACCTAGGGAAGCCATTGACCTTTCTCCCGACACCCGCAGTTCTAGGTGAGGTGGGCGAAGTCTCCCTAGGATGCGCTGGACCGATGCGCCACAGGGTTAAATAACTCGTGTTAGGGGATACCTAATATGTTAGGGAATGACTCGACGGAAACCAATGTAATGCAACTAAAGCTGGACGGACTGAAGAAGTCTGACAATGGGAGTTTGCAGCCAGTCAGACCAACCTGGGGCACTTCAGGATAAGGGTGTGGATGCAGGGCTTGAAAACCCCCTTCAGAGTTGATGGTTGCGCTCAATCGAAGCTTCGCCCAGAGAATCAGGCGCGGCCTCGCACCCCCGCTTGATCTTCTGGATTCGAGGAGTGATTGAACTCTGATGCCCCGTAGCGAAGGGCGAAGAAGCTAGAGTGGTCTGAGCTTATGACAGTTCAACTCCCCGCAAATTTGAGAGCAGGGTCGAGAATGGAACGGTCTGTCGGTGAGCGAAGAATCGGGGTGATAATGTTCACTGACATTGTCGGTTATACCCTACTTGCCCAAGCAGAGGCAATTGTGCTGCTCGAGGAGCACCGAAGGCTTCTTCGACCCGCCTTCGCCAGATACGGGGGACGCGAGGTAAAGACCATCGGGGATGCCTTTCTCGTGGAGTTCACCAGCGCGGTCAGCGCTGTCCGCTGTGCCATCGAGATACAGCGTTTGATGTCGGAACAGAACGCGGGCGGAACTGCTGAGAGAATTCAATTGCGGATTGGCATCAGCGTAGGCGAGGTCATTCACAGCGAGAATGATGTGTACGGTCATGCCGTGAACCTAGCTTCGCGGATTGTGTCCCTTGCGGAGCCAGGTGGCATCTGCGTCAGCAAGCAGGTCTACGACTTCATTTGGAACGAAGTGGACGTCCAGATCGTCAAGGTGGGGCCCGTCGAACTGAAGAACGTCAAGGTCCCGACAGAGGTATACCGGGTGGTGCCCTCATGGCAGGCGATGGGTAAACCCTTGGGTGACAGTGGCGACGGCCCAAGCATCTCATCCCTGCTACCCGGCTTGTTCAAGCTCCACCGCCCGATCGCCGACGGAAACAGTCCGCTCATCCACGCCGGTTTCATCCTCAACACCTCCGATCTCCACATCCTGCCCGTCATGAAGGGGCTGAGGCCACGAAGGGACAGGCGGACGGGGCTTGTCCTCTACGGGGCGCTTAGCGGATACTCGTTCCTCGAGAAATTCGTAAAGACGAAACCGAAGGACTACTACGATCTCCTCCAAACTCCAAGCAGGGAGATTGCAGTCTGGATAGGGTCGGTGGATTTTGGCGATCCGGTTAGCGACCTGCTTCACGTGTTCGAGGCTACGAAGTTCGGTGCCGCGCGGGTGAGCGATCATGACATATACACTGTGGTTACGCTCGCCGACTTGGTCGGGGCCATGAGGAATCACTCTCTCGTCTCTGACATGCGGGTGGAGCAAGTTGGCTCCCAGCCAGTGTCGATTCCATCCGACGCTGAAATCGGGGAAGCCGTCAAGATGATGCTCAAGTTCCGCGTGAGGCGACTCTTCCCGCAGGACCGCCCTGACGAGTTCATCTCGAGTCGATCAGTGATCGAGTTTATGCTCACCCCTGAACGGCTTCAATTGGCTAGAAAGAGCCCGGAGGAGTGGTGTGACGCCAAGGTCTCGGTGCTCGGTACACGAAGCGCCCGCGTCGTGGCTCTTGGAGCATCATTGAACGAGGCAGCAAGGATGATCGGCGACGAGCCAGACGATTGCCTTGTCTCGGAAGGTGGGCTAGTTGTTTCTCGTTGGGATCTGCTAATGAAACCCTGGAAGCTGGGTCGCCTGAGTCCCGGTGGGTCCATGGCCAAAGCCTGAGCAGTGATGCTCGCACAGCTTTATCCTGATTTCACGAAAGAGAGAAAGGACACAACGCCGACCTGACACAGACAATGGGGCGAGGCGCGTGCGCGCGCGGGCGCCGCAGCAACACTGACGAACACCATGACCACATTCTTCATCGTGATCGGCTTGGTCTGCTTTCCAACTTCTGCATGCTTGCATCCGGCATCGTTCCGCTGATTACTTCGCTCGCGCAACTGATTTAACTCGTGGAGATGATTCCCAGACTTGAGAACCGCCAAAGCCCCCCCTCTGGGAATTCTGGCGCAGGGCAGAGTACGGGTGCCCTGTGTGTGACGGAACCTGGACACCAGCTGCACCCGACGGTATATAGGGCCTTGTGTATCTCTATACTTCTCATAGGGTCTATAGTTCAATTCGACAACCCATTTAGCCACACAGGGTCACCTTCACTCCGATGATGCAAGAAATCCAAGAGATCGAGGCCAAGAGCTTTGGCCACGGCAGCAGGGTTTCGGGCCAGAGCTTCGTTGTTTTGCTAGCCTTGGCGCGGAAGCCCCTCACGAAAGGGGAGCTGCGTGCCTCCTTCGGGGTAGATCCATCCGAATTCGGGCAGCTGCTCGACCGACTTCGCAGGAACCGCCTAGTGGACGTGGTTTCTGAAACTGATGGGAGGGGTGCCATGCAGGCCCTGTGCCTCACCGACGAGGGCGAGAGAGTCCTTCTCCGTGAAATGGAACAGATGTGCGAGCTCCCTGAGCGATAGGGAATCTCGATCCTCAGTTCTCCTTATTGTTGACTCTACGGCTCGCTGACCGCGAGGTCCAGGGCCGCTTCAGAGATATCCGCGCCGTACTCAGCCACCCTCCGGACGCTTTCGAGCATCAGCTTGACTGAGGCGACCTGTGTTCCGCTCATTCTGGGTGCAAGGATCTCTGAGCTCAGCTTCTCCTCAAGTCTTGCGACCTCCTTGGTCTTCGATATCGCCTCTTCCGCCATTTTGGCGTCCATCCTCAGCAGAGCAGTTATGGAACTCTCGAAGATCTTCCGTGAGAGCGCTGTCATCTCCTGGACCTTCTTCACGGCACCTTCAGGGATCGACTTCAGCGCTTCAGCCTGGGCCGCTATCAACACGGCGTGATCTGCTACCCTCTCCGTGCTCTTAGCCACTAGCCTGTAGCCGAGGCAGTCCCTGGCGGAACTGAGGCCAATCTCCTGAATCACCGAGCGATCCCTGACCGCGATGTTCAGCTGCCTGAGAATGAAATGATAGAATCGGTCCACCTCATCGTCGCGTTGGATTACTTCTTGGGCCATTCCCATAGTGTCATTATGGAGTGCTTCCGCCGCATCCGTAATCATACCCGCCGCTATGATAGCCATCCTTTCGAGGGCCTTCTTCAGCGGGAGATCGACGTATCCGGAGAGACACTGGGTCAGAATTCCGGTCTGAGATTCCTCGATGATTTCGACACCAACCAACTTTCGACGTATCCCCTCCTTGATTGACCCTCTGAGCGATCCGTCCGACCTTCCGAGGTTGATCCTTATGATGTCATAGCCCGCCAGATAGAACGAGATGAAGTGCCTAAGCAACGCATCTTTGTCGAGTCCCGGTGCGGCTTCAATTACGGCCTCAGACTTCGCTGCCTCTCGGAGCTCTTTCCTCGGGATTATCAGTAACGAGGAATCCGGCTGGGTGATTATTGCCACCGCGTCTTTGGGCTTCAGACCTACGTCCTTGACCCAAGTCTTCGGTAGAGAAACGACGTAGCTGTTCCCGCCAGTTATCTGGACTTTCCGGAAGTCCATATCTGTCTGGGCCCTATATGCCACTATATAACTTGACAGCTGGGCGAGGTAGCTATATACTATAATGTGTACACAATATTAGAATTGAGAATAATTCGGAGAGCAATATATTTCGTCGTTCGTCGCCCCTTTCCGAAAATGAACATCAGCAAGAAAGGTATTAACACGACTACTGTCGCCCTGACTGTCGTTATCATCGTCGTGATCGTGGCCGCGGCCGCTTACATCGCGGTCAGTCCTGGAAAGACCAACACTGTGACGCAGACGACAACCAAAACCAACACGGTGACGAGCCTCAGCACTAGCGTCAGCACCAGCGTGACTACGGCAACGTCGACCTCGGCGACTTACTATCAGATGATCCTACAGGCGAACGGCGGAACCTTCGTCAACCCACTGATGCAGACTTGGGCTTCAGGCTTCCAACAGTACACTAACAACGTGGTCAAACTCAACTACCAAGCAATTGGCACTGGCGCAGCACAGACAGACATACTGGCGAACACCGGGGCGTTCGCCGGAGGCGATGCGCCCATTTCCGCGGCCCAGATAGCCGCGGCCGCTTCGGCAGACAAGGGACTTGGTGCCCTTCTCCAGTTCCCAGAGGCCCTCGGAGGCGTTGCAATCTTCTACAACCTCCCAGGTGTGACGATCCACCTCAATCTCACTGGCCCCATCATCGCTGACATCTACGTAGGGAAGATCACCATGTGGAACGACCCCGCCATAACGGCATTGAATCCAACCATCACAATGCCGGCCCAGCTCATCACACCGGTCCACAGGTCTGACGGGAGCGGAACCACTTACGCCCTAAGCAACTACCTCTCGAAGGTCAGCGCAGACTGGAACGCCACGTTTTCGGGCGGATGTCCGTGCTACGGGACCAGCCTTCCGAGCGCCGTCTGGGGTGCGAATGCCGCCAACGTCGGCGCCAAGGGCAGCACAGCCGTCGCGTCCTACGTCCTGGGCAACCAGTACTCGATTGGTTACGCTGACTCGGTCTACGCCACCAACGCGGCTCTGCTGACCGCATCCATCAAGAACCAGGCCGGAGCGTTCCTCACACCCACAGTGGCCGCCATCGCAGCGGCCGCCAGCACAGACAGTGCGCAGGTCCTGGCCAACCCAACATTCACGATCACCAACGCTCCAGGAGAAAGCTCCTACCCAATATCGACGTACACCTACCTCTACGTCTGGACGAACCAGACCAACTATCAGCAGGGCTACGACACGGCCCAGCTCTTCGAGTGGATCGCAATCCAAGGCCAATCGTTCTCGTCAAACCTCAACTACGCACCGCTTCCCGCGAGCGTCGTCACAATCGACCAAGGGATCATCAGCAAAATGCTCTACAACGGAGTTCCATTCATACCAGCGTGAATGGGGCTTCTCCTTCTTTTATTTCCCATCTGACGGGTTATGGCTGATGGGCACTGGGCGAAGCCGCGCTGACACGGTCTTCAAGGTTCTCGTCCTAGTATTCGCTTCATCGATAGTTGCTCTAACGCTAACCTTCTTCTACGAACTAACAACGGGTTCCTCCTACACCCTCAGGGAAGGTCTTAACTTCGTCACGAGTTCCACGTGGGGTGGTTCCATCGGGAACTTCTTCGGGGTTCTCCCAGCTGTCTACGGCAGTGTCGTCACGTCAGCCATAGCTCTTCTAATCGGGGTTCCCGTAAGTCTGGGTGTAGCCATCTTCCTATCCGAACTCTCGCCCGGACGCCTGAGGTCGCCGGTCTCGTTTGTCGTGGAGTTGCTCGCAGCAGTGCCCAGCGTCGTTTACGGTCTGTGGGGGATCTTCATTATGGTTCCCTTCCTGACGGTTCACGTCTATCCACTTTTCCAGGTGTACTTGGGCTTCCTCCCAATCTTCCAGGGGTACCCGACAGGTCAACTGCCCGGCGCTAGTATACTCGATGGCGGAGTAGTCTTGGCCATCATGATTATCCCGATAGTCTCCTCTATTTCGAGGGATGCCCTCCAGGCAGTCCCGGATTCTCAGAGAGAAGCTGCATATGCACTGGGCGCCACGAGGACCGAAGCGATTCAAATCTCCGTACTGAGCTACGCCAGGTCGGGCATTCTAGCGAGCATCTTCCTCGGACTCGGCAGGGCATTCGGTGAGACGATAGCTGTCGCCATGGTAGTGGGCGACACTCCGCGGCTCAGTAGCTCGCTCTTCTCCCCCGGATACACCCTGGCAAGCCTCATTGTCACCCAGTTCACGGAGGCGACCGGCCCCGCGTACATATCGGCCCTCGTGGAGGCCGGGTTTGTCCTCCTCGTCGTTGTCTTCCTCACAAACATCGCCGCGAGGTATCTAATCTCGAGGCTCGCTAAGAACAGGGAGGCAGCATCCTACCTATGAAATCCAGACGCTTCTTCATGGACAAGGTCTTGATCTCCCTCGTCTGCGTGTCCGTCGTCATCGCTATCATCCCTCTGGCGAGCATACTCTACTATGTGACCGTCAGGGGACTCCCAGCAATGAATCTGGACTTCTTCACCAAACTGCCTCCCCTCCCCAATCCCGGGGCGCCCGGGGGACTGGGCAATGCCATACAGGGAACCCTGATCTTGGTGGGTCTCGCGGCATGCGTCGGACTTCCCTTCGGCATCCTCTCCGGGATCTACGTTTCGGAATACGGGAAGAACTTCTACGGCCGCACAGTGCGCTTCCTCGGCGATGTCCTCGTCGGTAACCCATCGATCGTGGTCGGAATCCTGGGGTACACCTTGCTGTTCCAGCCTTTTCACGGTGACAATCTGTACGCTGGTGTATTCGCCCTCAGCATAATCATGATACCTATAGTTTCCATCGCGACTGCCGAAGCACTCAATCTCGTGCCGAACTCGATTCGTGAGGCATCAGCGGCGCTTGGGATCAGGAAATGGCGCACCAGCCTACTGGTCGTTTCCAACGCCAAGAGCGGAGTCGCCACTGGCGCCCTTCTGGCGACGGCGCGAGTAATGGGAGAGGCCGCACCTCTGATACTGACAGTCGGGTTCAGCAACTTCTGGTACGCCGGCCCCACCGCTCCTGTAGCTTCGTTGACCTACGTCATCTGGTACTTCGGGACCTCCGGGCTCCAGAACTGGGTCAACCTGGCTTGGGGCGCAGCCTTCTTCCTCATCGTCATGGTCATAGGGATCAACCTTGCAGTTCGGCTCCTGACAAGGGGGAGGATAACCTATGCCTAGCCAAGAACTCGAGGCTGCACATGAGATTTATACCCAATACGAGGCCAAGAGAAACGTGAGCACTGGGCCCAAGTTGGAGGTCAGGCAGCTGAGCGCCTTCTACGGAAAGAAGCAGGCGCTCTACGACGTCGACCTCGCGATAGAGCCAAACCAAGTAACAGCACTGATTGGACCGTCCGGGTGCGGGAAGTCGACTTTGATCAGATGTCTCAACAGGATGCACGAGCTCGTCCCGGATGCGAGGGTCAAGGGTCAGGTCCTTCTCGACGGGTCGGACATCTACAGCAAGTCGCTTGACCCTGTGGACGTCAGGAGGCGGATCGGAATGGTCTTCCAAAAACCGAACCCCTTCCCCAACATGTCGATTACAGACAACGTCGTCGCGGGATTGAAACTGAACGGGGTCAGGAACAAGGGCAGGCTCGAGGAGGCCGCGAAAAGGAGCCTCCAGCGGGTCTACCTCTGGGAGGAAGTAAAGGACGAGCTGAAGAGGTCTGGCGCGAGTCTCTCGGGCGGGCAGCAGCAGAGGCTGTGCATAGCGCGCGCCCTCGCGATCGAGCCTGAAGTCATTTTGATGGACGAACCCTGCTCGGCCCTGGACCCGACCGCCACCGCGAGGATCGAGGAGCTGATCGCGGAGCTGAAGGCCCAGTACACCGTGGTGATAGTCACGCACAACATGCAACAGGCCTCGAGGGTCGCGGACTACACTGCGTTCATGTACCTGGGGAAGCTTATTGAATATGATGAGACAGCGAAGATCTTCGAAAACCCACAGCAGGAACTGACGGAGCGTTACATCACGGGGAAATTCGGGTAGGTGATGAAGAGTGCCTAGACTGATGGACATGGGTCTCGACAAACTCAACGATTTGCTGCTCGAGATGGCCACCCTCTCAGAGAACGCGGTCACCGCCTCGATTGAAGCCTACAGCAAGGGCGGCAGCGGCGCAGAGGTCAGAGAATGGTCGAGGCGCCTCCAGACCCTGCATCGACAGGTGAGCGATCTCTCGATGGAGTTGATCGCCAGGTTCCAGCCCGTAGCTTCGGATCTCAGGTTCATTAAAGCCTGCTTCGAGATATCCTATGGGTTCTTCCGTTTCGGGAGGTACGCGCTTGACATCGTTGAGGTGCTGGAGATCTTCGGCGACCTCAGCAAGTGCGACCACGAGGCAGTCGTCGAGACGGCCCGCAACACCCACGAGATGATTAGGATGAGCGTGGACGCCTTCGCGAGGAGGGACGTCGCCCTCGCGAGGCAAATCCCCAAGCTTGACGACGCAGTGGACGACAGCTACAGGCAGAACCTCCGGGAAGTCCTCGACCAGAAGAAGGACATCAGATGCGCGGTGTCCGCTAACCTGATTCTGAGGTACTTGGAGCGCATCTCAGACCACGCCACATACATCGGTGAGATGGTTGACTATATCGTGACCGGCGTAGAGCCCAGCGACTGACTACGCAGGCTTCAGAACGATGACCTTCGTGGCGTTCCTGCTGGGGATTACCTTTATCCTGTCATGAATTCCAATCTTGACTCCCTTCTGGCCTGCTGTGGCGCCGTAGAGTCTCGCATCGGCATTCCTCGAGATCCAGAGCTCGATCTTGCTGTCCCATGGAACCGTGTACCTGAAGGGGTGCCCGCCTGTCCCGGACCGCTCCGTGTAGGTGGGCGTTATGTGGCAGATTCCTATCTCGTCTCTCTCGACGGTCGAGTACGCGTCGACCCGCATTTCGGTTCCGTCCACCTTGTCAGGATAAGAGTAGTAACCCGTGGATCCCGCCGAGGTCGTGACCACGACGCCGTCCCCTATGGCTGCCTCCTCGATGGCTGTGTCCTTTGAAGTGACCTTGAGCCTGTACCTGATGCAGTTGCTCTCGGCTCCCCTCTGAAGGTAGACGTCAGTGAAGACCTCCCCGAGATGCTTCCCGTTCTTCAGCACCTCAAGACGCCCGTGTTCTTCAACGGTGAAGCGGCCCGCCGCGACAGCCTCCAGGGCTGCAGGTAGTTCGTCGAAGTAAGCTGCGGCCATGTAAGCCTTCGACCCTGTCGCGCCTCTCGACCTGACGCCAACGAACAGCAGAGGCATCTCTTCATTCCTGCCGAACATGCTGAAGATCCCGTCGCCGCCGACGACCACGCCGATGTCGGCCTTCCTATCCCCCACTGTCATGCCAGCCTTCTCGATCACTTCCTTCAGCTCTTCGGGGTCGACCTTCGGCCTGCCGTCATCGAGGAGCATCTTTACCTTCACGAATTCACGCTCCCTCCCTGCCAACGTACTCAAGCATGCTCCCCTCGCCTTCCCTCCTTCCTCCGCCTTCAAGGAACCTCGAGGCTTTGGCTCCGGCCTCGTCCTGCTCCGGTGTGGAGACTCCGAGCATGCCCATCATCTTGAGGGAGTTCTCCACCGCAAAACCTCTGAAGTGGTTGTTGAAGTATCCGAAGGTCATGTTCGCCCTTGACGATACCTCCACCACCTTGGGGACCCATCTTTTGAGCTCCGTCTCGGTGTACCTGTAATTGTACCAGGGGCGCGTGCCTCTCCCGTGCCATCTGATGAAGGCGAAGTCGGCGGTCACCACAGTTTCGGGGGGTAGCAGAGGTTCATCGACTATTACGTTGGCCACGTTCCTCGACTTCAGCAGCGACCAGACCTCATCCCTCAGCCATGAAGGATGGCGAAACTCGACGGCGAACCTTACGTCGTCGGGCACAATTTCCAGGAAGGACTTCAGCCTCCCGAAGTCCTCCTCATAGGAGTAGCTGGGAGGCAGCTGAATCAGGATGGGCCCCAACTTCCCCGCAGCGATGAGCGGCTTCATCAAGCTAAGGAACCTGAGCAGGTCGGACTCGGCTCCCTGGCTCAGGTCCAGCCTCTTCTCGTGGGTTATCGCCCTCGGCAGCTTGGCTGAGAAGATGAATTCCTCGGGAGAGTACCTGGACCATCCAAGGACGAGGCCCCTTGAAGGGTAGGCATAGAACGTGGAGTCGATCTCCGCTGTCCTGAAGACCTTCGAATAGAAGGATAGCTTGTTAGTGCTGGAACTCGGGTAGAAGACGCCCGTCCATTCGTTGTACGACCAACCCGACGTACCGATGAGAAGCTCGGACATCCGACTTAGTTTGGCCGGCCCTTGTCGATTTAAGGTGATGGTCTCCTCTACGCTACATCGCGGGCATCCAACCCGGCCGCGCCGACCAGGTCGCCACCGCGTCGTGAAGGTGGATGGATTCGAAGGCCCTCGCGTTCACGTACTCGGCGTCGGGGAACCTTGCGACGCACTCCCTCACAAGGTCCTCGGCGAACTTAGGGTTCGCCTGTGCCTCCATGATCTTCTTCGCCTCCTCAACTCTTTTCATCTCTTCCTTTGGAACAGCGGAAAAGCACTCATTGATGCGGCCGATCACCCTCAGCGAGTCGAGGGCTTTCCTGCTCTTCAGGACCACAGAAATCTCTGCCCTCTGCATGTGCCCCACGCCTATCATCTTCCTGCTACAAGGACACGCAGTCATCCCGCTCACCTGGAACATGTACGTGAGCGCACCCCTCTCTGTCGTCCTTATCCTCATGCGGGCGAACTGGTCCTCGTAGGGCAGCTCGAACGTAGAGGTCACCGAAGTACCTGGTTGTGTCTTGTTCACCTCCCTGCAGATCCACCTCAACCACTCCTCCATGCCCGTCGCGTTCCGGTTGTTTGCGGCCCTGACGAGCCTGCTCATGTGGACGCCCCTGTGGAGTCCTGTCGAGGTCTGAATGGAAAGGTCGACAGGCATGTTCAGGCGACCAGCGTTGAACATGACCCTCAGGTTTGCGACCCCCGCGGCCACTGGCAGGTGCGATGACTCAGACTGGACATCCGCTGTGGCATCGATGAACTCGAGAGCGCCTGGTGAACGGCGGTCTTTGGACGCCAAAGGAATCATCACAGATTCCCGATGGCTTATGAGATTTTCCCCTCTTCGCCGGGATCTCTCAATGGGTCGACGACATCTGCCTTCTCGAAGGCCTCCATCCTTGAGCGACACCCGTCGCACTCCCAGCAGTGGCTTCCGCCTTCCCTGTGACAGCTCCACGTCAATCCCAGAGGTACCTCCAAGGAGGAGGCAAGCCTGACCACCTGGGCCTTCGTCTTCTCTGACAAGGGCAGAAGGATCCTCGTCCGCCTATTCATCAGGATGGGCGACCCTATTCGGAAGGCCTTCTCAAGCGCGTCGAAGAAGGCGGGTGCCGCGTCTGCGAAGGTTCTGACGTCATCTTTGTTGTGCCCTCCGACTATGAGGTCCGCCCCCACTTCTTCGGCGTAGGATCCAGCTAGGGAGTAGAAAATGCCGTTCCTCATTGGAATATAGGTGGACGGGACTTCTGCGAAGGTCGTTCTCCTGATGTCGCCCGCCTCCCTGAGGTCGGGAAGCCTGACGAAGCGGTGCTCGACTATGCCCGCCGCCCGGGCGATTGCCCTGGCCGCCTCGAGCTCCCTTCGCGCTATGCCGTGATACTCGAAAGTGAGAGTCCGAACGTGGTATCTCTTTCTCGACAGCTGGACGCACGTCGCCGAGTCTATGCCACCCGAGAGAAGCACTATGGCTTCCTTCGTGGTCTCTCCCTGTCTTGGTGGATCTGTGCCAGTAGATGGCTTCCCTTGTTCAGTCCCTCGTACACGTAAACCCCCACCGCCGTCACGTTCTCCGGCATCCGGGGTGCTATCCGAGAGACGACCTCCCTTGCGAGGTTCTCGACGGTGGCCTCGCCTGACAGCAGGACGGTCGTGGGCCTCGGGGCCTGAATCGCAAAATCCCCGTGGATAGTCTTGAACCTGAGGGTGACGCTCTTCGCGTCCATCCTCGTGACAAACCTCTCGTTGATGAACAGCTTGTGGTCAAGGCTTCTGATTGCGTCCCGGATGATCTCCTTCGCGACCCCGAAGTCGACGACCATACCGTCGATTGGCCGGCCAACAACTTCGACCAGTGCTGACGACGTGTGCCCGTGCATCACGGAACACTTCTGTGTCCCGGGTAGGATGTGCGCGTAGTCGAAGTTGAACGAGGGGTCGTCCAAGAAGATGGTCTGGAGGCCATCCGATTCTCCGAGGGCCAAGACTCGTATCCCGTGGTCCGACCCGTCACTTCTGAAGGCGTCCCTGCTGATGAAGACGCAGTTCCTGCCTGTTCTCCTCAGCATCCGCATCTCCGTTCTGCTGAGGGGTCTTTCCACGAAGACCCAGGTTTCATTGACCCGGAAATCAGCTGAAATGGGACCAGCACCGGGGATTCGGATGTCCTCCTTGAACGGGATTCCCAGGGAATCGAGAAGGTGGGCAATGAGCTGATGCGTGCTTGTTCTAAAGAGCCTCCCACGATGCCGGTACGCCTTCTCGTACCCACCTTGGGTCAACCCCTTCAGCCGGGGAACGACCTCGGCCATCAAATCTGGATTCAAAGTCGGGCTTCGTCTAGGATGGCTTCGTTTATAGTATTTCCATTCTAAGGTACCGTGGCGCGGCCTTGATCCAGCCTGGTTAGGATAGCGGCTTCCCAATCACGGAGAGGAGACAGCCGTTCGCCCGGGTCCGAATCCCGGAGGCCGCACCAAAAAGAAGCTCAAAATGAACTCTGTTCGCCCAGAGCAGCTAGTCTCCAGCTATTTTTAGGACTGGTGGCAAGGCTGGCGCGCGCGAATCCTCACTTTATCGTTGACCGCT
>JBEKIO010000016.1:0-57407 GCA_050011715.1 Nitrososphaerales archaeon | reverse complement strand
CTGAGCTCTGACTACGGTCAAACCCTGAGCTCTGACTACGGTCAAACCCTGAGCTCTGACTACGGTCAAACCCTGAGCTCTGACTACGGTCAAACCCTGAGCTCTGACTACGGTCAAACCCTGAGCTAGTTCTTCACGAACCTTTCAATGTCAAGGATGATCCCTTGGCGCTACGCCGGAGGTCTAGGAGTACCTAACCACCGTATCGAAGTGTGTGACCAGGAACTTGCCTGCTTCGAGCTCCTCTGGTCTATCGCGGTTCCGGGGGAGGGGTCGATCTTCGAACTCATCCCCGCTTCAGTCCTCTAGGACAAGCGCATTTCAGACTTTCCTAACCACTCCCAGTCGCCTTGCGAGCTCGACGTAGTACTGAAGCGACGCCGGGTCGGCAAGCGCACCTGCGCTGACCGCCCTGGCGGGATCGGCCCCCATGAAGATCTTCTTGATCGGCACTTCGAGTTTCTTTCCGTTCAGGGTTTTGGGGACGGAAGGGACCTGAATGACCTCGTCGGGCGTGTACCTCGGAGAGAGGTCCGTCTTCACCTTCGCCTTGATTCTAGCGATCAGGTCCTGGTCCAGCTCCTTCCCTCCCGGCGTCACCACAAAGAGCAGCAGCCGGGGAGGCCCACCCGGGGCCTCGACGTCGACGGCCACGCAGTCAGCGACCTCTGGCATCGTCTCGACGACCCGATAGATCTCGCTCGTCCCGATTCGGACCCCCATCCTCTTGATCGTCGCGTCGGAGCGCCCGTAAATGATGCAGGTCCCCCGCTCGGTAAACTCGATCCAGTCGCCATGCCTCCAGACCCCTGGGAAGACTTCGAAGTAGCTTTCGCGGTACCTGCTCCCGTCTGAATCCCCCCAAAGGTACAGCGGCATACTGGGCATCGGCTTGGTGATCACAAGCTCGCCCACCTCCCCTATGACAGGCTTACCGTCTTCGCTGAACGCCTGCACGTCTGCGCCGAGGCACTTGCACTGGATCTCGCCGGCGTACACGGGGAGAACAGGGCACCCGCCCACGAACGGCGTACAGACGTCAGTTCCACCGCTTATCGAGGCGAGCCAGAGGTCCCGCTTGACGCGCGAGTACGTCCACCTGCACACCTCTGGAGAAAGCGGGGACCCGGTGGACCCAACTCCCCTGAGCGCCTCGAGCCTGTGGGTGCTGCGGGGCTCGATTCCGGCCTTCATGCAGGCCCCGAGGTGGGCTGCGCTCGTGCCGAGGAAGGTCACGCCGTTCTTCTCCGCGAGAGTCCAGAGCGAGTTGGCGTCCGGGTAGGAGGGGTTGCCGTCGTAGATGACTATCGTAGTGCCCAGCAGAAGCCCCCCGACGAGGTAGTTCCACATCATCCAGCCCGTAGTCGTGAACCAGAAGAACCGGTCGCCGGACTTCAGGTCGTTGTGGAGCGAGAGGACCTTCAGGTGCTCCAGAAGGATTCCGCCGTGCCCGTGCACGATTGGCTTCGGTAGTCCCGTGGTCCCCGACGAATAGAGGATCCAGAGGGGGTGGCTGAACGGTACCCGTTCGAACTCCAGCCGCTCCTTTCCCCTGACCATCTCGTCCCAATCCACGGTCTTCTTCAGACCCTTGGGTGTCTCGGAACCGGATGCCAACACCGTTGCCTCAAGCGTGGGGAGCGACCCGACGATGTCTCTAACCGCCTCCCTCCTGTCGAAGCTCTTCCCGCCATACCCATAGCTGGTCGAGGCCACCAGCACCTTGGGCTGGATCTGCTTGAACCTGTCTTTCACGCTGGGTGCGCCGAAGTCGGGCGAGCAGCTCGACCAGACCGCGCCGAGGCTCGTGGCTGCCAGCATCGACACGACGCTTTCGGGCACGTTGGAAATGTACGCTGCCACCCTGTCGCCCTTCCTAACACCGAGCCGACCCAGGGCCGCCGCTGCCGATGCCACCTGCCTCCTGAGCTCGGCCCAGCTGATCTCCCGTCTTTCTCCCGATTCATCGAGGTGGACGATCGCGGGCCCAGCAGAGGTGTTGGTCCTGAGCGCGTGTTCGGCATAGTTCAGCGTCGCCCCTTCGAACCACTTCGCTCCGGGCATCCGGCTATCGGACAGCGCATCGGAGTACTCCGAGCCCGACATGACACCGCCAAAATCCCAAACGGCCTCCCAAAACCGGCCGAGGTTCTCCACCGACCATCTCCAGACGTCTTCGTATGCGGCCTCCCCGACGGACCTACCTTCAAAGTAAGAGTCCACGAAGCGCGTGATGTTGGCTCGTCCTTTCCAGTCTGTATCGGGCTCCCAGAGGGGGGTGGGGTGCTCCTGAGAAGCCATGAATCGGCTACCTTTTCATTGTGCGTACGCGCACTGGTCGGAAACCCTCGCAGCCTACGCCCATAGTGTCGACCCTGTCTTTCAAGGCATCGTCCCTCCCAGAGAGGCGATATTATTCGTTTGCTTGAGGTCCGGCTCTCTTCAACATTGCCGCAGTCAGTCCCCTGGCGATCTAGCCTTGGTTCCTCACGAGAACCGTTAAATGCGTCTCGCAACGGACGCAGCGACGGCTCTCGCCTTGCCCTTGTTCAGCGCCGAGCACAAGGTCCTGCTGGAGACCTTCTATCCGTCGAATCACGATGAATACTCGGAGATCCTTGCTTCGCTGGGTGGGTTCATGGAGAAGGAAATCATGCCACTTTCTCCAAAGTTCGACATCGGCCAGGAACCAATCGGCCCTTCTCGAAGACGCCTGCTCGAGAACGGGATCTGTCAAATACCGTTCCCGCCGGAGTACGGCGGGCTCGGTCTCCCCTTCTCAGTCTACGCAAACGCCATAGAACTCCTCGGCGCTGCCGACGCGTCGATTGCGTTGAGTGTGGAGATCCACAACGCGGTCGCAGAAGGCATATTCAGGTTCGGTAGCGATGAACAGAAGTCCAGTCACCTCCCTTCGCTCACGTCTGGTAAGAAGCTCGCGTCGTTCAGCCTGACCGAGCCTGCTTCAGGTTCGGACGCCAGGAACGTCAAGACGACGGCGAAGCTCCTGAAGGACGAATACGTCATCAACGGTTCGAAGACGTTCATCACAAACGCAGGAGAAGCCGACCTCTACATGGCATTCGCCCGTACCGAGAAGGGGCCATCCTGTTTCCTCGTGGAAGCACCAAACCCAAGGATGAAGTTCGGGACAGCCATGAAGAAGCTTGGAATGAAGGGCTCGAGAACCTCGGAAGTCACTTTCGAGGACTGCCGCGTCCCCCAGGAGAACCTCGTCGGGGTCGAAGGGCACGGAATCGACTACGCGACTCAGATTCTGCATGGTGCTAGGATAGTCGTGGCCGCCCTCAACGTTGGGATATCCAGGCTCGCCTACGAGAAGACGCTGGGTTACAGCAAGCAGAGGAACGCCTTTGGTCGACCGATCTCTGAGTTCCAGTTGACCAGAGAGAAGATTGCCGACATGAAGACAGGTATAAACGCTGGGAGGCTCCTCTACTTCTACGCCTCACGTCTCAAGGAATTGGGGGCAGACTACTCCTCCGAGGCAGCACAGGCAAAGGTCTTCGCGACTGAAATGTCGCTCAGGGTCTGCGACACCGCCATCCAGGTATATGGTGGGTACGGCTACACAACCGACGAGCTCCACAGACATTGGAGGGACGCACGTCTGCTCACGATAGGCGAGGGTACGTCCGAAGTCCTGAGACTCCTAATAGCAAGTCGGGAACTGGCGAGGACGCTATGAGGTTCGCCGTCTGCGTGAAGCATGCGGTCGACGAAAGCGAGCTCAAAATCGACCCCAGCGGCAAGCCTCGGCTAGAGGGCGCTCAGGCGAAGATGGGGACCTTCGATAAGAACGCGGTCGAGGAGGTTCTGCGCCTCAGGACTGCGCTCGGCGGAGAGGTCGTCGCGATAACCGTCGGAAAGGCCGAAGCAAGGAAGTCCCTGAAGGAGGCACTCGCGATGGGGGCGGACAAGGGCGTTCACATCTTGGCAGACCCCGGGGCTCTGGACCCTTCAAGAACCTCCGAGCTGCTCGCGGCCGCGATAACCAAGACCGGACCATTCGACCTGGTCATCTGCTCCGAAGGCTCGTCTGACATCTACTCAGGGCTGGTCCCTCCAATGGTCGCGGAGCGGCTGGGGATCCCCTACATCGGGTATGCGAGGAAGCTCGAAGTGGCAGCCCGGACTGTCAAGGCCGAGCGGTCGCTCGAGGAGAGCCTTGAATCGGTCGAGTCCTCCCTGCCTTCAGTCGTGTCGGTGGTGAGCGAGATAAACGAGCCTCGGTATCCCACTCTCATCCAGATAATGCAGGCCTCCAAGAAGCCTGTGGAGGAGCTGACCCGCCAGCAGCTGGGCGTCGGCGACGTTCAGGCTTCTGTCCGGATAGTCTCGATGACTGCCCAGGCAATGAACAGGAAGCGTATCGTCTTTGAAGGCTCCCCGGACGAGGCGGCCTCGAAGCTGGTCGACGCATTCGCATCTGAGGGAGTGATACCGAAATGAGCGAAGTCTGGGCCTTTTCCGAATCCGTCACAATCGCGAACGAGGTCGTGTCTGCGGCGAAGGAGATTGCAGTCGCTTGCTCGGGTCAGGCGGTGGTCGTCGAAGTTGGTAGAGCAAGGAGCTCTGTATCCTCGCCGGGCAAGAAGCTCGTCATCAAGGGGCCGGGTCTCACCGACGAATCCCCTGAGATGACAGCGGGAGCGCTCTACCTCGCAGCAAGAGAGGCGAAACCTGCCGTCGTACTAGTTGGTGCTACTAGGAATGGGAAGGAGGTGGCATCCAGGCTGGCAGTCAAGCTGGGGAGCGGTTGCCTTCCAGACCTCTCCAAGGTCTCCGCCGAGGGCGAGGCCCTGGTCGGCGAACGCGGGGAGTACGCTGGGAAGGTCATGACGAAACTGAGCAGCCCCTTCCCCTGCGTAGCCGCAATAAAGACCGGTGCCTACCCTACTTTCAGCGGAACGGGCGGTGAGATCCTCGAGAAGGACGTAGGGGCGGTCGCAAGAAGTTCACAGATTGTGGCCGTGACGAAGAAGGAGGTGAGCACCGTGGACCTCCGAGCGGCCAAGGTGATAGTCTCGGCGGGGCGCGGCGTGAAGAAGAAGGAGGACCTAGAGATGGTGGGGGCACTGGCCAAGGCCCTGGGAGGTGCGCTCGGCTGCTCAAGGCCCCTCGCCTCAGACCTGGGATGGCTTCCCGAGGAGTGCCACATTGGGCTGACAGGTGTCAACGTGAAGCCGGAGCTGTACCTCGCGGTCGGGATTTCCGGTCAGTTGCAGCACGTGGCAGGGATTAAGGATTCCAAGGTGATAGCAGCGATCAACTCAGACAAGGACGCCCCGATCTTCCAGGCCGCGGACTACGGCGTAGTGGGCGACCTCTACCAGTTGGTGCCAGCCATACAGAGGGTCCTGTCCTCGAGGCACCACTAGGCCTCGCTCATCTGGTTCAGTCTTGTCGGTGTGGTTCCAGTGCCGGGGCCACACTTCCAGGCCGAGCCTGCTACCGCCAGTGCCTTCTCAGGCTGGGTTCTCAATCTGGGTTTCGAGCGAGTCGGCGACCATTTCTGCTATGTCCCGTGCCCTTAACCCGTCGGTCCCGGTTGCATTCGCTGCGTCGTCGAACATGGTGATGCAGAATGGGCATGCGACGGCGAGAGTCTTTGCTCCGGTCCCTCTTGCCTCCTCCAGGCGTATCACGCCCACCTTCTTCTTCTCGGGTATCTCGTACCACATGTTGGCCCCCCCTCCCCCACAACAGAAACCCGACATCTTCGACCTCTTCATTTCCTTCAACTCGAGCCCCTTGAGGGATCCGAGGACCTCTCGCGGTGCGTCGAAGACGCCGTTCATCCTGCCAAGGTTGCACGGGTCGTGGTACGTCACCTCTCCCTCGAACCTGCCAGACCTCAGTCTTCCCTCACTTATCAGCTGGGCTATCAGCTGGGAATGGTGGACGACCTCGAAATTAGCGCCGAACTCCGGGTACTCGTTCCTGAACGTGTTGAAGCAGTGGGCGCAGTGGACAACCACCTTCTTCACGGAGTACTTGTTGAAGGTCTCTATGTTGCGCATCACGAGCTCCTGGAACCTTCCCTCCTCGCCCATCCTGCGAACCGGTTCCCCAGTGCACGTTTCCTCGCTTCCTAGGACTGCAAAGTCTACCTTGGCGGCTTTCATGATCTTCACCATCGCCTTCGCCACCCCCCGCCCTCTGGGGTCGTAGCTCGACTGACACCCGACCCAGTAGAGGTACTCCGCGCCTGGCTTCTGTGCCAGAGTCGGAACGCCCAGGTCAGCGAGCCATGTCTGCCGGTCTGACGCGGAAAGTCCAAAGGGATTCCCGTTGCGACCGACGTTCTCTAGGAAAGCCCTTTTCTTCGGGTCCAGCTTGCTTTCGTTCACGAGCGTCCTGCGGAACTCAGTGATGTACCCTACCTGATCGATTAGCACAGGGCACTCTGCGACGCAGGCGTTGCACATCGTGCACGCCCACAGCTCGGTCTCCCTGACCACGCCCTTCGAGAGCACGTCCCCTCCGTCTCCCAGGCGCATATCCCGAGACAGGTCCTGGACCACGAGCCTGGGGGAGAGATCGCGCCCGCTCGCGTAGGCGGGACAGGCTGCCTGACACCTCCCGCAGTTCGTGCAGGCGTCCAGAGCGAGCAACTGCAGAGGGGCGAAGTCCGATGTCTTGCTGAAGTTGGGGGGGGTCTCCACCTGGCCTGTTTCCAGCATCTTCTGCAGGTTGAAGGGCGTGCTGAGCCTCCCCATGGGCCTGACAGGGGCCATCGCCACGTTCGCACCTGAAGTGAAGACGTGGACCAACTTGGTGTACGGGACGGCTGCAATGAGGAGCATGACGGAGCACATATGCAGCCACCAGAATCCCTGGTACAGCTGCCAAGCCCCCACCGCCTGGAGCCCGGTCGTCCCGAGCAGCCTGCCGATGGCCCCGCCTACAGGCGAGAAGGTCGCCCATGGCGAGAAGTTCTGGATGTCGTACGGACCGCAAGCCCCAGCTTGGCCAGAGCAGACGAACCGGAGCGCTTCCAGGATGAACCCCGAGACTCCTATCCAGATCAGCACCCCGAGGACAAACCCATCGTCCCATTTCGATTCAAGCCTATCAAGGCGCATCACATATCTTCGGTAGACCGCAATCAGCAGCCCCACCACGAACGCGATGCCGAGGACGTCGCCCAGGAACTCGAGGGTCAGGTACAGGCCGCCCTGAATGTAGGTGATGCCGAAGAGCTTTAGAAGGAAGTCGTCCTGGATGAAGATCAGGGTCGTGTACGCCAGGAGCATGAGGAGGCCGAAGAAGAGGGCCCCGTGCATCATACCGCCAGATTCCTCGTTGACGACCTTCCGCTGTCCTAAGCCGAACTTCAGGAACCTCTTCAACTTGGCGCCGAAATCCGTGAACACTAGCAGGAAGAACTGTCGGAGCCCGATCTTGTACCGCCTCAGATGGCGGTAGAGTCCATAGAGCATGATTACGAAGCTAATGAAGAAGAGCACGTACATCACGTCGTACGCGTAGGGCGGCATCAGGAGTTCCCTGGAGACAGGAACCGCCATGCGGGCAGTCCGACTTCCGGTTCTCTTTTACGCGTTTCTGGGTTCGGCTGACCTCGTAGAGGAGGAGTGCTTGCGCAGCACCTTCCCCCCACCTGCCGGGAGCATCCTCAGTACCTCGTCGACGGAGATCCGCGCCCGGGCTTCATCCGCGGGGTCTTCCAGGTCCCTCAGGACCCTCTTAGCCGTGTCTGAGCTTTTCTCCCTGTGCGGCCTGACCACGACGTACGATCCTGCCACGGTCCTGATGGCGTTCTCGGGCCCGGACACAACCTTGCCCCCCAGGTCGAGGCCGATTGCCAGCTCCACTAGGTTGCGCAGGACGAAGTTCTTCTTCCCCTTAATGAGAAAGCTGCCCCTGGGCAGGAACTCGCCACTCGGGGCCGAAACGGACACCTGGTCGCTGTTGACCCAGTATGCGTCCGCCGAACCCAGCCCCGTCTTCCAGGCACTGCTGAAGGCAACGGTGGCCTGTGCCATTTCGCCGACCTCTGTTTCCTTCTGCGCCTTCCCCCCCTTGAGCACGAAGAAGGGGGAACCGAAGAGGTCCGCGTGGTAGACCACGTCGTCGTCCTGGAGATGCCTCCTAACGAGCAGCGTGTTCGAGTGGGCGTCTCTCCCTCCGAGCGCCAGCCTTCCCTCACTAGTGAAGAACCATCTGAACTTCTCGTACCATTCCTGTTTCCTCCTAACGAGCCTCTTGGTCGCATGTCTTCCTTCGACCTTGACCCTGGGGATTCTCTTTGAGAGGCGGGCCACGGTCTCCCTGACATCCGCGACCCTGTCTTCCGCCTCCTTCGCTCCGTCGTAGAGGAGCGAGGCCGCTGCGGCTGGGGAGGCCGGATCGACTCTCGGCTTCAGCCCTCCGCTGAGTACGAGCCTCTTGGCTTCGGCGGCTGAAGCGGCGCGGACTGCATCCGCAGCGAGAGAACGGAGCCTCGACGCCTTGCGAAGCAAAGACACCTCCTCGGACCTCAGGTTCGATATGGTTGCTTCGAGTTCTCGGTGCTCCCTGTCTTCTCGCTTCTCAGTTGGGGCGACCCCATCAATCAATTCCTGCAGGAGGATCTCATCGCAGAGAGACGAGACAGTCTGCGACTCCTTCTTCACCTTCAGCCTCCTGGGAGAGATCACGAAAATCTCGTCGCCGTCCTTGGTTTCGCATACGCAGGGGTGGGGTCTCTCCTGCGCTTCTTCCAGCATCTCCCTGAGGACACCCGCGACCTCTGCCTCCCTCCCCTCGAGCTGCGAGCTGGCCGCATCTTCGTCGAGGGAGAGCCTCGCCAAGGCTTCAGCGACGTACTTCCTAGGCAGCGACACGTGCTTCCCGATTGCTCTGCCGACGGTCTTCTCCACCCTCATCATCTCGAGCACATCCTTCGGTCTGACCATTGAGGGGCTCAGCCTCCTCTGAGCCGGTGCGGAGTAGACTCCTCCTCGGACGAGCCTCCGTGACGCCGACCTGACTTCGTCCTTCAACAGCAGAATCTTCCCGTTCCCGTCCGCGAGGATGATGTTTCCTGGGGGCATCAGCTCGACTATCAGTCTCTTGGTCGATTCGCCCTCTCCAAAGGTCAGTTCGAAGACCCGGTCGAGGTCAGCTTGGGAGGCCACAGCAAAGCGCGCCCGCTCCAACTCGCCTCTCAGCCTCGAAGTGAAGCCTGTCGTTTCGGCTCGTTCGGATACCCTTTCCGAAATCCAAACTCCGAGACTGGGCGAGGCGACCAGCCACACATCCTCGCCTCCCGGCTTCCTGAGGCGTAGCAGCTGGGCGTCTCCCAGCGTGTAAATGTTATTAACGTAGGTGCCTCGGAGCGTCGAATCAATCTCCTTGACGAGTGCTAAGACCTCGAAGCCCGCGAGTTCTGTCACAAATGCCACGGTCCCGCTGCCATTTGATAAGCTATATTGGCTGAGAATCGGCTTGGGCGTGCTCGGCGGGCTGACGGCGGAGCGAGTCTTCGCGCCCGGTGACTACGTCGACGGGTTGCTGATTGGGGTCATCTTCTATCTCGTGTCCTACTACATCGCGCGGTACGTCTGGTTCAAGGACCTGGCGCGTCAGAGCCTCGGGAAGCTCTACAGCACGGGAATAGGGGGTTACGTGCTTACCTTCTTGTTCACGTGGATTCTGCTCTTCACGCTAATCCCTGCATGAGCTTCGCGTAGTCCAACAGGGTTTCGGCGTATCCTCTGTCGAAATCGTCGGCCATCTGGCTCGACTCTACGGACTTCGCGGCCCTGACTATCCGGTCCTGACTCCACGACTGGAGTGTGCCATCCTTGCCCTTCATCATGCTTGCATAGATCCCGGCAGCAGCAAACAGGCTGCCTCTTTCCCTTTCACTCTTGACGTCCGGCGAGAGGGCGTCCAGCGTCCTTTTCGCGCCCTGCAAGTCAGAGTTCCTGAGGAATTCCAGGACCGACGAAACGCCTTCGTGCACTGTCTCACTCGTAAGCACGACTGTCACACGGTATTTAATCTTCCATAAGCGGGTTGATTACACCGTTAGACCATTGAGTTTAACGCATTCAACAAATGTCTGACGGTCTCACCACGGTTTGTCTTGGCGCACAAGTATGAAACCGACGCTACGATAGCGGATCCGAGCAGAGCAGAACCGGTGGAAGGAGATTAATACAGGCCGAATTGCCGCTGGCTCGTTGCCGGGCCAAAGAAAAGTCTACGTCGTCTCTGGAGGGGTTACAAAGTTCGCAAAGGCCCACCCCGAGATGGACTTCCGGCTGATGGTCAAGAGGGCCTATGACTACGCCATGAAGGACCTGCCCAAGCTCAAGCCCTCAGACATAGAGAGCAGCAGGATCTGCTACTTCTCGGACCACTTCGCCAGGCAGCTGAAAGCCGCCTCGATGGTGCAGGACTTCCTCGGGCTGAACCCCAAGGACTCCAGAAGGATAGAATGGGGAGGCGCCACGGGGGGACAGGCCATTCAGGCCGGATGGGAGGCCATCGCCAGCGGGAGGAACGACGTGTGCTTGGTCGCCGGCTTTGAGACTATGTCCAGCGTCGAGACCTGGAAGGGGAACGAATTCATCGCGCTCGCGTCGGACACCAACTTCGACTACCCGGTCGGGGGGTTCTATACCGGCTACTACGCCCTGATGGTCCAGCGCCACATCTACGAGTTCCTGAGGAGGAGGAAGTACGGGAAGATCAAGGACGAGAGGAAGGCGCAGAGGGCAGCGATTAAAGAAGCGAGGCGGGTGATGGCCATGGTGTCGGTGAAGAACCACACTAACGCCATGTACAACCCGTATGCCCAATATCCGGAAAGGCAGACCACGGAGGGGGCACTCGGCGGAGAGATGATTGCCCACCCACTGAACCGGCCGTCCATCTGTGCGATGAGCGACGGTGCCGCCGTCATGGTTCTCGCGTCGGAGGATGCCGCATTCAAGTACACCGACCATCCAGTGCTAATCAAGGGCGTTGGTTGCGGCACGGACACGATGAGGTTGGCCGACAGGCCTCATGGGAAGGTCCCCCTGTTCAGTTGGGAGACCAAAGAGTACTACTCTGACCTCGAGTACCCAGGAGTGCATTCCTTCAGGGCCGGGAGGACCGCTGCCTTGGAAGCCTACAAGCACGCAGGGATAGGTAATCCTTCCGAGGAGTTGAGCTTCGTGGAATTGCACGATGCCTACGCAAGCTCCGAGATACAGACCTACGAAGATATCGGCTTATGTAGGTACGGGGAGGGGTACGACTTCGTCGACCAAGGATACCCGTTCCTGAACAACATCGACTACGGGTTCAAGCTCCCCCACAGAGGAACCATCCCGGTGAATCCGTCGGGGGGCCTCATCGCCTGCGGGCACCCAGTGGGTGCGACTGGGATAATGCAGGGGGTGTTCGCCTTCTGGCAGCTCCAGAACTCCATCGCAAAGCACTTCGGGAACGACAAGCTGCAGGTGAAGGGAGCTGAGCGCGGACTGATACATTCACATGCGGGAACAGGGAGCTCAGTCACAGTGAGCATATTGGAGAGGGTCTGAATTGGCAGGGCCCAAGAAGTTCGCGAAGTTCAGGGACGTCATGGAGGAGGTGAAGAAAACTGGGGCAGCCATCTACACGAACCCAGTGGGAACCAACGATCTGATTGTCCTTTCGCCTTACAGCATCAAATACATCCACAGCTACGCCCAGGATTCGGAGTTCTTCCTCGGGCTGGCAGAGGGGAAGCTCCTCGGAAGCGAGTGCAAGAGCTGCCACTACAAGTACGCCACACCCCGAAGCTACTGCATGAATTGCGGAAGCGAAACGAAGTGGTTCAAGCTTCCACTCCAGGGCAGGGTTCACTCGTGGACCACCTGCTACTTCGGCAGCGAAGAGTTCCTCAACGAGACACCGTTCAACCTAGCCTTGGTGGAGTTTGACGAAGTAGACACCCTGCTATTGTCGAGACTGGTAGGAATAAACGAGAAAGACATCTACATCGGTATGAAGGTGAAAGCAGAGTTCAGGGAGTCCCCCCGCTACCTCATCTCGGACGTTCACTTTGTCCCCGCTAGTGGGAGGACTCCTTCCCGTAACTGATGAAAGGCCAGGTTCGAGTCAAGCATGACGGCGTCTACGGCCCAGCTCGCGTGACGAGGTCGAATGTCTCCGCACCACCTTCCCCCTACCTGCGGGCAGCACTCTCAGAACATCGTCGACGATATTCAAGGCCTGGTGCTGTCCCTTTCCTCACCCTCAAGGTCCTTCAGGACCCTCTTTGTATTGTTGGAGCCCTTCTCCCTGTGCGGGGCAATCACCGCGTAGGACACCGCCATCGTTCTAATTGCGCTCTCTGGGCCCGGCACCACCGCGCGTTGCAGTCACGCCTACCGATTCTTCCATACTAGAAGGGAGAGTTGCAATACTTACTGAGCTCTGAGCTCATTTAGTTTGTCTTTTCCTCCTTAGGCGAACGCGTAAACTGAATCTGCACCAATCGTCCCGCTGAGGAGCAGTTGCAAGAATGACCGCCCGGCCGAAGAATTCTGTCAGGGCGCCGAGTCTGACCTAGTCCAGACCTGCCTTATTCATGGAGGCCAGGACGCTTTGGCCCGTGGATAACTTGGTCGCCCTTACTGATCCCCCCTCCCTCTCCAGCAGAATCGACGCGTGGACCATCTGCTCGACTGTCGTGCCTCCAATCGCGACATCGTGCAACGGTCCGAACGTCACCCGGTTGGTCAGGAGATATGCTCTCCCGCTAAGGTAGGCGTCCCTCGCAGTCTCGCTCAGGTAAACGTCGAGGGCCCCCTGCCTTTCGGCGAGGTTCGACCTGCCCGGCAACCCGATCGTAAAGTTCCTGGTCAGCGTATCAACCACGACCAGCGAACAGACTGAAGTCGCCCTTCTCGCGTTCATCTTGGCAACGGCCTCCATCTGCTCGACGAACGAATCGGTCCTCAGGTACACGATTCTCTCAAGTAGGCCGGCCGGGTTCCATCCCCTGGCCTCCGCCATCCCCACAAGTCTTTCAGGTCTGAACGTGCCTTCGGTGTCGACGAAAAGCGCCTTCTTGCCCTTCCATGCGGCACAGAGGACTGCCTGCATGGCGAGCTGCGTCTTCCCTGTGTTGCTCCTCCCGTGAACTTCGACCAGGCGGCCCCCCCGATACCCGCCCTCCAGAAGTCCGTCAAGGGTCACCGAACCTGAACTGAAAGTCGGAAAGGAGGCCGTCCTCTTCACCACGTCCGCTCCCGTCAGCTCCGGCGTCATCTGCTTTCCAACGACCTGTCTACGCTGTCGTTTCAATACCGATGTCTTTTTAACTCTGACACGGGGCCCTGAGGAAAAGTCCGAATGAATTCTCAGCCCCCTCCTCAGGCCAAGCGCCCTCTGAGCGTGCTCCAGAAGGCGACCAGCAAACAAGTTTCCGTGAGGCTCAAAAACGACCTCGAGTACAGAGGGAGGATGTCCAATGTCGACTCGTACATGAACGTCATCCTGATGGATGCGGAAGAATCGGAGAACGGCACGAAGAAGGCCAACTACGGGAAGGTCGTGATCAGGGGCAACAACGTCCTCTACATCAGGATAGAGGACCGACTCTAGGGAATCCCTTTCACCGTAACGCTATCCCTCTAGGTGGAGGAGATTCGGTTCTAATGATAAGTGAGCCCAGGAGACCGATCCTTCGGAAGCCTACGCTATTCTAGGTTCTCTTCCTCGCCGGCCGCGAAGAGGAGTGCCTTCCTCTCGTCCAGTTCGACCCCGTAGGCCTTCCGGAAGAACCTGACGACAGCCGTCACATCATGCTCAAGCAACTCTCTGCAGTTGGGATGATTCGCTCCGACCGCCTGGGGCCAATCTATCAGCCATAGCTCGACTCCAGTGGTGAGGATGTTATACTCGCTGAGGTCGGCGTTGACAAGCCCAGCCTCGAGGAATGCCTTCCTGATCGATTCGATGACGTTGCGCGCCGCCGCCTCAGGGTCCTCGAGCTCCGGCCTCTGCGAAAGCCTGACTCCTGTCAGCTCTTCTAGCAGGACCGTGCTCCTGTTGAAGGCGATTGGCTTGGGGAAGACCTGAGACAGACCCTCGAGCTTCTTCAGTGCTGTGTACTCCCTCTTGGCGGCATCGTAGTTGGCCGTCATCCAGCTCCGCATCTCGGCCCCCTCTCTGAATCTCTTCTTCCTCACCCTTGTGAAGCTCGTCCTTCCGAGCTTGTAGAATTTCAGGGCGAGCGGCGAACCCTCCTCTGTGAGCGTCTCGTAGACATCCGATTCCTTGCCCTTCGCGATGACCGCGCCCAGAGCGAAGATCAGGTCCCTCTTCACGTAGTCCCTGAGCGCCATGGCCTCGACTGCTTCCTTCGTCAATGCGTATCCAGGCCCCCGCCGGCTCACCAACTCCCTCTTCTCGAGTTGTCCGACTGCGAACCGCACCCGCTCAGGAGGGAGCCGGCTCATCCGCGCAAGCCTGCCGATGTCAGCCGTCCCGTGTCCGGTGGCTGCCTCTTCCAGCCCAGCCAGCGTCCTCCACTCTTCGTCCTTCAGCGACTTCAGGACGCGAGCCGCCCGCTCAGTGGTCGACATGGTCTAGCCTCCTGCTTCCTTCGGCGCCGTGATAAATGAGATGCGGGGTCGGTTGGGTCCCGGTTGAGGCCCGAGGAGGCTGGTCAGGCACGCAGGGTCCACACGGGCAGCGTGGTCTCGAGATTCAGGTTCGTCTTCACCGATGGTGTCCTGACGAATCCGTTTGCCCGGCTCGACTTTGCTACCTCAGACGCGCGACTAACGCGTTCCTGTATACGGCCCAGTATCTGTCCACTCCAGGCTTGATTCTCTTCGGACGTCCGCCACCCTTGGTGACCCAGAGCCCCGCCCCATCTTCGACAGACCCGATCTCCTGGATTGGTATCCCTGATCCTGCGAATTCGCCTTTCACATCGTCGAGCCCGTCCGGGTTGCACGTCACTAGGAGCGTCCCTTCACTGAGGGACTCGAGGGGGTCGAGGCCAAACGCTCCACAGACCGCGCCGACCTCCTCTGAAACACTGATCCTGCCTTCGCCTACGTGGAATGCGGTTTCCGAAGCGTATGCCATCTCTTCAAGGCCTCCAAGGACGCCTCCTTCGGTAGCGTCGTGCATCGAGGTTATCCCGCCTCTGCCAAGGCCGATTCTCGCAGCAGTGAGGGCGTCGGTCACGGTCGAACACAATCTGATGAGCTTCTTCGCACGCGATGCTCTGAGGCGGCCCACCTTCCCTTCCACATAACGTGGAAAGGAGAGCGCCAACGAGGCAGTTGCCTCAATGCCGGCCTGTTTGGTCATCAGAATCGCGTCGCCTGGTCTCGCCATCGAGGGATCGACGAAGCCTCCTCTGCGCCCGAACCCGAACATCGAGCCTGCCCCGACAATCGTGAACCCTGCCCCAGGATAGCTCCCGGTGTGTCCGGCGACGATCGTGATCCCCAGCCTGCGGCACTCCTCCCCAATCGACCGTACGTAGTCTTCACGATGCGTGTCGCCTAGCTTAGGTGGGAAGTTGAAGCTGAAGGTCGCGTACTCGGGTCTCAAGCCCGATGTGGTATAGTCCGACGCGATTAGATGGACGCTCAGCCAGCCCGACAACTCCATCCCGAGCGATGGGATGACAGAGACCGGATCGACCGTCAGAATCATGACTTTCTTCCCACCGAGCCCGATGACCGCGTTGTCCATCCCCCGTCCCGGGCCCTTGATGACCTCAGATCTCTTGACACCGAGATTCCGATAGACGACCCCTTCAAGGAGCTCCCTGCCCCCCTTTCCGTAGATGGTCTTGCCGCGACGCGCCCCGGACTCCATGTGCAGGGACATCCCCATTCAACGGAATACGTTCAGGATGTTCCTCTGCAACAACAGGAACAGGATGAACTCAGTAATGACGAACTCGGGAAGTAGAAACGCTCCGTTGTACAGTGCCGAGTACAGCGCTGGGCTCTCTCCCACGGGGGCCTCCGACGAGAAGAAGATGATTCCAGAAGCGAAATGGCAGATGAACCTCCCTCCTATCCCAATGACTGGGCCGAGCAACGGAACCAGGAGTGACCTTGATTTCAAAGAGGATGTTCCCCCCCTCTTCCCCGGCCAGTAGATCACAAGCCCTGATAGCCCAAGCGCTCCGAAGGCCAGCGGATAATCGAGGAGCACCTGCCAAGGCACGTTCCATATGAAGGGTTCAAGATCCAACACGATCATTCCGAAGACAACTCCGGCAAAAACCCCCACTTTGGGTCCCCTCCGCAAGGATAGAAGAATGATTGGGGCCATTGAGCCCAACGTGATTTCTCCCCCTTGGGGGAAGGTGAATATCTTCACCATGAAAAGGACGCTAGAAAGAGCCACCATGACAATGGCCTCTGCAAGCACGCGAATGCCTAAGCCGCTTCTCTTCTCGCTCGCGCCGCCCATATCGGCTCGGACCCTCTAGGTGTTTATAAACGAGTAAATAACCGACTTATGAGATGCAACCTCCCGACGAAGTCATGACGGACTACTTCCTTCCGCCCCTCCGGCAGCTAGTGGCAAGGTCATTGCACGATGAAGGATTCTCCCAGACGAAGATCTCATCATTGTTGGGAATGACTCAAGCGTCAGTCAGTCATTATCTGTCTTCAGAAGGGCAGAGACCTTACTCAGTGATGGCATCCATGTCGGTGAACAGGGAAGACGCCGACACATACGCTGCCTTGCTCGCTGAAGAGGTCAAGAGGAACCCTGCCGACGCCGTTGAGACAATTCGCACCATCTGGTCGGATTTGCTAGGCCGCGGCTCGGTCTGCGACCTCCACAGGAGGATGTACCCGTCGCTCGCCCTGTGCGATGTCTGCATGAAGGCCTACGGCAAGAAAGCCGACAGGCATGCGGCGGTTGTCGATGAGGTGGCTCAGGCGGTTAGGCTGGTCGAGTCATCGTCAAGTTTCGCGTCTGCGATGCCGGAGGTCTCGGTCAACATCGCCTGTGTCGCAGGAGATTCCGAAGAACCAGGCGACGTCGTCGCCGTCCCGGGAAGAATCGTCCGGGTCAGAAACATGGCCCGGTCCTTGCAAGAGCCTGAATGCGGCGCCTCTAGGCACATGGCCAGTGTCTTGCTCCTCGTCAGGAAAAGGCGTCCCGATTTCCGCTCGTGTATCAATTTGAGGTATGATGGCAAGATGAACCGAATCCTGAGGAGGCTCCGCCTCAGAACCATCACCTTGGGCGGCTATCTGGTCGCAACTGGGGAAGATCCGACGTTGACTGCACTTGCGCGGGCAATGCTCGCATCACAAAAGGAATTTGATGCGGTCATAGACTCGGGTGGCGAAGGCGTCGAGCCGAACGTCTACGTTTTCGGCGCTGGCGCGAGCGAGGTCGCCCGAAAGGCGCTGCATATCGCCGAGCTCTACGCGACCGGCTAGGGTCTGACTTTCGGCGTTTCCTTTCCCATGTTTGATGCCTTCAAGCAAGCTGAGATGAAGGCCACATAGACAGGCTCTGGATTCTCAGGCCTGCTGATGTACTCGGGGTGGTATTGCGTCCCCATGTAGAAGGGATGTCCGTCGAGCTCCATTATTTCCGCCCGACGGCCGCGATCACTGAAGGCGACGTAGTGCATTCCTGCCTCCTCAAACCTCTTCAGGTACTTCTGGTTGATCTCGAACCTATGCCTGTGCCGTTCGCGTATCTTCTTCCGTCCGTAAATATCGAAGGCCCTGCTTGGCTTCTTCAGGAAGATGTCGTGCCCTCCCAGCCTCATCGTGCCACCTAGGTCGGAGACCTTTCGCTGTTCCGGTAGGAGATCAATCACAGGGTGAGGTGTCTCCGGGTCCACTTCGGTTGTGTTCGCCCTCTCGAGCCCAAGGACGTGCCTGGCGAACGAGACGCTGGCCAGTTGGAAGCCAAAGCAGAGGCCGAGGAAGGGTATTCCTGAGACGCGGGCATAGTTCGCAGCCTCTATCTTGCCCTCAACTCCCCTGCTTCCGAACCCCTGCGGAATGACGACTCCATCGTAGCCGTCCAGAAGCCCAAGCTTAGACCTGTCTTCCTCGATCACCTCGGATTCGATCCAATCTATCTTGGAGCTCGCCCCGTTGACTGCACAGGCATGCATCAGCGCCTGATTTACACTCACGTAACTGTCACCCAGGCTGGCGTACTTGCCGACCATCGCGATCCTGACCGTCTTCGGCTGGTCGAGGAACCGGTCTGCCACCGCGTTCCATCTGCTGATGCTCAGCCGCCTCCTGATCCCAAACTGTCGCAGGATTGGCCTGAGCACCCCCTGTTCCTCAAGAAGCGTGGGGACCTGGTAGATTGATTCCACGTCCGGGTTGGATATCACGCTCTCCACGGGCACACTCGTAAAGAGCGAGATCTTCTCCTTGGCTTCCTTCGGAAGGGCCCTCGAGCTTCTGACAACTATGATGTCTGGCTGGATACCTATCCTCCGCAGCTCTTGGACGCTGTGCTGAGTGGGTTTGGTCTTCATCTCGCCCACCACCGACAGTTCGGGAGCGAGGCTCACGTGAAGGAAGAGCGTTTTAGACGGTCCCTCTTCCATCCGCATCTCCCTGAACGCTTCGAGGAACGGAAGGCTCTCGATGTCTCCGACTGTTCCGCCGCACTCGACCAAGAGCACGTCGACCCTCGAGTCGGTTGCCAGCTGCCTGATCCTTCGCTTGATCTCATCTGTGATGTGAGGGATTATCTGGACCGACTTGCCGAGGAACCTCCCCCTCCTCTCGTCGTCGATGACCTTCTTGTAGATCTGGCCCGTCGTCATATTGTTGGCCTTCGACATGTCCCTGTTGAGGAATCTCTCGTAGGTCCCCAGGTCCATGTCCGTCTCGCCACCATCGTCAGTGACGTAGACCTCGCCGTGGGTGATGGGGTTCATGGTACCTGCATCGAAGTTAAGGTAGGGGTCAATCTTGAGGCAAGTCGCTTCGAGACCCGACAGCTCTAGAAGCTTAGCTACCGACGATGCCGTGATGCCCTTGCCGAGGCCCGACATCACTCCGCCCGTGACAAAGAAGTACTTCGGCATATATCAAGTGAAGGCCGTACGTAATTAAGGGTTGTGAGCATCGTGCTCGCGGAAAAGACTCTCCCTCGACCTGTGGGACTCCCGGGATCTTGTCAGGATATGGGTTGCGTAATCACGGCGAGGTCGGAGACATCGACCAACAGCTTGCTGACCCTCTCCAATGAGCCGAGCGTCTCTGCCACAGAGGTCCCCTGGGCGACTGGGAGCTGTGCGATCCTCCCTAAGTCTCGGCTCATCTCTTGGGACAGCTTGTTGACAGTCATCTTGATGGAGCGGGGCCTGCCCGCCCTCCTGGAGATGAACGCCTGCGTGGCCAGATCGTTCATCTGCTTCAGCCTCGACACGCACGCCGCAAGTTCGCGCGAGAGTTGCCTGGAAGTGCGAGAATAATGCAGTTTCTTCGAGAGCTCTGCCACCGCGTCTCCGACGCTCTCAAGAAAGCTGGCGAGTACTCGGTAGTCCAGAACGTCGACTGGCGAGAGCCCGTAACTCTCGGCAATCTCTGGTCGCATTATCGCGGCCCTGATCGCCCGCACCAGCAAGAAGTAGAGCCGGTCGACCTCGTCGTCACGCTCGGCGACGAGCGCCAAGAGTTTGGCGTCACCCTTGGTCAGCCCCTCTGTTATGTCTCTGAGCATGCCGTCGAGGATGCTGGACATCCGCCTGACTATCTTCTCAGGGATGATTGCCGATGACTCAAGCAGAAACTGTACTACAACCCTCTTGGAATCCTCGTCCATTATCTCCAGCCCGACCAAGTGGGCCATAGTGGCCTTCAGCTTGGCCCTGTCTTCCCTGGAGATTACCTTCTTACCAACGATTCGAATCACGTCGAACCCGAGAAGATATGCCCCAGTGATGTCGTTCATGACCTCGCTCAGGTCCTCGCCCGGATACTCTACTTCGATTTCCCTCGGCTTATCGACAACGTCCTCGATTGGTCTCACAATCAGCTTCCTGGCTGATAGTTCGTCGACGGCTACTGTTGCCCCCTTCTTCACTCCGTTCCTCTTCGTCCAGTCCTTGGGCAGAGAGATTAGGAGTGTCCCGCCCCCCATTTCGAGGACTTTGCGCGCGTCCATGACTCTATAGGAAGAGCAGGTTCTCTATATCTCTTCGGGAGAGACCAATTGGAGACGGCCTTACTGTGCACTATCTCCGCGGTTTGGGTGCCCTGCTGACCGATTGTTGACAGCTTCTGCGAGGTGGCGCTCGCACGGCGTGACCTCCGCCTCGCCAATCCACCTGGGTCTAGGACACTTTTCTTCGAGACATCCGCAGAGTATTTATTGGCCGGGCTCTTGCTAAAGACAAATCATGTCCCCATCCGCATTGCTGGGGGGCTACGGCTCTGCGAAGATCGCTCGCCACAGAGGTGGATGAATCCTGGCCAGAACCGCAGTCATGCTGAGGATCACTGGGCTCGTGCACGGGGTCTTCTTCAGGGCCTCGATGGCCGATCTGGCTGCGAGCCGCGGGGTATCGGGCTGGGTCAGAAACATGGCAGACGGCTCCGTCCAGGCCTTCCTCGAAGGTGAAGAGGAGAAGGTGAGGCGCATCGTAGAATGGGCGAAGCACGGCCCCCCGCGGGCCCGGGTCGACTCGGTGAAAGTGGAGAGGGTTAGGCTCAGGAACTCGAAGAGTTTCCGGATCGAAGGTTAGATCGATAGGAACAACGGTTGACGGCAAATGACCAACCTCTCAATAGTTTCAGATGACTCCGCCCCCAGATCTGCGGCCCCGACTAACGTTTTTAGCGACAGCGAACAGACGTGTCCTGTTGGACTCCTCCGAGAGGGACGTCAAGAAAGCTGCTGAGCTCAAGCTCTGGCTCGAAGGAAGGATAGCTGAGCTTCAGGACGAAATAGAGAGGCTCAAGGAGTCACTCTGGTACGTGGACGCGACTCTCAGGGCCTCCACCTTCAGACCCGCGAACGAGATGATGGCAGAGGCAAGGCAGGTGCCCGAGGTGAGAGAGCTCAAGCGAGACAAGGGTGACCAGGTGATAGCGAGGGCGTCGGTGACTCCAGACAGCGTCTCCGTAGAGCCCAGTGATGGCGTGACCCTGAAATCCGCGACACCTCCCTTCAAATCGTTCCTGCTCGGCAAGATCCTGCAGGGGATGAAGACCGCAGACCTGGACCTCGTCTCCAAGGGAAGGCTGGGGAAGGGAATGGAGCTCCGGTTCGACGTGGAGGAGAGCGACGGCGTAGTCGCGAGGCTGACGGTGGCGAACTACAGGGAGACGACCAGGCTCAATGAGATCCTGAACACAGTCTCCTGGACCTTCTCTAGGATGCTCGAGAAGTAGTCAGCGAAGAGCATCGAGGACGTCTTCGAGTCTCGGGGGCATAGGACTGCCCGCGGTCAGGTAGAGTCGAGCTGCCGCGTTGGCAAATCTCAGTCTCTCAGGGGCACTACAGCTCTTCAACCTGCAATAGATTGAGCCGGCATTCCAAACGTCGCCGGCTCCCGTCAGCCTGCGGACCTTCGCTCCCTCGGTCCGGACCTCGACAGCCACGCCTCCGTTGCTAGAGAATGATTCTCTCGCCGTGTGGACGTCGAGGCCCACCCGAAGTCTCTCGGCGACAGCTGCGCACGTCCCTCCCAGGCCCGTCGTCTTCACGCCCAGGGCTCGCGCAGCCTCGACGGCTTCATGTTCGTTCAGGCTCATCCAGTCAACGAGTCTCTTCTTCATGATGACCGTCAGGAGACTGGTGAATTCCTGCAGCCTGTCCCTGAAGTCAGCCGGGTCGAAGAAAATCACCTTCTCCCTCCCAAGCCTGCCGCGCAGGTCGGCGAGGAGCCTAGTCCCGCTTCTGTTCGCGGCCCAGTTCACAGAGCAGATAACCCGAGCCCCCCTCAACGCCTTCCAGTCATCCGAATCCAGCAAGTCAGGCCCGAAGTTCTCCGCCCCGCCTCCATGCCCCAGCATGACGTTCACATCTCCCTCGAACGCAACGGTGAGACCGGGAGGTTTTGGCTTGACCCTTACCACCGCGTCCAGGCCTTCGAATGGTTCCCTGAGCATCCGCTCGTGGATTCCATCGCTGTGGGTGATTAACAGTGTCCTCAGACCCAGTCGAGCGAGCGCGTGCGCCAGGTTGACCGCGTTGCCCCCACGGACATCCTGCTGCGAGACGCCGTGGATGCCGCCCCCTCCCTGATTCGCCTTCCTGACGACCGACTCGGCCAGCCTAGGAATGCTGTCCGTGTGCACCAGCCTATCGACAAAGAAGTCGTGCATGACCGCGACGTCGAAGCCTTTGCTCAAGCTACTTTGGGTCCTTCATGTTCTCGTCTACCGTGAGCCCGTTGGACTCTTCTGTCGTCTTCCCGGCTGGCTGTCCCCTGATGATCAGTTCCATCCTTGCACCCTACACAGTGTCCGGGTCGTCCGCAGGAGGCTGTCTGACAAGCATCCCACGCCGCGACCGCAGTTATCACATCTGGTGGCAGCGAACTTCCTACTCGTACGCCCTTGTGATCTTGACGCCATCCATCAGCATCCATGGACAGAGAGTTGGCGTGTCGACCTCCCACCATTCTATCCACTCTCTGTCCTTCGAAAGGAGCTGGACTGAGGAGAACATTCTCGGGAGGTCGTCGCCGGCCCGCATCCCCTTGAGGGGCCGCGTCACCCTCCCGTTCTCTACGAGGTACGCTCCATCCCTGGGCACTGTTGAGAACTCGCCTGTCCTGTAGTTCTTGAACCGGGTGTACCAATTGCTCGTGAGGATGATTCCTCTCCTCATCTCCTTGACCATCTCCTCGTACGATGAGTCGCCCGCCCCGACTTCGTAGTTCCAGCCGTGGGGGGTGACCAATCCTGCGCTTCCTGTGCTCTTCGTCTTCCACTTCTTCGCGGTCGTAAGGTTGTGGAAGTACGTCTTCAGTATCCCGTTCTGTATGACTGGGGTGGATCTCGTTTGGGTCCCCTCATCGTCGAAGACCCTTCCGCCAAGCCCGCCTTTCACGGTTCCGTGGTCAGTGAGGTTGAACGATTCATCCGCGACCTTCTTGCCTAGCTTCTCCACGAGATAGGATGTACCGGCGTCGACCGAGAACGCCGAGGCGGCCATCCCGACCGTCTCCACTATGTTCGCCGCTACCGTCGGACTCAGCAGGACCTGGTAAGCCCCGGGCTGTGGTTCGGATGCCCCTCTCATCTTTTTCGCGTCCCTGCCCGCTCTGCTCCCTGCCTCCTCCGGGTTGAACCCAGCGAGGGTCGAGGAACAACTCAACCCGTGCCCGCTCGCGTCCTTCTCCGCAAACGACCTGATGTTGAGCGTTATCGAGGTTCTCGAGTCGGAGCCCTTGGTCCCCGTGGAGGTCAGGATAGCGTACCAGATTGTACCTGCATCGATCACGCCTGCCGACCTGTTGCCTCCGGCAGCGAGAGATGCAGAGATGGCCGTCTTCGCGAACTCGGGGAGCTCCTCGCCTACCTCGACCAACTTCCTGTCGAACCCGAGGGTGCTCGGGCTGTACTTCGATGCCCTGTCGGGGAGGGAGACATACTCTGATTCGGGGAGACCTTTCAGCGAGTCGAAGAGGTCTCGGACGAACCTCTTGACGCTCGAAGATTCAAGGTTGGAAGTTGAGGCGATCGCTCGCTTCTTGTTCTTCGTGAGATAGACCATTAGCTCCGCCTCCTCGACGTGGTTGGCGGTCGTGACCGAGCTGTTGGCGAACCTTATCATCCTGTCCCTGACCCGGGCGGTCAGTGCGATTGCGTCTTCCGCGCCCAGTCTCTTGGCCGTCGAGACTGCGTCTTCGTTGAGCGCTTCGAGGTCCAGTACTATCACCTTGCTCCCAGCCTGATCCCGGTCAGCAGCGTTTCAGGGCCCCCTGTCCACACGGGCGCCCCCTGCTGCGGGTCACCCTTGCCGCAGGTTGCCGCTTCGAAATCCATGTTCTTGCTCCGGGCCTTTACGCTTCCCCAAAGCCTGGGCGTGGTGATTTCGAGGACCGGCCCCTTCACCATTCCCTTCACCTCCCCTTTCTCTATGAGGTACGCCTCGAGCGCCACATACCTCTGGTTGAACCTCTTGTCGTCTATGTTCCATTCCGTGAATGTCTTGAAGAAAACGCCATGCTTCACTTCTTTAGTCAGTTCCTCGGTCGAGTAGTCGCCAGGCTCTACGAATGTGTTCGACATTCGTATAATTGGTTCCCTGTCGAACGAGACCGACCTCGAGGCCCCGTTGCTCTCGAGCCCGAACTCCCTGGCGGTCGCCCTGTTGTGCAGGAACTCGTTGATCACGCCGTTCTTGATTAGCCTCCGCTTCTTGGCGGCCACGCCTTCGTCGTCGACAGGGGTGTACCCCATCGAATGAAGTAGGGTCGGGTCGTCGCTGATGTTCGCCTCGACACTTCCTATCTTCCTCCCCAGGCTGTTGGCCTTCAGGTACGACTCTCCCGCCTGCGCCCCTTCCCTGCCCAGGACCCTGTCAGCCTCCTGCGGGTGCCCCACCGACTCGTGGGCCGCTATGCCCGAGAGCTCGGGGCTCAGTACGACGTCGATGGTGTCTGTCGGCGGCTTGCCCGCCGTCTTGAGGACCTTGCCCATCATCTTGGCTTCCTCTTCCACCTTCTCAACAAGCCTGACTCTCTTCACAACTTCAAGGCCCCCTGTCTCCCCTTGCTGGAGAAAGCGCTGAGCCGTCGCTCCGCCTTCCGACGCCGTGAGCGAGCCGAAGAATCCGATGCGAGGCAGCCTCGCCTCGACCTCTGCCCCGTCGCTGTTGACATAGTACTTCTCCTCCAGCTCTGCGTCCAGGACAAGGAATCTGCCGGGGAGCTTGACGCCCGCCCTGCCGTCACCAATCCTCCCCTCGATGTCGAGCAGGACCTTCCTCAGCCAGGTGGCGTCGGCGTTCTCGATCTTGACCTTCTCGGGCGCAGCCCATTTCTTCCGAACAGCCTTCGACGAATCGAATGTTATCTTCCTCTTGAGGACGGGCGCTGAAGCCCGCGCGAGCTTGACCGCCCTCTCCGCCAGTTCGGTCACGAGCCGAGGCTTCATTTCATTCGTGGCCGCGAAGCCCAGTGCTCCCCGCGAGATTACACGGATTCCAATCCCATATCCCTCCGCGAAGAACGAGGGCTGGGATTCGCCGTTCTTCATGATGAATTGTCTACTGCGCGTGTTCTGTATCCTTGCTTCCGCGTAGGATGCGCCCGCAGACAGGGCCTTCGATACCGCCGATTCGGCCAGTTGCTTGCCCTCTTGGAGCTTCAACCGCCCCTCCGCCAGCGAGAGCTTATTTCTGCCTTTCAGTTCACAGCTTCTGCAGCTCGTCGACCATCCTGCGGATGACATCGAAGCCGCTCTGCCAGAATCCTGCGGAAGTGATGTCGATTCCAACTTGGTCCAGTATCTTCCCGGGGCTCTCCGAACCGCCGTACGAAAGGACTCTCAGGTACTTCGGGACGAAGCTCCTCCCCTCCTTCAGGTAGGCGTCGTACAGCGCAAGGCTGAGCAGGTTCCCGAAGGCATAGGCGTAGCAGTAGAATGGGGTGTGATAGATGTGTGGGATGTAGGTCCACTCCCATCTGAACTCCTCAGGGACCTTGACCACATCTCCGAACTGTTCTTTCAGGACAGAGGAGTAGACGTTGCACAGGTCGGAGACGGTGGACCCTTCGCTGACCGCCTTGTGGGCCTGGTTCTCGAAGACGACGAAGTAGGCCTGTCTCCCTATCGTCGCGTACATCGACGATATCTTCTCCAGGAGGACAGCCCGCTTCAGCCCGGCGTCCTTCTCCTCCCGCATGAACTTGTCGAAGAGGATCATCTCGCCGAAGACCGAGGCGGTCTCCGCCAGCACCAGGGGCGGTTGGAACGTGAGGATGGAATGCCCTGCCGCGAGCTGGCTGTGGACCGCGTGCCCCGATTCGTGGGCTATCGTGTAGACGTCTCTTGTCGCTCCGGCGTAGTTGAGGAAAAGGTACGGAACGATTTCCGGCGTGACGCTCATGCAGTAGGCTCCGTTCCTCTTCCCCTTGCGGGGGCTCGCGTCGACGTGGTCCTGGTCGAAGACCCTCTTTGTCATCCTGGCGAAGCCTGCGTCGAATTCCCCGAACGCGTCGAAAACCGTCCTGACCGCGTCTGGGTAGGCGACCCTCTTTTCCTTCTTCGCGAGGGGGGAGTAGATGTGATACCGGCTCATCCTCTTCATCCCTAGCATCCTCGCCTTCAGCCTGAAGAAGTCCTGGAAGACCTGGCTGTTCGCCCTGCAGGCCTTCAGGAGCGTCTCTACTGCGGCATCGGGGACGTCGTTCTCAAGATTCCGGGGAGAGATCGCGGTAGCGTATCCCCTCATCTTCACGTTCTCGTTCCGCCAGTCCCTCACTATGGTTCGGTAGACCTCGCCTAGAACGTCCCCACTCTCGGCGTATCTGCCGAGGAGCGTCTTGTACGCAGCCTCTCTGGTCGCCGGGTCGGGTGAGGCGAAGAGTCGCGCCACCTCGTCGACGACCATCCACTTCGGCTTTCCCGCGGCGTCCTTCAGCATCCTCCCCCTGACTTTGAGCGTGAAACTGAAGTCTGAAACCATCTTGTCGTAGTGGTGGGTCCACCCTGAGAACCCGGTGACGTTCTTCAGGTTGACCGCCTGCTCGACCTTCTCCTCGAGTGTGTAAGGCTTCAGCTTCCTCCACAGACCCAGGACGTAGCGGTAGTCTGTGCTGGCCGGTATCAGGTCCGTCGTCTCCGAATCTTCCAGCCCGGCCCACCAGAGGCGGAAGAAGAGGACCCTGTTGTCGACCTCAGCTCTCAGGTCTTCGGCAGTGTCAATCGCCGCTTTGGCCTTCTGGTCTGCGGTGTCTGCGGAGTACCTCATGTAGGAGTACGCTGATGTCCTCGAAATGTCCTCGACTATGCTCTCGTACAGCTTCAGAGCCGAGCTGACATCTGCCACCGTGAACCTGTCCAGGCGCTGGCGGAGCTTCTCGAAGCGGACTGCCTTCTCCTTGGCTGCTTCGAGTCTTTCCTGCATTCCCCGACCGGCCCCTCGGGGGAGGGTGTCCTCAAGATTCCAGCGGCCCGGTTCGAAGTTCTGCCGTTGCAACGCGCGATTCCGACGCCTTCGGCGTAATAAGCTCTCAGGCAGAGTGCACTGGGATGGGCTTTCCCTTCGTAGGGACTTCCAGCTTCGTGCTCCTCCCCTTGAGTTCTTGGAAGAGCTCGGGATGCTCCGTGTGAATCGGAACGACTCGCTTGGCTCGTATCCTTTCCACGAGACCTCCCACTTCACGCATGGGGGCATGCCCCGATGCGTGAATCTGATGGTAGCTGAAACCCAGGTGGTCAATCCAGTTCCGGATCACCGACTCCTCGCACTCGCCCTCTTCGTTGAACGCCTCGGTCGCGGCGTGGATGTACGTCCCCCCGGCGTCAGGTTTGATGTCGATTAGCTCAGGGAAGTTCCAGACCTCAAGGTGTAGGAAGGTCTTGCCCTGCTTCACCCTGACCTCGTGCGCTGAGACGCCATGGTCGATGAACTGCCTCTCCCATGGGAAGTAGTCGGCGTCGTCGAGCCTCCCGCTCCTCTTCCTCCTAAGGTAGACGTCGACGTCCCTGCCGACTCTGGGGACCCTCAGCTTCTTGTCGCTTCTGAGCCTCTCCAGCAGAAGAGCGGTCTTCATGGAGACGACCAGCCGCCTGCCGCTCGCCTCCGCGGCGTTGTAGAAGGTGTTGATTCTGTCCACGTCGTTCCCTCTGAAGGTCGAAAGGACTAGGTTCCTGCTCGCCTTCACCACGTCTCTCGTCTCCGCCGAGACTGACGCCTCGCTCTTATTGCCGCCCCGCTCCCCCGGGGCGACGCGCGTACCCTCCGTAAGCAGGAGGTCTGGCTTCGATGCCGAGGCGGCCCGAACGAAGTCGTCGGTCATCGAGCCCACGCGACCGTGGAACCGGAAGTCTCCGGTGTACGCCAGCGTCCCATCGCCGGTGTAGATGATGAATCCGTATGCGCCGGGGATGGAGTGATCGACGTGGACGGGGACGAATTCCATGGGGCCGATCGTGAACCTGTCTCCTGTCCTGAACATCCTGAGGCCGTGGTCGTCGAGGGGAGACGAAGACGCCTCGCTGTTCGACTCGTGGATGAGCGATGTGGTCTCGCCGCAGTAGATGGGGATCTCAGGGTCGACGTGCTCGATCCTCCCCATGTGGTCCCAGTGGTAGTGGGAAAGCACCACCGCGTCGACCTCGGGCGAGGTGTGTTTCAACGATGTGTTCTGCAGGGCCTTCTCGGAGTAGAAACCCCGTATCTGCGGTAGGAGTCCGAATTCGAAGAGGTCACCGGCGCCGTTGACCCCTCGGGGCTGGATCCCTCCGTCGAAGAACTCGACTCCGTCCGAGAAGCCGGTCCCGAAGTCCAGCATCACCTTGGTGTCCCTGTCCTCGAGTAGGAACTTGTTCCCTCCGATCTCGCCGACTCCGCCGTAGCAGGTCAGACGAGGCTTCATGCGGCGATGGAATCCCACAAATTACTTAACGCTTTCAGGGGCCGTTGTGCGCAGCTTCATTGAAGGGCTGGTAAGGGATAAATAAGAACCAGGACTGATTCCATCCCGGGTTGGATTTCCCGCTTCCTTTTCTTTCGACAAACAGCATCTCACTTCAGGCAATCGCTATCCTGATTGTGGCCATCGGATTGGCCGGGCTCGCCATTCTGATATTGTTCGCCAAGAAGAAGATCTAACCCGTGGCCCCAGTCGCGGCCATCTTCGACATGGACGGCACTCTCGTTTCCTTCAAGTTCGATGTGCAGGGCACGAGGGTCGCGATAATCGAGGAGCTCGCGAAGAGGGGGTTTGACACCGCGGGGCTCGGCATGACGACCCCGATCCAGGCGATGATCGACTCGGCAAAGGTGCAGGTCGAGTCGGGGAAGGTCAGGGCCAAATTCGACGAAGTGCGAGCCAGGCTTTACTCAATCCTCGACGCCTCGGAGATGGAGAGCAGTCTCTTGACCAACGTCTTCCCTGATACGCGCGAGACGCTCGACTACCTGAAGTCCAGGTCCGTGCGGTTGGGGGTTCTGACCAACAGCGGAAGGAGGGCGGCCTCCGAGATTCTCAGGAGCGCCGGGCTGCTGGACTGCTTTGAGTTCGTGCTGTGTCGCGAAGACGTCGCGATGATGAAGCCGAGGCCGGACGGGCTGGTCAGGGTCATCTCCATGCTAGGGATGCCGAAAGACAGGATCTTCTATGTGGGCGATTCCAGATACGACATAATCGCAGCGAAACAGGCAGGGCTCAGAGTTGTGGCCGTCCCGACCGGGAACTCCGATGAAGCTAGGCTCCGGGAGGAAGGGGCTGACTACGTGATTTCGTCGATTTCAGAGCTGCCCGGACTCCTCGGCGTCTAGAGTTTGGTGAAGGGAGGACCTGCCTGCTCAGGCCAAAAGGCTTAGGTCCTCACAAAGTTTGGCATGTCGCTGGGGAGTTCAAAAGAAAACTCCACGAGCCCAGCCACCCGTCCTCTCTTCTTCCAGTGACACTGATACACCAGCTTCTTGGTCCCCTTCTTCTCAGTCGTGTACACGTTTGGCCGGCCCGAAGCCATTACCTTCTCGAGCTTCTTCTGGGCTTCTGGCGGATGGCAGTCCATCAGGTTCTTCCCGATGAGGGCCTTGCCTCCCTCCTTCGAGCTCACAACTGCAGCCTTGTCATTCATGTACAGGATCGTGTAGTCCTTGTCGCAGACCGTCACCCCACAGGGTAGCTGTTCGAACCACTCGAGGTTGCCTACACTAACCATGCGCCGTCTCTAGGTTGTCCCGTCAAGCTAATCGGCTTAAGGCTTTCTTGGCCATCAAGTCTGCAGCCAATCCAGGAAAGGTGAACCTTTGGCGAGAACCGCCTGCTCAGAGAAGATACTCGGGAGCCTTTGAACCCAACCTGGTGGCGCGTATTCCGAATCCATAATAACCTCGCTCGAAATAGACGCCTGGGTTACTCATGACGGCAAATCCTTCCAAGGACACGCCATTCTACATCGTCGGTCTTCCCGAAGAACCCATCGAGGCGGCGGAGGCCAAGATGAAGTTCGAGAGGCTCTCTTTGGAACTCTGCAAGGTCTTCCCCTTCATCGAGGAGATCAGGGCGGTCGTGAAGTCGAAGAAGGCTTCGAAAGCCCACGCACGCTACGAGGTCTCGGTCGAGGTGTACACGCCCAAGGAAAGGCGTGCCTTCACGGAGACCGGCTACAACCTGGCCGCTGTCTTCGATTCGCTTGGACCCAAGATGAAGAGGCTTCTATCGTCGAGACAATCGCGGGTCACCGCGACGCACGGAGACTCTCCCAGGAAGACGATCGAGTAGAGGCTCTTCACTGAGCCGACTGGGGAGCCTGAGGAATCCTCTTCAGCTGGTCCTTCAGCTGCTCCACTTCGTGTCCGAGTCTCACGACTGTCTTCGAGGCCTCCGCGACCTCGGAGAGGGAGTGGAAGGCCTCGAGCGCCTTCCGCTTGACCCTCGGGTCGCGGTCGGCCCTCGACGCCTCCCTGAGTGTATCTAGGAACCTGGAGTCTCCCAGCGACGGAATCAGATGGGCGACGATGTATTCCCGGACCCGGAACTCCTTGTCTCTCAGGAGCATCTCCTTGATCGTCGGAAGCTCTCCCTCGAGAAGGCACCCTCTGTTCTTTATCGCCTTCAGTGCCCCTATTCTCACACGGGGCGGCCTCCCGTACGCAGCGTTCTCGCTGACGGCTGTTGCGATGCCTGCGTCCTTCAGCTTGCCCATGGCGTCGAGGCACGCCTCCGCCAGGGTCTCGTTGGCGGTGTGGACCTTCATGGCCTCTGCGAGGTGCTGGAATGCTCCCTCGGGCCATGCCTTGGCGAGCGATAGAGCGGCCTCGCACCTGACGTAGGGACTCTGGTCGGTCTGCAGGAGGGTGACCAAAAGCGACCTAGCGCCCTCGTCCTTGAAGTTGCCGAGAGCCTCGGCAAGGGCCCGCCGGCTCCTCCGCTCTGCAGGCGTCCCGACCCCCAGCAGCACAGAAAGGGCTTCGGGTGTCCCTATCATGCCGAGCGCCCTAAACGCACTCGCGCTCACATCCCAGAACTGCGCCTTCTTGGCTGCCCGTCCGAGCGCGCCGACCGCCGAGCTCGCCTTTGCCTCTCCGAGGTTCCTTGCTGCCTCGGCCCTACTCGAGGCGTCCTTGCTCCCCTCCAGCTGGTTGACGAGGAGTTCGACGCTCTTCCTGAACTGGACCTTCTTCAGCAGCCAGTGCTCAGGGTCGAATTCGACGATGGTGGGCTTCGATGCCAAGCCGAAGGAGAAGGTCTGGTCGTCCGAATCCAGCATGACCGTCTTCTTCATCCTGACCCCGTCCACGTACATCACGATATCGCAAGGTAGCTTGAAGATGGGCGTACCCATCTCCAGCTTCTGGATCTGCTTGATGCGCAGGGTCGCCATCTTCGAAGCCTCGTCCCAGGCGTATTCAACCTCGAACTCTGGGAAACCTGTCTTGAAGAACGATTGCTCGAAGAACTCCTCGAGGGAGCGCCCGCTGGCCTCCTCCATCGACCTTCGGAAATCGTGGGTGTCGGCGTTCGAAAACGAGTGGGCCCTCAGGTAGGAAGTGATGCCTTCGAAGAACGCCCCGTCTCCGAGGACGTGTCTTAGCTCGTGGAGCATCCACGCGCCCTTCGGATAGATCGCCATGTCGAAAAGGTCGTCGGCGTAGACGTAGTCCTTCTCTACGGTCGGCCTCCTGAATTCATTCGTGTCCTCTTCGAAGAAGCTGTCGGCCTTCGCGCCCATATCCCATCGGAATTGATCGGCCCCCCTCGTACGTTCGATGTACATCGCCTGCATGTAGTCGGCGAACCCTTCGTTCAGCCAGGCGTGCGACCAGTCAACGCACGTCACGAGGTCCCCGAACCACTGGTGCGCCAGCTCGTGTGCGACAAGGTTGGTCGGGTTCCTGTTGGGTGTGGAGTACGAGGCCTGGAAGTCCTCCTCGGAGTTTGCGTCAGGGTAGTAGAGCATCGTCAGCGTGGTGGCGTTGAAGTTCTCCATGCCGCCGAAGATAAAGTCCTCGACCGTCGTCTGAGCGTACTTGGAGTAGGGGTACCTGACTCCGGTTATCTCGTTGAAGACTTTGATCATTCTTGGTGTCTCACCGAAGTACCGCAGGACGTCCGCCCTCTTCGATTCGGGAAAGTGGTACTGGAGCTGGACCCCTTCAGCCTCTTGCCTCACCTCACTAAACTTCCCTGCCACGAACGAAGTGAGGTAGCTGGAGTGAGGCAGCTCCTCCTTCCAGTGAAAGGTCACGGCGTCCCCGTTTTCCTGCTCAGAAACCAGCTTCCCGTTCGAGATGACCCTGAACCCCTTTGGTACGGTGAGCAGGACCTCGCTCGTGAACTTGTCGTTCGGGTGGTCGTAGCAGGGGAACCAGTACCTGGCAAACTCCGCCTCCGAGTGTGTCCAGGCCTGGACCTCCTTCTCTGGGTGTTCCCTGTCGGGCTCTATGAAGTAGATGCCCTCGGAGGGCGTGCTGGAGTAGGCTATCTTCACGGCGTGACTCCCCGAAAGGGGCGCTGCTGGGTTGATCGTCAGTTTCTCTTGGTCGTACTCGAAGTCACACTTCGACCCGTCTACGCTGACTTCGTGGATCTCCATGCTGCAGGCATCGAGAACGATTCTGTTGATCCCCCGCCTGATCGGGACGATCGCAAGTGTGCATGACCCCGCAATCCTCTTTTTGGAAAAGTCGAGCGACAACTCGATCCTCACATGCTCGGTGTGGAAGTCCTTCTCGGGCATGTAGTGCGTCGTCGACTCGGGAAGATGGAACGACCTGTACGCACTGGTGGCCATCGAACGACAAGGCACCTCTCGACGCTTCAAAAGACTTTCGAGCTGCACTCTCCATTGATTCACTACAAAGACTGAACTCGTGAACAGGACTGTCAGGACGAGTCAGGCGGTAGTCATGGCTTCGGCCGGTCTCGGAATGGCACCGCTCCGGGGGCGACGCGTAAGCCTAGATGTATCCCCAGCTGAGCAGCATGTCGCTGTCGTGGGTCCAGCGGTGCCCGATGTCGTTCCTGTAGAACATATTGGGTATCATCACGTTCCTGACATTCTGGTACGCCTCTTCGATGGCGTCCGCCATTGTCGCACCTGAACCGGTGACCACGAGCGCGTACCCCGAATTGCCCGCGACGTGCCAGTCCCCTTCCTCCAGTTTCACTTCGCCGATGTGGATCCCATTCAGAGACTGGCGCCTGAAGAGAATGGTCGCACCCTCTGAGTACTTCTTGAACGCCTTGTCATCCTGAAAGGGCCAGGGTGGGATTGTCACCACGACTCCGACCTGGTAGCCCTTCTTGGCCTTCAGTTGAGTGTCCTTTCCCTGGGCGAGCTCGTAGAGGAAGGTCCCCCATTCGCTGGTGATCCCTTCCATCTGGATGCTGATGGTCGGGTAGCCGAGTCTCGAGGTCCATTCCAGGGGCCAGATGCCCTTGCTGTTGGCGATGCAGTTGATGTCGATGTACCCGACGTACTTGCTGGCGGCGAGCTTCTCCTTCGTCTTGAGAAGAGTTCTTTCGAAGACGGGACTGGCCTTGGTCCAGTAGATCGAGGTGCCCATCTCGCCCGTGCTCGGCCCGAGCTCATTGGGGAAGAGCCTCTTGTGCTCGAAATTGACGCAGATGGGAAGGACGAAGTCCTTGCCGTTGAAGAACGCCCCAACGGCTATCTCGACGCCCTCAGCGTACTTCTGAATCAGGAACTCCTTGATCTTCTTCGACCAGTTGGCCTTGTAGTGTTCGAGGACTTGGACGACATCCTTTCCGTCCGCATCCTGCCCACTGAACAGCAGTTCCTTCTCGTTCTGGGCCTTTCCGCTCGGCTTCAGGACGTACCTGTCGGGGTTGTTCTTCACCATGTCAATCGCGGCGTCGAACGACGTGAAGTTCCAGCTCGGCAGTGTGTCGACCCCGGCCAGGTTGAGCTCGGACTGTCCGAATTCCCTGTCCAGTTCGAGCCTGTCGGTATAGGTGGATCCCCCGAAGACGAGCTTTCCCTCGGCACGAAGCTGCTCGGCCTTCGACCCGAACCCGATGTCGTCGAAGACTATTACATCGGCCCAATCCTTGAGCGGTTCCCACTCGTCGACCTTTTCGAAGAAGCCGAGGCCGACGTCCTTTTCTCCCTGGCTGTGGCAGTACATCTTGATCTCGTGGCCCTCTTTTTTGAGCTGCCACGCGAGGTCCGCCGACAGGCTTTCGTCTGTCACGAAGAGAAACTTCATTCGCTCTGCTTCGAAATCGTCGTTGTTATTATCCGTAGCGCAAGTGGCCTGTCAACTTGGAGTCAATGTCGACTCGGACGACCTGGGCTTCCAAGTTGGTTTGGAAGCAATCGTCGGCGGGGCCGCAGCGATCCTCTCCGTAGACCATGCGCGCGCCGCGCGTCGGACTATCGGTTCGAATGTCCACCCTTTGCCCTATCCCGCCCGGCTATGTACCTAGAGCTCAACATGAACCCAAGGAAGAGGAACACCGTCCCGCCCAACTCGAACTCAAAGAAGGCGTCGGGATAGTTGAGGAACCCCAGCAGAGAGCCTCCCAGCATTGGAAGAATGCCGCCGATGGCGATGAATAGGTTGTAATTCCTGCTCCTGTCCCATACGAAGCTGAGGAGGGCTCCTCCGATCAGGGCAAGGCCCCCGACGGCGTTCAAGACTATGGCAAAGATCCTTACCGACATTGGGAGGGCGGTAGAAGCCGCCATGAATCCATTTGCCAGCGGCCCGCTGAAACTGCTGGCCAGGAGCTGCGCATCGATGGACGCGGAGAATCCCGTCGCCGCTAAGGCGAGAGAGAACACCACAACGAACCCTAGGAAGAGCCTGGCGAAGGTCCTCCTTGCCAGGAGCCACACCACCCCGGCGCCTAGGAGGCCCACCAAGGGGGCGGCAAGGACATAGTATGCTCTGAAAAGGAGTGGGCTGGCGCCTAGCACGTCGCCGTTCATCAGGAACTCCATGCAGGCAGACGCAGAATAGAAGAGTAGCGCCACGGACCAGAGCAGCTGGTGAGTCTTCCCCCGGTGCAGGTACTGGAGGGCCACCGAGAGGAAAAAGGCGAAGGATACAACGGCAGTTACGAGGGGCAGGTAATCAGGCAATCCTGACCACAGACGAAGCCGACGTTTGGGAGGCTTAAAGCCTGTGGTGAATCCCAGAGGTCAGAAGGCGACCGCTCATCGTGGCTTCAGCCACTCTTTGCGGAGAATCCCCGGCAGGAAGCCTCGGCTGCCGCTAAACTAAACGCCTTAGGGACACGGCTTAAATCGAGTATTCCTGGCGCGACCAATTAATGCGCGTTCGGGACTACAATTCAGTGCCTTCCTACCTCAAGGAGTTCTCCGTGAAAGTTCCGGAGTCGTTCAACTGGGGATTCGACGTCATAGACAGGTTGGGAGGCGAGAAGGGCAGTGGGACCGCGCTGGTCTTCGCCAATGACGAAGGGGATGTCAGGAAGTACTCGTTCTCGGAAATCTCGAAGGAGACCAGCCGGATTGCCAACCTCTTTGCAAGGCGAGGTCTCAAGAAGGGGGACGCGGTCATGCTGATGCTCCCCAACACGCCGATGCTCTGGCTGGCGGTGGTCGCGCTGATAAAGAAAGGGGTCGTGATTGTGCCGTCGGCGCCAACACTGACCTCCAAGGACCTTGAGTACAGGATCTCTGCGGCCGAGGTGAAGGGAGTGGTCACGGACGCCGGCAACGCGAAGAAGTTCGGGGACGTCTTCGAGAGGAACCACGGCAGACTCTGGTTTCTGGCGCCGACTGGAACGAGCCCCGAGCCTGTACCGCAGGGCTGGACGGACCTTGCGGAGGCGTCGGCAGAGTCCGAGGAGACAGAGAGGACGGCAACGCGGTCGGACGATCCGGCCTTCGTTTACTTCACTTCAGGGACCGAGGGCCTTCCCAAGATGGTCGTGCACACGCACGCGGGCTACCCGCTGGGCCACATGGCGACGGCCCTCTGGCTCGGCATCGAGAAGGGGAAGCTCCACTGGAACATCAGCTCGCCAGGATGGGCGAAGCACGCCTGGAGCAGCATCTTCGCGCCCTGGAACATGGGCGCCCCGACCATGGCTTACGGGTACCGGGGAGGGTTCGACCCTGCGAAACACCTGCAGAAGATTTCTGAGTTCGGGGTCGAAACCATGTGCGCCCCTCCCACGATCTGGCGGATGTTCGTGCTGGAGGACCTCTCGAAGTACGACCTGTCGAGCCTGAGAAGCGCCTGCAGCGCCGGAGAGCCCCTCAACCCCGAAGTGATGGAGAGGTTCAGGCGGGCGACGGGCCTCTCAATCAGGGACGGATACGGCCAGACCGAAACTGTGCTGGCCGTGGGCAACTTCCCGGGGGTCGAGATAAGGCAGGGGTCGATGGGGGTGCCCAGCCCGCTCTACGACGTGGAGGTTGTCGACGAAGAAGGGAGGGTGCTGCCTCCAGGGGAGGAGGGGTACGTGGCGATCCGCGCCTCTCCGAGGCCCTTCGCCCTCTTCAAGGAGTACGCTAAGGACCCGCAACGGACCAGCGAAATGTTCCGCAACGGCTGGTACTACACCGGGGACAAGGCCAGCAAGGACCCCGACGGCTACTTCTGGTTCGTGGGAAGGGCCGACGATGTGATAAAGAGCTCTGGCTACAGGATCGGCCCATTCGAGGTCGAAAGCGCGCTCGTAAAGCACCCCTCCGTGGCTGAGGCGGCCGTGGTTCCGGCTCCGGATCCGGTCAGAGGAGCCGTCGTCAAGGCCTACGTCGTGCTGAGGCAGGGATACGCCCCGACGCAGGAACTTGCGGACGAGCTCGCCGCCTTCGTGGCGAAGGAGACGGGCCCCTACAAGCACCCAAGGAGGATCGAGTTCGTGACTTCGCTGGAGCCGGTCAAGACCATCTCGGGGAAGATAAGGCGCAAGAACCTGAGGCTGGCCGAGTACGGGAAGGGGGAACGGGGTGTGCAGGGAATAGAGCTGATTGTCAAGCCACTCCGCGGTGCCGGTTAGTGGGACTCGCCTCCTCTGCCCTTGCGAGTTCCCTTGCTAGTGGGAGAGGACTCTTCGAATGAAACTGGCCCAATATGAATGGAAGGGGAAGACGAGGGCCGGAATCGTCGAAGGCAACTTCGTTCATGACGTGGGAGAGTCGAGTCTGGACCAGATCCTGTCGAAGGGGTCGCTCGATTCCCTGAAGAAGCACCGGAGGGCACTGGTGAGATCGACGGCGGCAGTTCCGCTGAGATCCGTCCGCCTGCTCAGCCCCGTTCTCTTCCCCGAGAAGATCTTCTGCGTCGCAGAGAACTACAGGTCTCACGTCAAAGAGGCTGACGGCAGGGTCGCCGAGAAACCCTATCTGTTCACCAAGTTCAGAAACGCGATAGTCGCCCCCGACGAGGCGATACTGATTCCGAAGATCTCGAAGAAGGTCGACTGGGAGGTGGAGCTCGCCGTGGTGATCGGAAAGGGGGGCAAGCACATCCCAAAGGAAAGGGCGATCAGCCACGTCGCCGGGTACTGCGTTTCTAACGACGTAAGCTTCAGGGACATTCAGTTCCCCGAAGGTTGGCCGAGGGTGCTGAATCGCCTGGGGCAGAACTGGGTCCTCGGGAAGAGCCTGGATGGCTCCTTCCCCCTCGGACCGTGGCTCGTGACCACGGACGAAATCCCAGACCCGCAGAACCTGGGGATCTCGCTCTCCGTGAACGGAGAACTGAGGCAGAGCTCGAACACAGGCGAGATGGTGTTCAGCGTGGCTTCGCTCATCGAGTACATATCCGCGGGAATAACGCTCAGGGCTGGAGACTTGATCTCGACAGGAACGCCTCAGGGAGTGGCGGCCTTTACGGACCAGAGGTTCCTGAAGGACGGCGATCTGGTCGAGGCGAGGATCGACCAGATCGGCACCCTGCGGAATCCTGTAGAGTCAGAGAAGTGAAGCGACAGGATCCCTATTCATCGTCGACGGGGAGAGGGGGAGCCGAAGGTGGGGTCGTAGGAGAAGCTGAGACTAACTGGGACACCTTGGAAATTACCCCCCAAGGCCCGGGTCGATCAAGTGGAGCTCCATGGGCAGCCTCGCCGAGCCCACCGACCCTCATCCACTCGTCTGTGGAGGTGCCTGCACGGAGATCGGACGGCATTGGTCGGCTGGGGTTTCACGGTGGGTCAGCATCATTCTTGTCTGCCCGTGGTCCGGGCCTTATTCACACACGAAGAAAGGAGTACCTAGGCCTCAGGAGGCAACGCCCTCAGGGGGCTTCTCAAGGAGACTTCTGGGAGCCGTCTGCCTGAAGCTGGCTACTCAGCATCTTCGTGATTCCACTGACTTTGACAGTCTTGTCCCTGAAGCTCTCGCTCATCCGGATGGCTGTCGGACCGCATGTGCGGAGATCAACGGTGGCCATTTCGATATCGCAGATTGCCTTCGACGCGCTAATCTTGTCCCGCAGCTTCGTGGCCTGTTCCTGTGCAGCCATCAGGACTCGCGCTTGGTCATCCAGGCCCTCCAGGCACCTCCGGAAGTGAGAGGTGAAGTCTATCTTAGCGTCCTGCGGCAGCCACTCCCTGTCTTCGAGCCTGATTGCTTCGAGGTGCCTGTAGAACGTGCTCCTGGGAAGCCGGAGCTGTAGCATCACCTCGTCGTAGCAGAGCCTCAGCCTGAGGAGGCGCCTGATCTCGTTCCTCAGGTCCTGTGACCTCTTCCGCGGCTTTACGGGTGGTTCCTGTCCGGCGCTTGCGTTCTCTATCACGGCACACCCTTGGGCGGGCGACACGTTAAGAAGCGACCACCGAAAAGCGGGATGCCCTTGTTAGCCTCGGCAAAGAGGAAGCGAAGACTGCGTGCCAGGAAGAGGGCCATCAAGTACATCGAGTTCCTCACCGAGAGGGGGCGAGAATGGGATCCAGAGAGCTTCGACTTCAGGCGGGTCTTCACGGAAAGAGTGGGCCGCTCTCGCGGAGACGGTCTATCCCAAGAAGCGGTCAAGGTTTCCTTCTGAGATCCGTCCGCCCGAAGCGAGGGCCCTCGACCCCAACCCGAACGTTCTCCGTGGGTGCTGGCGCCACATATTGAGCAACCTCTCAACGAAGGGGATGGACAAAGGGCTGGTCTTTGTAAGGATCGGGCAGGGTTCGTCAGGTGGTCGGTGCGAGATCGGAGAGCACAGGTTCGGGGGCCTCATTTGGATCATCGAATACGGATACCCTTACGGGTCGGACGGACCCGCGAAGCCGAAGACGAATCCAAGGTCTGGTAAGTCTTCTTCGACAAGGATGCCTCGACCCAGGCTGGACAGAGAAGACGAGGGGCCTGAGGCGGACTCGAGCGATTTCTCTACAGCTTGTCTTCCGTCCTGACCGGATTCACTGGCAGTCTCTCGCAGCGGAGAAGCGGATGCAATCCTCCTGATAGGTGCCAGTTCCCCCACCGCAGCTTGGCATCGCCTAGGGTCGGACGAGGAAGCTCATAGGGTGTCTGTCGATTTCTCGGTCCAGCTTCTCGAAATTTGACACGGTCCCGACGTCGTACCACGCCCCTTCCGTGTAGTACGTGGCCACCTTCAGACCCCTGTCGAGCAGGGCGGGCAGAAGGTGCGTCATTAGGTCAGTGTTCTCTCGGCTCGCGAGCCTCCGCGCCAACGCCGTCGCTGCTGACCCCAGCACCATGGAGCCCGTCGTCACGCTAAGGTCCAGGCTCGGCTTCTCATGGAATGAGGCCATGAACCCTCCTCGCCCGACCGTCGCTGTCCCGACAGGGAGGGTGTAGCCCTTCGAGAGGACGATAGTCGCGTCCGCCTCCTTGACCCTGTGCCTGGCCAGCAGGCCCGTGATGTCCAGGTCGGTCAGGACGTCTCCGTAGTAGACGAGAATCTCGCCGCGCTTCGAGATCGCCCCCTTCTTCATGGCGTTCACGACAGCGTTGAGGCTCCCCTTCTGGCCCTTCGCGTCCTCCGAGTACCTGAGCTCCACCCCGTATCCCGCCCCGTTCCCGAAGTAGTGTCTGATGTCCTCAGAGCGGTAGCCCGTGAGCAGGGCGATCCTCGTCACCCCGTGGTGCTTGAGGAGGCCGATGACGTACGCGAGGAGGGGGAGCTTCTTGTGGCCGATGGGGACCATCACCTTCTGGAAGTAGTCCGTCAGAGGCCTCAGTCGCTCGCCCCGGCCTCCGCACAGGACCGCGGCTTCAGTCACCAAGCTCTTCACCATGGTCGCCACGCGTGTGCAGTTAATCGTTTGGGATGTTTCTTCAACTTTTACGACCCCAGGCTTGGACGACCCATCCGTCTGACTACGGACGGGAACGGGCTTTTGGGACGTCCACCCAGCCACCATCCACGGTACCGGACGTAACCGAATTATGATGGCACGCACCCGCCGGCGCAGATGGCAAGTGAAGATAGCCTACCCTCCGCTCGTCGACGTGACCGCGGAGAGCGAGCGTCGGGCTCGACTCGATTAGTTCGTCAATCCTGGGATTCGCAGTCCCCTTTCTCCATCGATACGAATCCGCGCAGGTTCACAAGAGACTTGGTGGGGAACGGCTACTTCTTCAGCAGTCGCCACGACATGACTATCCCGACTATCGAGAAGAAAGCCGCGAATCCGAAGACCACGGAGAAGTCCATCCAAAGCGAATAAGACCCGACTGCGCCTATCAGCATCTGCCTGATGCCGTCGATGGCGTAGCTGACGGGGTTGACCTTCACCACGTCTTGGAGCCAGTCGGGCATTATCCGGGTCGGAAAGAGAGCGTTGCTGGCGAAGAGCAACGGCAGGTTCAGCAGGTTGATGATGGCCATCTGCGTCTGCCAGTCGCTCGACCTGAGCGAGAGCATCACGAAGAGCCCGGAGAGGCCCATCGCGACAAGGAAGACTATGACGAATGTACCGGCGATTCCAAGCAGGTTGAAGTTGCCGGTCTCCATTCCGAGCGCAATCCCTATGGCAAGGACGACGACGGCCTGGATGAGAGACCTGGCCACGCTCTGCAGGATCTTGCTCATCACTATCGTTCCCCTGCTCACGGGAGTGGTCAGGACCTTGTTCATGAAACCGAACCTCCTGTCCCACACTACGGACATGCCGCTGAAGGCTGAGGTGAAGACGACTACGAAGATCAGCATGCCGCACACCAGGTACGAGAAGTAGCTTGCGGTCCCGAAGAACTGCGTCATTAGGGCGTTCACCTCGGCTGGCGTCGCATTGGGCCCCAGGCTGCTGGTGATGAACGAGCTAAAGTTCAGCGCCTTCCCGAAGAGACCCATCCATATGATGGGTTGTATCAGGGATATTATCAGCTGGTACGGGTTGGTGTACCACTTCCTGAGGTCCCTGTTGGTCAGCGCAAAGAGGCCGTGAATCGGACTGTTGTTCGACTTCGGGGCTGCCGCGGCAGCCCACACCTGTTTGGGCGTCATAGTTACCTGCGGTGCAAGGGCCTGGGCCGTGGTCGCGGGCTTCCCGACCACCGATTCTCCTTCTTTGGTCAAACTCTAGTTCACTCTCGCTCGCTCACTCGCTCTATGACCGCGCCGTCCGCATCGTCCTTCGCTGGCTCCTCATCGACCACTTGTTCGTCTCCTCCTCCCTCAGGGTGCGCCCCGTCAGCTCCAGATAGGCTTCGTCAAGGGTCGGGCGCGTCAGGGATATCCTCGTGACGTGGAGCCCCTTCGACGCAATCAGACCCATTATCAGAGGCGAGGCCTCCTCCCCCTTCTCCGTCTTTATCCGGTAGTCATTGTCAGTCTTCTTGACGTCCTTCACCAGACCGATCTTGGCGATGTCTGCCGAGATGTCGGGCTGCCCCTCGCTGACGCCCACAACGATCACGTCGCCTCCGACGCCGTCCTTCAGCTGCTGAGGGGTTCCTGTCTTGATTATGTGCCCGTGGTCGATGATAGCTATGCGGTCGCAGAGAGAGTCGGCTTCCTCAAGATAATGAGTGGTCACGAAGAGAGTCATGCCGTACTGCTCCTTCAGCGTACGGATGTACTTCCATACGGCGGCGCGCGTCTGCACGTCCAGGCCCAGCGTCGGCTCGTCAAGAAAAAGGAGCTTCGGATAGTTGATCAGACCGCACGCCAGCTCCAGTCTCCTGCGCATCCCTCCGGAGTAGGTGCTGACCTTCCTGTCCTTGGCGTCCTGAAGCTCGACAAGCGAAAGCAGTTCGATGGCGTGGTCCTTCGAATTGCTCCGAGGGATGCCGTAAAGGTCAGCGCAGAGAAGTATGTTCTGGTAGCCGGTCATGTCCTCGTCGGCCGTGTAGTCCTGAGGCACGACCCCCACGTTCCTCCTCACTTCGTTCGGGTGCCTGTTGACGTCGAAGCCGCACACTTCCGCCCTTCCAGACGTAATGGGAATCAAGGTCGTGAGCATGTTGATGGTCGTGCTCTTCCCAGCACCGTTGGGCCCGAGGAATCCGAAGATCTCTCCCTCCTTGACATCGAAGGTCACGTCGTCGACGGCCCTCTGCTGCCCGAAGGTCTTGGTGAGCTTCTCAACGGCGATGATGCTCTTGGCCGAAGACTTGCCGGCCAGAGCCGTTGGACTTGAGGTTGTCATCATGCCGTCTTATTCACTCGATTCTTTCTATCTTGGACTTCGCGTCCTTCAGGATGGTCGCGACCTTCTTCGCCTGCTCCGGCGTCATTTCCGGAAGGCGCATCATCATGTTCTTCCTGAGCTCCATCCCGCTTCGCACCGCTTCCATCTTTCCGTTGGCCCGCTCGAAGAACCTGTGTATTCTCTTGATCGTGACCTCGCTCTCCTTTAGGAAGGCCCTTCCGCTCTTCGTGATCGAATACACCTTCTTTTCGTTCTTCTGCGACGCCGTCACGTATCCTACGTCCTCGAGGTACTGCAGCGTCGGGTAGATCATCCCGGGGCTCGGCTCGTAGATGCCCCCGAAGGTCTCAGAGATGCCCTTGGCGATCTCGTAGCCGTGCATGGGCTTCTTCCGCAACTCGTCAAGAACCAGGACCTTTGCGTCTCCCCGGTGCATCCATCCCCTTGCGTGTCCCCACGATTGGCGAAACATGCCTGACAAGATATATCGCGATATTACTTCTATTTAAAACGTTCTCCGGGAGGGTTCTGTTGACTTGTTTTCGCCGTGGGCGGACTGGAATGTTCACGCGTAGGGGACCAGAGAGACATTCATTCCGGTGACGCCTGCCACGGTCGCCCCGCTCGGGCTGTTTAGGTCAATGATGCAAGGAATCGGGAACCCGGGGAAGGCTACGGAGGTGGGGACTAGTCCTACGGCGATTGGAATCATGAGAGGGTCGCAGTAGCCCCCGAACCAGTATACTCCTGTGGCGTTCTTGTCTGACTGAATCAGGTACGCGACCGTGACATTCTGTCCTTCGACGTGGTCAAACGATGATATCGAAGGAGTGAGTTCAAGGTCGCAAGAGTACACTGCAGACAGTCCGTCTGACACGACCATACTCACACAAATGGGGCCGCCCAAATCGAACGAGAAGTTCCCGGCGCTCGCGAATTGATAGTCGACGCAGATGACTCCCAAAGACCCGGGGTTCATCTTGTAGACTCGAATCATCCCCGGGGCATTCGAGGCACTGACCGAGGTGGAACACGAGGCGGGCACGAAGGCCGTGTTGGTTATGGTCGTGCCCTGGTTCAGCGAGTTTCCAGCGCAATACCCTGCCAGGGCGCTGACGACGACCAGAACGACCGTCACGAATACGAAAGCCTCGTTTCTCATTTCCAGTGGGTCAGCGAGTTCCACAAGGCGAGATATTTACGCGAGACCTTATCAGTTCAAGCAAGCGCCCCAACGGACCAGCACGCTAAGAAGCGAGTCTCTGGCCGTTCTTTCTTGGGCCTGATAAAAAGGAGGGCGGTGGGCTAAGTTCAGCCCACGATGGATTGGATCTCTTTGGCTAGCTTTCCTTCTACGTGTGTCGTCCAGAACATCTCTGGGACGTCCACAGCGAGGAAGAGGAAGGACAAGAACAGCGTCTCTACGGCTGCGACGGCGATGTTCTGGACCCACTTCCCGATTCCTATGTGGACCGTGAAGTCATTGGGCTGTCCGCTCACCACCAGGGTGAAGCACCTGTCCGCGGCGATGATGTCGCGCATTATGCCGGCCTTTTGCGCCTGGATGATGTTGCCGAGCGGCGCGACCTTGGACTGGGTCTTGTAGCCCTCTGCCTGGAGCTGCTGCTCGATTTGCTGGGCCACCTGGGCCGGGTCCTTTCCCTTGTTTTGGAAGCGAAGTATCTTTTCGGAGACCAAATTTCTCGATTTCGCTCCTTGGGGCGTCCATAAAAGCACAACGGTGCCCGTATGATCTGCGCTCTGTTGCTCCGCAAGGCTCCGACGGAATCGAGCAACCCTCCACCAGCTGCCCTTTGTTGGAAGGAAGGAAGGAAGGAAGAGGAGCTTCTGGCCGGAAACTCCAGGGTTTGAGCGAGGGCGACCTTATAATGAAGAGGCCCGAAGCCCACCAACCATGACTTCTGACGATGACGACGACGAAGGAGGAGCTACTTCTGGCGACAACGAGGCAAGTACCCTCAAGAAGCTGGACCTCAAGGTAAAGGAGATAATGAGCCCAAACCCCCTCACGATTCCCGCCGATGCCACCATCATGCAGGCGGCCAAGGCGATGGAGAAGCATGACTCTTCCTGCGTCTTCGTGAAGTCGAAAGGGAAGATAGTCGGGATAATCACGGAGCGGGACGTCACCTGGAGGGTCGTGGGAAATGGGAAATCACCCAAGACGACGAAGGTCAAGTCCGTGATGACGCCTCGGATCGTAGTCGCACCTCCAGACACCAGCATTGAGGATGCGCTCAAGCTGATGACCACCAACAAACTGAGGAGGCTGCCGGTCGTAGACCAGAAGGGAGATATGGTGGGTCTCGTGGGTACGGCTGACATAGCGAGGGCGCTCGCAGAGAAGGCGGGCTACTCAACCTCGTTGATAGCCGCGATGACGAAGGAGACCCCGCCTCCGAGTGGAGTGTACGGCTGATCTCACTTCCTCAGACGATGAAATCTATTGTATTCTTGTGAGCAGGCGAGCGTCCTGCGCGCGCGCGCGTCGTGATGAGGCCAGATGCTTCGTTCCACTTGATCCGCTTCATTAAGCGTGTCATACTACACTGAAGAGAACTCGATGATCTAAGACGCAGTCATGGCCCAAGTGTGCACGTGCTCTTCAGGGATGCCGGGGAACTCGATGGGCTCGATGGTCCTCTACAGAGTTCTCGTAACGCAGCGGTGCTAGACTGTCCTCCGCCATTGGTGAAAGAAGCTCTGCTACCGGATGTTTGTCCAGTTCGACCACCTCGACTTCGGAACCATCTGGCCGAAGAACCACAATGGTGGTTGGGTCTATGAAGAGGGTGTAGGCGGTATCTGCACTGACGTAATTCTTGAGCTGCTTCTCCCACTGCTCTTTGCGATAGTCGCGAGAACGGAATGCTCCCCTTTCTTTCTTGACTTCGCCGACGACCCAGTAGGTATTGCTTCTCGGGCTCACATCGGCCGAGACGAGAGACAAATCGGGTAACTTGCCCTGGCTTCCCTTCTCGATGAGATGAATGTGGTCTTTTGGATAACCAAGCATACTCGTGAAGAGTTCACGGACGTAAGGGCAAAGGTCGATTTCGCTGTTGCCATTCCATCCCAGCATTTCGTCAAGGGCCTTTTGGGCTTTGGTCAATCGCAAGGGCCACCAATCACCCAATGATAAGAACTTGAGCCCTCCTTACCCATCTCTGAGCAACGCGCGCTACGCTCGGCGCGCGCTAATGTCTCGCCCCCAAACGGGTCCGGAAAGTGGATTCCAGCCCAGAATACTTGGAGAGCCTATTTCGGGTTCATCTCAATTGCTCGGTTACACCACCGAATCCCTAGCTTGATTGGCACAGTCTGTCCCCGTACAACCCATAGCCTTTGGGATCTGGGCACCGGTCTTCAGCATCCCGACCAAAGCAGCTTCCAGACTCGCATAGTTCGAAGCTGGAACTCAGATGCCGAGAGCTGACCTGAGACCCTTGTACCTGTTTCTTATGGTTACTTCGGTCACCCCAGCAGCTTCAGCAACGTCCTTCTGTGTCTTGGTTTCGCCTTCCAAGGTGCTGGCAACGTATAGCGCCGAAGCTGCAAATCCCATTGGGTCTTTGCCAGCCGTTATCCTCATCTGCTTGGCCCTGGCCAGTATCTCCCGTGCCCTTCTCTGTGTCTTCTCGGACAGTCCTGCCCTAGACGCTATCTTGGTTACGCACTTCGATGGGTCTGCCACGGGCATCTTGATGTCCATCTCCTTGACCAAGAGCCTGTAGGACCTCGCAAGGTCCTTCTTCTTGACATTGCTCACTGCTGCCACGTCCTTCAAAGTTCTTGGAACTTCCATGTCCCTGCAGGCGGCGTAGAACGATGCTGCAATGATGGATGTGATGGACCTTCCTCTCACAAGACCCCTCTCGAGTGCCTTTCTGTAGAAGTAGGCGGCCTTCTCCGTGACTGCCTCCGATACAGCGAGTTTGTCCGAGAACCTTCGCAGCTCGCTGAACGCCTGCCTTAGGTTCCTGTCCGCTGACTCGTGTACCTGACTTCTTCGGTCCCACGTCCTCAGTCTATCGACTGTGGATTTCATGGAACCAGACAACGACCTCCCTGATGCATCCTTGTTCAGGCCTCCTATTACTGTGGCAAGGCCCATGTCATGCATCGCTATCGAGGTGGGGCTTCCGGTCCTGCTTTTGTTATCCTTTTCTTCGCTGGAGAAAGACCTCCATTCCGGACCCGATTCCACGACCTTTTCTTTCATTACGAAGCCGCAACTACCGCAAAAGAGTTCCCCTCTGGGGCTGTCAGTCACAATTAGCCTCTTTCCGCATTTGGGGCACCTGTCTAGAATCCTCTCTGATTTCAGCAGCCTCGAAAGACTCGCGTTGTTGGACACTTTGCATCACAAATCTGAGGCCTTTAGGCCTCAGAATGAGAAGTGGTTCATCTGATATATAAACCCCGGGTGTCCGTTTTTCCCTTTCAATTGAAGACTATTGCCAAGCGCCTAGGCCTACGTTGTTGGTTCTCACTTACCCCCTCCATGTCGCACAAGGGGCGAGACATCTACTCCGCATCTGTCTTTTCTTGCGAGTCGAGATGCCAAGTCACTTCTTTTATAGTATCTGATTTCTCGGAAGGTCAGTGTCGTCTAAGCACTAGGAGATGAAAGAACGAGTTACGGACGCGGAGGCGGTTACGGGCGCTCTGGTTATGGTGGGGGTTCCAGGTCGGAGGGACCCAAGCCAGTAGAAGTTGGCAAGGAGTACGACGTCACCATTACCGAATCGAGCAGGAGGGGCGACGGAGTGGCCAAAATCGACGGCTTCGTCATCTTTGTCACCGGCGGAAAGCAAGGAGAGAAGGCGCGAATCAAGATCACTCAAGTAGGCCCAAGATTCGCCAACGCCACTATAGTAGGCACGGCTTCTCAGGGTACGAGTTAGAACTCGTCCACCGTAAGGGACGGAGGATTACTCCGTCTGCCCTCTTTTGTTTGGGGTAATGGGGAATGCACCCCTTTATAGTGTGCCGCCATCCGACGGAAGATAGCATGACAAATGAGAAAGAAGAACAGGATACTAGGTCCGAATTCTACAACAACCAAACGGTAGCCAAATACATCAAGGCCGTCGGCATACCGAAGACCAGAGGCACATTCAGGGACATGGTTGCCTCAGGCAGTTCCGAAGACTTGGACAGCAAGAAGGGCCTGGAGCTGATAGCTTGTTTGGGCAAGGTGACCTTCATGAAGCACCCCCAGCAAATCAACGTCATGGACAAGTCAAACTGCAAGATAATCGCGTCGATCGACTAGAAAATCCGAATGCTCGAGCACATAACCAGCCAACCTGAACGAGTCCCGGAAATTGATTCCTTCTGAGACTCATGGCCGCGTGGAGGGTCAGTAAGTCATGAGCCCTTTTTCTTCGAGCATCACATGCAGGTTGTTCACTGCCCTGTAGACGTCGCCCTCCCTCTTCGCTCCGGTGCACACGAGCTTCCCAGAGGTGAAGACAAGTATCACTGTCTTTGGGTCTGCCATCCGGTGGATCAGGCCGGGGAACTGCTCTGGCTCGTACATCGATTTTGGTAACAGTCTAGCCGCTTCCTCTAGGCGAATCTTCCCCCCAAGGTTCACTGATGCCACCATGTTCTGTATCACTATCTTCGCCTCGTTCTTGATGGGGATGCCCCCTTTCTTCAACCTCCTGACAACCTCCTGCACTGCCTTTCTTGATTGCTCCTCCGATTTTGCACCCGTACAGACCATCTTCCCGGAACTGAAGATCAGGGTAGTCGTCTTTGGGTTCTTCAGTTTGAAGACCAGTCCAGGGAATACGTCGGGATGATACTCTGCTTCAACAAAGGTCTTGGCTATCAGGTTGAGGTCGACCCTTTGGTCTATTGAGGCGGTAGCGACGACGTTCTCGATGCATACCATTGCCTTCGTTTGGGGCATTACGGAGGCGCGAAGAGTCGGCAGCATATATAGCATGGTAATGTGGTTGGGAATGGGACGATGACGTCGGACCATGCAAGGCCTAATCGGTAAATGAAACGAGAAGAGGAAAGCTGAACTGATTAGCATCGAAATCGAGTGTGGAGTACATGAGTTACCGCTCTGCTGCAAGAGGGGGGCATCTAACTTCAGAGGGTTACCTCGAATTTATCGACCAAAGGCTGGGCTTTTCGAGAGGAACCATCTACGGCCTGTGCTTGGCAGCCATAAGGTCAAAGATCGAATGCATGCCAGGGATCAAGGTGACATACAGAGGACAGACCGAACGCATGACTCCTCGCCACTCCGTTCAGGTGCGTAAAGCCGTATTCTTGATAGAGTTCAAGATGACCAAGGAAGGAAAGCAGATCGACCGCGTGGTTCAGGTCCATCTGGATATATAGCGGATTCCACGAATTCTCTGACCCGAGCATGCTTCAGAATCGCGATGACAGGCGGCGTTTCCGCAAGGCATCCTAATCGTGGCAAATGCGCTGTACGACAAGGAGGACTATTTCAGCGGGTAGTTCTGCGACCCAAATCTGAAAGACATAACTATGGCGCTACGACTTCATTCCCGAAGTTGTCCGACTACGCGTCAGAAGAAGAGAAACTGAGGAAGCTGTACGACCAAGCGCGCGCACAAGGAAACAAGAAGAAGAAAAGGGAATACAAGGAAAAGATTGCCGAGCTAAACCGGCTCCGTAAGTCCGCCCAGCGGGCGAAGAATAGATCGAAGAGCTAGGATCCTTGCGTCACCTTTCTGTTTATTGATTTCCCTGATAGGTGGACTTCGTACATCTAGTCCTCACTATTCAAGGTGATTTCAATGGTTGTGTGCGCAAAGTGTGGTAAAGGAATAGCCGCAGGGCAAGAAGTGAAGAAAGGAATTATGACGAAGAAGAACCATCACAAGGAACGCGCCGGGTAGACGGGCCCGGAGAGGTCCGCTCCGCATGCGGTGAACTCGAGGATTCGAGCTGAGTATGCTGGAGCTAGATAGCCCGGCCTGGGGCTGCACCCATGTGGGTTCGAATCCGGGGGTGTGCACTGCGCGCGCCATCCACCCGAGTTCGCATAACGGCTTTATCATCCATTCGAGCGCGCGCGGGAGTTTGGCAAAAGGCGAACGGGGACTTCCCATCGAGATCAACAGGAAGACCCCTCCTCTCGAACGCCTACCCTTCAAGGACTACTTCAAGGGTTTCGAGAAAGTTCAGGCGGTCAGGAGCGTCTTCGGAGAGGAGACCGACGCAGTGCTGGAGAACCTGAAGGTGGAGTTCATCTCTCCTAGGTTCATGTACATGGGGATAAGGGACGAGGACGGAAGCATCATCATCGGGACGTACCATCTCAGGCACAGCGACCTTAGGACGCTGTACCTCGACATCGTCCACGAGCTGTTCCACATCAAGCAGTGGCAGGAGGACAGAGAGTACTTTGAGGGAGAACACCAGAAGTTCATGGGAAACCGGTCCCTGTACTACGCGAGCCCAATCGAGGTCCCCGCCTACAAGCACACCGTGCGGGAGGCGGAGAGGATAGGGATGCCTCGCGACGAGATTGTGGAGCACCTCAAGATGGGACCGGCTCCCCCGAAGGTCTTCGCGAGGTTCCTGAAGGAGATGGAAATCGGGCGCGGACGAAGGTCTGCACACAGAGCCGTGCTTCAAGTCCGGATAAACCGCAGGGCTTCGGTCCCCCTGTTCCCCTTCACCGACTATTTCAGGGGATTCGAGAAGCTCCCCGCCGTAAGGGCCCTTCTGGGGGAGCGGGCAGGCGAAGCCCTGGGTCAACTAAAGGTAGAGTTCGTCCACAATTCCTTCATGCGATTGGTTCCTAGCGAAGAGGACGGTCACCTTCTGGTCAGCGTGCCGTACCTCAAGAGTAGTGACCCCGCATCGATCTACCTCGGGGTCCTTGTCTGCCTGAACTTGGTCAGACGGACTTCAGAGGAAGTGAAGACATCGAGACCCCCGCAGGAAGGACCCGGGGACAGTCCAGCCCTGGTAGAATCCTACAAGGCCATGCTGGAGGAGGCGAGGCGGCTGCGGGTGCCTCGTGCGAAGGTCATGGAGCACCTGGACCTCCCGAGGTTCATGATGAGCCCTGCAGACTACCAGAGGTTCCTGCGAAAGCTGGGACTAGTCAAGCCCGGCAATAGACCCTCAAAGCGATGAGGCCGACCCTCGAGAGCGCGCGCTGCCATGCTGAGCTTCGATGTGGTAGCGGTGGTCGCAGCGATCTGACCAAGTAGCGCAAAAGACTAGAATCTAGCTAATACAGTCAAACAGAGGCCACTCTGAGCTTATCTCGAGCGGGCCCGGAGGGACACGTCAACTGTTCTTGACCCAATTTCGGGCTCGGATCAGAGGTGGTCGTGGAGGCGGGCCCGGAGGGATTTGTCAACTGTCCTTGACCGAATTTCGGGCCCGGGTCAGAGGTGGTCGTGGAGGCGGGCCCGGAGGGATTCGAACCCTCGGTCTTCAGCTTCGGAGGCTGACGCCCTGATCCGTGCTAGGCTACGGGCCCGAGGAACCCCACGGCGACCGAGTTAAGAAGAGTTGGCACACCGAGAGCTTTTATCGTATCTGCCCGAGGTCGGGCCACGCTTGAAGTTCCTGGAGTTCGAGGGCGAGGTCGAGCGGGTCATCGAGGAGGCCTGCAAGTCACTTGGCTACGATGAAGTCGAAGTCGAGGTCGCTCTGCCGCCAAACCCCTCCTACGGCGACCTGTCGAGCGCCGTTCCGATGCGGCTGGCCAAGGAGCGGTCGGAGAGGCCCGCCGACGTGGCCGTAAGACTGGCCACGAAGGTCGCGGAGCTTCTGAAGGACTCCAGGTACGTGGGTTCCGTCGCTCCTCACCGGGGAGGCTACCTCAACTTCTCCATCAACTATCCTAGGTTCTTCCTCGATTCGATAACGGCCATTCTTTCAGAGAACGACTTCGGCTCGAGGGAGAAGACGGGAAAGACCTTCGCGATCGAACACACAAACGTCAACCCCAACAAGGCACTTCACGTGGGGCACGCGAGGAATCTAGTTCTCGGCGATTCGCTTGCCCGCGTGATGAGGTACTTGGGCAACGAAGTCCAGGCGCTGAACTACATCGACGACTCTGGGGCCCAGGTGGCGGACGTGATCGTCGGGTTCAGGTTCCTGGGAATCCCTGACACGCCGCCGGCAGGGGTTAAGTTCGACGTATACTGCGGTGATAGCGTCTACACGAAGGTCAATCAGGAGTACACGAAGGACCCCGGGCTCAAGGAGAAACAGTCGCTCGTCCTGAAGCAGGTCGAGAAGGGCGAGGGAGAGCTCGCCGAGTATGCGGCAGGGATCGTCAGGAAGATACTTGCCGACCAGCTTGTGACCTGCTGGAGACTCGGGGCCCGGTACGACCTCCTCAACTGGGAGTCCCAACTGGTCCGCTCGGGCATGTGGGAGGGCATCTTCGAGACGATGAAGAAGGAGGGGTTGGTGAAGCTCGAGACCCAAGGGGAGAACAAGGGGTGCTGGGTCATCCCGGACCCGGAGACTGGTGAGCAGAAGGTCGTCCTCCGCTCCGACGGGACAGTGGTCTATGTGGCGAAGGACATCCCGTACGCGGCGTGGAAGATCGGCCTGATCGATGACCCCTTCGGCTATGAGCTGTACTTGGATGCGCAGCCGGGAGGGGGTAAGCTCTACTCCACCACGCTCGGTGGAAGCAAGTCTGGCGCCAGGTTTGGGGGGGCTGACGTCGCCATATCAGTTATTGACACGAGGCAGAGCTACCTACAGAGGATTGTAGGCAAGGTCCTCGAGAAGCTCGAGAAGGGTGCCTCGTTAAGGTACCTTCATAGAGGGTACGAAGTGGTGGCGCTCTCCAAGCGGACGGCGTCCCAGCTCGGGTTCGAGATCGGTGCGGAATTCGCCCACATGTCGGGACGCAGAGGGCTCTACGTCAACGTGGACACGGTGCTCGCCGCTCTGAAAGAGAAGGCCAGGGAAGAGACTCGAAAGCGGAACCCCAAGGACGCGCAGGATTGGATTGACGACGTCGCCGAGGCGATTTCCGTCGCGGCGCTGAGGTATGAGCTTCTGAAACAGGACCCGGACAAGCTGATCGTCTTCGACGTCGAGGACTCGCTTCGCTTCCAGGGCGACACGGGTCCCTACCTGCTCTACACATATGCCAGGGCCAGGAGGATACTCGAGAAGACGACGGGGCGACCTGTGATGAATGTCGGGAGCGCCGCGAAGCTAACGAGACCACAGGAGACCAGGCTAATCAAGAAGCTCTCTATGATGGACATTTCGGCAGCGACTGCGGGTGAGTATCTGTCGCCGAAGGAGATGGCCCGGTTTGCCCACGAACTCGCAGTGGCGTTCAACGACTTCTACGAGAGCGTCCAGGTTAACAGAGAGGAGGACGCAACGCTTAGAGACGCTAGGCTCGCCCTCGTGGACGCTGCCAGCAGGGTTCTTGCCCAGTCGATGGAGTTGATTGGTATTCCTCGTAAAGAGCGAATCTGAGAGCCTGGGATTCTGAATGATTGCCTAATGGCGCAAGTGCCACTGCGACTCCTGAAGCCACCACCTGCGGTGCCAATGACGAGCCAAAAGAAAGGACATTTTCAACCGTCGATTGACTCGGGGTCAATGTTAAATCTCCCTCGCCGATTCGCCAATCATCGATGCCAGGGTCACAGAAAATTCTCCTCGCAGCCCTTGACATGGACGGCACTGTCCTCGAACACGAGAGTAGCTGGGTCGCCCTTCATCGGGCCTTTGGAACGACGCAAGTGGGAGAGGCTTCGCTCAAGCTGTACACCGAGGGGAAGATCGACTACAAGGAATTCATGAGGAGGGATATCGCCTCGTGGCCGAGGGGCGTGACCAAGAGCGAGATTCATAAGATCTTGTCAGGATACAAGATACGAGCCGAGGCCCAGCCCACCATCAACGAACTCAAGAGACGGGGGATCAAGACCGCCCTGGTCACCTCGGGGATTGACATTCTGGCTGAGAAGGTCGCGAAGGAGTTAGGCATCGATTACTGGTTGGCCAACGGGCTCAGTTTCGACAAGGACGGCAGGGTCCTCTCGGAAGGAGTGGGGAGGGTCGACCCGACAAGGAAGGACTTGGCCTACCTGAAGTTCTTGGCGAGGATAGGCATCCCAAGCAAGCGGACGATAGCGGTCGGCGACACGATGTACGACCTTCGCTTCCTAAGGTCGGCGGCTCTCGGCTTCATGCTCGCCCACACTACGAGGGTGAGCGACCCCAAGATAATACACATCGAGAAGCTCCACGACATCTTTGACCACATTTAGCGGGGGTTCTTACCCTCCTCTATTCGGGCTAACCGGAGACAAGAAATGGAAGAGAACCTACTTCTGATCCCGGGGCCGACAAACCTCTCCAAGCGGGTCAGGAACGCGATGGCTGGGCCCCAGCTTCCCCACGTGGGGTCGGGGTTCTACTCCACCTTCAAGGAGATAGTCTCTCTTGCGCGGTACGTTTTCATGAATGAAAAGGCCCCACAGTTCGTGTTTACAGGGTCAGGGACGATCGGCATGGAGTCATCCGTTGTCAGCCTCGTCTCGCGCGGAGACAGGACGCTGACTCTGAGAGCGCGCGCTACACCCGCAGAGGCGGCGGGGATTGACATCAACCTCGAAGGGAACCGATGGATGCAGTTAATCAGGGCGGCGAAGGCCGCTAAATCTGCTTCTTGACACATGCCGAAGGGTTCGCCATGAATGTCTCCATGTGCTTGGCAGAACAGAAATAGAATGTCCTTCCAGCATATTCCATCCTGAGCGTCGCGGTCTTCTCATCTAAATTCGCTCCGCAAACAGGATCTTGAGTCAATCTCGGGGGCCAAGGCATCATCGAGTCGGCCTTCGTTGCTTATGGTTAATTCTCTTTCGTCATGCACACAAGACGCATCTACGACAACGACGGAGGCCGACGCACAGGAGACGCATTAGAACCCTCGTGAAACCTGGAATCCTTTTATCTTCAGCAGAGGCGCCGACCAAACGCATAGCAGCCCGGTCGTCTAGTGGTCAAGGATGGGGGCCTCTGGAGCCTTCGACCTAGGTTCGAATCCTAGCCGGGCTACTGAAATGCCTCGAATCAAGCCCTGATTGGCAAAGAGAGCACGATTCAGGGATATCTTATCTTCATGTGATTCATTTAGACGCCCTGGAGCGGGAGACGACAAGACCTAAGAGAATCTTGATCTCTGCTCAATGAGCGTGAAGAAGCGGAGGGCCTACTTCGTTGTCGTCGCAGTCTTGGTCTGTCTGGGCCTGTTTCTCTTCGCCCCCGTCTTGAAGGCAGGTGGGAGATATGTAGGTTGTACGAGCATCGAATGCGCCAATGGCGGTCTTGTAAACGGGAATTGGAACGCTCAGGTCTCCGCTTCATACTACCTTTTCAAGTGCGGAGCATTCTACAACGGTGTTGCAGTGAATGACTTGGGCCAAACGGTAGGCCACACGGGGGCTGGATGGAGTTGCCTCGACACTGTCTCCATGTATGCCCGCATCAGAGGCTATTAGGACACGCAATCCACAGGAACATTGGTCCTTTTGTTGGGAGTATCACTCATAGACCGATTCCCTCGGGCCAATCTTGAACACAACTATTTCGTCACGCTTTACAATGGCGTAGAGAATCCGGTAGTCACCCGTCCGTATCCTGTAGGCGTTGGGAGTTCCCTTCAGCCTCTTGCACCCAGGTGGGTAGGGACTCGTCAACAGCTCTGAAATCTTGGACTGCAGCCTCTCCTTAATGTCCGCGGACGCGCCGTTGAGGTACTTCTGGGCCCGATGAGAAAGGAAGACCTTCAATGCTTTCTGCCATTGAAGGGCACGGTCTTCCCTGACTTGTGTTCCTTCAGGGCGTCTGTGAAGGCCCGCCTGTCGTCATCTGTCATCTCCTCTGCGAGAGCCTCTTCGATTGACTCAAGCCTCTGGCGAATCAGCTTCAGTTCTTTCTCGACCTGCGTCTGAGCCATCGACTTCCAACACTAGTTTCCCGTAATTAAACACCATACATTTGGTGACGGTTCGTTGGGGCCTGACTTCAGTCTCCGGAACTGCGACAAACTAGCATTAACGTGTGATAGCGTAGCCGGGCTAGGTTCAAATAGCTCAGAATGGACTCTGTCGGTGAGAATAAGCCTGATTCGGGCTATTCATGCTACTTCCATTTTGTCAAGATCTCCTCCCTGCGGAAGGTGGCTCTCGAGACAAAGAAGAGGAGCACGTCCACCACGAGAAGGGCGACTGCGATGATGAGGAGGTTTGACGTTGAGCCGAGATCAACTATTTTGAGCTCGCCCGCCACATAAAGCCCAGCGAAGGGCAGAATCGTAAGGGCCCCGAGTTGTTGGCTGGTCCTGACGTCGCTCAATCTAGACGAAACGATGACGTTCACCTGAACGCTCAGTAGGGCCGCGAGCGGGGCCAAAAGGAAGAGCTCGATACCAGTGCCCCAGTTGGGAAAGTAGTAGTAACCCAACTTGCTCTGGGTCGCAAGGTCCATGAGAGTCATGAAGACCGCCGACCCTCCCAGGACGGCTCCAATGGGTGGGAGGAAGGCCGCGATCCCCTTTCCAAGCAGGATTTCGCTGTCCGTCGTGGGCGTCGCCAGCAGCGGCTCCAGGCTCTTCTCCACCTTCTCGCCCACTATGGTGTAGGAGGCGATGGGAGTTGGGAGATACGCCGCGAGGATGACGTAGTAGAAGGCGAAGGCGGGAAGAAGTATCAGTAGATCAGCCGCCGGGATGCCAGTCCCGCCATTCTTGTGGCCCGCGTATTCTATAACGGCCGGGATGAGGACGGCGATGATCAGAGGGACGACCACCAACGAGTAGATTATGGTCCTCTTCTTCCTGAACGTCTTGAAGTCCTTGGACGCGATGATCCACGATTTGGAGAGCCTCATTTGGCTTCCCTCACGAGTTTCAGATAGGCGTCCTCCAGTGTCGAGCCGACAATGGTGACGGATTGAAGGTGGCCGCCCGCTCGGACTATCGCGTCTACTATGGCGGCATTCTCTTTCTCGGGGTCCTTCACGTCGATTGTCAGTTTGCTGCCGTCGACGACCAGGTTCCCGATGGGTAGCTTCCTGAGAGCAGCAAGAACCGCATCGCTCACTTGCTCCAGCTGAATCACGGTCTTTCTGCCGCTCACCGACCGCTCGAGCTCAGCCGGGGTGCCAATCGCCATAAGTCTGGTGTTCAGTATCGCAATCCTGTCGCAGATCCTCTGAGCCTCGTCGAGGTTGTGCGTGTTCAGGAAGATCGTCCTCTTCTCCTTCTTGAGCTCGAGGATGAAATCCCTGACCGTCTTCGACGATTCGGGGTCCAGGTTCACCGTGGGCTCGTCCATGAAGAGTATCTGAGGGTCATGGATGAGGGACCGTGCAATCGCAAGCTTCTGCTTCATCCCTTTTGAGAAGGTCCCTGCTTCTACATCTCTCTTCTCCCAGAGTCCAAGCATCGTGAGGAAGCGTTGGATGTTCTCCTTCCGCTGCTGCTCTGTGCAGTCGTAGAGCTTCCCGTAGAAGTCCAGGTTGTCGTAGGCGCTGAGACCATCGTAGAGGCCCACATTGTCAGGAACGAATCCGATGAGTTTCCTTATCTTCAGAGAGTCCTCATCATTGCCTACTTCGAGGCCCCTTATCCTTGCCTCGCCGCTTGTCTTCGATATCAGGCAGCATAGCATCCTCACCGTGG